>NZ_JALDQE010000030.1:0-8533 GCF_022748145.1 Bacillus sp. CCB-MMP212
CATCTCCCACCTACCGTTGGGCTACGCCCTTCACACGCTTGAGGAAGGAGAATTCTTTCCGGAAATTCGTTAAATTAATACTTTAATTTAATACGTAACGGGGTTGCAAATGTGTCAATATTAAGGTGTTCTCTTTAACACGTTTTCAAAGGTTTAAAACTCTTCTTAAACAATTATTAAGAAGAGTTTTTTAGATAAAAGTTATAAAGAATTAGTTTTAATTAACTAAGAAATTATGCAAAAAGAGTATTTGTCTGTACATTTGTTATATGCTCGGCCAATACAGTAGCTTGTGCATGGAGGGGAGCTGGAAATCCTAATGTAATCCCATTGTGTTCAGTGCATTCACCAATTGCATAAATTAATTTATCATTTGTTTGCATATACTTATTAACAACTATGCCACGTTTAAAATATAAGCCAGCTTTTTTTGCTAAATGTGTATTAGGTCGCCTACCAATAGGTATTACAATTAAATCGTATTTTTTAATAGTGCCATCTTCGAATTGGATCCCCTCTGCATAGTCTGTACCTAGGATTTTAACCGTGTTTTTTTCCATGAGAAATTGAATCCCTTTTGCTTTTAGCTTGTTACATAGTAATGAACAAGCCAAGATATCTTGTTTTGCCATTAAGTGTGAACTGAAATGAACTACGTGGACGTCTATTCCAAAATCAAATAATTTTTGTGCAATTTTTAGACCAAGCAGGCCATTACCAATAATAATAGCTTTTTTTGCATGCTTCTTAATATTTAAGAGAAATTGGATTTCTTCAGTTGTTCTAAGTTTATTTACTCCCAATAATTGCAGTCCTTTAACGGGAAAAATAAAAGCAGTAGATCCTGTTGCAATGATGAGTTTATCGTAGAAAACAATACGGCGTTTATCTGTAACAATGACCTCGTCCTCACGGTCAATTTCTATTACCTTTTCGTTTGTAAAAAGCTTAATATTATGTTGTTTGTACCAATTATATTGCTTTTGTATTCTATTTTTAATATCTAATTGTAATGAAATAGTGTTTATTTGATTGTAGAGAGGATAGAGTTCATCACTGAAAATAGAAATGCTATACATATTAGGGTTTTGTATTAAAATCTCTTCAATACAGCGTAAACTAGATATACTATTACCGATTATTACTAAGCGTTTTCGTTTTCTCATATCAATTTCCCCTTTTGATTGTGAAGTATTGAGCAATGATGTTCGTTCATATTATAACAATTTTAAAAAGCAGATTGCTTGATATATAGTTTGTTTTAAAATATGTCATAAATTATCTTTATTCGGGTAATGAGATACAAAGATGATCCCATTAAACCCATAGGTTAGAGGCAAATTTTAAAAATGTTACTAAGATATTTCAGATGGAAAATGTTAAATATGTTTGCTGATAGTAGTATTTCTTCAATTTTTAAAGAATAACGCATACAAACACACTGTAACCTTATAATTAAAGTTTTATTATGTATAAATGCGAATAATTTCCTGATAGGTCACTATACAAGTAAGTAAAAATTAAGATGGAGTGCTTTTCCTAAACATGATAAATTAAAACTTTTTATACCAGATTAATTATTCTTTTATTCTATATTGATTAGGTATATTCGTGTATTATGCACCTTCTAGGATTTAGTGAATATAGCAGATTGCACATCATTTGAATCATTTTGTAAAGTGAGTATGTTTATTTTGTGAAATATTGAACAAAATCTTGAAAGTGAATATTGAAACATGTAGTTTATTCTTAGGATTATTTATAATAACCATGAACTAAAGGAGTGTGTAATTTTATGTTAGAACAAGGGATAGCTGATGCTATAAAACTTGCACAAAAGAAGAAACAAATATTAGATATAAACCCAATACAATATTTTGTTCGTGCATTATTAGCCGGCATCTATATTGGATTTATTATAGTATTATGTTTTAAATTAGGGGATTTTTTTCACGTTGTAAATTCACCCGCAACTTATTTAAGTGCTTCTTTATTTTTTGGAATTGCACTTATATTAATAATATATGGTGGAGCGGAATTATTTACTGGGAATACAATGTATTTTACAATTTCGACCTTACGAAAAAAAACAACGGTCTTAGATACTTGTCGTAACTGGGGTGCTTGTTTTTTAGGTAATCTGGTAGGTGCAATATTTTTTGCGTTATTATTTTATGGTACTGGTATTTTTGATCAAATAGAATATGAACATTTGATAAGTAATGTTGTTGAAGTAAAAATGAATACTCCGACAATACAGCTTTTTTTCAAAGCTATTTTATGTAATTGGCTTGTTTGTCTAGCATGTTTCCTTCCTTCTCAAGTAAAAGGGGATACAGCAAAAATAATTGTTATGATGTTATTGGTTTTTACATTCTTTTTATCTGGATATGAACATAGCATTGCAAATTTATCGCTATTTGCAATCTCCCTGGTATCGCCACATCCCAATACAATTTCTTTTAGTGGGGCTATTTATAATTTAATTCCAGTTACAATTGGAAATATTATTGGTGGATCTGTATTTGTTGGCATGGTATATCATTATATAACCCAAAACAACCCTACCCCTGAAGAGAAGGGCGATTTAGTTGAATCTCAATGTGAGGAAAACATCCCATTACAAACACAAATAAAAATTTAAGCTACTAATATAATCATTTTTCGTATAAAAATAACATAATTAATTTGAATGTTATTTTTATATCAGTTGGCTTAATTAGCTGGAAATACCGTTTTAATAATTCTTTTAAATATATTTTTTTCTTTTATAAAATATATTATTTGTATTTGTTAGACATATAAGGGAAGGGAAATATACAAAAAACATTCACAACTTATGTGACTTAAATTTGTTAATATAAAATGCAAGATCACATGTCGGATTTATTACAGAAAACTCTAAAAAATTAGTGGGAGGTTTATTAGAAAATGAATTTTGAAAAAGTTTGTTTGGTATAGAAGTGCTTTTAGGGGGTTATTGCTAAAATAGGTGAGATGACCTTCGATATACAAAATTAAAATTTGCAGTAATTAGATTTGAATGAAGATAATATAAGCATGAATGTCATTATGAGAAGTGATAATCAGTTAATGAATCTTAACAAAAATGTAAGCGTTAACAATTTTATTTAACTAGATGTATAAACTAGATTTTTCACAGAATATCAATGAATCTTTGGAATGTAGATAAAGAAAAATTATCTTATCTAGTGAAGCTATACATAATATTTTTTTGAGTTAAATAAAAAATAAAGTTGGAGCAATATTTGCTGGAAATACATATGAAAAGGAATTTAAGTTTAACTATTTGGTATTGAACATTAATGTATTTCGAGTTCATTATTTGTTTATTCAAAATCAATTAAATCTCTTTTTATTAGAATAACAACAATGCACAAAAACATAACATAAATAGTGAGGGATCTATAAATGAATAAAAATATTAATCGTGTAGTTTTAATTGGTACAGGGGCCGTAGGGTGTAGTTATGCATATTGTATGATTAATCAGGGGTTGGCAGAAGAATTCGTTCTTGTAGATGTAAATGAAGCAAGGGCAGAAGGAGAAGCAATGGATTTAAGTCATGCAATTCCTTTTTCACCATCACCAACAAAAGTATGGAAGGGTAGCTGTGAGGACTGTAAAGATGCACAAATTGTTGTAATAACAGCCGGATTGCCACAGAGACCAGGTGAAACACGTTTAGACTTAGTTGAAAAAAATACTAAGATTTTTAAAGAAATTATACGTAATGTCATGTCAAGCGGATTCGATGGTATTTTCTTAATTGCAACAAATCCAGTGGACATTTTAACATATGTAACTTGGAAAGAATCTGGATTGCCGAAAGAACGCGTAATTGGTTCAGGTACAACACTTGATTCTGCACGTTTCCGTTACATGTTAGGAGAATATTTTGAAATCGATTCTCATAATGTTCATGCTTATATAATTGGTGAACATGGTGATACGGAGCTTCCGGTTTGGAGTCATGTGTCAGTTGGCGTTCAAAAGCTACAAACCATTTTAGAAAATAAAAGTCAGTATAATCAAAGTGACTTAGACGAAATTTTTGTTCGTTCACGTGATGCGGCCTATCATATAATTGAACGTAAGGGAGCAACCTGTTATGGAATTGGAATGTCTTTATTACGTATCACAAAGGCAATTCTACATCATGAAAATAGTGTATTAACAGTATCTGCATACCTTGAAAATGAATATGGTCATAATGATGTATATATAGGAGTTCCTGCTGTTATAAATCGTCAAGGTATTCGGGAAATTATAGAAATTGAGTTAAATGAGGAAGAAAAGTTTAACTTTAATCATTCTGTACATACATTAAAAGAAACCATGTCACCAATACTATAAGGTGAATTTATCTTATTATATTATGTCGGATATATAAATGCTTGGCAAAAGTTTAAATGTATCTAATCTAATGTAATCTGAAATTAAATACTATAGAAAAATGTTTGTTTAAACTGAAATACAGTACTTTCGTCTTGTAAAGAATCATTTTATAAACATTATTAAGAAGTTAATGGCCTTCATGATATTAGTTCATAACATATCAAGATTGAACATTTTTAGAATCAACATAACTATTTATAGCTAAATATGTTATGTCTTTCACAAAGGATTGATACCTTTTGTGTATACTTTCTATTAAGGCACTAAATGCAGACAAATTTGATTAAATAAAAAGCACTTTTTTTAAAATTTAAGAGAGTGCCTTTTTATTTATTAATTAACATTAGCAATCTAATACATACATTAATAAGAAGAGAGCGGTCCCTGTGTGCATCTGGCTACCGTTTAATTACATCCTTAATGGGCATTTATAACAATAAGTATACAGTAGGAAATGTGAAAATTAGGGGGATAATGGAGCATACAAAGTTGGCAATAAACCGTAGGGAAAGGAGGGAACGAGATGAGAAATTTCTTTGAAGAAAAATATACAAATTTAGAATTTAAAAGGGAACTAATAAATATTATAAGTAAAATCAGTGAATATAAAGGAGAAATATCAGCATATCAAACTCAAAAACCAGAGATCTTTAATCTTTTGGAAAAGAGTATATCCCTACAATATATTAAAACTTTTCCTAATATATATGACAAGTTTACATTCTCAAATAAACAGTTGAAAAAATTTGTTTCTAATCATGTTAGCCCTCAAACATTGGAAGAGGACGCTTTATTTTGTTATTGTAAAACATTAGAACTTGTGCAAAAAGAAAATCACAAACTGCCTATTAAACCACAAACAATTCAAGAACTGCATTTCCAATTACTGAATTATTCAACGTCTGAAAGTGGTAATTGGAGAAAAAACGAACTTGTATTATCGTGTATTCCAATGTTAAATAATCAATCCAAATTAAGTACAGTTGTTTTATATGATATGGTTCCGCAATATTTGTATCAGCTATGCGAACAATATAATACATTAAGGGCTAAAGGGAATTTTCATCCGCTCCTACTGATTCCTCAATTTATATTAAATTTCCTATGTATTTATCCATTTAATAAAGGGAATGGCAAGTTAGCAAAAATATTAATTCAATGGTTATTAATTGAAAGTGGATATACATTTGTAAAATATACATGTATAGAGAAATATTTTAAAAAATATGAATCAGATTATTATGATGCTCTGTATAGATCTGCAGCTAATTGGCATCAAGGAGATCATAATGTAGTTTTCTGGATGAAAATTTTTTTAGATATTGTTTTAGATGCATATGAAGAATTAGGTAATTTAATAAAAAATTGTATAAGCACTCATACTAAAAGAAAAAGAATTGAGAAATACATAGACAGGCAAAATCATCCTTTTACTAAAGAAAATATTCGAAACATGCATCCAGACATAAGTGAAAGTACTATAAATAAAACATTACACGCTTTAAATTCACAGGGATATATTAAATTGGTTTCTAAAGGTAGGAATGCAGAATGGATAAAGAATAAATTAACTTAGGGTAAAGAACTAGGATACTGGAAAATAATAAACAAGGAGAACCCAAAAGGGGTTCTCCTTGTTTATTATTTGTTAGACTAATGTATCTTTTAGAAGGATAAAGAAGTAAAATAGACTATTTATTAATTGCAATCTAATCATAAAATTTTGTATCACATCTTTAAGAAAGACTGGTCTACTCGTTATGATTTTCTAAACCAAATTGTCCCTTTTTACGCATAGTGTAATAAATAGGGAGGCCGAGTGCAGTTAGGCCTATTCCACATAAAGCTAGCAGAGGTTGAGTGAATAAGGTATTAATAACAATGAACAATCCGCCAATAATAGCAACTAATGGTATAAAAGGATACAATGGAACTTTATAAGGTCGCACAAGTTCGGATTCCCTTTTTCGTAAGATGAATACAGCAAGGAATGTCATTGTGTAGAATATCCATATTACAAATACCAACATATCAGTAAGAGTATTGAATCCGCCGACGGCCATCATAATAATTGAAATAAATAGCATAAATAGACCAGAATTATAAGGGACCCGACTATTTTTAGATAGTGTAGCAAACCATTTACTAAATGGTAGTTTGTTCTCAATAGCCATGGCATAAGGAATTCGCATTCCTGTCATAATATAACCATTAATCGTTCCAAATACGGAAATTAAAATGCCAATGGTAACTAGTTTTCCTCCCATAGCTCCAAAAAGAATTGTAGCTACTTGAGAAGCGGGTGTATCAGTACCTGCGAGCGATGTTGCAGACATGACCATTAGAAACGCGACATTAATTAATAAATAAACAACCATTACTGTTGATAATCCTAATACGATTGCTTTAGGTAAGTCTTTTTTAGGGTTTTTCATTTCTCCAGCAATATTCCCTACATGAATCCATCCATCATAGGCGAACATTGTTGCGAGTAAACCAGATCCAAGGGCAGATATCATAGATTTGTTCGGCCCTGCCTCAATTGGAAAAAGCTGAAAAGTAACGTCACTTTTGTGTAGTAATCCAAAAATAATAATCAATGCTAATGGAACCAATTTGCATATAGTCGAAGCCATTTGGATTCCACCAGCTGCTTTAGCTCCTAAAAAGTTCATAAGAGTTACAAATGTTGCTGTGATAATTGCAATTGCGATAATTAGCATTTTGTGTTCATTAACATTTAGGCCAAATAAACTAACCGTTTGTGTCCCGAAAATAATAGCAAGAGCTGCAATATTTGCAGGGAAGTATATGACAGTTTGTGCCCAGCCAAGCAAGAAAGCAGTTAAGTTTCCATAAGTCCTCTTTAAATATGCCATCATTCCCCCCGTTTCAGGAATAGCGGCAGATAGTTCAGCAGCAGTTAGTCCTGCGCAAATCGTCAAGATACCACCAATTACCCATGCAAGTAATCCTAGGCTAGCTGTTCCTGTTACTCCATATAATGCAGTGGGCTTGAAAAATACTCCGGCGCCGATAACGGTACCAATAACTGTGGTTAATGCTGCAAAGAAACCAATATCCTTTTTTAGTTGTTGTTGTGACAAAATAATCACTCCCAATTAGAAAAATATATAAATTCTCTTATGAATTCTTTATCCTGTTTGTTAAATTATTTGATAGTATATCCTGTATCCATACAAATAGCCGCCCCTCATCCTTACCAGCTAGAGAATTTGAATACATTTCAGATACTAAATAAAAAAGAAATTAAACGTATAAGTAAAGAAAGTTTAATTTCGCCTCAAATCATGTGAAAATTTTCACATGATTTGAGGCGAGTAAAATTCAATGAATTATACATTAAAAGAAATTCTTTAATTTAACCCGAAACATGAAGTTAAAAACGAGATTTCTTTTATATGAATAATAAGAATAAATGAGGTATTTTAATATTTTGATATAGTAAAATGGTAAATCGAAATTCAAAAGAGAAGATATATTCTTGTGAAGAATATCACAAAGTATTAAGGGATTCAATCATATTTTCGATATAAAATATAGAAAATCAACTAAATAAAACATTTTGTGAAATGTTTCACAAAATTGTTGACCTCTTATTTTTACTAATGGTATCTTGTAGGTGCAATCCAATGTTATAAATTAAATTATATTTGAAAAATATTGTAAGGATGAATATTTTGAATCTTATATTTATCTGACAATAATTAATTTAATTTATAACTCACTCTAAAAAAGGATGTGTAGATATGAAAATTGGTGTAGTGAAAGAGATAAAAAAAGGGGAAGCTCGTGTAGGGATGACTCCAGAAAATGTTCAAAAATTAGTTTCAGCTGGAAATGAAGTTTTAGTACAAAAAGATGCTGGATTAGGTTCTGGTTATACAAATGATGAATATATAAATGCAGGAGCAAGCATAGTAAATCAAGGCCAGGCATGGGATGTTGATATGGTAGTAAAGGTAAAAGAACCACTACCTGCAGAATACCATTACTTTAAAAAGGATCTAATTGTATGGGGCTTTTTACATCTGGCTGCGTCGAAAGAGTGTGTAGAAGCGATGAGAAAAGCTGGAACTACTGCGATTGCTGG
>NZ_JALDQE010000004.1:0-565984 GCF_022748145.1 Bacillus sp. CCB-MMP212
ACCTCACCAACTAGCTAATGCGACGCGGGTCCATCCATAAGTGACAGCCGAAGCCGCCTTTCAATTTCGAACCATGCAGTTCAAAATGTTATCCGGTATTAGCCCCGGTTTCCCGGAGTTATCCCAGTCTTATGGGCAGGTTACCCACGTGTTACTCACCCGTCCGCCGCTAACTTCTTGAGAGCAAGCTCTCAATCCATTCGCTCGACTTGCATGTATTAGGCACGCCGCCAGCGTTCATCCTGAGCCAGGATCAAACTCTCCAATAAAGTTAGTTTGTCTAGCATCTAAAAATAAAAATTGACGTTTCACGTTGTTTGTTTCGTTTAGTTTTCAAAGTTCAATATCGCGTTTCAGCGACTTTTATAATATATCATAGTATATTATTTTCGTCAACAAGTTTTTCAAGATAATTTGTATCTCTCATTTGCTGACTTTGCCTATTATATAGACTTTTCTATTACTATGCAAGTATTATTATAAAAAAATAAGAGGGGGAAAATCCCCCCCTCTTATTCTTCAGAAGAAACCTCTTCATTAGATTCTTCTTCTTCATCTTTCTGTGCTTTTGCTACTGTCGCTACCTCTTGCTCATCCTCTAAACGAATTAGACGAACACCTTGTGTATTACGTCCCATTTGAGAGATTTGATCAACTGGCATACGAATAATAACGCCTGCGGCTGTAATTAGCATGATGTCTTCTTCACCTGTTACAGACTTAACCGCTACTAACTTACCGTTTTTATCTGTAATGTTACAAGTCTTAAGACCTTTACCACCACGACTTTGTAGTCGATACTCTTCAACTGGAGTACGCTTACCATACCCGTTTTTCGTTACAATTAAAACATTCGTATCTTCTTCAACAATTTCCATACCTACTACTTGGTCCTCTTCGCCTAATGTAATAGCTTTTACACCAGCTGCATTACGGCCCATAGAACGTACATCTTGTTCATTGAAGCGAATTAACATACCGTTGCTTGTCCCTACGATAATATCTTTATCGCCAGATGTTAAACGTACAGAAATCACTTCATCTTCTTCACGAAGCGAAATTGCAATTAAACCGTTTGTACGTATATTTGCAAATGATGAAAGTGGCGTTCTCTTAGAAATACCTTGTTTCGTTGTAAAGAATAAGAACTGGTCGTCACCAAATTCACGAATTGGAATAATGGCATTGATCCACTCACCCTTATCTACCCCTAATAGGTTAATAATTGGTAGCCCTTTTGCAGTACGACTATACTCTGGGATTTCATATCCTTTCGTACGGTATACTTTACCCTTGTTTGTAAAGAATAAAATATGATCATGAGTAGACGTTGTTAATAAGTGTTCAACAAAGTCATCATCATTCGTACCCATTCCTTGTACACCACGTCCCCCACGGTTCTGTGTTTTGTACGTAGAAGCTGGTAACCTCTTAATATAACCGTTATGAGTTAACGTAATCGCAATGTTTTGCTCAGGAATTAAATCTTCATCTTCAATAAATTCCATACCGCCAATTGTAATTTCTGTTCGTCTCTTATCATTGAAACGCTCTTTTACTTCTGTTAATTCTTCACGAATAATCTCAAGAACTTTCTCTTCATCTGCTAAAATCGCTTTTAATTCAGCAATTAATTTCATTAAGTCTTGATATTCTTGCTCGATTTTTTCACGTTCTAATCCAGTTAAGCGTTGCAGACGCATATCTAAAATCGCTTGCGCTTGTTTCTCACTTAAACCGAAACGTTCCATTAATCCTTGCTTTGCAATATCAGCCGTTTTTGAACTACGAATTAACGTAATAACTTCATCAAGATGATCTAAAGCAATTCGTAATCCTTCTAAAATATGGGCACGCGCCTCTGCTTTTTCTAATTCATAAGCAGTACGTCTACGGATTACTACCTTCTGGTGCTCCAAATAATGATATAAGTTTTGTTTTAAGTTTAGTACTTGAGGCTCTCCATTTACAAGGGACAACATATTAATACCGAAACTTGTTTGAAGTGCTGTATGTTTATATAGATTGTTTAATAGTACGTTTGCATTAGCGTCACGACGTACTTCCATGACAATACGCATACCATTTCGGTCTGATTCATCACGTAAATCTGTAATACCTTCAATTTTCTTATCGCGAACTAATTCTGCGATTTTTTCAATTAATCGTGCCTTATTAACTTGATAAGGTAGTTCCGTTACGATAATAGATTGTTTACCATTTGATTTCTCTTCAATTTCAACTTTGGCACGAAGCATAATAGAACCTCGTCCTGTTTCATAAGCTCTACGGATGCCACTTCGCCCTAAGATTAAACCTGATGTCGGGAAGTCTGGACCAGGAATATATTCCATTAATTCCGCGATAGTGATATCTGGATTATGGCTTAATGCCAACACACCATCAATTACTTCGCCAAGTTGATGCGGCGGAATATTTGTTGCCATACCAACTGCAATACCTGTCGTACCGTTTACTAATAAATTAGGGAAACGCGCTGGTAATACAATCGGCTCTCTTTCCGAACCATCGTAGTTATCTTGGTAATCAATTGTATTTTTTGAAATATCACGTATTAATTCCATAGAAATCTTAGACATTCTTGCCTCTGTATAACGCATTGCCGCTGCTGAATCTCCATCTACAGAACCGAAGTTACCATGCCCATCTACAAGCATATAACGTTGACTGAAATCTTGCGCCATACGTACCATTGTTTCATAAACGGCTGAATCTCCATGAGGGTGATACTTACCGATTACTTCACCGACAATACGTGCTGATTTCTTATACGCTTTATCAGCTGTAATTCCTAAATCATTCATCGCATATAAAACCCTACGATGCACAGGTTTTAATCCATCACGAACATCTGGTAATGCACGAGATACGATAACACTCATTGCGTAATCTAAAAATGAGGTACGCATTTCATGACTAATATTAATTTCTCGAATTCGTGCTTGTTGTTGATTGTCTGACATCAACGAGCACCTCCTCTTACATTTCCGTTACACATACATTGATTTATATGTAGAAGACAGGAATACTTAGATTCCTGTCATTACTCATTTAAATATCAAGGTTTTTCACGTATTTTGCATTCTCTTGGATAAAGTTACGACGCGGTTCCACTTTATCACCCATTAAAATTTCAAATGTTTCATCTGCTTCTATTGCATCTTGAAGGGAAACTTGAAGTAACGAACGTACTTCTGGATCCATTGTCGTCTCCCATAGCTGAGTTGGATTCATCTCTCCAAGACCTTTATAACGTTGAATTCCTGGTTTCGGCTGGGCTGGTAACTCAGCTAATATTTTTTCAAGTTCTTTATCATTATAAGCATATTGAATTTTTTTACCTTGTTGCACTTTAAACAAAGGTGGCTGTGCGATATATATATATCCACACTCAATTATTTGACGCATATAACGATAGAAGAACGTTAATAATAGGGTACGAATATGCGCACCATCAACATCAGCATCGGTCATAATAATAACTTTATGATAGCGTGCTTTTTCGATATCGAAGTCCCCACCAATATTTGTACCAATCGCCGTAATAATTGTACGAACTTCATCATTTGATAAAATCTTATCTAAGCGTGCCTTTTCAACATTAATAATTTTACCCTTCAGCGGTAAAATTGCTTGAAAATGACGATCGCGTCCTTGTTTTGCAGATCCACCCGCAGAGTCACCCTCTACGATATAAATTTCACTAATTGCTGGATCTTTAGAAGAACAATCTGCCAATTTCCCTGGTAAACTTGAAACTTCTAAAGCACTCTTTCGGCGAGTTAGCTCACGAGCCTTTTTAGCTGCTACACGCGCACGTGCTGCCATCGTCCCTTTATCTACAACCTTACGTGCAACATTGGGATTTTCCAGTAAGAATTTTTCAAAAGCCTCAGAGAATACTGACTCCGTAATCGTTCTCGCTTCACTATTTCCAAGTTTCGTCTTCGTTTGCCCTTCAAATTGTGGATTTGGATGTTTAATTGACACGATTGCTGTTAAACCTTCACGAACATCTTCACCAGTCAAATTACTATCCGCATCTTTTAAAATGTTATTTTTACGACCATAATCGTTAATCACACGTGTTAAGGCAGTTTTAAATCCTACCTCATGTGTACCACCTTCATACGTATGAATATTATTTGTAAATGAGTAAATATGATTTGTATATCCTTCGTTATATTGAAGCGCAACTTCAACTTGAATACCATCTTTTGAACCTTCTACATATACAGGCTCTTCATGAATTGGTTGTTTTGAACGATTTAAATGTTCAACATATGATTTAATTCCACCTTCATAGTGGAACTCTTTCTTTTGCTTATGTTCACGTTTATCTTCAATTGTTAATTTAATATTACGATTTAAAAACGCCAACTCACGCATACGAGTCGCTAGCGTATCGAATTCATATTCTGTCGTCTCTTTAAAAATTTCTGGATCCGGTTTAAAGCGAGTTATTGTTCCAGTCTTATCTGTATCACCGATGACTTTTAAATCTGCAACCGGAATACCTCTTTCGTATTTTTGGTAATGGATTTTGCCATCACGATGTACAAATACTTCTAATTCTGTTGATAAGGCATTTACAACAGATGCACCAACACCGTGCAAACCACCAGAAACTTTATAACCGCCACCGCCAAATTTACCACCAGCGTGGAGGACAGTCATAATAACCTCTACTGCAGGACGACCCATTTTTTCTTGTATACCAACTGGAATACCACGTCCATTATCCGTTACAAGAATACTATTATCTTCTTCGATACTAACGTTAATTTCATCGCAATATCCTGCTAACGCTTCATCGATACTATTATCGACAATCTCCCATACAAGGTGGTGAAGTCCCTTCCCACTCGTAGATCCAATATACATACCCGGACGTTTCCGAACTGCCTCTAGTCCTTCAAGTACCTGTATCTGACTTTCATCATATGCATTTTCTTGCATTTGTTTTTGTTCCATTGACACAAAGATCACCTACTTTTCCATTTAAACAGGGGTTTATGCCCTATCTATTTCACAATCTACCGTGCCGTTCGTTACATGAATTGTTTTCGCATCTTTTAATGTTTCGTGTTCAATTCCGTCGACACTCGTCGTTGTAACAAATGTTTGCACCTTTCCTTGAATTGTATTTAACAGATGTGATTGACGATAATCGTCTAATTCTGATAAAACATCATCCAGTAAAAGGATTGGATATTCTTTAACCTCTGAATAAATTAATTCAATTTCAGCTAATTTTAGGGATAGTGCGGTCGTTCGTTGTTGTCCTTGCGAACCAAAGACTTGAACATTTTTACTATTAACGAAGAATTGTAAATCATCACGATGAGGACCAATTAAAGTCGTACCACGGAAAATTTCACGTTGTTTCACAGATTGAAAACTTTCATAGTATACTTCTTTTATTTTCGACAAATCCATTGATTCTGATACATCTACACTTGGTTTATAGACAATTTCTAACTCTTCTAATCCACGGCTTATACCGCGATGAATTGGAGCTGCCCATTCCTGTAGCAAATGCAAAAATTCAAAACGTTTTTGCAGTATTTTTGCACCATGCTCAATTAATTGAAGGGTAAATACATCCAACATCGTTTCCTCATTCTTACTATTCCCTTGCATTTTTTTCAACAAGTGATTTCGTTGCGTGAGCACCTTTTGATATTGACTTAATTCATACAAATATACAGGAGCTATTTGTCCTAATTCCATATCTAAAAAGCGTCTTCTTACTTGAGGGCTTCCTTTTACAAGATTTAAATCTTCTGGGGCAAACATGACAACGTTCATCACGCCAATATATTGACTTAACTTTTGTTGTTCAAGTTGATTTAATTTTGCCTTTTTACCTTTTTTCGAAATATTTAATTCCAAAGACAAAGAACTGTTTCTTTTTTGTAATTTCCCTTTTATTTGACCAAACTCTTCATCCCAGCGGATAAGTTCGCGATCATTAGAGGTTCTATGAGATTTCGCCATCGCTAAAACATAAATAGCTTCCATCAAGTTTGTTTTCCCTTGTGCATTTTCGCCGATAATTACATTTACCTTATCTTCAAAGGAAAGCTCTAATTTTTCATAATTGCGATAGTTTTTTAATTGTATTTCTGAAATAAACAAAGGGCTCCCCCTTTATGCCTGAACTTGGAAAGTTCCGCTTCCTGGAATTTCAATAACATCATTCGCATATAGTTTGCGACCTCTTCTATTTTCAAGTTCGTTGTTCACGTACACTTCATATTCTTGTAAAAACCATTTTACAGCGCCACCTGTATCAATTACATCAGCTAACTTTAAAAATTGTCCTAGTGTAATATACTCTGTTGAAATTTTAATATGTTTCATAAAATCGCTCACTTTCTGAAAGTGTTCATTCTTTCATTGTACTAAATAAACTAACATTAGGAAAGTAATACCCAAAAATCAAATAAGGGCCACTAGCATCTTTAAACTAGCAACCCTTATTCCTTACCTAGTAAGTACGAACTGGTAAAATTAATTGAATAATTGAATCATCATTTACTGTACGAATTAAGAACGGTCTCATCGCCCCAGTAAAACTAACTTTAATCTCTGTACTATCCAAGGCTTTCAATGCATCCATCATATATTTTGCACTAAAAGATATTTTTAACTCTTCTCCATCCACTTTTTCACATTGTACTTCTTCGACAACTTTTCCGATTTCTGGTGAATTCGAAGAAATCTCTAGCATTTCTTGCTCTAAAGTTGATAATTTGACAACGTTATTGCGGCCATCTCTTGCTAATAGTGAAGCACGATCAATTGCTTGTAGGAATTCTTTTGTATTTACAAAAATATCCGTTTTACTCTCTGCTGGAATTAAACGTGTTGTATCTGGATAATTTCCTTCTAACAATCTTGAGAAGAATAATAAATGTTTTGTACGGAATAATACTTGATACTCCGTAATAACGATATCCACCATTTCTTCAGACTCATCTAGAATCTTACTTAATTCATTTAAGCTCTTACCTGGGATAACAACATTAGCTTGAAATTCATCTGCAATATTATGTCCTTCGATTTTCGCTTTTCGAAGTGCTAGTCTATGACTATCTGTTGCAATACAAGTTAACTCGCTGTTATATACCTTCCAGTTTACACCTGTCAAGATTGGTCTTGTTTCAGAAGTAGAAACTGCAAATACAGTTTGTCTGATCATATGCTTAAGTAAATCTGTTGGTATCTTAAATACATGATGTTCTTCAATCTGTGGTAATAACGGATATTCTGCAGAATCTAAACCATTTAAGTTAAATTCTGATTTTCCAGATTTTATTTTTGTCATAAAATGATTTTCCACAGAAATTTCGACAGTATCTTTAGGTAGTTTTTTTACAATCTCACTAAAATATTTTGCTTGTAAAACAATGCTTCCTGATTGAGCTATTTCTACGATTTCTTTTCCATTTTCTTCGACTGGAATAAACGATTCAATAGAAATATCAGCATCGCTTCCTGTTAATGTAACCCCTTCTTCAGTAGCTACAACTTTAATTCCCGTAAGGATAGGGATTGTTGTACGAGAAGAAACTGCCTTCATTACATCTTGTACACCTCTTACAAGATAGTCTTTTTGTATTGTAAAACGCATAAAGAAAAACCTCCGGTAAGTATAAGATTTTATTTAATTAATAAAGATAAAAAATAGTAGTAATAGTAATAGGGCCTGTGGATATGTGGATAACCCCTTTGAAGGATGTAAAAACAGTCTATCTACATGTGGATAGACTGTGCGTAAAACAAGGTAAGTTATTCACACTATTCAGCTACTACTTTAAAATACCATTAATTTCTTCAACTTGCTTTTGTAATTGCGTATCGGTTTTTAGTAGTTTAGAAATTTTTTCATGGGCATGGATAACTGTTGTATGATCACGTCCACCAAATTCTTCACCTATTTTTGGTAAAGAGGAATCCGTAAGTTCGCGTGATAAATACATTGCAATTTGGCGAGGAAACGCAACTGATTTTGTGCGTTTTTTCGCTTTAAAATCTTCTAATTTTACTTGATAAACGTCTCCGACAGCTTTTTGAATATCATAAATAGAGATAATTTTCGGCTTAGAATTTGGAATAATATCTTTAAGTGCTTCAGCTGCTAAATCAGCATTAATATCTTTATTAATTAAAGATGAATAAGCTACAACTCGGATAAGTGCACCTTCTAATTCACGAATATTTGAATCAATTTGATTTGCGATATAAAGCATAACTTCATTTGGTATATCAAGCCCTTCAGCTTTTGCCTTTTTGCGTAAAATTGCAATTCGTGTCTCTAAATCTGGCGGCGTAATATCTGTAATAAGTCCCCATTCAAAGCGAGAACGAAGACGATCTTCTAAAGTTGGAATTTCTTTTGGTGGTCGATCACTAGAAATTACAATTTGTTTACTTTCTTCGTGTAATGCATTAAATGTATGGAAAAACTCTTCTTGAGTTTGTTCTTTTCCAGCAAGAAATTGAATATCATCTATCAATAAAACATCTACGTTGCGATATTTATTACGAAAATCAACAGCTTTATTATCACGAATAGAGTTAATAAATTCATTCGTGAATTTTTCTGATGATAAATATACAACTTTTGCATTTGGATTATGTTCAATTACATAATGACCAATTGCGTGCATTAAATGCGTCTTTCCAAGCCCAACTCCCCCATAAATAAAGAGTGGATTATACGCTTTAGCTGGCGCCTCGGCTACAGCTAATGAAGCTGCATGGGCAAAACGGTTACCAGAGCCGATAACAAATGTATCAAATGTATATTTTGGATTTAACATGCTCTGTGGTAAATGAGCTGAATCATCTTGTGCTGGATTCCGCTTAACTGGAGGAAGATCAATGTCCTCTTCCGATTGACTTTGGGGAATAATAAAGCGAATTGCTAATTTTGCCCCTGTTAAATCGTATAGTGTTTCCGAAATAAGTTCTGAGTAATGAGATTCTAGCCAGTCACGAGCAAATTCATTTGGAGCTGTAATCGTTAATACGTCTTTCTTCAAGTTATGAGCCGTTGTTGATTTTAACCATGTTTCATAACTAGGCTTGCTTACCTTTTTTTCTAATTCTTTTAAGGCACTATTCCATAAATCAGAGATATTTTCCAAAGGTGTCCCTCCTTTACTAAGATGGTAAAAGAATAAGGTTGCGCAACAAATGTACAACCTAATAAATATAAAATGTATATTTATACGAAACGTATTTTAAAACCTAAAAACGTCGTTTGTATATGAGATAGGGTTTTCGACAAAAAAAGCGAATGTGGACAACTATTTACCCACATGTGATTAAAACTGTCCACATGTTATACACAAATTGTGGATAAGATAAAGGTGTGGAAAACTTATTCAAAGTGAAAACACAACTATAATATCAAAAAAAAGTGGCTATAGCAATGAATTTAAGAAAGTTATCCACAAAATCAATACCTTGTGGAATAAACTTGTCCACAACACGATATACTGTGTAAAAGTGGGAAAAAAGTTTGTGGATATAAAAAACGTGAAAAAACATTTATCCACAAGGAAATATAGATGCTGTGAAAAAGTATGTGAATAGGTTCAAAATGAATATTTGATGAAAATTTCTAGAACCATTGACATTTTCCTAGTTAATTAACTATAATTTATAGGACTGTCTTTAACAGATATTCCTCAGGGAGGTGTCATATAATGAAAAGAACTTACCAACCAAATAAACGTAAGCGCAGCAAAGTACATGGTTTCCGCAGCCGTATGAGCACAGCGAACGGACGTAAAGTGCTAGCAGCTCGTCGTCGTAAAGGAAGAAAAGTATTATCTGCGTAGACCACTGATCGTTCAGTGGTCTTTTTTTCTAATAATAGTGAATTTCCGCTGATGAAATACAGGAGTGTCAATTGATATGAAGAAAAAACATCGTATAAAGAAGAATGATGAATTCCAGGCGGTTTTTCAAAAAGGAAAATCAAATGCGAATCGTCAGTTTGTTGTATACCAATTAGATAAAGAAGAACAGCCAAACTTTCGCATCGGCCTTTCTGTTAGCAAAAAAATAGGAAATGCAGTAGTTCGTAATCGAATTAAGCGCATGGTCCGTCAGGCTATTACAGAGTTAAAAGATGAGATAGATTCTGGAAAAGATTTTGTTATAATAGCAAGGAAGCCTTGTGCAGAGATGACATATGAAGAAGTAAAGAAAAGCTTAATTCATGTCTTTAAACGCTCTGGTATGAAAAGAATAAAAAAGTAGCGTAAGGAAATGAATTACACTATATACATACCGATACAAGGAGGAGTAGGCTTTGAAAAAGAAATTAGGTTTACTAGCCATGGTCGTTGCATTAATGGCGATTGCCACCGGTTGTAGTGAAACGGGTCAGCCGATTACATCGAAAAGTACTGGGATTTGGAATGAATATTTCGTATATCCACTTTCTCAGTTAATCACGTATTTTGCCGACTTATTTAACAGTAATTACGGTTTAGCAATTGTTATTACAACTCTTATCATTCGTTTTGCATTATTACCATTAATGATTAAACAAACGAAGAGTACAAAGGCAATGCAAGCGTTACAACCAGAAATGGTGAAGTTAAAAGAGAAATATAGTTCTAAAGATCAAGCAACGCAGCAAAAACTACAACAAGAAATGATGCAGTTATATCAAAAGAATGGTGTAAATCCATTGGCAGGATGTTTACCGATATTTGTTCAGATGCCTATTTTATTCGCGTTTTATCATGCGATTATGAGAACAACAGCAATTAGTGAACATACATTTTTATGGTTTGATTTAGGACAGGCAGATCCGTTCTATATCTTACCAGTTGTTGCGGCAATTACGACATTTATTCAGCAAAAGCTTGCAATGGCAGGAACAGCTGGTCAAAATCCGCAAATGGCAATGATGCTTTGGCTTATGCCGATTATGATTTTAATCTTTGCAATTAACTTCCCAGCTGCATTATCACTTTACTGGGTTGTTGGTAATATCTTTGGTATTGCTCAAATGTACTTTATCAAAGGGCCAGAGATTAAGGCTAACAAAGCTGGAGGCTCAAGCAAGTGAGTATAATTACTGCTAAAGGACAAACAGTCGAGCTGGCAGTAGAGGATGCTTTAAGGCAATTAAACACATCAAAAGATCGAGTAGATATAAATATTGTCGATGAGGGTAAAAGAGGGTTCTTAGGTTTATTTGGGAATCGTCCTGCAGTAGTAGAAGTTGTATTGAAGAAAGATCCAATTCAGGAATGTGAAGAATATTTAAGAAATGTTATTCACAATATGGGTGTGGAAGTTGAAATTAGTAAAATTGTAAAAGGACGCGAGATTGAATTTACAATTTCTGGTGATGATGTAGGAGTTTTAATTGGAAAAAGAGGTAATACATTGAACTCTTTACAGTATTTGACAAAACTTGTCGCAAATCGTAACACGAAGCAGTATATCGGTATTACACTAGATGCTGAAAATTATCGTAGTAAAAGAAAAAGTACGTTAGAATCACTTTCTTATCGATTAGCGAAACAAGTATCTAATACGAAAAAAAGAGTTATTTTAGAACCGATGCCATCTTTTGAACGAAAAATTATTCATCAGGCATTATCAAATCATCAAGGTATCAAAACAACTTCTGAAGGAAATGAACCACATCGGCATGTTGTAATATCTCCTAAATGACCGGTTGCTCAAATGAGTGCCGGTTTTTTTGAGCGAAAAATAGATGTGGATAACTAAAAAACACTAAACTTATCCACTGTGAATAAGTTTAGTGTTTTTTACATGGGGATATAATAAAATGAGTTATTCTTCTTTTGTAGATAGGTTCGTTATGGTATCCTAATAATTTAGTGAAAGAAATAATCATGTTGAAATAGAGATAAATAAGCAAGTGAGGTGAAAGGACATGGAATTTGATACAATTGCTGCGATTTCCACAGCGCTTGGAGAGGGTGCAATTGCCATTGTTCGAGTAAGTGGGGATGATGCGGTTGAGAAAGTTGACCGTATTTTTAAAGGGAAGGATTTAACAGAGGTTTCTTCTCATACTATTCATTATGGTCATATCGTTGATTTAGATACAAATCAAGTTATTGAAGAAGTTATGGTGTCTATTATGCGCGCACCGAGGACTTTTACACGTGAAAATATAGTGGAAATTAACTGTCATGGCGGACTTGTTTCAGTAAATAAAGTATTGCAACTTATTCTAGCGCAAGGAGTACGATTGGCAGAACCGGGCGAATTTACAAAACGTGCTTTTTTAAATGGACGTATCGATTTATCACAAGCAGAAGCTGTTATGGATTTGATTCGAGCAAAAACAGATCGTGCGATGAATGTAGCAATTAATCAAATGGAAGGGCGATTATCTAAATTAATTGGTCGCTTACGTCAAGAAATATTAGAAACATTAGCTCATGTTGAGGTAAATATAGATTATCCAGAATACGATGATGTAGAAGAGATGACACATAATATTTTAATTGAGAAAGCAACGCATGTTCGTTCGGAAATCGAAAAAATATTAGAAACATCAAAACAAGGGAAAATCTTACGTGAAGGTATTGCTACAGCAATTATCGGTAGGCCTAATGTTGGGAAATCATCGTTATTAAATAGCCTTGTTCAGGAGAAAAAAGCAATTGTAACTGATATTGCAGGAACAACTCGTGATGTTATTGAAGAGTACGTTAATGTGCGTGGCGTACCTCTTAAACTTATAGATACAGCCGGTATTCGTGAGACAGAAGATGTTGTTGAACGAATTGGTGTGGAGCGTTCAAAAGAAATGATGAGCCAAGCAGATTTAGTATTAGTTGTTGTCAACTATAGCGAGGCTTTAACAAATGAGGATGAAGATCTATTCCATGCGGTACAAGGAAAAGACTTTATTGTTATTGTGAATAAGACTGATTTACCGCAAGCGATTGATATGGAACGTGTTACAGAGTTAGCCGAGGGAAATCGTGTTATTACAACATCCTTAATTGAGGAACAAGGAATAGATGAACTCGAAAAGGCAATAGCTGATTTATTCTTTGAAGGAACAATCGATTCTACAGATATGACATATGTTTCTAATGCGAGACATATTGGATTATTAACACAAGCGGGACAAACAATCGGTGATGCAATTGAGGCAATAGAAAATGGTGTACCAATTGATATGGTGCAAATTGATTTAACAAGAACGTGGGAAATACTTGGTGAAATTACTGGTGACACAGTCCATGAAAGCCTAATTGACCAGTTGTTCTCTCAATTTTGTTTAGGAAAATAATATAGTGATGTTTTAGAAAGATAGAGATTATTAGGAGGAATAAACAATGGGATACAATGCCGGTTCATACGATGTCATAGTAATCGGTGCAGGTCATGCAGGATGTGAAGCTGGTCTTGCGGCAGCACGAATGGGCTCAAAAACATTAATGTTAACAATTAACTTAGATATGGTAGCATTCATGCCATGTAACCCTTCTGTTGGTGGACCAGCAAAAGGGATTGTTGTTCGTGAAATTGATGCATTAGGCGGAGAAATGGGACGTAATATTGATAAAACTCATATTCAAATGCGTATGCTAAATACAGGTAAGGGTCCAGCTGTACGTGCACTTCGAGCGCAAGCTGATAAATTCTCTTACCAACATGAATTGAAGAAAACAATTGAAGAAACACCAAACTTAACGTTGTTCCAAGGAATGGTAGAGCGTTTAATCGTTGAAGAAGGTATATGTAAAGGGGTAGTTACACAAGCTGGTGCAGAATATACAGCGAAAACCGTTGTAATTACGACTGGAACATTTTTACGTGGCGAGATTATCATGGGCGATTTAAAATATTCAAGCGGTCCAAATAATCAACAACCGTCTATTACATTATCTGAGCATTTAGAGGAGCTCGGATTTGATCTTGTTAGATTTAAAACAGGGACACCTCCGCGTGTAAACAGTAATACAATTGACTACAGTAAAACAGAAATTCAACCAGGTGATGATAAGCCGCGTTCGTTCTCTTTTGAAACAACGAAATTTATTATGGATCAAATTCCATGTTGGTTGACATATACAAGTACAGAAACACACCGTTTAATAGATGAAAATTTACATCGTTCAGCTATGTATTCTGGTATGATTAAAGGAACAGGTCCTAGGTACTGTCCTTCTATTGAAGACAAAGTAGTAAGATTTAATGACAAACCACGTCATCAAATTTTCTTAGAGCCAGAAGGGCGTAATACACAAGAAGTATATGTACAAGGTTTATCCACAAGCCTACCAGAAGATGTACAACGTGACATGCTTAGAACAATTCCAGGCCTAGAAAATGTTGAAATGATGCGCACAGGTTATGCGATTGAATATGATGCAATTGTGCCAACACAATTATGGCCAACACTTGAAACGAAAAAGATTAAAAATTTATATACAGCAGGACAAATTAATGGAACTTCTGGTTACGAAGAGGCGGCAGGACAAGGGCTTATGGCTGGGATTAATGCAGCATGCCGTTCTTTAGGTAAAAAAGAAGTTGTTTTAGGCCGCGAGGATGCTTATATTGGTGTCTTAATTGATGATCTTGTAACGAAAGGTACAAATGAACCATATCGTTTATTAACGTCTCGTGCAGAATACCGTCTATTATTACGCCACGATAATGCTGATCTTCGTTTAACTGAAGTTGGTCGTGAAATTGGATTAATTAAAGAAGAGCGATATGAGCGATTTACAAATAAAAAATTACAAATTGAACAGGAAAAGGAACGTTTAAGCAGCATTATTATTAAACCACGTCCTGAAGTTCAAGAATTAATTCGCAATATTGGCGGAAGTGAATTGAAAGATGGAATACGTGCAAGTGACTTATTACGTCGTCCAGAGATGACATATGAGCATATTCATCTTTTAGTACCAAGTGAAGTAGAATTAAGTGATGAAGTTACAGAACAAGTTGAAATTCAGATTAAGTACGAAGGATATATTGAAAAATCTTTACAGCAAGTAGAGCGAATGAAGAAAATGGAGAGTAAAAAAATCCCTGTAGATATTGATTATGACGCGATTTCTAGCCTTGCTTCAGAAGCTAGACAGAAATTGAAAGATGTTCGTCCACTTTCAATGGGGCAGGCTTCACGTATTTCTGGCGTAAATCCAGCGGATATTTCCATTTTACTTGTGTATATAGAACAAGGAAAAATTGCGCGCGTATCGAACCAATAACATAGTAAGGAGATATTGCTAGATGAACATAGAACAATTTCAATCTATGCTAGAAGAGAAGGGAATCACCCTCTCTTCTAGACAATTAGAGCAGTTCAAAATCTACTTTGAAACATTAGTAGAGTGGAATGAAAAAATGAACTTAACGGCTATTACAGAAAAAGAAGAAGTATACTTAAAACACTTTTTTGATTCCATTACAGCTGCTTTTTATTATGATTTTTCAAAACCATTCTCAATTTGTGATGTTGGTGCAGGGGCTGGATTCCCAAGTATTCCTTTAAAAATCTGTTTCCCGCACTTAAAAGTAACAATTGTAGATTCATTGCAAAAACGTATTAATTTCTTAAATCACTTAGCACAAAAGTTAGAATTAAGTGATGTTGCATTTTGTCATGATCGTGCTGAAACATTTGGGAAAAAAGAAGGTGTACGTGAATCATACGATATTGTAATGGCACGTGCAGTTGCGCGTCTTTCTGTATTAAGTGAGCTATGTTTACCACTTGTAAAAGTTGGAGGAACATTCATTGCAATGAAAGGTGCAGCAGCAAACGAAGAAATCGAAAATGGCAAGTATGCTTTAGAGGTTCTAGGCGGAGAGTTAAAAGAGATGTCTACGTTCCAATTACCGTTTGAAGAGAGTGAACGTAATATTTTATTAATCGAGAAAAAGCGCAAGACACCAAAGAAATATCCACGCAAACCGGGAACACCCAATAAATTACCTATTGAAAAATAAATCTTATTAGACGTAAGATTAAATTATATAAATGAAAACGTAAATGTTTCATAGGAAACATTTTATGGAGAATAGTCAATAGGCCTAAAAGGTGGTGGAATATGTATGAAAAATACGTTTTCTCGTTTATTTGGCTTTGGAGATAAAGAGAGCGAATTCGAATTACAAGACGAAAGCCATGAAGAGATAGATAAAAAGGTATATGAGGAAATACAAGAAATTCCGATAGTAAATATTACCCCTAACCGTTATCAACCAAGAACAGTTTTTGATGATGCGCGTATTGATGAGCTAGCATTAACGATTCGTACACATGGACTTATTCAGCCGATTGTTGTAAGGCAATATGAGGACGATAAGTATGAGATTATTGCTGGAGAAAGACGTTTTCGCGCGGCAACAAAGTTAGGTTGGGAAAAGGTTCCTGCAATTATAAAGAACTTAAATGATACAGAGACAGCTTCTGTAGCTTTAATTGAAAACTTGCAACGTGAGGAACTAACGGCAATCGAGGAAGCTGTGGCATATCAAAAGCTGATTGAGTTACATAATTTAACACAAGAAGCATTGGCACAACGACTTGGAAAAGGACAATCTACAATCGCAAATAAGTTGCGATTGTTAAAGTTGCCTGAAGAAATAAAAAGTGCATTATTAGAAAAAAGCATTACAGAACGTCATGCCCGCGCTCTCATTCCTTTAAAAAATGAGGAATTACAACTGAAGGTTTTACAGGAAATTGTGGAGAAACAACTGAATGTAAAGCAAACAGAAGAACGAATTGCGAAGTTACTAGAGGAAGCAAAACCGAAGCGTAAGGCAAAGCAAAAAGCAGTAAGTCGAGATACGAGGATTGCTATGAATACAATTAGACAATCTTTACAAATGGTTACTGAAAGTGGTTTAAATGTTAATTCTGAGGAAGAAGAATTTGATGAGTACTATCAAATTACAATTAAAATTCCAAAGAAAAAATAATAATGACGTGTTAGAGACCTTATCCTATTGGAGAGGTCTCTTTTACTATATTTTCTTGTTAAATGAAGAAGGAGTTTAGAAATAAATTTTGAAGTTTAATAAAGGACGTAAAAGAAAAAGTTTTATTTCATGTTACAATAAACGTAATTGTTACTAGAATAAGATAGAAAGGTTGAAAGTAGGTGACATCATGGGAAAAATCATTGCTATTGCTAATCAAAAAGGCGGTGTTGGAAAAACCACAACATCTGTTAATTTAGGGGCTGGATTGGCGCAAGTAGGTAAAAAAGTCCTTCTTGTAGATATTGATGCTCAAGGAAATGCAACGACTGGTGTGGGAATTGAAAAATCTGAATTAGATCAATGTATTTACAACGTTCTTGTGGAAGATGCAGATGTTCAAGGGGTTATACAGAAAACCGCAACTGAAAACTTAGATGTTCTACCCGCTACAATTCAATTGGCTGGTGCTGAAATTGAATTGGTACCGACTATTTCCCGGGAAGTACGTTTGCAAAGAGCATTACAGCCAGTTCGTGATGAATATGATTATATTATTATCGACTGTCCCCCGTCTTTAGGGTTATTAACGATTAATGCATTAACAGCAGCAGATTCTGTTATTATTCCTGTACAGTGTGAATATTATGCACTAGAAGGATTAAGTCAGCTATTAAATACAGTTCGACTTGTACAAAAACATTTAAATAAAAATTTAGCAATTCAAGGCGTATTGTTAACAATGTTGGATGCTCGTACAAATTTAGGGATCCAAGTTATAGATGAAGTGAAAAAGTATTTTAGGGATAAAGTATATCGCTCGATTATTCCGCGTAATGTACGCTTGAGCGAGGCTCCAAGTCATGGGAAACCTATTATGCAGTATGACGCTAAATCAAGAGGAGCAGAAGTATATATAGATTTAGCAGAGGAAGTGATTGCAGGTGGCTAAAGGATTAGGAAGAGGAATTAATGTGTTTTTTCCTGATTTAGATGTGAAAGAAGAGGAAACAATTCAGGAGATTATTGTAACTGAATTAAGGCCAAATCCATATCAACCGCGTAAACACTTTAATAAAGAGGCTATTCAGGAATTAGCAATTTCGATTAAGGAACACGGTATTCTACAACCATTAATTGCTAGAAAGAGTATTAAAGGATATGAAATCGTTGCAGGTGAAAGACGATTTCGTGCTGCAAAAGAGGCTGGTTTAGAAAAGGTACCTGCGGTTGTAAGACAATTAACTGAACAGCAAATGATGGAATTTGCTTTGTTAGAAAACTTACAACGAGAAGATTTAAATCCTATGGAAGAGGCAATGGCATACCAGATGTTAATGAATGAGCTAAATGTAACGCAAGAACAATTAGCGAAACGTCTTGGCAAAAGCAGACCTTACATTGCAAATTATACTCGGTTATTAAGCCTCCCTTCGTTCGTCCAAGATATGATTGCAAATGGTCAACTTTCAATGGCTCATGGGAGAACTTTACTTACGATAAAAGACGAAGAACAATTGAAGTCCTTATTGAAACGCATTGAAAAAGAAGGATTAAATGTTCGTCAATTAGAGAAAATCGTCCAAGAGATTAATCAACACGTTTCACGTGAAACAAAAAAAGTGAAAAAAGAGCGAAATATATTTTTCGTAGAACGTGAAACGTTCTTAAGAGAAAAGTTTGGCACAGATGTGAAAATTAAAGAGACGAAAAAAGAAAAAGGTAAAATCGAAATTGAATTTTTTAATAAAGAAGATTTAAATCGTATTTTAGAACTATTAGCACAGAAAAATTAAAAAGCAAACCATCTTATTATTTATAGATGGTTTGCTTTTTTTAATGCGGATAATTTTTGATCCGTCTCTTTTATACTTTGTGCGATTACATCAGCCATTTTCATGACTAAACTTAATCTTGTATTTTGAAGAACGAAAAACTCCATAAACCCATTTAGATTGACGATACCGTGTATATGCAGATCACCAACTGCAGGTAATTTCTTATTCATAGCAGCACCAGGTTTACTAGGTCCCTTTCCAGTAGTGATTGACCCAATATTTTGGGACTTTCCTAAACATGCATCAACAGCAATTATAAATGCAGTAGGATGTTCTTTCTGTATATTCTGAATTTTTTCTTCTAAATTTAGTGCATGTACTGGCTCATCGAGTGTACCGAATATTTGGAGGTTTTTTATGTCTATTTGTTCAAGTTTTGTACCAACTAACGGGCCGAGTGCGTCACCTGTAGAACGATCTGTTCCGATACAAACGAGAATGAGTGGTATATTAGTTTTAATAGGAATATGGGTAAGTAAGAAATTACTGATTATCTCAGAGGCTTCTAGATCTTGGTGCATAACGTTTTGAGTTTCTTTCTCAAAAAATGGTAAGCGAAAACTTCCAATGTTCATGAAGCACCCATCCTTTTAATAAATTTTCAATATATGTTATATGGTGAGAAAAATGGAAAGCTATAAGTGCGTAATTTTTGCAAAATGTGAATGAAAACGGAAATAATAGTACTAGTATATATATATTCGTTCCATTTTATACCTGAATGGCGGGGATAAAATAGGATTAAAATCATAAAATTTTTTCAGCAATTAGAGGACTTCTGATACAATAATAAGGATAACTAAAAAGAAATTTTAGCTAGAGAGGTAGAGGTACATGGATTTATTAACGAAGTGGTTTAATTCTACGAAACAGTATTTATTAGATGCTGATCGTTGGGCTCATATTGGAGTTGCGACATTAAAAATATGTATTATTTTAATAATTGGTGCAGTTGTTGTGCGAATTGCAAGAGCGGTTGTACGAAATGCGTTTCGTATGGGGAGCCGTTCTCCAATTCAAATTTCAGAACGTCGTACAGTTACAGTGGCGAAATTACTTGAAAATATTGTAGCGTATGTTGTTATGTTCATTATGCTAATTGCGATTTTAGGTGTGTTTGATATTAATGCATCAGGTTTATTAGCGGGTGCTGGGGTAATTGGTTTAGCAGTCGGATTTGGTGCTCAAAGTTTAGTGAAAGACGTTATTACAGGTTTATTTATTTTGCTAGAAGATCAGTTTTCAGTTGGCGATTATGTTAAAATCGGTCAATTTGAAGGAGTCGTTTTAGAAATTGGACTTCGTACAACGAAAGTAAAGAGTTGGACAGGTGAAATTCATACTTTACCAAATGGAAGTATTATTCAAGTTACTAACTACTCAGTTAGTAATAGTGTAGCGTTTGTTGATGTATCTATTTCATATGAGGCTGATATTGCGAAAGCAGAACAGGTTATTGAAGATTTATTAGTAGAGTTACCTTCAAAGTATGAAAAAATGGTAACAACACCTCAATTATTAGGTGTGCAAACGTTAGCTGCATCAGAAGTTATATTACGCGTTATCGCTGAAGTAGAGCCGATGCAACATGCAGTTATTGCAAGGGCACTTCGTAAAGAGATTAAAAATCGTCTTGATTTACATGGAATTGAAATTCCATATCCACGTATGGTTTTATACAATCGTGAAGAATTGGTTAGTGGAAAAGCAATTTAGTATGGAGAGGAGTTTGAAGAGTGGAGCAAAAGGAATATAACTTGTACGATGTTGTGGAAATGAAGAAAGCACATCCATGTGGCGAGAATCGTTGGAAAATTATTCGTATGGGAATGGATATCCGTATTAAGTGCGAGGGATGTGACCATTCAGTAATGATTACTCGAAGAGAGTTTGATCGTAAGGTGAAAAAAATACTTGTGAAGCACGAAGAATAGAGGGAGAGTAACAGTTACAGTAGGTAACTGTTACTTTTTTTCGTTTGGCGGAAACTTGTCATTTTTTTCGTTACTATCTATAATGATGAAAGATTGAGACATAGGAGTGAAAAATATGGGATTAACGGCTGGGATTGTTGGATTACCTAACGTAGGTAAGTCCACTTTATTTAATGCAATTACACAAGCAGGAGCAGAATCTGCAAACTATCCATTCTGTACAATTGATCCAAACGTAGGGATTGTAGAAGTACCAGATGAGCGTTTAAATAAATTAACGGAATTAGTAGAACCGAAAAAGACTGTTCCGACTGTATTTGAGTTTACTGATATTGCAGGTATCGTAAAAGGTGCTAGTAAAGGTGAAGGTTTAGGAAATAAATTCTTATCTCACATTCGTCAAGTAGATGCAATTTGCCAAGTTGTTCGTTGTTTTGAAGACGAAAATATTACGCACGTTTCAGGGAAAGTAGATCCAATTGATGATATCGAAACAATCAACTTAGAGCTAATTTTAGCGGACTTAGAGTCTGTTGATAAGCGTATCGAGCGTGTTGCGAAATTAGCAAGACAAAAAGATAAAGAAGCTGTATATGAGCATGAAATTTTAGTTCGTTTAAAAGAGGCTTTTGAAGAGGGGAAACCGGCTCGTACTGTTGAATTTACAGAAGAGCAGATGAAGATTGTTAAAGGCCTTCATTTACTTACAACAAAAGAAATGTTATACGTAGCGAACGTAAGTGAAGACGATGTTATCGATCCTTCGGAAAATAAATACGTACAAATGGTAAAAGAATTTGCAGAAAATGAAAATTCTCAAGTAATCGTTGTATGTGCAAAAATCGAATCAGAAATCGCTGAATTAGACGAGGAAGAGAAAAAAGTATTCCTTGAAGAACTAGGTATTGAAGAGTCTGGTTTAGATCAATTAATTCGTGCAGCATATGACCTATTAGGACTTGCTACTTACTTTACAGCTGGCGTTCAAGAAGTACGTGCTTGGACATTTAAACAAGGTATGAAGGCACCACAATGTGCTGGTGTTATTCATACAGACTTTGAGCGTGGATTTATTCGTGCAGAAACAGTTTCTTACGATGACTTAATGACAAACGGTTCTATGACAGCTGCAAAAGAAGCTGGAAAAGTACGTTTAGAAGGAAAAGAGTATATCGTAAAAGACGGAGATGTTATGCACTTCCGTTTTAACGTTTAATCTAATATTTCCTAGGAAAAATAAAGATATGAGCTTGGCGAATATATTATATGTTTGCCAAGTTTTTTATGTATTGGTGAGTTGATTCATATAACTTACTATGATATAATCTAAACTCGTGAGTAATTACTATAAATTAATTGCTCCTTGCCCATTATGGGCCGTTTAGACCAAAAGGAGGTGAAAGTGTAATGAGAAAGTACGAAATTATGTACATCATTCGTCCTGGCGTTGAAGAAGAAGCTCAAAAAGCTTTAGTTGAACGTTTTGCAGGTGTTTTAACAAACAATGGTGCAGAAATCATTAACACGAAAGAGTGGGGTAAGCGTCGTTTAGCTTACGAAATCAACGACTTACGTGAAGGTTTCTACATGATCTTAAACGTGAACTCTAACGCAGAAGCGATTAACGAATTCGACCGTTTAGCTAAGATCAACGAAGACATCCTTCGTCATATCGTTGTTAAAGAAGAAGAAAAATAATTGATATATAAGGGAGAGTGGTTCGATTGATGAATCGTGTTATCCTCGTTGGTCGTTTAACTAAGGACCCTGACTTACGTTACACGCCCAATGGTGTTGCAGTAGCTACTTTTACGTTAGCTGTGAATCGCGCATTTGCGAATCAACAAGGTGAGCGTGAAGCTGACTTTATTAATTGTGTAATATGGCGTAAACAAGCAGAAAACGTAGCAAATTATTTGAAAAAAGGAAGCTTAGCAGGCGTAGATGGACGTCTTCAAACTCGTAATTACGATGGACAAGACGGTAAACGTGTATATGTAACAGAAGTTCTTGCGGAAAGCGTACAATTTTTAGAGCCGCGTAATGGCGGTGGGGAGCAACGTGGTTCATTCAATCAGCAACCATCAGGAGCTGGTTTCGGTAACCAAGGCTCTAACCCATTTGGTCAATCTAGTAATTCAGGTAACCAAGGTAATCAAGGGAACTCTGGATTTACGAAGAATGACGATCCATTTTCAAATGTAGGTCAACCGATCGACATTTCCGACGACGATTTACCGTTCTAATACAGTAAATTTGTTAGTTTTAACAAAGAATGGAGGGAAATAGACATGGCAGGACGCAAAGGTGGACGTGCGAAACGTCGTAAGGTGTGTTTCTTCACAGCTAACGGCATCACTCGCATTGACTATAAAGATGTTGATTTATTAAAACGTTTCGTTTCTGAGCGTGGTAAAATTTTACCTCGTCGTGTAACAGGGACAAGCGCAAAATACCAACGCAAACTTACAGTTGCAATTAAACGTGCTCGTCAAATGGCACTTTTACCATATGTTGGTGAATAATAGCGTATGAAATGCACAGTAGAGTCGGACTCTACTGTGCATTTTGCTATGCTTTTCTTTTTTGAAAGAGAGGTTAAAATGTGAAACAAACAAAGTTTATTACAGAAGGCGCAGCGTTATTAGCCATATATGCAATTTTATTGCTTATATCTATGTATGTTCCGATTTTAGGTACTGTTGTAACTTTTGCGTTGCCGTTACCATTTATACTATTAACGATAAGACATAAACTATCTAATGTGCTTGTGATTTTTGTAGCAGCACTTTTTGTTACTATTATTGTGAGTCAACCTATGAATTTAGTGAAGACAATTATGTTTGGATTGATAGGGATTGTTTTAGGGTATATGTATAAAACAAGAAAAAAGCCAGTGGAAATCTTAATAGCGGGGACGCTTGCATACTTAATTGGTTTTGTACTTATTTATGTTGCGAGTATAAAGTTTTTCAACATAGATATAATGAAGCAAATGCAAAGTGTGTTTAGTGAAAGTATGGTGCAAAGTGAAAAGATAGTAAGTGCTATAGGTATGCCGATTAGTAAGGAACAAAAAGAGTTACTTACACAAATGAATGATATATTACAATCGTTATTTCCAAGTATACTTGTTCTAGTTTCAGTATGTTTTTCTTGGATTACAGTGATAATATCAGGTAGTGTTTTGAAAAAGTTAAAACATGACATTATACCTTGGCCTAAATTTAAAGATCTACAATTACCAAAGAGTATTGTTTGGTATTACGTTATATTTATTTTGTTAGCAACTTTTATAAAAGTAGATCCAACATCATATTTACATATGGTATTTTCTAACCTATATGTCATATTTGCACTATTGCTTGTACTGCAAGGTCTTACATTCATTTCCTTTTTAGCGTATAGAAAAGGTTTTACTAAAGGGGTTCCTATTATTAGTTTTATTGTATGCATGTTTATTCCGATGCTGTTTCCTCTTGTGACAATCTTAGGTATAATTGACTTAGGGATTTCGTTGCGTTCTAAAATAGGGGAATAAAATAATATTCCTTATACTATTTTAATCTGTTTAACTAACTGGAAGGTGAGTTAGTTTTACTTTATAGGAGTTGTATACATGCCTGAATTTGATAAGAAACAGTGGTTTTTATATCCTGTTTATGTATTGGCATTTTTTGTGTTTGTGCTCATTTCAATTCTCTGTTATTTTCATTTAATTATGGGGATAGCTGCTTTTATCATTTTTTGTATCGTGTTCTTTATCGTTATACGATTTGAACTTAATTTTCAAAGGAATTTCGAAAAGCATACGACAGATATGATTACGAGGGTAAAGAAAGTCAGTAATGAAGCATTTAACCAAATGCCGATTGGTATTTTGTTATACAATAAGGATTACGGGATTGATTGGGCAAATCCTTATTTATCTTCATGCCTGGGACAGCATGCGTTAGCTGGATGGCACCTTTACGATGTATCAGAAACATTACTTCTTTTCATTAAAGGAGAAACTTCTGATGATATAGTCTCTTTAAATAATCGAAAGTTTCGCGTTTTTGTAAGGAAAGAAGAAAAGTTAATTTATTTCTTTGATGTAACGGAACAAACGGAAATCGAAAAGATGTATGAAGATCAACGCACTGTTTTAGCTGTAATTTATTTGGATAATTATGATGAAGTTACACAAGGATTAGATGATCAATTACGTACGAATATAACAAGTCTTGTGACATCGCGACTAAATGAATGGGCACTTAAGTATGGTGCGTATTTAAAACGTGCATCTTCAGAAAGATTCTTCGTTGTGCTAAATGAAAGTATTCTGACGCAGATGGAGAAAGGGAAATTTAGTATTTTAGATCAGGTGCGTGAAGAAACATCTAAAAGGAATATACCACTTACATTAAGTGTAGGTGTCGGATCAGGTGATCTACCTTTGTCAGAGCTTGGGGCAATGGCTCAATCTGGTTTAGACCTTGCGCTTGGGCGCGGGGGAGACCAAGTAGCTATTAAACAAGCGACAGGTAAAGTTAAGTTCTATGGAGGTAAGACAAATCCGGTTGAAAAGCGTACCCGTGTACGTGCTAGGGTCATTTCGCATGCGTTAAAGGATTTAGTGTTAGAAAGTAGTAATGTCATTATCATGGGGCATAGGGCTCCTGATATGGACGCAATTGGTGCTGCGATTGGTATTTTAAAAGTGGCTCAATTAAACGAGCGTAAAGGATATATTGTATTAGATGAAAATGATTCTGATAAGGGAATTAAACGCTTGATGGACAAAGTGAAACAAAATGAGGAGTTATGGTCTCATTTTATTACTCCAGAGCAAGCGATGGAATTTGCAAATGATGAGTCGTTACTTGTTGTTGTTGATACGCATAAACCTTCTATGGTGATGGAGCAAAAACTGTTACATAAAATTGAAAATGTAGTAGTTATTGATCATCATCGTCGTGGGGAAGATTTTATTGAAGATCCATTGCTAGTTTATATGGAACCATATGCTTCTTCAACGGCAGAATTGGTTACAGAATTACTTGAGTATCAACCTAAAAATTTAAAGATGACAATGCTAGAAGCGACGGCATTGTTAGCAGGTATTATTGTCGACACGAAAAGTTTCACATTCCGGACAGGGGCTCGTACATTTGATGCTGCTTCTTATTTACGCTCACATGGTGCAGATACTGTACTTGTACAAGAACTTTTAAAGGAAGATATGGATCAGTATTTACGGGTTGCAAAAGCTATAAAAAATGCGTACATTTATAAAAATGGAATTGCGATTGCTAAAGTTGATAGTGATGATTACTACGATCAAGTGCTTATTGCGCAATCGGCAGACACGTTATTAACGATGACAGGGATTATTGCATCATTTGTTGTTGCGAAACGTGGTGAGAATCTCATTGGAATTAGCAGCAGGTCTTTAGGTGAAGTGAATGTGCAGCTAATTATGGAAAACTTAGGCGGTGGCGGGCATTTGACTAATGCAGCCACACAAATGAAAAATGTTACAGTAGATGAAGCTGAGGAGAAGCTTCGATTTGTTATTGATGACTATTTACAGGGAGGCACACAATCATGAAAGTAATTTTTCTAAAAGACGTAAAAGGTAAAGGTAAAAAAGGAGAAATAAAAAACGTACCGGATGGCTATGCAAATAACTTCTTACTAAAACAAGGATTAGCTGCTGAAGCAACAAATAGCAGTATGAAAACTTTAGAAGCTCAAAAGCGTAAAGAAGAAAAAGATGCAGCAGCAGAGCTTGAAAATGCAAAAGAGTTAAAAGAGACTTTAGAGAAATTAACTGTAGAATTAAAGGCGAAATCTGGAGAAGGTGGCCGTTTATTCGGTTCTATTACGAGCAAACAAATCGTAGATGCGATGCAAAAATCACATAAAATTAAACTTGATAAACGTAAATTTGAAATGGATGATGCAATTCGTGCATTAGGCTACACAAATGTAACAGTGAAATTGCATCCGCAAGTAACAGCGACAGTAAAAGTTCATGTTAGTGAACAATAAAAATAAATTAAGCAAGGAGGATTGCGTATGAGTGATGTACTTGCTGATCGTACCCCTCCGCATAATATAGAGGCCGAGCAGGCGGTTTTAGGTGCCATATTAATTGATCAAGATGCGTTAACGTCAGCATCGGAGTTATTGGTACCTGATTCATTCTATCGAACGAAACATCAAAAGATTTTTGAGGTCATGCTTGGATTATCTGATAAAGGAGAACCGATCGACTTAGTAATAATGACATCAGCGATGGCTGATCAAGGATTACTAGAAGAAGTTGGTGGAGTGTCTTATCTAGCAGAGTTAGCAGAAGTTGTTCCAACAGCTGCTAACGTTGAATATTATGCACGTATCATTGCTGAAAAGGCACTTTTACGCCGTTTAATTCGAACAGCGACTCATATAGTGTCGGATGGATACGAGAGAGAAGATGACGTGGACGGCCTTTTAAATGAGGCCGAGAAAAAAATATTAGAAGTATCCCATCAAACGAATGCAAAAGCATTTCAAAATATTAAAGATGTTCTTGTGGATGCTTATGATAAAATTGAACTTTTGCATAATCAAAAAGGTGAAGTTACTGGGATACCAACTGGATTTACTGAATTAGATAAGATGACGGCAGGTTTCCAGCGAAATGATTTAATCATTGTAGCAGCACGTCCGTCAGTAGGGAAAACTGCATTTTCATTAAATATCGCACAAAACGTAGCGACGAAAACGGATGAAAATGTAGCGATTTTTAGCTTGGAGATGGGCTCCGATCAGCTTGTTATGCGTATGCTTTGTGCAGAAGGAAATATCGATGCGCAAAGACTTCGTACCGGGTCACTAACTTCTGATGATTGGGCGAAATTAACAATGGCGATGGGGAGTCTTTCAAATGCCGGTATATATATTGATGATACACCGGGAATTAAGGTAAATGAGATTCGAGCAAAATGTCGTAGACTAAAGCAAGAACAAGGTCTTGGAATGGTTTTAATTGACTACTTACAGCTTATTCAAGGAAGTGGGAAATCAGGTGAGAACCGTCAGCAGGAAGTATCTGAGATTTCTCGTACTTTAAAAGGGATTGCACGTGAATTGCAAGTGCCTGTTATTGCCTTATCACAGTTATCTCGTGGTGTAGAATCTCGTCAGGATAAACGCCCGATGATGTCTGATATTCGTGAATCTGGAAGTATTGAGCAGGATGCTGATATTGTAGCTTTCCTATATCGTGAAGATTACTATGACCGTGAAACGGAAAATAAAAATACGATTGAAATTATCATTGCAAAGCAACGTAACGGTCCAGTAGGTTCAGTGGAACTTGCATTCGTCAAAGAGTTCAATAAGTTCGTTAACTTAGAACGACGCTTTGAGGATGGGGCATAAAGGCAGTATAAAAAAGAAACACATTTCTTATAATAAGATGTGTTTCTTTTTTTATGGTGTAAAGATAAGGCTTTCATAAGGTGAAAACATAATTCTTACGAACGAAAATGATTTTTAATAAAAAAATGTTCGCTTTTTGGTTGACTTCTTTTTCGGTTTTGGTACAATTATATTGTTTGAATAGATCGTTTGAAAATTGCGGAGGTGCTTTAATAATGTCTTCAGTAGTAGTTGTAGGAACACAATGGGGCGACGAAGGAAAAGGTAAAATCACTGATTTTCTTTCTGAGCATGCGGAAGTAGTTGCAAGATATCAAGGTGGAAATAACGCGGGACATACAATTGTTTTCGGCGGAGTTAAATATAAGTTACACTTAATTCCATCTGGTATTTTCTATAAAGAGAAAATTTGTGTAATCGGAAATGGCTTAGTAGTAGATCCGAAAGCATTACTTGAAGAGTTAAAATACTTACACGACCGTGGTGTAAGTACTGATAATTTACGTGTAAGTAACCGTGCACACGTTATTTTACCTTATCACTTAAAACAAGATGAGTTAGAAGAGGCTAGTAAAGGTGATAACAAAATCGGTACAACGAAAAAAGGTATCGGTCCTGCATATATGGATAAAGCTGCACGTATTGGTATCCGTATGGCTGATCTTTTAGATCGTGAAGCATTTAAAGAGAAGCTTGAGCGCAATTTAGTAGAGAAAAATCGTTTGTTTGAAAAAATGTACGATACAGAAGGTTTCAGTGTAGAAGAAATCTTTGAAGAGTACTTCGAATATGGACAACAAATCGCACAATATGTATGCGACACATCTGTTGTATTAAATGATGCACTAGATAACAATCACCGTGTATTATTTGAAGGTGCACAAGGTGTTATGCTTGATATTGACCACGGTACGTACCCATTCGTTACATCTTCTAACCCGATTGCGGGTGGTGTAACAGTTGGAACTGGAGTTGGTCCTGCGAAAGTTACTCGCGTTGTAGGTGTATGTAAAGCATATACAAGCCGTGTTGGTGACGGTCCATTCCCTACTGAACTTAATGATGAAATTGGTCATCAAATTCGTGAAGTTGGTCGTGAGTACGGAACAACAACTGGTCGTCCGCGCCGCGTAGGTTGGTTCGATAGCGTTGTTGTAAGACATGCGCGTCGTGTTAGTGGTTTAACGGATCTATCATTAAATTCTATCGACGTTTTAACAGATATTCCAACTCTTAAAATTTGTGTTGCTTACAAATACAATGGCGAAGTTATCGATGAAGTTCCAGCAAACTTAAACATTTTAGCGAAATGTGAGCCTGTATATGAAGAGCTTCCAGGTTGGACAGAAGATATTACTGGTGTAAAATCATTAGACGAGCTTCCTGAAAATGCACGAAAATACGTAGAACGTGTTTCTGAGTTAACAGGAATTCAATTATCTATGTTCTCAGTTGGACCAGATCGTAACCAAACGAATATTGTTCGTAATGTATACGAAGCTTAATTGATATTTTAAGAAAAAACTCATGTCCGCATGAGTTTTTTCTTATCTTTTATAAAAAAATGAAAAAAAGTATTGCGAAGAATACAGAATACATGTTATGATACATCTTGTCGTCACGAAAATATGACGTTGGTGAGTATGAGCCATTAGCTCAGTTGGTAGAGCATCTGACTTTTAATCAGAGGGTCGAAGGTTCGAATCCTTCATGGCTCACCATTTTATTTTTCGTGGCCCGTTGGTCAAGTGGTTAAGACACCGCCCTTTCACGGCGGTAACACGGGTTCGAATCCCGTACGGGTCATGTTTTTTTTATGCTTATTTTTGGTCCCGTGGTGTAGTGGTTAACATGCCTGCCTGTCACGCAGGAGATCGCCGGTTCGACCCCGGTCGGGACCGCCACTTTTGTTTATACCACCATTAGTGGTTTTATATATAGTTTTGGCTCGGTAGCTCAGTCGGTAGAGCAGAGGACTGAAAATCCTCGTGTCGGCGGTTCGATTCCGTCCCGAGCCACTCTCAGGATATTAAGTGGGCCCACTTAATATCCTTTTTATTTATGTAATTTTACAAAACTGAGTAGTTATTTTAAAATAGAACGAGGAGCCTCTAGCAGTTGAAGCTAGAGGTTTTTCTATAGATCGTATAGGATTCCGTGTAAAAGTGGATCATACATGAGTCTATGAGAATAGAGGAGAAAATACTTAAACAAAGGATGCGGTCATATAGGACATACTATGTAAACATCAATATGTTTAGGGATTATTGACCATATTTTTATAAGGAGGAAATAGACGATGATGGGAAAGAAAATTTTAGTAGTTGATGATGAAAAGCCGATTGCAGATATTTTGAAGTTTAACCTAGAAAAAGAAGGTTTTGAAATAGTAATGGCGCATGATGGTGATGAAGCAATTGAAAAAGCTAATGAAGAACAACCAGATATGGTTTTATTAGATATTATGCTACCAGGTAAAGATGGCTTAGAGGTTTGTCGTGAAATACGTAAAAGTTCAGAAATGCCGATTATTATGCTTACAGCAAAGGACTCTGAGATTGATAAAGTATTAGGGCTTGAGCTTGGGGCAGATGATTATGTAACGAAGCCATTTAGCACGAGAGAATTACTTGCTCGTGTGAAGGCGAATTTACGCCGTCACCAACAAGGTGGTGCTGCAGAAAAAGAAGAAAATACAGAAATGGTTATTGGACCAATTGTTATTAATCCAAATGCATATAGTGTAACGAAGCGCGAGGAAAATATCGAGCTTACACATCGTGAATTTGAGTTGCTACATTATTTAGCGAAACACTTAGGACAAGTTATGACACGCGAACATTTATTACAAACAGTTTGGGGTTATGACTATTTTGGAGATGTGCGCACAGTAGACGTAACAGTACGTCGTTTGCGTGAAAAAATTGAAGATAATCCAAGCCATCCTACTTTAATTGTAACTAGACGTGGAGTAGGGTATTACTTGCGTGACCCAGAGCAGGAATAGTATATGAAGAAAGTTGGTTTTTTTCAATCTATTCATTTAAAATTTGTGCTTATATATATGCTATTAATATTAATAGCGATGCAAGTTATTGGGGTATATTTTGTAAGGGAATTAGAGAAGAGCCTAGTACAAGGTTTTAGGGATTCTTTAACGCAGCAAACAAACTTATTATCATATAACTTGAAACAAGAATTTAAAAAAAGTTATACAAAAGCAGAAACAGAGTCAACAGATGAAACGATTAAAACTTCTATTCGAAAGTTTGCCTCTGATCAAAAAAAAGTTATACAAGAGGTAAGTGTATTTGATTCGCATAGAAAGTTACTGGCTATTTCAGATGAATCAAAGCAGAATAAGGTGAATAGAACATCAACTGATATAGCTGTTCAGCGAGTGTTGGTGCAAAAAAAGCCAGAAGTGAAAATTGAGAAGGATGGTAGTACAGGCCATCGTGTTCAAGTTATGCTTACTCCGATTCTCGATGATAATGGCAAGGATGCGCTTGGTGTTATATACATCGTTGCATCTATGGAAGATGTATATAAACAAATGAAGGATATAAATCAAATTTTTGCTACGGGAACAGTAATTGCCTTATTAGTAACGGCCGTACTTGGGATTTTATTGGCTCAAACAATTACAAGACCAATTTCAGATATGCGGAGACAAGCAATCGAAATGGCAAAAGGAAATTATTCGAGAAAAGTAAAGGTGCATAGCCATGATGAAATTGGACAACTGGCATTATCCTTCAATAATTTATCAAAAAAATTACAACAAGCTCGTTCTTCTACAGAAAGTGAAAGGCGTAAACTATCATCTGTTTTATCTCATATGACAGATGGAGTAATTGCTACTGACCGAAAAGGGGATATTATTTTACTAAATGACCCTGCGGAAAAAATGTTAAATGTTTCTCGTGAAACAGCGCTTGATCAATCTGTTTTAGAGGTATTAGGGATACAGGAAGAATTTACGCTCGATCATTTATATGAAGAGCCAGATTCTGTTTTATTAGATTTTAGTACGAGAAATGAACCATATATTTTACGTGCTAGTTTCTCTGTTATTCAAAAAGAAACAGGGAAGGCAAATGGTTTAATTGCTGTATTATATGATGTAACAGAGCAGGAGCGTATAGAAAGGGAACGCCGTGAGTTTGTAGCGAATGTCTCTCATGAATTAAGGACGCCATTAACGACGATGCGCAGTTATTTAGAGGCACTTACAGATGGAGCATGGCAGGATCCGAATATTGCGCCACAATTTTTAACGGTTACACAAGAAGAAACAGAAAGAATGATTAGACTTGTAAATGCGTTGTTACAGCTATCTAAACTTGATAGTACAGAGCACCGTTTAATGAAAGAATGGGTCGACTTTACTGATTTCTTTAATAATATTATTGATCGCTTTGAAATGTCTAAAGAACAAAATGTAAGTTTCAAACGATCTTTCTCTAAGAAGTCTAGGTTTATTGATATGGATACTGACAAAATTACTCAAGTGCTGTATAACATTATTTCTAACGCATTAAAGTATTCACCAGAAGGTGGAACAGTAACATATCGCTTACGTGATCGCGGTGATTTATTAGAAATTAGCGTAAGTGACCAAGGAATGGGTATTCCAAAAGAAAACGTTGATAAAATCTTTGAACGTTTTTATCGCGTAGATAAAGCTCGTTCAAGACAAATGGGTGGTACGGGACTTGGATTAGCAATTGCAAAAGAAATGATCGAGGCACATGGTGGCTCTATTTGGGCGAAGAGTGAAGAAGGAAAAGGGACAACTATTTATTTCACGTTACCAATGGCAGCAGATGAAGAGGACGATTGGGAATGAGTATGGAAAACTTTAAAACAATAGTTTTAATTAACCTAGTTGTAATTAGCCTGTTTCTTACTTTTAACCTATGGACGTATGTGCCAGATTCTACATCCATGCAAAATGCAAAATTTGTACAGGGCAATGAAGGAACGAATCAAACTAAAATTTCCGATGTTGTCCGTCCTACTTCTATCATCGTGCATAAAGATAAAAATCATTATGGGAGCAGAAGAGAGGCAGATATAGAATCAATCTATAAGCCTTTGGAAGTAGGGGAACTACATGAGTTTAGAGAGATATCAATCACTAAGGGTGATTTCCTATCCTATGTGCATGGTGAAGGGAAAATTGAACTTGTTTTCCCTACTGATATCCCATTTGATGCAGTTAAATCTATGTTTAACATGAAAGAGAAAAGTACAGATAAGCCTAAACATTTTAATCGTATTCTCCTTGATCCTTCTAGGAGTAAGGATCAAGAAATTAAAATTAACTTTGTTTCTGATGGTGATAACTTTAAAATATATGAGGCAAAATTAAGTGGTGTGTATTTAAAAGATATTGTAAATGCTCAAAATCAATTTATAGTATCAGCAAAGCCCTATTTTGATTATCAAATCAATGATATGAAAAAGTTATTTTTACCAGATGGCACGACAGAGTTAAACAATATAACATATATTTCATCTAATTTAGCAGTTGATACGTTTAAGAATGCTCTGTTTAGTGATCCTCGTTATTTAAGTCCGATTACTGAGATATCGAAAGAAACATTTACAGATGGTATTAGATCCATGGAAATTGAAAACGATCGTCACATGCTAAAGTATAAAAACTCTTCTGTCTTAACTGAGAAAACGATAGATAATTTAATGCTGTTACAAAAAAGCTTTGAATTTGTAAGTGGTCACAGTGGAAGTTTGGATTCATATCGTTTGGACTATATGAATAAAGGAGAGACAGTATTTCGCTTACATGAAGATGGATATTCCGTATTCAATACAGATGGATTAGCTGAATTGAGACAAAAATGGGGATCAGAAGAAGTAATGGAATATGAAAGACCGTTGCTGTCTTTAAATACTAAAGGCATAGAACAGAAAGTTACTCTTCCGTCAGGGCATGTTGTAATAGCATCCCTAGAAAATAATCCAGAGATAAAGAAACAAGTAATTAAGGATATTGGTATTGGATACAAGTTATCACTAGATGGGCAAGTAGTTCGACTACAACCAATTTGGTATGTAAAGCTTGTTGAAGGTGAAACGGGTAAACAGCAAATCTATGAGTGGAGTGAGGGAGGACTAAATGGATTGGGATCGAATTAAAACCATATTTATTGTGACCTTTTTTGTTTTGGACCTCTTTCTCATTTTTCAATTCATTCAAAAGCAAGATAGTAATCAATTGGAGCTTATTGCAGAAACAAAGATAGATCAAGAATTAAAAGCAAATAAAATTACTATAGGGAATATCCCTAAGGAACCGAAGAAAGAGTCATTTATTAGAGCGGAAAATAAAGCCTTTAAAGAAGATGATATACAGTCTTTGAAAAATCAAACGGCGCATATACAAAATATGTACACGATAGAAAGTAAGTTAAAAGAGCCTTTTTTAAATACGAAATCATTATCAAAAGATAAGTATAATGAATTTTTGAAGAACTATGTATTGGATGGACAAAAGTATGAATTTGGAGCGGTGAAAGACTCTAAAATTTATTTCTTCCAAAAATATAAAGATAAGCCTATTTTCTATAATAATCAGGCGATGATTGTTGTGGAATTAAATGAAAAAAATGAACTTGTTTCATATACGCAGACAATGCTAACTGATTTAAAAGAAATGGGCGAAGGTGAAAAAACGAAAGAGCAAGAAATTATTACGGCTCAAACAGCTTTAGAAAATTTGTATTTAAAAAATAAAATTCATGGAAATACACATGTTAAAGAAGCGCAAATTGGTTATGCCACTCTTACCGCATCTACTTCTAATAACCAAGTACTTGCTCCAACGTGGAATTTAAAAACGGAGCAAAAGCAGGACTTCTTTGTGAATGCAATTGAAGGACAAGTTATGGAATTAGGGGAAAAGGAAAATCAAGTGGTTGATGAACATACTGGAGTGAGAAATAATGGGGTTGCATTTTAGCGTACTTGCAAGTGGAAGTACAGGAAATATGCTATACGTAGGAACCGATGAAAAAAAAATACTAGTCGATGCAGGTTTAAGTGGTAAAGCGACAGAGGCTTTATTTAAACAAGCAGAACTGAATATAAATGATGTATCAGGTATTCTTGTAACACATGAGCATAGTGATCATATTAAAGGATTAGGTGTATTGGCGCGAAAATATGATTTACCCGTTTATGCGAATGAGAAAACATGGAATGCAATGGAACATTTAATAGGAAATATCCCAACTGAGCAAAAATTCATTTTCTCAGTTGGGGATGTGAAAACATTTGGTGATATTGAAGTCGAATCATTTGGAGTTTCTCATGATGCGGCAGAACCGATGTTTTATGCTTTCCATAACAATAATAGGAAATTAGCGCTTATTACAGATACGGGATACGTAAGCGACCGTATGAAGGGCGTTATTAAGGGAGCTAATGCTTTCGTGTTTGAAAGTAATCATGATGTGGAAATGCTTCGTATGGGACGTTACCCATGGAGCATTAAACGACGCATTTTAAGCGACGTTGGGCATGTTTGTAATGAGGATGCTGCATTAGCGATGGCAGATGTAATTACAGATGAGACAAAGCATATTTATTTAGCCCATTTAAGCTTAGATAATAACATGAAAGAACTAGCTCGTATGTCAGTATCACAAGTACTAGAGGAAAAAGGATTTGGAGTGGGTGAATCCTTTGAAATTCACGATACAGATCCAAAAATGCCTACAAAAATTCAATACGTATAATTCTTCATTTTAGTAAACAATAAAGGTGAATATAGTTGTTTTCAGGAAGATGGGTGAACAAATATGTCCTTTATTGATGAAGAAAATTATCGTATGAAACGTGCAGGGAAAAAGAAGCATAAAGGTATAGTTCTTTCTAGTATAGCGGGAACAATTGTAGGAGCTTCTTTATTTGCGTTTGGAGCTCCTTTATTTTCAAATTCTGCTGATACGCTTCCGCAAGCTGAAGCAAGCGGAAGTAATATGGCCGAAGCTCAAGGAATTAAACAGATTAGCTTTGTAGATGCTGTTGATCGTGCATCTGAAGCTGTTGTGGGTGTTATTAACATTCAACGAGATAACTTTTCAGAGGCAGATTCAGAGGCTGGTACAGGATCAGGAGTAATTTATAAAAAGACAGATGGTCAAGCTTATATTGTAACGAATAATCATGTTGTAGCTGGAGCGAATCGTATTGAAGTAAGTCTAAGTGACGGTAAAAAGGTTCCTGGAAAAGTATTAGGAACCGATGTAGTCACAGATTTAGCTGTATTAGAAATAGATGCAAAGCATGTGAAAAAAATAATTGAAATTGGCGATTCTAATACTGTTCGCAGAGGAGAGCCAGTTATTGCGATTGGAAATCCACTTGGACTGCAATTCTCTGGAACTGTTACGCAAGGTATTATTTCAGCTAATGAACGTATTGTCCCTGTAGATTTAGATCAAGATGGACATTATGATTGGCAAGTAGAAGTGTTACAAACAGATGCGGCGATTAACCCAGGGAATAGTGGCGGTGCGCTTGTAAATGCAGCAGGACAATTAATTGGTATTAATTCAATGAAAATTGCTGCAAAAGAAGTAGAAGGAATCGGACTGGCTATTCCAGTGACTAGGGCTGTTCCGATTATGAATGAACTTGAGAAGTATGGAAAAGTAAGAAGACCGTATGTTGGGATTGAACTTAGGTCATTAAATGAAATTCCAAACTATTATTGGTCAAAAACATTACATTTACCAGGTACTGTAACAGAAGGAGTTTGTATTTTGGATGTGAAAAGTCCTTCGCCAGGCGCGGATGCTGGTTTAAGAGAACATGATGTTATTGTGGCAGTAGATGGAAAACCGATTCGCGATATTATTGGATTCCGCACGGCCTTATATGATAAGGAAATTAATGATAAAATGACTCTTACGTTTTATCGTGGTACAAAAAGAGTAACAACAACAGTGAAATTAGGCATTCAAAAGTATTAAAAACAGGAGGGCCTACCTCCTGTTTTCTATTGTAGAAAAGTGAGGTGAAGAAAATGAATTTACCTTGTTGTTTAGAACATGTTGAATTAGCGTTAGATATTATTGTGGATGAGTGTGAAGTTGCACCGGTTATCAACAGTGTGGATAACTCAGAAAAAGAGAAAAAAACATGTGAATTTTGTCAAAATGAGGCGACATATGTTGTATCGAACACAGATTCTCACACAATATGTGGGTAGTGTTTGTGGATATGTGGATAAGTTTTGTGGATAACATGTTTGTAAGGTGGAGGATACGTGTGAATATCTCGATTATTTCAATTGGGAAATTAAAAGAAAAATATTTGAAACAAGGTATAGCAGAATACTTAAAACGATTATCAGCATACGCAAAAGTAGAAGTAATTGAATTGCCAGATGAAAAGGCACCAGAAAATTTAAGTGAAGCAGAAATGTTAATTGTAAAGGAAAAAGAAGGTATACGTATACTGGATAAGATTTCTGATGACACGCATGTGATTGCATTAGCTATAGAAGGAAAGCAAAAGTCATCAGAAGAATTTGCGGTCAGTCTAGATCGCCTTGCTACATATGGAAAGAGTAAAGTCGCATTTGTAATTGGTGGATCACTCGGACTAAGTTCAGAAGTAATGAAGCGTTCAAACGAATCACTTTCTTTTTCAAAGATGACGTTACCACACCAATTAATGCGATTAGTGTTGCTTGAGCAAGTGTATAGAGCGTTTCGGATTAATCGTGGGGAACCGTATCATAAGTAAAATATTCTATGTAAAACAAAGGTAAGACGCTGATATTATCATATTTATTTTATTATGCCTATAACTGGAGGCTATGTGAATGGTAAGTGATCAGACGAGATATTCTAGGCTCGCGAATATAACAAAAATAATAAATACGAAATTAGAACTACGTGAAGTATTGCAGCGTGTGACAATGGCGATATCAGAGGAGATTGTTAGGTGCGATGCTGTTGGAATTTATTTACCCCAGGAAGATGGAACATTTAGAGGGTTTGCAGGAAAACCAGAGACCATAAATGGCGTAACACTCGATACTCAGGTAGTGGATCCTGAAATAGACTTACTGGCAAAAGAAGTTATTGAAACGAAAAAAACCATCTATATTCCTGATACCTCAAAGGATCATCGACCAGATCCGAGACCAGTTGATGCGTTTAAAATTAAGTCCTTATTAGCTCTGCCTATCTCATTTAGGCAAGAGTTATTTGGTCTGGTTTTTTTATTTGATTATGGGATTCCGATGAACTTAACAGATTCAGAAATTCAAAGTGTTGAAGCTTATGTAAATATGGCCGCGGTCGCAATTCAAAACGCAAATAATTTAACACAAAAGGAAGACCTTATTGCTGAGAAGCAGCTGTTATTAAATGTTACCCGTGATTTATCAATGTGTTCCTCGATACAGGAGAGTTTTGATAAATGCTTTTTTTACTTAGAACAGATTTTAGAGAGTAAAAATATGACTGCCCATCTTCTAGATCCGCTAGACAAAACAACGATTAAAACAACGAAATTAAGTAAGGGCTGTGATTGGACAGAAGCTGATTGGACAGAGAAAAGCTATGAAGCCAAGATCCAAGAAGTTATTCAAACAAAAAATATAGATAGTAAGGATTTATTGATGATCCCATTGATTTCAATGGGAGAAGTATTAGGGGTAATCGTCGTTGGGAAAGAAGGAAAAGCTCACAATTACGATAATTCTCAAATTCAACTAGCAAAATCTATCGTTGATGCCACAGCCCCTACGTTTTCAAATTTGTTATATATGGATAAACTAGAAAGTATAGTGGAAGAGCGAACGGGGGAGCTAGCTGCTGCTAATGAAAAAGTTACAAGTGTGATTGAATGTATTACGGATGGATTCTTTACTTTAAATAATAAATGGGAATTTACGTACGTAAATAAGCACCAATATTTTCCGCAAAGAAAAACAGCAAAAGATGTATTAGGAAAGAATATATGGGATGTTTTCCCGAGTGATATCGACACAGTTATGTATAAGGAATTTCATCGTGCGATGTCAGAACGAACTACAGTTCATTTCGAATTTCTTTCTACTGCAGATGAATATTGGCACGAAGTTATTGCATACCCGTATGATGATGGTATTTGTTGTATTTTTAAAAACATAACGGAAAAAAAGAAATATGAACAGGAATTGAAAAGATTATCTAACATTGATTTAATAGGGCAAATGGCAGCAGGTATCAGCCATGAAATTAGAAATCCAATGACAACGGTACTAGGATTTTTGCAGTTATTAAAAGAAGAGAATACCTATGAGAAACATAATAAGTACTTTCATTTAATGATTGAAGAACTTAACCGTGCCAATTCTATTATTACTGAATTTCTCTCAATGGGTAATACAAGGAAATTGGATTTGCAGATGTTAGATTTAAATTCACTTATCCGCGATATTATTCCTTTAATAAAGATTGATACGTATAATCAAAATAAATATATTCAATTCGATACAAATGACATTCCGAAATTACTTTTAAATCGTAATGAGATACGGCAATTATTAATGAATCTATATCGTAATGGCTTAGAAGCGATGAGTACAGGGAAAGTTCTAACCATTAGCACCTACAAGGAAGGTCAAAATTGTGTGGTGCTTGCAGTGCAGGATCAAGGAAAAGGTATCAGGCCTGAAGTATTAGAGAAACTGGGTACGCCATTTTACACGACCAAACATAATGGAACTGGATTGGGATTAGGTGTATGTTATGCCATTGCTGCCCGCCATAATGCAAAAATAGAAATTCAAACAGGATCGGAAGGCACTACCTTTTTTGTTAAATTTAATTATGAAAATAATAAAAAATAAGCTTATTTAGAATAGTTATGATGAACCGTATCATAAATAAATTTATTCTTTGCATATAAAAAGGATAAAAAGACCATTGGACAAAAATTACCGATGGTCTTTTAAATATTATTAGATGGTATGTAGATTTCCTAAAATAAGTATGTTTCTATTTCCATAAAAATATGCTGTAATATGAAGAGGAAAAAGTATAAGTAGTTAGAGAAGTGAGGAATTAAAGGTGAAGAAGTTTAAGAAGTTTTACTTGGAGATTACGAGTGTATGTAATCTTGCGTGTAGCTTTTGTCCGCCGACGGAAAGGCAGAAGCAATTCATTTCTGTAGAGGATTTTGCTAAAAGATTAGACCAAATTAAACCTCACACAGACTACATTTATTTGCACGTGAAGGGTGAGCCGTTGCTCCATCCGAAAATAGATCAACTATTAGACTTAAGTCATGAAAAAGGGTTTAAAGTTAATATTACAACGAACGGAACGTTAATTAATAAGAGAAGGCATAGGCTGTTAAATAAGCCCGCGTTAAGACAAATGAATTTTTCACTGCATAGTTTTGATGGACACCCAGGTTCGCAAGATAAAGAGGGCTATGTAAGGAGTATACTTTCCTTCATTAGGGAAGCGACAAGTCAATCAGATTTAATTGTATCGTTAAGGTTATGGAATTTAACTCAGGATAATAAAACAAATGCTGAAATTCAGAAAAATAGGGAGTTATTATCCATAATTGAAAATGAATTTGATCTATCTTATCAGATTGAAGAGAAGCTTACACCAGGAAAAGGTATAAAAATTGCAGAACGTGTCTTTATTAATCAAGACTATGAATTCCAGTGGCCAGCATTACATGAAGAAGAGGATGATGGGAAAGGATTCTGTCATGGACTTCGTAATCAAGCAGGGATTTTAGCGAATGGGACGGTTATTCCTTGTTGTTTAGATGGTGAAGGGATTATTAACCTTGGAAATATTAATAATGATTCATTTTCTAACATTATAGAAGGTGAAAGAGCAACAAACATTGTCGATGGATTTTCCAAAAGAGTTGCGGTTGAAGAGCTTTGTAGGAAATGTGGATATCGTAAAAGGTTTGGGAAGTAAATATGAAATAAGCCCTCATAAAGCGAGGGCTTATTTTTTATTCTTGATAAGAATGCTCTAATTCATCAATTAATGAACCAACGTAAGAAACAGCTTGACGGATTGCATCTGGTTTTGACATATCTATTCCGGCATGTTTCATTAGTTCAAGTGGTTTCATTGTACCACCAGCGCGAAGCACATCTAACCAGCGATCAATAGCAGGTTGTCCTTCATCTTTAATCATTTGAGCTACTGCAGTAGATGCAGTGAGGCCTGCGGAATATGTGTAAGAATATAGACCCATATAATAATGAGGCTGACGCATCCAAGTTAAGCCCGCACCTTCATCGATTTCTACAGAATCTCCCCAGAATGTCGAAAGGACATTTGTTTTAATTTCAGTTAAAGTTGTAGCTGTAAGGGCCTGTCCTCCTTCTGCTAGAGCATATACTCTACGTTGGTATTCACCCTCAAGTAAATGGGTAACAAAGTTGTGATAATATGTGCCGAGTAGTTGTAGAATGACCCATCTGTGCATCCTCTTATCGTCAGTAGTCGCTAGTAAATGCTGAGCTAATAGTAATTCATTCATAGTTGATGGTGCTTCAACAAAGTACATAGATGGGCGTACGTTCATGATACGTTGGTTTTTATTTGCTAAATAGAAATGACCAGCATGTCCAAATTCATGTGCTAATGTGAAGCATCCACGCATCGTATTTTGCCATGTAATTAAAATATAGGGATGAGAGCCGTATGGACTTGAGCAAAATGCCCCTGTTGATTTGCCTACGTTATCTGCAAGATCTACCCATCTTTCTTTGAATCCTTTTTCGATTATGGAACTATATTCATCGCCTAATACTTTTAAAGAATCTTGAATGAGCGTGGCTGCTTCTTCATAAGTAATCGTCGGATTAAATTCGGGATCTAAAGGTGCATGTAAGTCGCAGAAAAGCATTTGATCGAGTCCTAATGCTTTCTTTTTTAAATCTGCAAAACGGCGCATATGAGGTGCTAATTCTTTATAAATAATATCAAGTTGGTTGTTATACATTTCAAGTGGAACCTTTTGTGGTTCTAATAGCATATGGGTAACGGATTCATATTTACGTAAACGAGAAAGTGTTACTTGTTTTTTTACTTCGGTAGCATATGTTGTCGCAACTGTATTTTTATATCGTTTCAAGGTGGAAACAAATGATGAGTATGCTTTTCTACGTATGTATGCGCTTGGAGAAAATTCATATTTGCTTTCAAATAATGCGAAAGAAACAGGGAGTTCGTTTCCTTGTTCGTCTTGTATAGAAGTGAAATCCATATCTGCCAATTTAGTCATGCCGTAAATTTTGTATGGAGAACTATGAACTTCGCCAAGTGCAGCAAGTGCTTCTTCTGTTTCAGGAGAGAGTGTGTGCTGCCTTTTTTTGAGTATTTCTAGTAACGACTTACGGAAAGGTTCGAGTTTTGTTTCTTCAGTTAAATATTTTTCAATTGTTCCTTCGTCGAATGAGAGGATTTCATTATGAATAAAGGATAGTGCAGTATGTACTTTCGTCCATAAAGCAGAAATTTTGGAAGAGTTCGCTTGAATAACTGGATTTGTACGATCAGTAGATTCTTTTAAATTTGCATATGAGTACAGTTTTGTTAACTTCATTAAAAGCTCTTCTTCTAAAAGTAGGCAATTTAATAAAGTTGTGGAGTTAGTATGTAAACGTCCTTTAAATGCATCAAGTTTCTGTATATCATTTTCTAATATGTTTAATGCGGTATGCCACTCATCATTGGACTTATACAAATCAGACAAATCCCATTTTAGTTCGTTAGGTACTTCCGCACGAACAAGACGATTCTCAATTATAGTTTTCATGTCTTATATCCTCCTTATTAAAAGCATCTAAAAATATGATACTAGAAAATTCAGTAAAATAAAAATATTTAACATTTTTATATATGAAAAAGAAGGAGAAGCAATTCTATGCTTCTCCTTCTTTTTAATTTTAAGAATTAATATACTTTGTCACCATTAAAAATTGAGTTTTTCACGACAACATAATCTACAGTACGAATAGCATCTAGTTTTGTTCCACCAGCGTAAGAGATAGAAGATTGAAGATCTTGTTCCATTTCGATTAACGTATCTTCTAAAGAACCTTTATGCTCAACGAACATTTTCTTACCTTCAACGTTTTTCTTCTCACCCTTTTGGAATTCAGAAGCAGAACCGAAGTATTCTTTATAAAGTTTGCCATCTCTTTCAATTGTTTCCCCTGGAGACTCTTCGTGACCAGCGAATAGAGAACCGATCATGACCATAGTTGCCCCAAATCGAATAGATTTAGCTACGTCGCCGTGTGTACGAATACCACCATCAGCGATAATTGGCTTACTTGCAGCTTTTGCACACCAACGAAGTGCAGCTAGCTGCCAACCACCAGTTCCGAAGCCTGTTTTAATTTTAGTAATACAAACTTTACCAGGTCCAATACCAACTTTTGTTGCATCGGCACCAGCATTTTCTAATTCTCTTACCGCTTCGGGAGTTCCAACGTTTCCAGCGATAACGAAGCTCTCTGGTAAATGTTTTTTAATATGTTGAATCATGTTAATCACAGCATTAGAATGACCGTGTGCGATATCAATCGTGATATATTCAGGTGTAAGTTGCTCAGCAGCTAATTGTTGTACGAATTCATATTCGTCCTCTTTTACACCAACGCTGATAGAAGCGATTAATCCACGTGATTGCATATCTCTAATGAATGAGATTCGTTTCTCTGGTTGGAAACGATGCATGATATAGAAGTAATTGTTTTCAGCTAAATAAGTTGCGATTCTTTCATCAATAATCGTTTGCATATTTGCAGGCACGACAGGTAATTTAAATTTATGTTTTCCTAAAGTGACAGTTGTATCACATTCAGAGCGGCTATTTACAATACATTTTGCAGGAATTAATTGAATATCTTCATAGTCGAATACGTTTTCCATCATTTACACCCCTAAAATACGAATATTTTATTTTTATTAATCAAAAATGTTCGTCCATAGGATAATTTACATTATTTTTATTAAGAAGTCAAAGGATTTCTTAACATTTTTTTAAAAAGTAGATTTTATATCTGAAAAAAAACGTTAAAAACGAATTTAAAACGTTTTTTCAATTGTATTGTTCGTTTATGAAAAAAGGTTGAAAAATTGAGATAATTATACAAGGTTGTATGTATTCTTTTTATTTTTTGGTAGGGTGAGGGTACTATGAAAGGGTTAATGCTAACAATACGAGCAAAAGATGTTATCAATTAGTTGAACAATATATGAAATGATAAGGTTTATTTCTATATAAAAAGATGAATCTGATATGATCCACCTTTTTATGTGAGGTTTCAAGTATAATAAGTAGGGTGATAGTAACGTATACAAAAGATAAAAAAGAAAATAATACAGAATAAAATGAGGTTAATATATGAGTAAAAAAAGTTTTTCTGATTATAAATTAAGTAAGGAAATTGTAAGGGCGCTTACTGGGTTAGGATATGATCATCCAACAGAAGTACAAGGTGAGGTTATTCCAGTCGCATTACAAAAGAAGGATCTTGTTGTGAAGTCCCAGACTGGAAGTGGAAAAACAGCTTCATTTGGTATTCCGCTTTGCGAAATGGTGGAGTGGGAAGAGAATAAACCACAAGCATTAGTTTTAACACCAACGAGAGAGCTTGCGGTACAGGTAAAAGAAGATATTACAAATATAGGTCGATTCAAAAGGATTAAGGCTGCGGCAGTTTATGGGAAATCTCCATTTGCACGTCAAAAATTAGAATTAAAGCAAAAGACACATATTGTAGTTGGGACCCCTGGTCGTGTGTTGGATCATATTGAAAAGGGTACCCTTTCTTTAGAGTGTTTGAAGTATTTAGTTATTGATGAAGCAGATGAGATGCTAAATATGGGCTTTATCGATCAAGTAGAGGCAATTATTGATGAATTACCTATAAAAAGAATGACAATGCTATTCTCAGCAACACTTCCAGAAGATGTTGAAAAATTGTCTCGTACATATATGAATTCACCAACTCATATCGAAATTAAAGCAGCTGGGATTACAACGGATAAAATTGAACATACTCTTTTTGAGGTAATAGAAGACGAGAAGCTTTCACTACTTAAAGATGTAACAACGATTGAGAATCCTGATAGTTGTATTATTTTCTGCCGTACACAAGAAAATGTAGATCATGTATATAGACAGTTAAAACGAGCTAACTATCCTTGCGACAAAATACATGGTGGTATGGTACAAGAAGATCGTTTTGAAGTCATGGATGATTTTAGAAAAGGGAAATTCCGTTATTTAGTAGCAACAGACGTGGCTGCGAGAGGAATTGATATTGATAATATTACACATGTTATTAATTATGATATTCCACTTGAAAAAGAAAGCTATGTACATCGTACTGGAAGAACGGGACGAGCTGGAAATAGTGGAAAAGCTATTACATTTATAACACCATATGAAAATAGATTTTTAGAAGAGATTGAGGAGTATATTGGTTTTGAAATTCCAAAGGCAATTGGACCTTCAAAAGAAGAAGTTATGAAAGAGAAAGCTGCATTTGAAGAAAAGATATATGCTAAACCAATTATAAAGAAAGATAAAAATGCGGACATAAACAAAGGCATTATGAAGCTGTACTTTAATGGCGGGAAGAAAAAGAAAATTAGAGCGGTAGATTTCGTCGGGACAATTGCTAAAATTAAAGGTGTTACAGCAGAAGATATAGGCATTATTACGATACAAGATAACGTTTCTTACGTTGAAATATTAAATGGAAAAGGACCACTGGTTTTAAAGGTTATGAGAAATACAACGATAAAAGGTAAACAATTAAAAGTTCATGAGGCAATTAAATAAATGAAAATATCCACTTTAAAGGTGGATATTTTTTTGGGGCTTACTTATAGAGTGGATAATGTGAATGGACTTTAATCAATACGTGATTGACGATTGTTTTTTTGTATGTTAGTATTTTTAATTGGTTTTTTCTACCGTTTAATAGGAAAATTGGTAATTCATTTAGGAGTATATTTTTATATAAGTAAATCAATTTTATTTTAATTGTTGTAAGCTATAAAAAATAAGGACGGTGTTTATGAAATGAATTTTACTCAAGATAGGTGGAGTTTTAAATGGCTTCATTTTTATTTGATGGTAGTAGTTGTTGCATCTCTTTTATTACGAATATATTTAGCATTTCATTTAGAAGGATATGAACGAGATCAACTATTTTTCGTGGATTGGATGAACACGGTAGGTAAATATGGATTAGGTGATGTGTATGCACATGGGGATTTAGTAAACTACCCTCCGTTTTTCTTAGCTCTTTTAGGTATTTATGGAGTGATATTGTCATTTTTTAATATATCCGTGGATGCTGCTGGTGTTTTAATTCGAGTCCCATCAATTGCATTTGAAGTAGTGGCTATAATTATTTTTGCTATAGCTTCTAAAAGGATAGAAAATTCGATTGTGAGAGCAGCATTAGTGACATTTTTTGCATTTAGTCCAGCAGTTATAGTGGATGGGACTATTTGGGGTCAAGTAGACATGTTACATAGTATATTGATGGTTAGTTCTATTTTATTGCTAATGTATAAGCCAACTTGGTCTGGTGCTATTTACGCTATAGCGTTACTAGCTAAATTTCAATCAATCGTAATTGCGCCTGTATTTGCTATGTATTTCCTAAAAATCATTTTTGAAAAAAGAGAAGGTAAGCAATTAATTAAATTTATAATAGGGTTCTGTATCCCGTTATTAATATTCGGCCTTTATTTCGCAGCACATGGAACATTTATTACTATGTTGACACAAGCATATTTAAATGCGGTGGGTACTTTCCCAACGGTAACTGTATTTGCTATGAATATTTGGTATTACGCGATTGGTACGGATCCTAATACGGTAGATACTATTCAAGTTTTACCACATATTACATTGAAAACAGTTGGATTAATACTCTTGTCTATTGCAGCGGCATTAACTTGTTTATATGTCTTTTTCCATCGCCATATGAATACGGCAGTTCTATTAAAAGCAGCGACTTTTATAAGTTTTGCATTCTTTATGTTACCTACGCAAATGCATGAGAGATATGCTTTCCCAGCATTAGTATTTGTCATCTTTTTATTGCTATATGAAATGAAGTGGACAGGAATAGCTTTAGGATTAACGTTAACAATCTTTTTAAATCTAGTAATGGTTCTGTATGCAGGCTCTAATACGAATATGGGAATGTTTATCGTTACTATTAATGTTTTTATTTTCTATGCTATGTGTAAATTATTAGTAAAAGAGTATTGTGATCGCTTTGAATTACTAATAAAGAAACAGTAAAAATTATAATTTTAGAGAGAAGTACATTTTGCCAGTATGCAAAATGTACTTTTTTAGTTTGAAAGAGTAAAATTCCAATAGAAAAATAAACATGAGAGGATACTTAGAAAATATAATTTCTAAAATACTACAATCATTCGGATAGTTATTAGGACTCTTTTAAATCATCAATCAACTTCTCAGCTAAGCGTCTGTACATATTACTCATCGACACAAATGATGTTAGTAATAAAAATTTCTCTAGGTTCGGATTTTCTAAGGAAGAAATCTCACTTACTTCTGAAACACGGTTATTTACGTCTTGTGTAAAGTTTTCAACGTTGTTTTCGGTAAGGGTAAGATAATCTTTATATAGCGTATTTAATTCGAAGGAATCATCGCCTAATAAGGATTCATTTATATTTTCTAAGGAGCTTTTTATGTCATTAATGGAAAGGGCCCCTTTTAATTGATAAATTAGGCTAATTAAAATCATATGCTCTTTTGAGTATTTTTTATTTTTGATTGGAATAAACAGTTTCCCTTTTGCATAATTGTTAATCATTGTTTTTGTTAATACTTTTTCATCATCGTTTCTTGTTGTATCCGCATAAGTATTTTCAAATAGTTGGACAACCTGGTCTACATACAAGTCGACATTTGGAATATCCTCAAGCGTAATATTTTTTTCTAAATGTAATGTTTCAAGCAATTTATTTATATTTTTCACGTAGAACCCCTCACTTTTATAACTTAGTGGAGCATAAAGTTAAATTTATCTCTAAATATGGTATTACGAAACAAATGAATTGTAAATGTTGACCTCTAATAATAATGCATATATAATTACATGTAGTTATCGAAACTACATGTAATTATATGAGGGGTGTTTATATGAATGCTTATATAAGGGAACCGGTTAATGCTTTTACCCACTTGGGGGGAGCTGTATTATCATTTATTGCATTATTAGCTATGCTTGTAAAAGTTTCTATTAAGATGCCATCTTTTGCGGCAATTACAGCTGTTATTTTGTTTGGCATCGGAATGATGGTTCTGTATACAGCATCAGCTGTATATCATAGTGTGGTAGCCAGTGAACGAGTTATTTATTTCTTTCGAAAGCTTGATCACTCTATGATTTTTATATTAATTGCAGGTACATATGCACCATTTTGTTTAATTACATTACATTCCGCAAACGGTTTATTATTATTTTGTTTAGTTTATGCAACGGCCATTTGTGGTATTGTTTTTAAAATGTTTTGGTTTAGTTGCCCGAGATGGTTATCAACAGCAATTTATATTACAATGGGCTGGTTAATTGTTCTGTTCTTTGCACCGTTAGCTGCTAACTTAAGTGCAGGAGGTATCGTGCTTCTAGTACTTGGAGGCATTCTTTATACAATTGGTGGATTTATTTATGGAACAAAGCCAAAATGGTTAGAGTTTAAACATATGGGGCATCATGAAATTTTTCATGTTTTTGTATTATTAGGTAGTCTTGCGCATTTTCTAAGTGTATATTGTTACGTAATTTAATAAAAAAACGCCACATAATAAAAATTATGTGGCGTTTTTTTATTACCTGATTAGAATCGTATATGTTATAAAATCATTATGGGATAAAATGTAAGTTTCTGTGTTCGCATGTTAAACATAGGATAAGAAATATGTGATATACTTTGAGAAGTTTATAATGAATGAAATATGGAGGACTATAATTATGGCAATACTTGTAACAGGTGGAGCAGGATATATTGGTAGTCATACATGCGTAGAATTACTAAATAGCGGTTACGAAGTTATAGTAGTGGATAACCTTTCGAATAGCTCGGTAGAATCTATAAATCGAGTGAAAGAAATAACAGGAAAACAATTTAAGTTTTATAAAGAAGATGTTTTAAATCATGAAGTGCTTGACGCAATTTTTGAAGAAAATGCAATTGACGCAGTTATTCACTTTGCAGGATTTAAAGCTGTAGGGGAGTCAGTAGCGATTCCATTAACATATTATCATAACAACATTACAAGCACGTTAGTGCTATGTGAAGTAATGCAGAAACATAATGTTAAGAAGATGATCTTTAGTTCATCTGCAACTGTATATGGTATCCCGGAAACGTCACCGATTACGGAGGAGTTTCCATTAAGTGCAACAAATCCATATGGTCAAACGAAATTAATGATTGAGCAAATTATGCGTGATGTAGCATTTGCAGATGCAGAATGGAGTATCGCGTTACTTCGTTATTTCAATCCATTTGGTGCACACGAGAGTGGGCGTATTGGAGAAGATCCAAATGGAATTCCAAATAACTTAATGCCATATGTAACACAAGTAGCAGTAGGTAAGTTAAAAGAATTAAGTGTATTCGGAAATGACTATCCAACGAAAGATGGAACGGGAGTCCGTGATTACATTCATGTTGTGGACTTAGCAAATGGTCACGTAAAGGCGCTTGAGAAAGTACTGAATACAACAGGAGTAGATGCTTATAACCTAGGCACAGGCATGGGCTATAGTGTACTAGAGATGGTTAAAGCGTTTGAAAAAGTTTCGGGCAAGAAAGTTCCTTATAAAATTACAGAGCGTCGCCCAGGTGACGTGGCAGTGTGTTTTGCTGATGCATCTAAAGCGAAGCGTGAATTAGGCTGGGAGGCAACACGCGGATTAGAAGAGATGTGTGCAGATTCTTGGAAATGGCAATCAAATAATAAAAATGGCTATTTAGAAGTTTAATGATGAATAAAAAAATGACCTTTGCATAAAAGCAAGAGGTCATTTTTTATTAAGTTTATTAGCGAATCTAGAAAAGAACGTTTGCTGTTTTAAATGATATGATTTTACAATATCTTATGCTAGAAGATAGTAGAATGAGATAGAGGAATGTATTATTTTATTATTTTATTAATTTTTTATAGAAATTGAAAGCGTATTATTGAAAAGTATTCCAACACTTGTATCATTGCTAGAGTCCGTTTATAATCAAGGAATCCTATTTCATATTTTGATAGGATTATTTATTATTGAAAGCGTTTTAAGTTTCCTCTTTTTTGAGGTAGGAGGTCTGACTTATTCAGATGAAAAATTATGTATGTAGTTTTAAATGGGAAGAAAAATAATATCAGTATCACTTTATAGTGTGGGGAGGTTAAAAGTGTGAAAGGTAAAGATTTTCACACGAATATATATGGGTTATATAGGATTATTACTTTCAGGGGCAGCTTTATTTTTAAATAGTCTTGTTATATTAGGGAAAGCAGAGATGAAAAGTGCGGGTGTTTTTAATTTATTTGTGGGTGCACTACAAATTATTATTCCGTTTTATTTGATCATGATTTCTGACCAAAGCAATTGGACAGTGTATTCATATGCGGCTACTTTCTTATTTGGATTAACTTATTTATATGTAGGTGTTACTTTTATAAAAGGAATGGATAGTAGTGGTCTAGGATGGTTTTGTATTTGGGTAGCAATTATTGCTTTATTCTATATGGTTGTTTCATTTGTTCAATTCCATGATGTTGTTAATGCATTAACGTGGTTTATGTGGGCATTACTTTGGTATTTATTCTTTGTATTAAATACACAAAAGAAGAACATCAATCAATATCTTGGAAGGATTGCCTTCGTACAATCATGGGTAACATTGACTTTACCTTCACTATTTTATTTTATGGGAGTATGGGGAGAGGGATTCGTATATGAACTATGGGTTTATGTATCAGTAATTTCTATTTTGTACTTCTGTTATTGTATTTATAAATATCGAGTACGTTAATATATGATCTGCATAAAAGCATGGAATCGTTAAACTGATTTCATGCTTTTATATATATTAGCGTTTTATAATAAAAGAGGTGGTATCTCATAAATCATGAAAATGGGGATGATGAAATTGAAGAAAGTGTTGGTGTTAGGAGGAACAAGGTTTTTTGGTAAACATTTAGTAGAGTACCTTTTGCAAGCTGGACACGATGTAACAATTGCCACAAGGGGAGTTACTGAAGATTCTTTTGGTAGCGCAGTAAAAAGAATAATTGTCGATAGAGAAGATAGAAAGCTACTAGAAGAGCGTCTAGAAGGAAAAAGTTATGATATTGTATACGATAATTTATGCTATAGTTCAAATGCAGCGAAAATGGTATGTGAATTTTTGAAAGGAAAAACGAAGAAGTATATTATGACATCTTCAATGGCTGTCTATGAACCTGCATTAAGTTTGTTAGAAGAGGACTTTAATCCATACGAATATGCAATTACATATGGAAATAGAAATGATTTTAATTATAGTGAAGGAAAGCGATTAGCCGAAGCGGTTTTATTTCAATATGCAACATTCCCAGTCGTTGCAGTGCGTTTTCCAGTTGTTATTGGAGAAAATGACTATACGAAAAGGTTACAATTTTACGTTGAATGTGTTGTGAACCAAAAACCTATCGTTGTGGATCATGTAGATGGAACTTTGTCATTTATACATGAAAAAGAGGCAGGAGAGTTTCTAGCTTGGTGCGGAATGGAAAATGTGAAAGGACCAATTAACGCCTGTAGTAACGGGGTAGTTTCTACGGAAGAAATTATTCATTTCATAGAAGAGAAGACGGGAATAAAAGCACTCATCCAGGAAGCTGGAGAAAATATAGCTCCTTATAATGAGGTAACTAACTGTACGTTACATAATGGAAAGGCTCGTAAATTTGGATTTTTGTTCCGAGAGCTGAAACTAGAAATAAAAAATGTTTTAAAACATTATATAAATACAATGAAGTAATCATAAATCCCCCGGTGGCAATCCGGGGGATTCTGGAGGATTTCGACAATACTGATTTTACATTACCAAATTTACCTTATACATACGACTAATGTTTTTGTGATTGAATTGCTTGTAAATACTTCTCGTTTACTTGGTCCCAGTTTACTGTATGCCACCAATTGGTAACAAACTCTGGGCGCCGATTTTGATACTTTAAATAATAAGCATGTTCCCATACATCAATTACGAGTAAGGGGATTTTCCCTTCTTGCAAAGGCGTATCTTGATTTGGTGTACTCATAACAGAGAGTTCCTCACCATCAAGAACAAGCCATCCATAGCCACTTCCAAAACGACTAATAGCTGCTTTGGAAAGTTGATCTTTTAAGTTGTCAAAGGTATTGAAATAATAATCAATTACTTTTGCAACGTCTCCATTAGGCTCACCGCCACCTCGTGGGCTCATCACTTCCCAAAAAAGACTATGACAATAGTGACCACCACCGTTATTTCTTACAGCTGTAACAATTTCCTTCGGTAAAGCATCTAAATTACATAGCAATTCTTCTAAAGATTTATTATGTAATTCAGTATAATTTTCTAAAGTAGCATTTAAATTGTTTACGTATGTCGCATGGTGCTTTCCATGATGAATGGAAAGTGTATTGCTATCGATATGTGGCTCTAGTTCATCATAGTCATATGAAAGCTTTGGCAATTGAAATGAAGACATAACATTACCTCCTTTCTATTTAAAAAAGTTGGCCTAGGTAAAAATACTTTACCTGAGTCAAAAATACACCCATTTTCCATATAAGTCAATAGTAAGTCTGTTAATTTTCTGAAAAATATTACAATAAAAGTAACACTCTCAATTTCATTTGTGACTCCTATCCTTTTTGCTTATACTGTAAAGTAGCAAGGTTTTGTTGAAATAGAAGGAGATTGTTTATGAGTAAAACGAAACAATTAATAGAGGAAGCAAGTAATTTTATTACGATTTGTTATAAGGAGCTTCATAAAGAACAATTGATAGAAGAACGTATAAAAGAAATTCAAATTGAGATAGAGAAGACAGGGACATATGAGCATACATTTGAAGAACTTGTTCATGGTTCACGAATGGCATGGCGTAACAGTAATAGATGTATTGGAAGACTATTTTGGAGTAAGATGCACATATTAGATGCGCGCGAAGTAAATGATGAAGAGGGTGTATATAATGCATTAATTCATCATATTAAATATGCAACGAACGATGGAAAAGTTAAACCAACCATTACGATTTTTAAGCAATATCAAGGTGAGGAAAATAATATACGAATTTATAATCACCAATTGATTCGATATGCAGGATATAAAACAGAAATGGGAGTGATCGGTGACTCGCATTCCGCTACATTTACGGACTTTTGTCAGGAGCTTGGCTGGCAAGGAGAAGGTACGAATTTCGATGTATTGCCACTTGTATTTTCTATAAACGGGAAGGCGCCTACATATAAAGAAATTCCGAGGAAAGAAGTAAAAGAAGTGCCAATTGAACACCCAGAATACCCTATTTCATCACTTGGAGCAAAATGGTATGGGGTTCCAATGATTTCAGATATGCGCTTAGAAATTGGCGGTATTTCTTATACAGCCGCTCCGTTCAATGGATGGTATATGGGAACAGAAATTGGGGCGCGCAACTTAGCGGATCATGATCGTTATAATTTACTTCCGGCTGTTGCGGAGATGATGGATTTAGATACATCGAGAAACGGTACGTTATGGAAGGATAAGGCGCTAATTGAGTTGAATATTGCCGTACTACACTCTTTTAAAAAACAAGGAGTTAGTATTGTTGATCATCATACTGCTGCACAACAATTTCAGCAATTTGAGAAGCAAGAAGCTGCTTGTGGTCGTGTTGTAACAGGTAATTGGGTGTGGCTTATTCCACCATTATCTCCAGCTACCACTCATATTTATCATAAACCGTATCCGAATGAAATTTTGAAGCCAAATTTCTTTCATAAATAATATTTAGTGCAGTTTTTTTCTGCAAAATATATTTTTTTTAATTACTGTTATGTAGCAAATGGAAGCCTTTACTCTCGGTTATTTTTGGAAGAGGATTTTTGAACCAAGGAGTTCCTTATGTTATAATCAAATTTCTGTTTCGAAGACCTTATAGAAATATAAGGTCTTTTGTTTTGCTTTTTTATGTAAGAGAAAGAGATTTTTTTCTTTTTAATAAGGGATTTGGCATATTTTTAGGGACGACATAAGTATGTGGGAAGTCGATAAAATGTTATGCATATATAATTATTGTGTTTTGGGTTTAAACAATAAAACATAATAGAGTTGTTTTTTTAGATTGCTGAGGAAGGAGGAAGTGTAAATGAGGATGAAGAGTCGAAAAACTGATTGGCCTGTATTTATTATTAGCGGTGGTTCACTTTTATTATTTGTAATTGCAGTTTTTTTGAACAAGGATTATGTAGAGAGTGCGATTAATAACAGTTTCGCTTTTTCAATTAAATATTTTGGTGCCTTCTGGCAAGTTTTATTATTAGGTACATTTATTGTTGCGATGTGTATGGCGTTCTCCAAATATGGGAGAGTTAAACTTGGGGGATTAGAAAAACCTGAGATTAGTACGGCAAAATGGCTTGCTATTATTATGTCTACATTACTTGCCGGAGGTGGCGTTTTTTGGGCAGCAGCAGAGCCAATGTACCATTTGATGACGGTGCCACCAATACATGATGGTATATCTGCTGGAACGAAAGAAGCAGTTATGCCTGCTTTAGCACAAAGTTATATGCATTGGGGATTTTTAGCATGGACGATTTTAGGTACAATTAGTGCGGTAGTTATGATGTATGGACATTATCATAAAGGTATGCCGCTAAAACCTCGAACGCTTTTATATCCTATTTTTGGGGAAAAATTAAGAAAGAGCCTGCTTGGAACGATAATTGATGCAGCTGCAATTATTGCAGTAGCTGCAGGTACAATTGGCCCAATTGGATTTTTAGGTTTACAAGCAAGTTATGGGTTACAAGAATTATTTGGAATTTCTGATGTATTCACTACTCAATTGGCAATTATTGTTTGCGTAGTGGCCGTGTCTACCATATCGGCAGTAACAGGTATTGATAAAGGGATTCAAATTATAAGTAATTTAAATGTTAGATTAGCAATTTTGTTAATGGCATTCATATTACTATTTGGGCCAGGTGGATTTATTATTGATTCGTTTGTTTCTTCGTTTGGATTTTATGTAAGTGAGTTTATACCGATGAGCACATACCGTGGTGATACAAGTTGGTTAGGATCTTGGACAATCTTTTTCTGGGGATGGTTTATTGGATACGGACCAATGATGGCAATTTTAGTGAGTCGAATTTCAAGAGGGAGAACGATTCGAGAAATCATCGTTGCAATTGGAATTATCGCACCTATTATTACAACGTTTTGGTTTACTATATTAGGTGGATCAGGTGTGTTTTATGAGTTAATGAATCCTGGTTCTATCTCGGACGCATTAAGTGAATCTGGTATGCCGGCAGCTATGATTGCAATTACAGGACAATTGCCACTTTCTAATATTATTGGACCAGCATTTCTTTTATTAACAATTTTATTTGTAGTGACAACAGGAGATTCAATGGCGTATTCCATTTCAATGGCAGTGACTGGAGACGGAGATCCTAGAATTAGTTTGCGAATTTTTTGGTCGCTTATTATGGGAGCAGTTGCAGCAATTCTTTTATATATGGGTGAAGGAAGTATTAATGCGCTACAATCGTTTATCGTAGTGACGGCAGTTCCGGTATCAATTTTGTTATTCCCGATGCTATGGTTAGCGCCTAAAGTTGCGGGAGAATTAGCATTAAAACAAGGTATTGTAAAAGAAGAAGATAAAACTGCATTCTTATTTCAGAAGGCTAGTAAATCAAAATAAATAAAAACGTAAAAGAGGAAGCATCTTAAATGAGATGCTTCCTCTTTTACGTTTAATCTAATACTTTTCCCTTTGTTTCTGGTACACATAGTAGCATTGTAATTAACCCGATTGGGTAGATGATAAAAATCAGGGACAATGCTCCAAGTAGGTTGCCACCTGTAGCGAGTAAGCCGATAATAACAGGCCCAAATCCAGCTAATCCACGCCCTGTACCGAAAATAAAGTTTTCTGCGGTAGAGCGAGCTTCAGCAGGATAGTTTTCAGCTAAAATTGCCCCAAATCCTCCCATCATTCCATTTGCAAAGAATCCAAGCAATGCACTTCCCCATAATAATAATGTTGAATCTGTGAATAAGAAGAAGTAAATGAGACAGTATACTGTACCGCCAATATAATAAATTGCAAAAGTTTTACGACGACCAATTTTATCAGCTAGAATACCAAAGGTTGCAATTCCAATTAGCATACCGATGGTAGAAATGAACATCCAGCCACTTGCTTTTGCTAATGTATAGTTATATTTATTTGCTAAAATAGTTGGCATCCATGTGAAGATTCCGTAATATCCGAAGTTCTGGATAAATGACATAATAATAAGACCGATTGTTGTGATTGTTACTTTTTTATTGGCAAATAACTTTCGAAGTGGGAATTTTTTTATATGTTTTAGTTGTTCTGCTTCAGTAGGTGTTAATTTACCTGCAGCTTCTTTTTGCAATAGTTCTTTTTTGTAGCGTTGTTTTTGCTCCCATATTTTCGGTTCACTTAAACTTTTACGGACATAGACGGCTAGTAAAGCTGGAATTAATCCAAATAAGAAAACGGCTCTCCATCCAAAATGCGGGACAATAAATGCTGGAAGGAGTGAAGCAACCAGTACACCAAATTGCCATCCAAGTGCAACAACAGATGTCGCTTTAGCGCGCATTTCTTTAGACCATGTTTCTGTTACAATGGCCATTCCGATTCCGAATTCACCACCAACTCCCATTCCAACTAAAAAGCGAAGAATTAATAATTGCCAGTAGTCTGTTGCGAAATAAATGAGTGCGGTTGCTAGTGAAAACAGTAAGATTGTGAAGGCCATTGTACGAATACGTCCAAATAAATCAGCAATAAATCCAAATAAATAAGAACCAATTAACATCCCTATTGTGGTAGCTAATGTTAAGTTTCCACCTTCAACAGGACTTAAGTGAAACTCTTTTAAAATATAGACAAGTACGAAAGATAATAGCAACATATCTAAACCTTCTGCTGCATATCCTAGCGCAGAACCAAATAATGTTTTATATCTTTTCGCTTTCGTCTCCTCTGTTATTTGTTGTACATCAGTAGTGACGTTCATTATTACTCCTCCTTATTTTCTACAGTCGCTATGGAAGAATAACAAAAGGCCTTCTCACCTGATATGATGAGAAGGCCAAAAAAGCATACGTATCCCTAAGAAAAGAACATACGTATATTGTATTCCGACTTCCTTCTCAACCTCACGGGGTTGGGTTAAAGGACTGTATTATATTACTTTATTTTTAGCACTCTTCTATTGTATTGTCAAATAAAGAGGAAGTTATTATGTGTAAAATATTTCAAAAAACATTTCGTTCTTCTTGACGCCGACTTCATTATTTTCCCATAATAAAACTAACTAAATAAAAAGGAATGAATCAAAGATGCTAAATTTAGTACTCATGATGATTGAACGAGTCGGACTTATAGTTATTTTAGGATTTTTACTCTCTCATATTAAAACTTTCAGACGTCTCCTTCATAAACAGGATGGCTATGTAGATAAGCTTAAGCTTATTTGTATTTTTTCGGTATTTACAATTGTAAGCAATTACACTGGGATTGAAATAGCAGGAAATACGATTATGAATGAAAATTGGTTACAAGGTGTTTCTTCGTCAAGTACAATTGCGAATACGCGTATTATGGGTGTTGGTATTAGTGGCTTACTTGGTGGCCCTATCGTAGGGGTTGGAGTAGGGTTTATTGCTGGTATTCATCGTTATATGCTTGGTGGTACGACAGCGCTAAGCTGCGCAATCTCTTCTATTTTAGCGGGGATTATAACGGGTTATATCGGATATATTTTCAAAAAATATAATCGTACAATTACTCCTAAGTTTTCAGCAGTTTTAAGTGTTTTTATCGTATCTTTAGAAATGGTTATGATTTTATTAATTATAGAGGATGGAATTAGCGTTGTGAAAACAATAGCGATACCGATGATTCTTGTAAATAGTTTTGGAAGTTTTATTTTACTTTCTATGATACAAGCTATTTTGCGTCAGGAGGAGAATGCAAAAGCACTTCAGACTCATAAAGTATTGCGTATTGCTGATAAAACGTTACCGTATTTTCGTCAAGGTTTAACAGAAGAATCGTGTAAGCATGTGGCACAAATTATTCACCGCTTTACAGGAACGGATGCGGTATCTTTAACAGATACAGAGAAAATATTAGCGCACGTTGGATTAGCATCAGATCACCATATTCCTTCACATAGTTTAATAACTGGTTTATCAAAAGAGGTTTTACATACAGGGAAAATAATGAAGGCGAAATCACGTGAGGTTATTAATTGCCAACATGAAAGCTGTCCCTTACAAGCCGCTATTGTTATTCCACTAACTTCACATGGAAATACGATAGGTACATTAAAACTGTATTTCAAAAATTCTAACCAGTTAAGTCGCGTTGAAGAAGAATTAGCAGAGGGGTTAGCAAAGATATTCTCCACGCAGTTAGAGTTAGGAGAAGCTGAGTTGCAAAGTAAATTACTTCAAGATGCGGAGATAAAAGCATTACAAGCACAAATTAACCCGCACTTTTTATTTAATGCGATTAATACAGTATCAGCTTTATGCCGAACAGATGTAGAAAAAGCAAGGAAGTTATTATTACAGCTGAGTGTGTATTTTCGTTGTAATTTGCAAGGGGCACGTCAGTTATTGATTCCACTAGAGCAAGAATTAAACCACGTACAGGCATACTTATCATTAGAACAAGCAAGGTTCCCAAATAAGTATGAGGTAAAGATGTATATTGAGGATGAGCTAAAGACAACTTTAGTACCACCATTTGTTCTTCAACTATTGGTTGAAAATGCACTGCGACATGCTTTTCCGAAGAAGCAACCAATATGCGAAGTGGAAGTGCATGTTTTTGAAAAAGAGGGTATGGTTCACTTTGAAGTAAAAGATAATGGACAGGGAATTGAGGAAGAACGTTTAGAACAATTAGGAAAGATGGTAGTTTCATCAAAGAAAGGGACTGGAACAGCTTTATATAATATTAATGAACGTCTTATTGGGTTATTTGGGAAAGAAACGATGCTTCATATCGAAAGTGAATTAAATAAAGGGACGGAGATTACCTTTATTATTCCAAAAAAAGTAGGGGAGGAAGAGCCGGGTGTTAAAAGTATTAGTAGTTGACGATGAAATGTTAGCACGTGATGAACTAAAGTATTTATTAGAGAGAACGAAAGAAGTTGAGATAGTTGGTGAGGCTGATTGTGTGGAAGACGCATTAGAAGAACTAATGCAAAGTAGACCAGATATTGTGTTTTTAGATATTCAATTATCCGATGATAACGGATTTGAAATCGCGAATATATTAAAGAAGATGAAAAATCCACCTGCAATTGTATTTGCTACTGCCTATGATCAATATGCGCTGCAAGCATTTGAAGTAGATGCGTTAGACTACATTTTAAAACCATTTGATGAAGAACGTATTGTGCAAACATTAAAGAAGTATAAAAAACAAAAACAAGCGCAAATAGAAACGAAGCACGAAATAAAGGGGACAGATGTAGCAGCAGAGATGCATAAATTAGCATTACCAATTGAAGAATCAATCGTACTTGTGAATATTGAAGACATTATATATGTAGGGCTTGTAGATGGGAAAGTAACAGTAAAAACAATGAGGGAAACGTATGTAACACATGATACACTTGTAATTTTAGAGAAGAAGTTACCACAAGCAAGCTTCATGCGCATCCATCGTAGCTTTATTGCGAATATTAATCATATTACTGAAATTCAGCCATGGTTCAATTCTACTTATAATTTAATCATGAAAGAAGGATCGAAAGTACCTGTTAGCCGTACATATGCAAAAGAACTCAAGAAGCTGCTTCGTATTTAAGAAGCAGCTTTTGTATTTCATCCTTTTATATTTGTAACTGATTCTGTATATTTGACGTTCTGTTATGTAAACGCTTACTTTAGTGTTTATATCCTATACAATAAAGGTACCAAATCGAAAGAGGTGGCCAAAATGAGTACGAAAAAAGTATATAGTTTCTTATCACAAGCATTTATATTCTCAGCTATTATGTTAATTTCAAATATTATTGCAACGCATTTACCAATTCCAATGCCTTCATCGGTAATCGGGTTAGTTATTTTATTTAGTCTATTATGTTTAAAAGTAATTAAATTGGAGCAAGTTGAATCACTTGGAACAGCTTTAACCGGCATTATCGGATTCCTTTTCGTCCCATCAGGTATTTCAGTTATTAATTCTCTTGGTGTAATGGGGCAATACTTTGTACAAATTTTAACTGTAATTGTTGTAGCAACAGTTATTTTACTCGCTGTAACAGGATTATTTGCACAATTCATTTTAGGAAAAGATGAAAAAGAAACAGAAGATACAAAAGAATTGAAAATAGTAAATAAAGGACGCAAGCACGGAAAGGTTGCGTAACCATTGAATTTATATATTGTTAGGAGGTAATGAACATGGCAAGCACAATGACTCCATATTTCGGAATCGTCGTTTCATTAATCGCATACGGAATCGGAACATTATTATTCAAGCATTCAAAAGGGTTCTTCCTATTTACACCATTATTCGTAGCGATGGTATTAGGGATTGTCTTTCTAAAGGTAGGTAACTTTACTTTTGAAGAATATAATACTGGTGGAAAAATGATTAGTTTCTTCTTAGAGCCAGCAACAATTGCATTCGCTATCCCACTATATAAACAAGTTGATAAGTTGAAAAAATATTGGTGGCAAATTTTATCAGCTATCGTGGTTGGATCTATTTGTTCAGTAATTGTCGTGTTCATTGTTGCAAAAGCAATCGGTTTAGATACAGCAGTAATGAATTCAATGCTACCACAAGCAGCAACAACAGCAATTGCGTTACCAATTTCAGAAAGTATTGGTGGTATTCCTGCAATTACATCGTTTGCGGTTATTTTCAACGCAGTTATCGTATACGCATTAGGAGCATTATTCTTAAAAACATTTAGAGTGAAGCATCCGATTGCAAAAGGTTTAGCACTTGGAACAGCGGGCCATGCATTAGGAGTTGCAGTAGGAATTGAAATGGGTGAGGTAGAGGCAGCGATGGCAAGTATCGCTGTAACGGTAGTTGGGGTTGTAACAGTAGTTGTCATCCCGATGTTCATGCCATTCATTGGATAGTAAAACTTACTTAAAAAATAAGAAAAGCAAGCTATTTGTAGGACAGATTTCTACTGATAGCTTGCTTTTTATGTTACAGTAGTGGTAAGACCTATTTAAAAAAATGTAAGTTTCCTTAAATCTTCATTAATACTATGTAGAATACGTTTTGAATTAGGTCATTGTATTGTAAAATAAGAAGTAAGCTACTATATACCTGTTAAGGTAGGCATATAATGAGTTTATAAAAATCTTAATATGAATGAATAATTAAAAGTAGAAAAGAGAGAGAAATCTACTTATTAACGTTTTAGTTTATAGGACAGGAGAGAGTATTCGTCGATTATGCAAATAAAAAACCTGTTTCAAAGCAAAGGATTTCAGAGGTTACTCGTATTAGTAATACTTGCTCTCGTGTTATACGGGCTGCAAAGTATGTTGAATTTAATATTAATTACGTTTATTCTCACGTATTTAATGGATCGATTCCAAAAGTTTATTTCCCGCAAATTAGATCATTTCATGCCTATTAATCGAAAAATTATTATAGCATTTCTATATGTAATGTTAATTGGTGGAATTGCTATTACACTATTTAAATATTTACCAGTATTAACGATACAAATTTCACAATTGATTTACCAATTCAATGTATTTTTAAGAAACCCACCAGATAGTGAACTAATTAAGTATGCAGTTAATGCTGTCAATCATATGGAGCTTTCTAAATATGTAGGACAAGGCGTAGACATTTTGTATAAATCAATTACGAATGTTGGTAAATTTGGTCTTCAAGTTTTACTTTCTTTAATTTTGAGTTTGTTTTTCTTACTAGAAAAATCTCGTATTGTTGGTTTTACTGCAAAGTTTAAAGAAAGCAGGCTTGCAATTTTCTATACTGAAATTGAGTATTTTGGTAAGAAATTTGCACGTTCATTCGGAAAAGTAATCGAAGCACAATTTTTAATTGCAGTTGTTAACTGTGTTTTATCCGTGATTGCACTATGGATATTAGGATTCCCGCAATTATTAGGTTTAGCATTAATGATTTTCTTGCTTGGATTAATTCCAGTAGCGGGGGTTATCATTTCGTTATTCCCACTTTGTATGATTGCTTACAATATTGGCGGTATTATGTACGTTGTTTATATTTTAGTTATCGTAACAGTGATTCATGCGCTTGAAAGTTACGTATTAAATCCGAAGTTTATGTCGCAAAAAACAAATTTACCGATTTTCTATACTTTTATGGTATTAATTTTCTCAGAGCACTTCTTAGGTGTATGGGGACTGATTATCGGTATCCCAATCTTCATTTTCTTACTAGATGTTTTAGACGTGACAAGTGATGAAATTGAGAAGGATGTTGGAACAAAATAAAGTGAAGTAGAGAAAAAGCATCGATGTTCGATGCTTTTTCTTTTATAACATTATGTTTCTTATGCCATACTGTAAGGAGAATATAGAATAGGGGTGAAGTAATGGCTGTAAATGAAAAGGTAGAATTGGCTACATTTGCTGGAGGGTGTTTCTGGTGTATGGTTTCTCCATTTGAAGAGATGGAGGGAATTATACAGGTTGTTTCAGGTTATACAGGCGGTCATAAAGAGGACCCAACGTATAAAGAAGTGTGCTCAGAAACAACAGGACATTATGAAGCAGTACAAATTACATTTGATGCAAATAAAATGCCGTATGAGGAATTGTTAAATATATATTGGAGACAAATTGATCCGACTGATATTGGGGGACAATTCCACGACCGCGGGCAGTCTTATGAAACGGTGATTTTTTATCATAATGAAGAACAACATAAAAAAGCTGAGGCCTCAAAAGAAGAGCTTGAGCAGAGTGGACGCTTTTCAAAACCAATTGCGACAAAAATACTACCAGCAGCTACATTTTATCCAGCTGAAGAATATCACCAAGGATATCATAAGAAAAACACATTCCGCTATGAGTTATATCGTAAAGGCTCAGGACGAGATGTTTTTATTAAGCAACATTGGCCAAAGGATAATGCTCATTTAAAAGAAAAACTCAATGAGATGCAGTTTTATGTAACACAGGAAAATGGTACAGAACCACCATTTCGAAATGAGTATTGGAACCATAAAGAGGAAGGTCTTTATGTAGACATCGTTTCAGGTGAGCCGCTGTTTACTTCTCTAGACAAATTTGATAGTGGATGTGGATGGCCTAGTTTTACAAAACCAGTTATGTCAGCAAGTGTGAAAGAAAAGATGGATGTGAGTCATAATATGACACGTACAGAAGTGAGAAGTAAAGAAGGAGACTCACATCTTGGGCACGTATTTCCAGACGGTCCAGGACCAAATGGCCTTCGTTACTGTATTAATTCCGCAGCTCTTCGATTTATTCCAAAAGAGGAATTAGAGAAAGAAGGCTATGGCGATTTCCTAATCTTGTTTGGAAATAAAAAATAACCTCGCAGTTAGCGAGGTTATTTTTTTGTTATTTTGCTTTTTTCTTTTTGAACTTGCTTAATACTTCATAAACGATTGGAACAATAAGAAGTGTTAATAACGTTGAACTTGTTAATCCACCAATTACTGTTACACCAAGTCCTTTAGAAATTAAGCCACTACCTTCAAATCCTAATGCAAGCGGGATAAGAGCACCGATTGTTGCAATTGCAGTCATTAAAATTGGACGAAGGCGTGTTGCACCAGCTTCTAATAAAGCTTCACGTGTTGATAGACCTTCATTTTCTTTATGAATAACGCGGTCGATAAGCACGATTGCGTTTGTTACAACGATACCGATTAACATAAGCGCACCAATCATTGCAGATACACTTAATGTTTCACCAGAGATTAATAAGGCAACAAGAGCCCCAATAATTGTGAATGGTAGCGAGAATAAAATTGCGAATGGTGCAAGAGCACCGCCAAATGTAACGACAAGAACGAAGTATACAATGGCAATCGCAGCTAACATCGCTAAGCCCAGTTGTTTGAATGATTCTTCAATATCTTTAGTAACACCGCCCATAGAAACATCTACACCGGAAGGAAGATCCATTTTATCTACTTCTTTTTGGACTGCAGCAGATGCTTTTGAAACGTCATCAGATGTTAGTTTTGCACTAACCTCTGCATAAACACGTCCATCTCGGTGTGTTACTGTATTCGATGTTTCACCTTCTTTTACAGTCATAACATCTTTCACAGCTACTTCATTACCAAGTGGTGTTGTAATTTTGCGATTTGTTAAGTCATCGATTGTTTCATAATTTTGTTTTTCAGCTTCTACATATACATTGATATCTTTACCGTCTTTTTTAATTGTTGTCAGAACAGGGCGATCATGTTGATTAGAAAGTCCCATTCCAATTTGAGCAGCCGTTAAGCCCATTTTACTTAGCTTTTCTTGATCTGCGACTAAAGTGTACTCTGCATATGTTTTTGCAATACTAGAATCTATATCTTTTAAGTCTTTATTTTTCTTCATGATATTTTGAATATCTTTTACGACAGGCTTAATGTCTTCTGAGCTATCTCCGTAAACGTATAGTTTAATTTCATTACTACCGCCACTTGCTCCGAAGTCTTGGTTTTTCCATTCGCCTTTGCCAGACATCTTCTGTAAATCTTTAACGACTTGTTCTTTCTCTTTTTCAAAGTTTTTCGTGTCGTTATCATATTGCACGAAGAACATTGCTTGGTTTGATTGACCAGGACTCATTGGATTCTCTCCACCTAATGAGAACTGAATTGTTTTGACGTCTTTATTATCTTGGAAGTGCTTCTCAGCTTTTGTTGCAATTTTTTCAACGTCTTCTAACGTTTGACCTGGTTCAGGATTATATGTTGCAATAATCATTTTTTCTTCTTCAGAAGGTAAGAAACTTACACCGATAACTGGTACAAGTGCAAGACTACCAACCAATAGAAGGACAGCGATACTTGATGTAATAATTTTGTGATTTAAAGCCCATGCAAGTATGCGTTTATAACCATTTGCTAATTTACTTGGTTTTTCTTCATGATGTACTTCTTTTTCCCTCATACTCTCTTTCTTAAATAAAGAGTGAGCTAGCATCGGTACGATTGTAACAGCTACTAGTAATGATGCTAATAAAGCGAAGACGATAGTTAAGGCAAATGGTAAGAACATTTCACCAATCATACCTTTTACTAGTCCAAGTGGTAAAAATACAGCAATTGTTACAATGGTAGAAGACATAATTGGGATAAACATTTCTTTCGTAGCTTCACGAATTAAATCTTTTCCGCGCAATTTCTCTTCTGATAACGACATACGTCGGTAAATATTTTCAATAACAACAATTGAGTCATCGACAACGCGGCCTATAGCAACGGTCATTGCTCCAAGTGTCATAATGTTAAGCGTAATATCCATTTGCTTTATGACTAAAACAGCAATTAATAAAGAAAGTGGTATTGAAACGACAGAGATTAACGTTGTTCGAATATTTCGTAGGAACAGCATAATAATAACAATCGCAAAGATAGCACCGAAAATTGCTTTGCTTAGCATTGTTTCAACTGATTTTTCAATAGGTGCACCTTGGTCGAATGTTGAAATGATCTCTAAATCTTTATATTTTTTCTCAAGATCTTTTACTTTATCTTTTACTGCATTTACAACATCAACTGTATTTGCATCGGAGGCCTTCACAATTTGAATTCCAATTGCTTCTTTTCCATTTGTTCGAGAAATGGATTCTGCTTTCCCAACTTCTTTAATGTCAGCAATTTCGTCTAATGTAACTGTTGGAATCCCGTTCATAGCAGCTGGATTCATTTGCGGCGTTTGTGCACCAGCGCCAGCATTTTGACTACCTTGACCGTTAGGTGAGGAAGGTATAGCTGGAATTTTAAGTTCTTTTAATGCTTTAATCGTTGTAATATTGCCATCTACAACAACTGATTTTTCCGTGTCTTTAAATGTGTATAAGCCAAGTGGTAAAGATACATCCGATCCCTTAATCACATTTTTTACAGTATCTTCACTTAGTCCTAGTTCTTTCATTTTATCTTTCTTGAAGACAAGCTGTACTTCATCTACTTGTTGGCCAGCAATTTGGACAGATGCAACACCATCAAGTCCTTTTAATCCTGGTACAACATTTTTTTCTACATTTTCAGTTAAGGTAGCTAAAGATTCATTCTTGCTTGCTACGCTTAACGAAATAACTGGGAAAGCATTGAAGTTTACTCGTGAAACTTTAGGATCTTTAACACCTTCTGGGAGTTTTACATTTGTGAGAGCTTCTTTAATTTCTGTTTCTGCTTTTTCCATATTTTTATCAAAATCGTATTCTACTTGAATAGAAGATGCGTTTTGAAAAGATGATGAGCTTACAACGTTAACACCGCTTAAATTTTGTAGTTGTTCTTCCATCGGCTTTGAAACTTTATCAGCTACTTCTTCTGGTGTAGCACCAGGATAGACCGTAGTTACTGTTACAATCGGTGTTGTAATATCAGGAATTGTTTCCAGCTTCATATTGAGTCCAGAGTAGATCCCTGCAATAGTAACAATAATGGTTAGTAGCCAAACTGCGAACTTATTTTTTAACGAGAAATTGATGATTTTGTTCATGTTTGCGCTCCCTTTATATTGTATTGACCAACTGGTCAGTCTAATACATAATATAACTGACCAGTTGGTCAATCGTCAATAAAAAGAGATGGTATAATACATTTATAATAAGATGCGAGATTAAATTTAGGAGAGAAGATATGAAAGAAAAAGAGCGTTTAATTATAGAAGCGGCTATGAAGTTATTTGCGACTAAGGGTGTAAATGCAACGTCGGTACAAGAAATCGTCACCACTTGTGGTATTTCAAAGGGAGCTTTTTATTTGTACTTTAAATCGAAAGATGAGCTTTTATTAGCGACGCTTCGATATTATTATGAAAAAATCCAAAAGAAAATGCTGGATATTGAAAAAGAGTCTTTACTACCACGTGAAAAATTTGAAAAGCAATTATACTTTCAGTTTACTGATGTGCAAAAACATAAAGAGTTTATTATTATGCATGCAAGAGAAAATGCCATTCCGTTTAATAAAGAAGTGGAAGAATTTATGATGCGGATGAAGTTAGAGTCTCATGCATTTTATCGGAATAGTTTATTGTCCATTTATGGTGAAAAGGTTATGCCATATTTATTGGATTTAGTAATTATGGTAGAAGGTATATGCCGTGGGTATTTAGAATTAATTATTTTACAAGCACTAGAAATTGATTTGTCCTATGTATCGATATTTATTTTAAAAAGGATAGATCATTTAGTAGATGGGCTCATAGAATCTTTGGAAGAACCTGTTCTACACGAAGAAGGGCTTGGGGAGTTTGTTTGTAAATCAGAGCTTATTAAGGAGCAAGTTAAAGAACGTTTTTTAAAAGAAATCATTGTGTTTAAGCGAACATTAGCTGATCAATTAGAAGATGATGAATTGCTTGTTACATTAGATGTTTTAGAGTCAGAAATGAGGTCAAACCCTAGAATTCCAGTCATTCAAGGGATGTTATCTAACTTAGAGGTATATCCAAATTTAAAGGAATTTCGCTTGCGGATTATGGAGTATTACAATATAAAAAGGTAACAATGATGGCTTTCATTGTTACCTTTTTATTATATATTCACTATTTCTTTTTTCTGTACAGTCTCTTCTTTTTCAAGGTTAATTGTTTCTTTCACGATATAAATTGGACGGTTTTTACTTTCGTCATAAATACGAGCAATATATTGACCGACGATTCCAAGGCCAAGTAACTGAATACCGCTAAAGAATGTAATAGCGACCATAATAGATGCCCAACCTGTTTGCGTACCAGAGCCAATAATTTTCACAGTAATTGTATATACTAAGACAATTATTGAAATGAGAACTGATAATAAGCCTAAAGTCATAACTATACGTAATGGTTTTGTTGAAAACGCAATAATGCCATCAGATGCAAATTTAATCATTTTCTTCAATGGGTATTTTGTTTCACCAGCAAAGCGCTCGTCACGTTCATATTCAACATACGTTTGGCGGAAGCCAACCCAAGACATCATCCCACGAATGAAACGATTGCGCTCAGTCATTTGATTGAAAACATCAGCTACTTTACGATCGATGATTCGGAAATCACCAGTATCTTTTGGGATATCGATATCGGACATGTAATTTAAGAATTTATAGAAATACTTAGCTGTTAAAAGTTTAAACCAAGTTTCACCTTTACGTTGTTTACGTTTTGCATAAACAACTTCATATCCTTCTTCCCATTTTGCAATAAGTTCAGGAATAACTTCAGGTGGATCTTGTAAGTCTGCATCTATAATTACAATAGCATCACCTTTTGCAGCAGCAATACCAGCTGTAACGGCTACTTGATGTCCAAAGTTACGCGCGAAATTAACGATTTTTGTACGGTAATCATTTGATGCAATCTCAGATAAGATTTCCATTGTACGGTCTGTGCTACCGTCGTTTACAAAGACAAACTCGTAATTAATATCATTTTGAAGCATAACGGACTTTAAACGGTTATAACATTCCTGCGCTACTTCTTCCTCGAAGTACATAGGAACTACAACCGAAATTAATTTTTGCATGTTATATCCTCCGTAGTTTTAATAAGTTGTTTAAGTTTAATTAGTAGCCTTTTCAGTTTGGTTGAATGTCCAAATTTTATTAAGGACAAAATTGATAACCATTCCGACACCAATTGCGAAAATCTGTGCAATTAGCGCATTAAAGGCAAGTTTATCTACTAATATAAATAAACATAATGTATTAAAAGCCAATACAATTAAATTTACAGTTAGAAATTTAAAGAACATTGACGTGCTTTTATTATTAGGTTTAAACACCCAATTTTTATTCCAATAGTAGCTATTGGCAACACCAATTAAATAGGCAATGGTATTCGCAATAAGGTAGTTCATCCCAAATTTTAATAATATCCAAAAGCTAATAATTGTAATGAGCGTATTAAAGATTCCTACTAAACCAAACTTTAAGAGTTTCTCCATAATATTATCCTCATTTTTATAAAATATATAAATTTAGGTGGTATAGGAAAAAAGATACCAGTAGATAGTATAACATATTTTTGAACTTCATATTATTTATTTATAAGAAAGTATCTCCAAGGTTGAAAAGGAGGTACTTTGCACTTAATTTCTTTTGAATTTTCGAACGTATTGAAAACATACGTATATCCCATAACTTTGTATTATGCTGAAACTTGGTATTATGAAATACCTGTATCTAGTTTGGTATTCAATTAATAGATGAATTAATACATATCCAACAATTAGTAGTAAGAATAATGTGTAATGAAGATTGTCTTGTTTTGTTACTATAAGGTAAAGAATCGCTATTATTCCGAAGAACATCGCAGCTGTATACATATAGCGCTCATATAGAATAGCATTCTCTTTTAAATCTTGCATCCCATCCAGAATTTCAAAGTTAGATGTATATAAGCTCCATGATGGTGAAGAATCGGTATCACCCCACATAAGTGCAAACTTCTCTTCAAATAATGATATAACCTTGTCCTTGTCAGCTAATCGTTCTTTAATAATTTTCTTTTCTTCTAAAGTGCGTTCTTCGCCAACCTCTAGAGACATAATATGGCTTGCGTCTTCATGGGAATACCCACCCTTTGTTTCATGGTTAAGACCGACTACAAATTTCCAAAGAGGATCGCGATTCGATAATGGATATTGTGTAATTCCAGAGGAGATAAATGCAAAGCTTATCATGTAGTGAACTAAGTAGAAAACAATAAAAATCCCACATAATTTCTTAAAAGAATTGAAAATGATTTTTTTAGGTTTCCCCAGCATTCCATGTAGGAAGATGTAAATAGCGACAGCAATTAAAATTAACATACCAAGTGGTCGCATAATGTCCCCTAAAGATAATAAGATACCAATAAAAATCCACATGTATTCACTTTGCAATCCTTTAGTTACTAATAAATAAAATCCAAAGTAAAAGAAGAAAGTAGCTAGATGTTGATTTGTTAACACAGAACTTAGCATAATACTTGGAATATATAATGCATACATCAATCCAGCGATACGTCCGGACCATTCATTAAATGTTTTCGCAGTGATTTTATAAACAAATATTGTAGTTCCCGTACAAAATAGGACATTTAAAAATTGTAAAGCGAATATTCCTTCTCCAAAAATCTTTATAATGAGCGCTTCATACATCGTAAATCCAAGTTGATACACCCACGAAGTGAAATATGTAGTATTTGTAAAACTAAAATCACCGTGGGCAGCTTGAATAGCGCTATTATACATTATTGCAAAATCTGATAAAGGTACGCTTGGTATTTGTAGAATCCAAATTAAGCGAACGATAAAAGCTAATAAAGTAAGTGAAATCACGAATGTTAGCGATGACATATATTTATTTATTAAGCACGCTACTATAAGAAAAACGAGCCCAATTCCAATCATAATAGGAAGACTTACTGAATTTGGAATGTCTAGTTTATCGCTAATTGTGAGATATGATTCCCACGTAATCCATGACAAGATAATGAGACATAGTATTAATAAAGATTTAGTCAAAAAAGAATTGATTCTATTAAATGCTGTAATCGGCATTAAATTTATACACTCCTTCAAATCAATTATATTTTAGTAGTTGAGAATATTCTATTCTTGGTATGTAGAGTATCACCTAAAAGAATACCATGATTAGTTTACTTATCAAAATACGCCCGGGGCTATATAGGAGATGTATTTTATATTTTTATTAGGACGGAATATAAAAATACATTTTTCTTACATAGAAATTAATATGTAAGAAAAATGTAGTGGAAAGTTATGAATTGTGTTGCGACCATTCTTCAACATTCCAAACTTTTGTTATCCAATCTTCATAAAAGTCTGGTTCATGACACACTAAAAGAATTGTTCCTTTGTAAGCTCTCATCGCTTTCTTCAATTCTTCTTTTGCTGTAACATCAAGGTGATTTGTTGGCTCGTCAAATAGTAACCAGTTGCTCTCTTCCCCCATTAGCTTACATAAACGGACTTTCGCTTGTTCGCCACCACTTAATTGGCTTAGAGGACGAGAAATATGTTCGTTTTTTAAACCGCACTTTGCCAACATTGCACGTATTTGATGTTGGTCTAGGCTAGGGAACGTGTTCCAAACATCATCAATCGGTGTTATATTATCAGCTTTCACTTCTTGTTCGAAGTATGATGGGTTTAAGAAATCACCAAGGCTTGTTTTTCCGCTTAAGGGTTTGATTTTACCTAAAATCGTCTTTAATAGTGTAGACTTACCTACGCCATTACATCCGACGATTGCAATTTTTTCACCGCGTTCAATTGTCATTGTTAGTTTTGGTAATAACGGGTGTGTATATCCAATTTCTACATTTTCTCCTTCAAAGACGAATCGGCTACTTGCGCGACTTTCTTTAAACGAGAATTCAGGTTTAATCGCCGTCTCAGGACGATCGATACGTTCCATACGATCGAGTTGTTTTTGACGACTTTTTGCACGACCTGTCGTTGAGTAGCGCGCTTTATTCTTCGCAATAAAATCTTCTTGTTTTTTTATAAATTCTTTTTGTTTTTCATAAGCATTAATATGTTGGTTTTTATTAATTTCCGCTAGCTCTAGGAATTTTTCATATGTCGCTGTATAACGCGTCATCTTTGTAAATTCTAGATGGAAAATAACATCGACACATTTATTCATAAATTCCGTATCATGGGAAATTAATAGGAATGCGTGTGGATATTCTTTTAAATAATTTGTTAACCAATGAATATGTTCAACGTCTAAATAGTTGGTAGGCTCATCTAATAGTAATACTTCTGGTTGCTCAAGTAGTAACTTTGCAAGTAATACTTTTGTACGTTGTCCACCACTTAATGCAGCAACATCACGATCTAAACCAATTGCGTCAATTCCAAGACCGCGCGCTGCTTCCTCAATTTTCATATCTAATAAATAGAAACCGCCTGCTTCAAGAGCATCTTGTATTTCCGCCATTTGCTCAAGAAGTTCTTCTAATTCTTCAGGTGTAGCAGTTCCCATTTTTTCTGTAACTTCATTTAAAGCTTTTTCTTTTTTAAATAAAGGTAAAAATGCATCTGCTAATACGTCACGAATTGTACGGCCAGGTGTTAAAATTGTATGTTGGTCTAAGTAACCATAATTTGTGCCAGGTGTCCATTCGACACGGCCTTCATCATGGATAAGTTCACCAGTAATTATATTCATAAATGTTGATTTACCAACACCGTTTGCTCCAACTAATCCAACATGTTCTCCTGCGAGTAAGCGCATGGATACATCTTTAAATAATGTACGATCACCAAATGTATGGCCTAATTTTTCAACAGTTAATAAGCTCATAATGTCCTCCGTTCAATTCTAAATAGTGTCTTGAATCATGATACTAAATTCTTCGATATAATGCTATCATTTCAAAAAATGTATATAAGTAAACAAAGCAAGTTTCTCCTCATAATTTGGAAGAGAAACTTGCTTCGTTGTTGTTTATCTGCCTAGCTTTTTATTCACAAACCCTAAAAGTAACCTGCGTATTTGTGGGTCAATTGCAAGACCGATAATGCCGTACAATATACCAGTAAGTGTTAAAGCTACTAGTGGTGGTAAGTTAATTAACACAGTACGATATAGAGCGTAACTGATTATAAATGCTAGTGCATTGAATATTGTTCCTTTGAATAGTAATGTAAAGCCTTTACGAGCGAATAAAGTAAAGCCGATTAATAATGTAATCTCGGTAAGGATAGCAGCTACAGCTGCTCCCATCATTCCAAATTGGCTACCTAATACGATGTAACTTATGACAGCAACAGCTAACCCAATCCCCATCGTTGTCGCACGCTTCCACTGTTGACCAATTGTCGTTAAATTATCAGCAAGTGGGTAGTTGATAGATTGTAAAATGACCATAAAGGCTAAAATTGCAAGAGCGTCACCAGCTGGGGCATACTCTTCACCTAATAAAGTAACAATCCAAAATCTTGGATTAGCGATGAATGGGATAGAAATCCCCATTCCTAAGAAAGACATAAGCTTTAATTCAAACAGAGATAGTTTTCTATGTTCATCAATATTTTTTTCATTTCCAAAAGAAAATAACTTTGGATAAAAGGCTGCTGCAATTACACCGGGTATTTGATAAAGTACAGCGGGTATTTTAGAAGCAGCTCCAAAGAATCCAACTTGCTCGTACGTTGAAACTTTTTCTAATATAATAGGCCCTAACTGTGGCAAGAGCATAATGATAATGCCATTGATTGTGAAAATCAGCAGTTGATCTAAAATCCCTTTGTCCCAGCCCTTATGAACTGTCGTATGGCGAATTACCATTATAAAGGCGATGACACCTGTTACAAGACTGGATATTCCGTACATGGCAGCGACCATCATAAGTGACCATTTAAATGACATTCCTAGTAGAAGAGCAGCTGCGGCTGTTACACCTTGTATTACAGAAATAATGGCTGTAAATTGCATACGTTCTGTTACTTGGAAGTAAGCCATCCCGACACCTTGTAAAGTTGCTCCAAACATTGTTGGTAGTACAACCCAATATACCATGGCGCGTAAGTAGGCATCTGTATAGAAGAACTGAGCAAAAATAGCGAAGAGTACAGAAATTACGACAGCTAATACGAAACGAATGCGTAAATAACTACTGATTAGTACGCTAATATTTGCATCCTTTCTCGTTCCTTCACGCATAAACGTATGTGTCAAACCTGCATCTGTGAAATAACAAATAACAGCGGAAACTGCTAATGCAGTTGTAAACATCCCATACTCACCAGGAGAAACGTATCTTGCGAAGAGAATCGTCGCGATAGCAAGTACAAATCGAACAGTAATATTTCCTACAAATAGGTAGGAGGCATTTTTAAGAATCTTATTTGTTTTCATGAGAAAAAACCTTTCTATTCTTTAGGACCTTTTTCGTTTGTCCTATTTGTAAATTTGATTTGTTTATGGAAAGAGAGATGAGTACTATATTTTCAGTTTAAGAAAACAGAAATTTAATTCGTACAAACCAAAGCATTGCATATAGTTTTTTACTACGCTTTCCGTTTTTTGAATAGATTTTACGGCAATATTTCTTTATATCTTTTTTGATTAATTGAACTTGGGCATTATTTAATTGAGTGTTTTCTTTAATGTATATACAAGCATTATTGATAACCGTATAAGGGAATAAATAAGTCTCAAGAATCTCAATAAGTGACTGAGGGTCTTTCGTAATGAAGTCTTGAGATTTATTATGTACCCAGTCTTTCATACGATTGAATATTTCCAGTTCTTTAGTTGTTTTTAATTCGTAATCTTTATATTTAGAAGAAAGATTTCCTTCGGATAAGATTCTATAATATGTTAAATATTCATCGACATAGCATACATTTGTCACACTCATTAGTTTAAATAAAAACTCCAAGTCTTCTCCCCAGCTACATCCTGGTGTAAAACGGATATTATGATTCATTGCGATAGAGCGTTTGAAAATCCAAGTACTTGTTTGAGCAACAACTTGGTGTGTTAAGAATGCTTTTGCCATATCACCTTTAATAAAGTTTGTTGTATGCTCAACCTTTTCGCCTGTTTCTTCGTAGAAATTCATATAACCACAATAGCACGCATCCATGTTGTTTTTATGCATACTCTCGATTTGTTTCTCAATTTTAGTTGGATGCCATAAGTCATCACTATCAAGGAAAGCGACGTATTCCCCGCTAGCATTTTCAATCCCTGTATTACGAGCTACTGAAACGCCTTGGTTTTTTTGGTGAACGTATTTTACTTGCCCCGGATATTTTTCTGCAAGATTTTTTACGATAGAAGGTGATTGATCTTTACTTCCATCATCTACAATTACAATTTCAATGTTTTTATATGTTTGATCCAGTATTGACTGCATTGTGTCTTCAATATATTTTTCTGTGTTATACAGAGGTATGACAACAGAAACAAGTTGTTTTTGTTCCATCATAGAATTTTTATCTCCTCAAATTTTTTATGTCTTGCACCATATATACAAGCCTTTTGAAAGGAAGAAGATTACAAGAACATCTGTATCAGTTTAACGCATATAAACTTTGTAAATCAACTTTCTATTATTGTACTTTGTATACAAAGTACAATAATAGAATATATTTTCTTGTGAAAATATATAAATAAAATTTGAAAATTATGTATTTTAAGGGGAAATATGAAATGTTAAGGCGATTTGCGCTTCGTTTTGCAACTTTACAAACACATGGTGCAGATTTGACTCTAGCTAGCGATGATATAGGTTATCAAAAAATGGAAACTATTTTATTGGAAACAGGAATGTTAATATATCATGAGCTTGATAAACCACCTATTCATATTATGCCAGGTTTTCCAGTGTTTTTAGTTACTGTATTTTACTTTTTTGGAAATGGTAATAAAGGCCTTTTTGTAGCTAAATTAATTATTATCCTATTAGGAGTACTTATTATTTTACTAACTTATAAGATTGGTACTTATTTATTGAATCCCGCTGCAGGATTAATAGGTGCTTTCTTATTAGCGGTGTATCCTCCAGAGATTGTTGTGGAAAATTTAACAGAAGGACAGTTTCTATTCTTTTCATTGGGATTATTATATTGGAGCTTAAAATTAGCTGATACTCATAAAACGAAACATTTTCTACTTTTTAGCATTGTACTTACGCCTACAAGTTGCTTTATATCCAATACTATTATTTATATATCTTTTAATGAAGCGCTATCCATTCCGCATTATGATGAAGCAAGCGATAGTATTTTTTATAATAAAAAATACATGCAAGGAAGGACCTGTGCATGTATGATGAGAAGATTATGTTAAATATTCCAAGGCTTACTTAAAGTTAAAACTTCAGCCATCTCTTTACTTTTTAAACGCCCCTTTTTTCGGTTTTCCGCGCGTTCTAAACCGGTTGTGTGTAACCAATGTTCTTCCTGAGTTTCAGGTAGTACTTGTGGTACGGACGAAGGTTTTCCATCTTTTATAGCCACAAATGTAATGAAGCAAGTAGCAGCAATTCTACGCTCGCCTGCTAATAAATTTTCTGCGATTACTTTTACGAAAACTTCCATTGAAGATTTCCCTGTATAACACACAAATGCTTCATAACAAACAGAATCAGCTTGGTGAATTGGGGTTAAAAAATCAACTGAATCAATAGATGCTGTTACGCAATGTTTACGACTATGTCTTGCAGCCGCAATTGAAGCAATACTATCAATTTCTGCTAATAATTTCCCTCCAAAAAGTGTTTGGTGATTATTTAAATCGTTAGGAAAAACACGTGTTGTCTTAATTGCTTTAGATTCTCGCATGAATTTCTTTTCCATATATTCAGCCCCTATAGTCTGTTTTCAATCAGAATAATATGTGTAAGTGGAGTACTCATATTAGGTATTTAATGAAGTAAAGTGTATTCCAAAAGAGGATTATTTAAACTTCTGTATTTGTATTCATGTAACTGAAAGAAAATTTATTTTATCTAAAATGTAGTGTAAAAGAGGATTCGCTTACATTGCAAGTAAAAAGTAATGACTATGTATTCGTCATAGAAATTCCCTATCAGCCGTGTACCCATTCATGATAGAATCATTTTGTTATGAATGGAAATAGAGGTGCAATGGACATATGAATCATATACAAACAAATTTTTCATCTTTCTTCAATAAAATTACGATCGGTGCGATGCTCGCATTTTTCGTTTATAGTTGTTGGGTAGCATTTGAGACAAGTAAGCAATTCTTTGGAGGAAGTACAACAAGTGTAACAATCATATTGGCAATTTTCGTCATACTTATTTTGTTAGTGGCATCAATTCTACAATATCGTTTTACAGATAAACAATTTCTTATTTTTCTTATAAGTATATCTATAGTTGTGAGGCTTAGTATGCTGTTATTTGTAGATGCTCCAATAATTGGTGATATGAAAGTGATGTATGAGTCTGCAAAGCAGATTGCAATTGGTAATAATATAGGGACTGTAACTCATTTGCCTTTTATTATATATGAGTCAGTAATCATTCGTATATTCGGTGATACATTATTCGCTTTACAACTATTTAATGTGTTATTTTGCGCAGGAACCGCATTTTTTATTTATCGTATTGCGGCAATGGTTTTTGGAGAAGAATGCGGTCGTATTGCTTCTATATTTTATGCTCTGTATATTCCAAATATATTGCTGAGTTCCGTATTAACTCCTGAGTCACTTGCAATATTTTTATTTTATTTTGCTTGTTACATACTTTTATATAAAGGGTTAGATCATCCTTATATGTGGGTGTTTTCAGCGGTTTTATTTGCATTTAGTAATATGATTTTCCCGATAGGATTATTTCTTCCTATTTTTATCACTGTATATGTATTATTAATTGAAGTGTCTCAATCAGCAACGAAACAAAAAGTGTTACTAAAGATGGTAGGGATACTTATTCTATTTTATAGTACTCATTTTGGTGTGAATTATGGAATTAAGGCAATGGGATTGTCACAATATACGATTTCGAATGAGACGTATGTTCAATCTGTCTTAATTGGAAAAACGAAACACGAGGAAAAAATATCGAAAAATCAAAGTGTAACAGAGCATATTGATCAAAAGTTAAAAGAGATTGAGGGAGAAAGATTTAAACTTTTAGAACCGATGATAAATCAGTTTTCAGATGAGGGGATAAATTCTATTCTTTTCAAATGTGAAAAACTGATATATATAGCCGTAACACTGTTTATGACTATAGCTCTATTGCACTTCCTTATTAAGAAACAACAAAATGAAGGATATATGTTGTTCTTATTTTTAATTAGTGGCTACGTATTGTTAAGGCTTTTCCAAGTAGATATGGCATATTACAATGTAATTATGCCGGCATTGTTTATTTTGCAGAGCTTTGGTGTTTATATGAGTTATGTGTATTGTCAAAAAATATTTTTCAGAAAATAAAAAGAATCCATTCTGGATTCTTTTTTTGATGGAAGATGAAATTTAGTAGTCAGTGCAAAATGGAAAGTATGCCGGACCTGAATTTTATTCCGCTATTTTCCGGACTGCCTGTAAAAGCCCGATTGTTGAGGGCTGATTAAAGTTTCACTTTATCTTATCGATTTAGTTCTAGTTGTAAATTATCGGCTGTTAGAGCCATTTGTGAGGAATCATCTTGAATTCCTTTCATTACTTGTGAAATAGCTTGTAGCTCATGTTCAATTTTCTTATTCTGTTCTTTTGAGTTAGACATATCTTTTACAATTTCTTGGAAGTATCGATCTGTTGCCGACATACTATCCGTTCCTTCTGATACGAGAGAGCTAATTTGTTTTACGGAAGACGAGACACGGATAATTTGTTCATTTGTTTTTTCGACGAGCTTTGTAACGTTAAAGATAGATTCTTTCGTTTGCTCTGATAATTTTCGGATTTCACCAGCAACAACAGAAAACCCCTTCCCAAATTCTCCAGCACGTGCAGACTCGATAGCAGCATTTAGTGCGAGTAAATTTGTTTGCTCCGCGATTGATTTAACGATATCTATGATTTCGTTAATTTTGTTAGAAATATCAAGAAGTTCATGAGTATCTGTAATAATCGTTTCCATATTCATTTGAATAGATCCCATTCGTTTGTTTTGCTGGTTTAATTGTTCTTTCCCTTTATTCGCTTTTTCTTCAGATGTTGTAGCTAATGATGTACCTGTTTTAGCAATCTCTACAATAGTTTCAGACTTAGCGGTTAGTTTTTGAATAGAAGAGCTTGTCTTTTCAGATACAGCAGCTAGTTCTGTTGCAATATGCGTAATTGTCATAGCAGTTAGTTCTTTTTCTTTCTCATGCTCTTTTTGCATTCTTTCATATTCAGATTCATAAGCTGCAAGAACAAGTTCTTGTTCAAGAGTGAATAATTTATTTATGACATTTATAGAATAGGAAAAATCATCGATTGTTGTTATTTTTGTTTGCAAAATCTTCATGATAGAGCGGAATAATTCTTGATAAGCAGCAGTATACCATTTTCGATGTAAACCAATTTGCACATGTCTTTTGGCGATTCTAACACGCTGTTCAATGAAATCTTCATGCATATTGCCGCTGAATAATTCTTTAATATGTGTTTTTAAAGTTTGTTTTAGTTTTGGAATAGAGCTGTAACGTTCAATAATAGTAATTAAATTAGGTTGTTTTGTAATGTTGGCATAGAATTTTTCAGTAATCCAATCAATTTCTGCATAAATAAAAGGCTGTAGTACTTTTACAACTTGTAAATCTTCTTTTGAAATATGTAGCATATCCATTTGAATTTTCAATTCAGAATTAGTAGGTACATTAAAAGTTATTTGTTGGTCCTTACTTAATTCGATTATACTGGCATTTGTTTTATTAATATTTTTTCTGAAAACCCCAAGCATCATTCTTCCCCCTGTATATAAAACGTTTTCAATTTTAAAACTAATATAGAGTAATTATATATGCTTATATATAATTACTCTATATTAGTTCGTTGAATAGTATATAAATTAAGAGAATTCTAGATAGAATTCTCTTAATGGCCTTTATTAATTTTAGCATGTGTTTTAAAGAAAACAGGGAAATGCACATTATATATTACAGTGACGACACGAATAACGAATGTTACTAATAAACAAACATAGAAAGCTAATACGTGCGCCCCCATAGCGTATGTGATTAGGAAGCTAATTGCTCCTAAGATAGAAGCGATTGCGTAAATCTCTTTTCGGAATACGTAAGGGATATCTTGAGCACAAATGTCACGCAAAATACCGCCTCCAATACCTGTAATGACTCCCATTGAAACAACTAGAAATGAGGCGTCAACATGATGTGACATTGCCGCATTTGCACCAATAGCTGTAAAAACGCCTAATCCAACAGCATCAGAAAGCATAATAACGACTTGAAGTTTATTGATACGCTCAAAAAACATACAAGTAAATAATGCTGATAATACACTTACGAAAAAGTAAATGGGTTTTACAAATGCGACAGGGGGCAGGTTACCAATCATGATATCACGAATAATACCGCCGCCGAGCGCAGTAGCTACAGCTAAACAAAGGACACCAAATAAATCTAAATCTTTTTTTAAACCAACTAATGTACCAGAAATGGCAGCGGCGATAATGCCAAGAAACGTAAATATATCGATTAATAACATGGCCTTAATCCCTTTCTCTTAAAGATGTTCCAGAGAAAAAATATACACTAAAGTATTGGAAATAACAATTACTTTTCGTTACATGTATAAAAACGGATAAAATACATAAAGAAAGCGTTTGAAAATGCTTAGGAGAAAACGAAGCAAGGTTAATCTTTAGTTGTAGGATAGCCGAGTGGGTGTTTGTGTGTAATTGTTAAATTTTATATACTTATAAATAAATTAACAAATGTTACTATAATGCTGATAATAAGTGGAAGAGTGTTAGATAGTTTTTATAGAGATAGGGAAGAATAGCTAAAGGATAATGTTTTCTAGCACTACTTAAGCTGGATTTGGTTAGTTTCGGCATAAAAATAAGTTCTCAATTTAAATATGAGTTATGTTATAATTGCTAGGTGTGTTTTAACGATAATAAATTATGATTAAAAGATAATGTTAAGATTTTGTATGGAGGTCTTGGAATGTTAGCAAATCAAGCTAGGGTTAGATTTGAGCATTTTTTGCTCTTTTTTATTATTTTACAGCCTGTTTTAGATTTATTAACGTCTCTTAGCATCACTTTATTAAAGTCAAATGCTACCGTTGGAATTTTAGTAAGATTCCTTATTATGGCTGTTGGTGGTATTTACATTTTAATTCAGGCAAAAGAGAAGGAAAATAGAAAGTTTTTAATTTATCTTATATTATTAGCCGGCGTTTTAGGGATAGGATTTATTAATAACAAACTAGTTAAGGATCCTATTGTACTTGGTGAAGAAGTTAAATTCGTTGCGAAAGCATTATATATATATATTATGCTGGGATCATACATTTTAGCTTTAAAATCATTGAAAACGAAAGTTAATATTAGTGATAAGGTTCGAAATAGTATTGTATATTCTACATTAATCATTAACGCAATTATGGTTATTTCTATTTCAACATCTACTGACTTTGGTAGTTATGAATGGATGAAGGTTGGTTCTCGAGGTTGGTTCTATGCAGGGAATGAACTAGGTTCAATCTTAGCTATTATTTTCCCTATTGTGGTACTATATTCTATTCAAAAAACAAAGAGCTGGAAACATATTTTATATTGGATTCCATCACTTTTAATGATTTACTCATTAATTCAAGTTGGTACAAAAGTAGGAATGGGCTCAATTGGTGCTACGTTGGCAGCAGCAATCGGGATCATTGTACTACAATTATTATTTAATAGAAAAAATCCGAACAAAAAATCTCTTGCACTTAACGCAGTAATTGCTATTGTCCTATTAGCTGGTGTAGTTGGGACGTTTAAACAAACACCATTAGCACAAAATATGGGCATTCATAATAATTATTTATCAGAGCAAAATGTGGCTCAGCAAGGCCAAAAAGAACAAGAAATTAAAGATAAGTTGAAAAAAGAACAAGAACTTAAAGCAAAAGAAGAAAATCATCATAAAGTTGAAAAGCCAGAAGAAAAGGCGAAGATAGAAGAGGAAGTTAAGAAAGAACTTGAGAAAGAGCAAAAGAAAGAAAATCAAGAAAACCTTATTTTCAGTGGACGTCAAGTATATGAAGAAAGACATAAGCAGTTCTTTAAAGAAGCGCCAATGTCACAAAAGTTATTAGGAATGGGTTATGCAGGTAACTTTAAATACAATGAACAAAAGCAGCCAGATCCAAAACTAATTGAAATGGACTTCCATGATTGGTTTTACGATTTCGGGATTATTGGCTTTGTATTACTAATGATTCCATTTATTTATTACGGGCTAAGAATTCTACTAGCATTTGCTACGAGATTTAAGGACATATTTAATATAAAATATGGAATGATTTCAGCAAGCTTATTGTTAGCGTTAGGTATTGCTTATATTGCAGGACATATTTTAACAGCACCAGGAGTTGGAATTTACTTTGTAGTGGTGTTAGCTTATCTAATAGTAGACCTAGAAATTGAATGATAAAAATAAAAGCTAACTTTTGTTAGCTTTTATTTTTTAGTACAGTAAAATAAAAATAGATGGAAACGTAGCGAGGATTTAAAGGAGGAAAAAATATGAGAATATTGCATATGAATGCAGGAGCAGAAGATGGGGGAGGGAAAACACATATTATTTCACTTCTCGATCAGTTTCCAACTGGTGAAGTAGAATTAGCAGTATTTGAAGATGGAATTGTTGCGAAGGAAGCAAGGGAGTTAGGGATAAAAGTCCATGTGTTTTCACAAAAATCGCGCTATGATTTATCCATTTTAAAGAATATAAGTGAATTTATTAATAAAGAAAAATTTGATGTAGTTCATACACATGGTCCTAGGGCTAATTTCTATGTTTCTTTAATGAAAAAGAGAATAAAGGCAAAATGGGTAACGACTATTCATAGTGATCCATTTCAAGACTTTACTAAACAGGGCTTAAAAGGTTGGATTTTTACGAAATTAAATTTGAAAGCCTTAAAAAATATAGACTTATTTTTCGTTGTAACAAATAGATTGAAAAAAAGCTTGGCAGCATTAGGCATTTCAAATGACAAGATGCATGTTATTTATAATGGAATTGAATACGATCAGGAAAAAGCAGAAGGCTATAATAAAAAAGAAATGTTCAATATTGATGAAGATGTATTTACGGCAATCCAAGTAGCACGATTACATCCCGTCAAAGGACATGAAGTTTTATTCGATGCGTTACAACAAACAAAATTAGAGAAAATTAAAGTATTATTAGTTGGCGATGGCCCATTAGAAGAAAATCTAAAGTCATTAGCTACTGAAAAAGGGATTAACGATAAAGTAGAGTTTTTAGGACATCGTCAAGATGTAAAACAATTATTTGCGTCGTCACATGTAAATTTATTAACTTCCCATAGTGAAGGGTTCCCACTAGTTTTATTAGAAGCGGCAAACCAACGTGTACCATCAATTGTGACTAGGGCTGGAGAAATTGAGCCATTAATCGTAGATGAAACTTACGGATGGATTGTGCCAACAGGTGATGGAAAGGCATTAGCATTAGCTTTAGAAGAAGCGTATGATAAGTGGAAAACGGGAGAATTAGCAGCAATGGGTAAACATATTTATGAGCATGCTACTATGAACTTCTCACTTCAAAAACTATATGAAGATACAAAAGAAACATATAAGCAATTAATAGCGAAAAACTTGTAATGATAGAGAGGATAGTTAACTATGGCAGTACAAACAGTTGATATTCTAGGCGTTCCTTTTTCTACAATGACAATGGATGAAACGGTCCAATATTTAAAAGAACAACTAGAAGCGGAACGAACTCATACGTTTCAGGTAGTAACAGCAAATCCTGAAATTGTTATGTGCGCAAAAAAGGATGAAAAGTTCTATCAAACATTATTGAATACAGATTTAATTACACCTGATGGTATTGGGGTTGTAAAGGCAAGTGGTATGCTTGGTACACCTTTAAAAGAGCGTGTAGCAGGTTTTGATTTAATGTGTAATTTACTTGCGAAGTTATCAGAAGATAGTAAACCAGTATCTGTTTTCTTATTAGGTGCAAAGCCGCATGTTGTACAAGCTGCAGCAGATCATTTAACAAAGACATATTCAGCTGTATCCATCGCCGGTACACAAGATGGTTATTTTAAACAAGAAGACGAAGAGAATATTATTTCTCGCATTCAAGAAGCAAAACCAGATTTATTACTTGTTGCACTCGGTTTCCCGAGACAAGAGAACTTTATCCAAAACAATAAGCATCGTTTAGAAACGAAAATGGCTGTTGGAGTGGGTGGAAGTTTAGACGTATGGGCTGGAGAAGTAAAACGTGCACCAAAATGGATTCAAGCGATTCATTTAGAGTGGTTTTATAGATTATGCAGTAATCCAACACGCTGGCGTCGTCAGTTAGTATTAGCGGAATTTTTAAAAGAAGTAATGCGTTCGAAAAAGTAGCGAAATATCGCTGCTTTTTTTATTTGTTCATTTTTAATAAATTGAAACTTTAATCAGTGAGGCATCCCTACTGATTATTAGCCCTCACCAATCGGGATAGACGTTTTACTTTTTGGGAATGATGAAGGAGAAATTTTTTACACAAAAGTATTTTACTTATACAATTCACACATGTAAAATGATGTGTAAAGACACCTGTGTAAGGAGGACTTCTAGTGGGTAAGGTAAAAGAAATTTCGAAGCGCAAACTACTTGGTATAGCTGGGCTTGGATGGCTATTTGATGCAATGGATGTTGGAATGCTTTCATTTGTAATGGTAGCCTTGCAAAAGGATTGGGGATTAACGAGCCAGGAAATGGGCTGGATAGGTAGTATTAACTCAATCGGTATGGCAGTAGGAGCGCTTATTTTTGGGATACTATCAGATAAAATAGGGCGAAAATCAGTCTTTATTATTACATTATTATTATTTTCTATCGGTAGTGGTTTAACTGCGTTAACGACGACACTCGCGATGTTTCTCGTTTTACGCTTTGTAATTGGTATGGGGCTTGGCGGAGAGCTTCCGGTTGCTTCTACACTAGTATCAGAGAGTGTTGAAGCACATGAGCGTGGGAAAATTGTTGTGTTATTAGAAAGTTTTTGGGCAGGTGGATGGTTAATTGCAGCTCTTATCTCGTATTTTGTTATTCCGAAATATGGTTGGGAAGTTGCGATGGTATTGAGTGCAGTTCCAGCACTATATGCTTTATATTTAAGATGGAATTTACCGGATTCCCCAAGGTTCCAAAAAGTTGAAAAAAGATCATCTGTTATTGAAAATATAAAATCAGTTTGGTCTGGGGAATATCGTAAAGCAACAATTATGCTATGGATTCTATGGTTTTGTGTTGTCTTTTCCTACTATGGAATGTTCCTTTGGTTACCGAGTGTAATGGTGCTAAAAGGGTTTAGTTTAATAAAAAGTTTCCAATACGTACTTATTATGACGTTAGCTCAACTTCCAGGGTATTTCACCGCTGCTTGGTTTATTGAACGTCTCGGTCGTAAATTTGTTTTGGTTACGTATTTAATCGGGACAGCTTGCAGTGCCTATTTGTTTGGGGTTGCGGATTCATTAACAGTATTAATCGTGGCAGGTATGTTACTATCCTTCTTTAACTTAGGTGCTTGGGGAGCATTATACGCCTATACACCTGAGCAGTATCCAACCGTTATTCGTGGTACAGGTGCAGGAATGGCAGCAGCGTTTGGGCGTATTGGTGGTATTCTTGGACCACTATTAGTGGGGTATTTAGTTGCCTCAGAAGCTTCACTATCATTAATATTTACGATTTTCTGCGGATCAATTTTAATTGGTGTATTCGCTGTAGTAATACTTGGACAAGAAACGAAGCAACGAGAATTAGTATAAAGTGAAATTTTAAATGTATGCCTGATCGTTTATTACCCTACACTACTTGGTTCTTTCTAGGCAGTTAATGTAGGATAAAGGGGGAGAGGAAACCGAAGGGGTTTCCTTTTTTCTGTTTTTTTAGATAAATAATGGTATAGTAAGAAAAAGGGATTATTTCTTATAAAAGCGAATGTATACAGCAGGACATATGGACAAAGAATTAGGTGGTTGAAGAAATGAAAATTTTACTGATCATGGAAGAGGCAGAAGAGAGAAGAGAGTTAGCTGAAAATTTCACTGAAAATATGAGAAATGTAGAATGTTTTGAAGCAAAGACAGGAACAGAATCTTTATTTATGATGAAAAAACATATACCAGACTTTGTTTTTTTAAGTTCCAAATTACTAGATGGTACTGGTTTTGAATATGCAAGTTTATTACGAGAAATAAATTGCTATACAAAATTTATTTTTGTAGGTGAAAACATAGAGGAATCTATTACAGCTTTTCGTTTCCAAGCATTTTATTATTTATTACGACCATTTCGTGAAGAAGATTTACAATTTCTTTTATATAAAATAGGTAAAGAACAAGGTGAGAAAGCAAAGAGTTATTTGCGGAAACTACCGATAGAAAGTCAAGAAGGTATACGATATATGCTTCCAGAAGATATCGTATATGTAAGTAAAAATAAAGAAAATAAAACTGTTTCAATTTACACAACGAATAATCAGTATATTTCAACATATACACTTCAGGAATTAGAAAATAAGCTAAATGCATATGATTTTTTACGTGTGCATAAAAGCTATTTAATTAATATGTCATATGTAAAAGAACTGAAACCTTATTATAATGGCACGTATAATTTGTATTTAGATAGGTATGATGAGCAACCGATTCCAGTCAGTCGTAATTATGTAAAACGCCTTCGAAATAACATTGAATTATAGTAGGTAATGAGAGTATTTTAACATGATAAACTGAAAATCCTTCATGATAAGGAGGATTCAAGTTAAATATTCAGAAAATTTAGTACAATCTCCACTAAGAAATAGTATTGGGGGAATTGTATGTGAAGACATTGAAATCGATCTTACTTTGGGGCGTTATTACGGCAGTAGGAGCAGGTGCTTTTGGGGTAATAGCTTTATCACAAGGTGAAACCATTAATGCTGTATGGCTCTTAGTAGCTGCCGTATGTGTGTATGCAGTTGCTTATCGTTTTTATAGTAGATTTATAGCGAGAAAGGTTTTTAATTTAGATGATAATCGGCAAACACCAGCCCATACATTAAACGATGGGAAAGACTATGTTCCGACAAATAAGTGGGTATTATTTGGACATCACTTTGCAGCGATTGCTGGGGCGGGACCTTTAGTAGGACCGATTTTAGCAGCACAAATGGGATATTTACCAGGGACCATTTGGATTATTGTTGGGGTAGTTGTTGCGGGGGCTGTCCAAGATTTTGTCATTTTATTTGCTTCGATGAGACGTAATGGTAAATCGTTAGGAGAAATGATTAAGGATGAGATTGGACCTGTTACAGGACTAATTGCAATGATAGGTATTTTAGGAATTATGATTATTTTATTAGCAGTATTAGCGTTAGTCGTAGTAAAGGCACTGATCGGAAGTCCTTGGGGAATGTTTACGATAGCAGCAACGATTCCTATCGCTATTTTAATGGGAGTTTATATGCGCTATATTAGGCCTGGTCGTGTTGGAGAAGGGTCAGTAATTGGTATTATCCTACTTATTTTATCTCTTGTTGGAGGACAGTATGTAGCAGAAAATCCAACACTTGCAAGTATGTTCACATTTAGTGGTGAAACAATTGCTATTATGCTTATTGTATATGGATTTATTGCATCTGCATTACCAGTTTGGATGCTATTAGCACCACGTGATTATTTAAGTACATTTTTAAAAGTTGGAACAATCGTTGGATTGGCGATTGGTATTTTAATTGTAGCACCCAATTTACAAATGCCAGCAGTTTCGCAATTTATTGATGGAACTGGTCCTGTTTTCTCCGGTAATTTATTCCCGTTCTTATTTATTACGATTGCCTGTGGTGCGGTCTCTGGATTCCATGCTCTCGTTTCATCTGGTACAACTCCAAAAATGATTGAGCAAGAGGGACACGCACAGCCAATCGGTTACGGAGCAATGTTAATGGAGTCGTTTGTAGCGGCGATGGCAATGATTGCAGCTTGTGTATTAACGCCAGGAACTTATTTTGCGATTAATAGTCCTGCGGCACTTATTGGTACGGATGTATCACAGGCAGCTCAAGTTATTTCTTCATGGGGATTTGCTATTACACCAAATGAACTAAAAGAACTTGCTGTAAATGTTGGAGAGCAAACAATTTTATCACGTACAGGTGGCGCACCGACGTTAGCAATAGGTATGGCATATATTTTCTCACAAGTAATAGGTGGGACGGCGATGATGGCATTCTGGTATCATTTTGCCATTCTTTTTGAAGCCCTATTTATTTTAACAACGATTGACGCAGGAACGCGTGTAGGACGATTTATGATTCAAGATATTTTAGGGCATGTATATAAGCCTTTTGCGAAAACAGATTCTACATTAGCGAATGTAATAGCTACAACGTTATGTGTATTAGGGTGGGGATATTTCCTATACCAAGGGGTAATAGATCCGCTCGGTGGAATTAATACATTATGGCCGCTTTTCGGTATTGCAAATCAAATGTTAGCGGGTATCGCATTATTACTTGGAACGACAATTTTGTTCAAAATGGGGAAAAAGGCGTACGTTTGGGTAACACTTATTCCAACTGTGGGATTGCTTATTGTAACAATGACAGCTGGTTATCAAAAGCTATTTCATGAAAATCCTAAAATCGGATTTCTATCTCACGCAAAGGTGTTTCAGGGAGCGCTAGATGAAGGGAAAGTGTTAGCACCAGCTAAAAATGTTGCTCAAATGAAGCAAATTATTTTTAATGATTATATCGATGCAGCGCTTTGTGGGATTTTTATGATAGTTGTAATCGCTGTGTTAATTTCAGCACTTCGAATTTGGATACAAGTATTGAGAAATAAGCCAATGCCGTTAAAAGAGGCACCATATATTCCTAGAGATGAAAGTGAGTCGAGGAACTATGCTTAAAAAGCTGTGGCAAGTATGGGGGAAAAGGAAGCGCTTTATTAGTTTGCTCGTTGGGGTACCAAGTTATGAAGTATACGTAGAGCATATGAAAAAGCATCATCCTGAAGAAGAGGTTGTATGTCAAAAGCAATTTTTTGCTGAGGCACAAGAAGCAAGATTTAATGCAAAGGGTGGAAAAATATCACGCTGTTGTTAATGAAAAAGGGCGAGTTTTCGCCCTTTTTATTTTTTTTGCTGTTTCACGTGGAACAGCAAAAAAATAAACAAAAAACTTTGGGAATTATAGGGATTTCGTATACAATAAAGTGAGGAAGGGGATAGATGGAAAAGTAGGGAGATTATTTTATGTTAAGGGACTTATTTGTAAATACAACAATTATTATTTCCTTTATTTTTGTTGGAGGTCAGCTTTTAAGGGATAAACCGTTAAAAGAAGAATTCTCTTTTTTGCAGAAGTGTGTAATCGGTATTTTTACTGGAATATTAGGTGTACTGTTAATGCATTTTGGTGTACACATTGAAGATATTATGTTGGATTTACGTTATTTAGCCGTTATTTTGGCAATTATAGTTGGAGGTCCGGTAGCTAGTAGTATAACAGTTACTATAATTTTAATTACTCGGCTAATTTTTACTGAGTACTCTTTAGCTTCCGAATTGGCTTGCTATACAATTTTACTAAGTGGAATTGGTGTTATCTTTATTGCAAGAATACAAACTTCGATTACGTTAAAGTTAGTATGGTTACACGTATACTGCCTTTCTATTTTGATAGTACCGATGTATATATTATTTAATGATATATCTGTAGTTGTACTATATTTAATTTCAAGTATTACTACAGGTTACATAACATTCGTAAGTACAAACTATGTTTTACAATCCAATGAGTTATTTCAAAAGATGAAACAATACGCAACGATAGATGCATTGACAGGTCTAGGAAACGTAAGACAGTTTGATTTAGAGATGAATCATCATATTAGTAATAAGAACATGAAAAATGATTCGCTTTGTTTACTCCTTATAGATATTGATCACTTTAAGTATGTAAATGATACGTACGGGCATCCTGCAGGGGACGAAGTGTTAAAACAAGTAGGATGTATTTTACGAGAAACTTCACAATTTCCAGATTTGGCTTTTCGAAAGGGGGGAGAGGAGTTTGCGCTTTTGATACCGAATAAGGGATTAGCTTACGGAATTTGTATGGGCGAGCAAATTCGTACAGCTGTTGAAAGTCACCCATTTCAATTGTTAGATGGAACAAAAATAAAAATTACGGTTTCGGTAGGGGTTTCAGAGTATGAAGGGTCATCAGAGCAATTTATTCAAGCGGCGGATGATGCGTTATACTACTCGAAACGAAATGGTAGAAATAAGGTCAGCTCTGCATCTTAAAGATAAGATGACCAGAAGACATAAAGCTTATAAAAAACACTCACAGAGTCAATGTATGAACCTTGTGAGTGTTTTTATTTATATATTAGACAAGTTCTTTTGATACAACGAATTTACGATATGCACCATGGTGAGTTGGACCTACGTATTCGTTAATTTTGAATGAGTAACGAATAGCAGCTGTGATGAATTCTTTAGCAGTTTTTACTGCTTCTTTCACAGGTTTTCCTTTTGCAAGTTCTGCTGTAATTGCAGCAGAATATGTACAACCTGCACCGTGTGTATTGGTTGTATCGATTTTTTCTGATTCTAGAAGTTCGAATGTTTCTCCATCATATAGGACGTCGATTGCAGTTTCCGTACCAAGTTTGCTTCCGCCTTTAATTAGTACGTATTTGGCACCTAAAGCGTGGATTTTCTTCGCTGCTTCTTTCATGTCCTCAAGAGAATTAATTTTCACACCGCTTAATTGGTAAGCTTCAAATAAGTTTGGCGTTACAACTAATGCCTTTGGCACAAGAACGTCACGTAAGCAATCGTTCGTTTCAGGATGTAATGCTTCATCTGCACCTTTACATACCATAACAGGGTCAACTACTACATTTTTGAAATTGTGCTTTTCGATTGTTTCTGCAACCATTTCAATAATTTCTACTGATCCAAGCATACCTGTTTTTAAAGCATCTACGCCAACACCTTCAATTGTTGTTTCTAATTGTGGTTTTAATGTAGAAGCTGGGATTGGAAATACGTTATGTGCCCAACCGTTATGTGGATCCATCGTTACGATTGTTGTAAGAGATGTCATTCCGTATACGCCAAGTTCTTGGAATGTTTTTAAATCTGCTTGTATACCAGCACCGCCACTTGTGTCAGAACCAGCGATAGTAAGTGCTTTATTTAATGTCATTATGAAAGCCCCCTCAAGTGATATAATGAAAACTATGTTTTCACCATTATATCAATGTTACGAATAAGTACAAAGTGAAAAGTAGATGATTTATTTTAAGAGCTATTTAAAATCTTGTATGCAGGAGACTGGGTATGTTTCGAGATAATCGTACAAATGAATTAGTTATATTAAAGGAAATTGCAGAAACATTAAATACATCAAATGATACGTATCATGTATTGCAAGCTGTCCTAGAGAAATTACTAAGTGTGACAGGCTTAACGACAGGATGGATTTTTCTTGCAGATGAAAATGGGAAGTATACGAAGTTGATTGATTACCAATTACCAGAGGCACTTACATATGAAAATAAACGCCCGATGTGCGAAGGTGAGTGTTGGTGTTTACGAGGTTTTGTAGATGGGAAATTAGAGAGAGCCGTTAATATTATTGAATGTAAAAGAATTAATAATGCAATTGAATATAATTGGGGAGATACGGAGGGCATTCTTCATCATGCTACGGTTCCTTTAAAAGCTGGAGGAGAAAAATTTGGGTTGTTAAATGTTGCAAGTCCGGGTAAAACACATTTTTCGGAAGAAGAATTAGTATTACTCCAATCGGTTGCTTTCCAAATTGGTACGGCTTTAAAGCGAACAAAATTATATGAAAATGAAAAAAGAAGAGCACATTATTATGTGAAATTAGAGCGTTTCATTCAAGATTTAAAAACGATTCATAAGTTTAATGTATTACCTGAAAAGGTGGTAAATCACGTAGGTGAAGTATTTCAATGGAATCAAGTAGCGCTTTTTATTAGGGAGGAAAAAGAATTATCTCTGCGAGCGTCTTACGTTCAGGAAGAGTTACAAGAGGATGTAAAAGAGGCGGCCAACAAGGCGTTAGAGCAAGATGAACCAGTTCTAATAAAACATCAAATAGGGCATAATGTGCATCTAAATCAAACTGTTATTGCTACGCCAATACATATTCAAAACCATATATTTGGTGTTTTATGTGTTAGCTTGAATAATGGAGAGTTTGATGCTAATACAATAGATGTAATTCAAGCGCTATCAAACCATGTTTCGTTAATAATAGAGAATTTGAGGTTAAACGAGCAGCGCCGTGAACTTGTACGAATGGAAGAAAGAAACCGATTAGCAAGAGATTTACATGATTCTGTTTCGCAAAAATTATTTTCATTAACCTTCATGACAAAAGGCGCCGAGGCAGTTTTAAAAGGTAAAAATGAAAAGGTAGATCAATCTTTGCATGAGATGCGTGAACTTGCACAAGGAGCTTTGAAAGAAATGAGGACATTAATTTGGCAGCTTCGTCCGGCAGGATTAGAAAAAGGATTATTGCCAGCTCTAAAGCAGTACGGTGAAAATTTGGGACTGAAAATTAGGGAGCAAGTTACGGGTGTTCGTGATTTACCTCGTGTAGTAGAAGAAGCTTTATGGCGCATTGGCCAAGAAGCACTGAACAATGTAAGTAAGCATGCAGGTGTAAAAGAAGCGACGATTTATTTTACAGTGAATGAGAAAAATGTATCATTAGAAATAGTTGATCAAGGAAAGGGCTTTGTGGAAAAGAATATAAAAGAAAAGAAATCACTAGGTATGACTACGATGCGTGAAAGAGTAGAATTAGTTGGTGGAACAATTAAAATTGTAAGTAGTAATAAACGAACGAGCGTAAAAGTAAATGTACCATTATGATGTGAAAATGAGGGAAGTTTGTGAAAATAAAAGTATTGTTAGTTGATGATCATACAGTTGTTTTAAAAGGATTAGCGTTTTTCTTAAGTACACAGGAAGATTTAGATTTAGTTGGAGAAGCGAATAATGGGAAAGAAGCGTTAGTGAAAGTAGGAGAAACAAATCCTGATGTTATATTAATGGATTTATATATGCCTGAAATGGATGGTGTTGAGGCGACGGCATATATTAAAAAAGAGTATCCAAATGTGAAAGTAATTGTATTAACTAGCTTTTCTGATCAGGCGCATGTGTTACCTGCATTACGGGCTGGAGCAAGTGGGTATATTTTAAAAGATGTAGAACCGGATCAGCTTGTTGAGGCTATTCGAAGTGCATATAAAGGTAATATTCAATTACATCCGGATATAGCAAATGCTCTTCTCTCTCAAACATTACCTGTAGAAGAAAAGGAAGAAGAACATTCTATTCAAGTGGATGTGCTAACAGCGAGAGAAAATGAGGTGTTGCAACTATTAGCAAAAGGGATGAGCAATAAGGAAATTGCATCTGTTTTAGTTATTACAGAAAAGACGGTTAAGGCGCATGTAAGTAGCATTTTGAGTAAATTAAATTTATCCGATCGTACGCAAGCGGCGTTATATGCAGTGAAAAATGGAATTGTATAAGACAAAAGTCGTAAGACCTAGTTCGCCTTTAGAAGGTGGACTTTTTTTATGGAAAAATACGTCTATGTGAGGACGAAATTGTCTTGATATAAAGATAAAATATGTTTGTAAGCAACAAAACAACAATTACAAGGGATACCTTTTTTGAAAGCATATAACAACATAAGAGTGAGTACTAGGAGGAAGAAATAATGGCAACAGTTTTATTCGTTAAAGCAAACAACCGTCCAGCGGAACAAGCAGTTAGTGTAAAATTATATGAGGCATTTTTAGCAAACTATAAAGAAGCACACCCAAATGATACAGTAGTAGAACTGGATTTATATAAAGAAGAATTACCATATGTAGGTGTAGACATGATCAATGGTACATTCAAGGCAGGTAAAGGATTTGATTTAACAGAAGAAGAGGCAAAAGCAGTAGCAGTTGCTGATAAGTATTTAAATCAATTCCTAGAAGCTGATAAAGTTGTTTTCGGCTTCCCATTATGGAACTTAACGATTCCAGCGGTGCTACACACATATATTGATTATTTAAACCGTGCTGGTAAAACGTTCAAATACACGCCAGAGGGTCCAGTTGGCCTAATCGGTGATAAGAAGATTGCATTATTAAATGCACGAGGCGGCGTATATTCAGAAGGTCCAGCAGCTGAGGTAGAAATGGCTGTTAAATATGTAGCAAGTATGATGGGCTTCTTCGGCGCAACAAACATGGAAACAGTAATTATTGAAGGACATAACCAATTCCCAGATAAAGCAGAAGAAATCATTGCTACAGGTCTTGAAGAAGCAGCTAAAGTAGCAAGTAAATTTTAATTAAAATTATAATCGTCACTCGAAAAAACAGCATTAACATATAAACGTTAATGCTGATTTTTTTATATTTTTAGTTCATCAGCAAGTTTTTTTAATTGAATTCGATCTCGTATGTAATAGGTTCTTCCGTCTTTTTTTAAGTAATTTTGTTGGCAAAACTGATTTAATACATATAAAAGATGACGGTAGCTGATATTTAAATATTCCGAGGCCTCAGTATGCTTTTCTATATAACAATTATTTTGTTCTGTTAATAAAATAAAAGCAGCTAATCGATTTTCAAAAGGATAACTATAGTTTTTTGCGTAATTTTCAGTGCGAGTAATTGTCTTTTCTCCAATAAATTTGCATAAGTGCTGTAAAAACGTTGCATCTTGTAATAAAAGTTGCTGACAATCTTTAAGAGGAAGTGCCAAACAAACACAATCTTCTAGTACTTCAACGGACTTAGTAATATTTTCTACTCCTATTAATCCTAATTCCCCGATAAATGATGGTGCTTGAATAAAATTAATTAATGAAACCTTCCCGTTTTTATGACTCATATATATTTTTGCCTTCCCAGAAATTAAGTAATAGAGATAAGGGAGAGCATTTCCTTCGCTACATATCATCTCTTTCGTTTGAAAAGAATGCAGCTCTACATATGGCAAGACATGAAATGAAAATAGGGTATGGAATTGATGGATTTGCATGTATTGATAAATTTCTTCCTCATTTTTGCTGATTTTCATATTTTCACCCCTATGTATAGTATGAGATATCTCCTATTATCTTTACAAGAAGGAATGATACGATTTATGTAAATTTGTTTTTGTAGAAAAGAGAGTGTGATGAATTTATGAAAAAATATAAAACATTGCTATTTGATGTAGATGATACATTATTAGATTTCCAAAAGGCTGAAAAAATGGCTTTACGGGTGCTTTTTGAAGAGAAGGGAATCTCTTTAACAGACGAGATAGAGGCTCGTTATAAAAAAATAAATAAAGGTCTTTGGGATGCTTTTGAAAAAGGTGAACTATCACGCAATGAAGTTATAAATACACGATTTTCTCTGTTGTTTCAAGAGTATGGAGAAGAAGTAGACGGAATATTATTCGAAAATAATTACCGTAACTACTTAGAAGAAGGAAATCAACTCATGCAAGGTGCGTTTGAATTTATAAATCAAATTCAAGGGGAGTATGAGTTGTATATAGTGACAAATGGTGTTTCTAAGACGCAAGATAAACGTTTGCGTAATGCAGGGTTACATTCATTGTTTAAAGATGTTTTTGTTTCAGAAGATACAGGTTTTCAAAAGCCGATGAAAGAGTATTTTGATTATGTTTTTGAACGGATTCCTAACTTTGCACCTGAAGAAGGGCTGATTATTGGTGATTCATTAAGCGCTGATATTAAAGGTGGATATGTAGCGGGAATTGATACTTGTTGGTTTAATCCAGAAAGGAAATTAAATGATAGTGGGATTATACCGACATATGAAGTGCATAATTTTGAGGAGTTAGAAGCGTTATTAAAGCAGCATGTGTAATAAAAAAATAGGCAGTGGAGCTTTCGTCCCCACTGCCTATTTTTATTAATTTTTATTTTCGTTATGTTTTGGGAGTGGAAAGGCATTCCCAATAGCAGCTGCACCAAGCATTGGCAATAGTAAATTAAGCGGGAAAAACATAAGTAATAGCAATGTAATAGCTATTGGCTTTCGTAACGCATAGCTCGAAATTGCTGTCGTTACGATAGCAACGGATGCTACTGGATCTATAGGAAGAATAGATGCTATAGCGTATCCAATACTTGATCCGGAAAATATAATTGGGAATATATGTCCACCCCGCCACCCTGTGTTCAAACAAACGGCAGTAATACACAACTTTAAAATCCCTGAAAGAAGTAGTATCCAAAAAGATAAATGGCTCCATTCAACAACTAACTCTTTTAATTGATGTTCCCCTGAAAATAATGTGTACGGAAGAAAAGTTCCTGCAATTCCTAATAAAATGCCACCGATAATTCCGAGTGTCAGCTTGTATTCCCTAAAAGGGTGAATTAACTTCTCTAAAGTGAATTCTAACTTGAAATAAAAGAAACCAACTATAGCACCGATACTAGCAAGTGGAAGAAATGCGATCCATTCATTGAAAGAAAGTGCACCTTCCCCGAAATCAACAATAAAGGATCCACGATTATCGAGTTTACTCAGTAGTAAATAAACAGAAAAACCTGCGAAAGTAGTAGCTAAGTATACAATTGCCTTTTTTCCTTTAGAAAAAGCAGCAATTTGTTCCCCCTCATTTTCATTCGGTGCTAAATAACCGAATAATGGTGCGTTAAAAATGACACTTAAAGTAGCGCCAATTCCAATCTCGGTTAGCTCATTCATACCCTTTAAGGCAAATTTAAAGCGATCCCCTACCCATGTGCACAGTCCGCCTATAATTCCAACTAGTGCGGCTTCTGGACCAAGACTAGCTCCGAAAATTAAAACAATAATCGCTGTTAAAGTAGCCTGATGGACAAAGCGATATTCGATTCGACCAGTTTTTTTATATTCAGTCATCACTTCAGGCATAAGGCGTGGATATATACCGAAATATTTTTGTGATAGACCAACGAGGACCCCGCCAATTATTGTTACGCAAAGGGTGTAATAAGAGGGATAAGAGAGAACTTCAGGCAAGTATCCCCAAATAAAGTGGATTCCAATATTTATTGTGACTAAAAATAACCAGACTGTAGCTCCTACTATAGATCCTAGAAGAATGCCATATAGAGCAAGTATGTACTGCATATCTTTTTTATTTGTCATGTTATACCTCCGTTATGTAAATCTCAGTAGGGAAAAAGTGAAATATACTAGTGGAAAATGGATTGAATATATATAGTATCTTTTTGAGAGGACCGCCTATTCAACATATAGGCTGAATTTTAGAGAATTTGAATTTATAGGTTAAATTACTTATTTAATTTTATAGACTGATTTGAGTTTTTTAAAGGTCTTTTTTGAAATAGACTAGAATATATTTCTTTTGTTGCTTTATATGAAACTGTTAACATTTATTTTAGAACATTCAGAAAAACTGTTTGACATTAGGAAATTATTGCTATAAAATCAACGGTAATTGCATAGTCTTATCAAGAAAAGGTGGAGGGACAGGCCCGATGAAACCTTGGCAACAGCCGTATAACGGAATTGTGCCAAATCCTGCAGGTAGTAATCCTGAGAGATAAGAAAGAGCCTTTAGAGCGTGTTTTCAAACTGCTCCTTTCTTGTTTTCAGGAAAGGGGCAGTTTTTTATTTTGTATAAAAGAAAGGAGAATGAGAGATGGGAGAATCATGGGGAAAAGGAACGATTTGTGTGCAAGGTGGCTATACGCCAAAGAATGGTGAACCACGTGTTTTACCACTTTATCAAAGCACAACGTATAAATACGATACTTCGGATGATTTAGCAGCTCTATTTAACTTAGAGGCAGAAGGATATATTTATACGCGTATTGGAAACCCTACTCTAGCCGCATTTGAGCAGAAGTTATCAGATTTAGAAGGCGGTGTAGGAGCTGTTGCAACGGCTTCTGGGCAAGCAGCTATTATGCTCGCAGTTTTAAATATTTGTAGTAGTGGGGATCATTTACTTTGCTCTTCAACTGTTTACGGGGGAACGTTTAATTTATTTGGGGTGAGTTTACGTAAGCTTGGCATTGATGTTACGTTCTTTAATCCAAATTTAACGGCAGATGAAATTACGGCACTTGCTAACGATAAGACGAAACTTATCTATGCAGAATCATTAGGAAATCCAGCGATGAATGTTTTAAATTTCAAAGAATTTTCAGCTGCCGCTAAAGAATTAGAGGTACCTTTTATCGTTGATAATACATTAGCAACTCCTTATTTATGCCAAGCGTTTGAATATGGGGCAAATATTATTGTTCATTCTACGACTAAATATATCGATGGGCATGCGAGCTCTTTAGGCGGTATTGTAATTGACGGTGGAAATTTTGATTGGACAAATGGAAAATATCCTGAGCTTGTTGAACCAGATCCAAGTTATCACGGTGTAAGTTACGTTCAAAACTTTGGTGCAGCAGCATATATTGTGAAAGCACGTGTTCAACTATTAAGAGATTATGGAAATTGTATGAGCCCATTCAATGCATATATTAGCAATATTGGCTTAGAGACTTTGCATTTACGAATGGAGCGTCATAGCGAAAATGCTCTGGCAGTTGCTAAGTGGCTTGCTAATCATGAACGTATTGAATGGGTGAATTATCCGGGATTAGATAGTAATGAAAATTACTCGTTAGCACAAAAGTATTTGAAAAAAGGTGCTAGTGGGGTTTTAACATTTGGTATTAAAGGGGGATTAGAAGCAGCAAAAGAATTTATCGCAAATGTAAAACTAGCAACTCTTGTAACGCACGTAGCTGATGCACGAACTTGCGTTATACATCCCGCTAGTACGACGCATAGACAATTAAATGCTGAAGATCAGCGTTTAGCTGGTGTTACATCTGATTTAATTCGTTTATCGGTTGGTATAGAAGATGTTTCTGATATTATTGCAGATTTGGAAGCAGCTCTAGTTGGAGGCAAAACACATGCCGATCATAATTGATAAAGATTTACCGGCTCGCAAAGTGTTGCAAAAAGAAAATATTTTTGTAATGACGAAGGAGCGAGCAGAAACACAAGATATACGCGCTTTGAAAATTGCTATATTAAATTTAATGCCAACGAAGCAAGACACAGAAGCACAATTACTTCGCTTAATTGGAAACACACCGTTGCAATTAGATGTTCATTTACTTCATATGGAATCACATCTGTCTCGTAATGTAGCGCAGGACCATTTAACGAGCTTTTATAAAACGTTTCGTGATATTGAAAATGAAAAATTTGATGGGCTCATTATTACAGGAGCACCAGTTGAAACTCTTTCTTTTGAAGAAGTAGATTATTGGGAAGAGCTTAAACGTATTATGGAGTATTCAAAAACGAATGTAACATCTACGCTCCATATTTGCTGGGGGGCACAGGCTGGTTTGTACTATCATTATGGTGTTCCAAAGTATCCCCTTAAGGAAAAAATGTTCGGTGTATTTGAACATGAGGTTTGCGAGCAACATGTGAAATTGTTACAAGGATTTGATGAATTGTTTTTTGCTCCGCATTCTCGTCATACAGAAGTACGAGAGAATGATATTAGAGAAGTGAAAGAATTAACATTGTTAGCAAACTCTGAAGAAGCAGGTGTTCACCTTGTTATTGGGCCAGAAGGAAGGCAAGTTTTTGCCCTTGGACATAGCGAATATAGTTGTGAGACGTTAAAACAAGAATACGAACGAGATCGTGACAAGGGATTAAATATTGATGTGCCAAAAAACTATTTTAAACATAATAATCCAGATGAAAAGCCGCTTGTTAGGTGGAGGAGTCATGGTAATTTATTGTTTTCTAATTGGTTGAATTATTACGTGTATCAAGAAACCCCTTATATATTGTAAAGAAAGATTGTGTAACACGTGGCAACGTTTTCCTTGTAAAGATTAACTTATATTTTTCCGAATGTTCAAAATACATTGTTTTTCAGATTTTTTACTCATATAATTTCATCTAAACACAATTTTTGAGGGGTGGACAGTACTATGAAAGAAATTCAAGTTGGGTTATTAGGTCTTGGGACAGTTGGCAGTGGTGTGGTTCGTATTATTACGGATCATCAAGAACGACTCATACACCAAGTAGGTTGTCCAGTTAAGGTAACGAAAGTATTAGTGCAAAACATTGAGAAAGAGAGAGAGGTAGAGGTACCTTCTACTCTATTAACACAAGATGCAAATGAAATTTTAGATAATCCAAATATTGATGTTGTCATCGAAGTGATGGGTGGCATTGATGATGCAAAATCATATATTTTACAAGCTTTAAAAAGCGGAAAGCATGTTGTAACTGCAAATAAAGACTTAATGGCATTACATGGAGCTGAATTATTAGCGACAGCAAAAGATAATAAGGCTGATTTATTCTATGAGGCGAGTGTGGCAGGAGGAATTCCAATTTTACGCAGTATCGTAGAAGGACTTTCTTCAGATCTTATTACGAAAGTAATGGGAATTGTAAATGGAACGACAAATTTTATTTTGACGAAAATGTCAGACGAAGGGAGAGCATATAACGACGTGTTAAAAGAAGCCCAACAACTTGGATTTGCAGAAGCAGATCCAACATCAGACGTAGAAGGTTTAGATGCAGCAAGAAAAATGACGATTTTAGCTACTCTCGGTTTCTCTACAAATGTAGAGCTTGGAGATGTGAAAGTAAAAGGGATTACCTCTATTACAGAGGAAGATATTGAATACAGTAAGAGCTTAGGTTATACAATTAAATTAATCGGTCTTGCAAAACGAGATGGTGAAAAATTGGAGGTTACAGTTGAACCAACTTTACTTCCAAATACACATCCTCTTGCGGCAGTACAAAATGAATATAACGCTGTGTATGTGTACGGTGAAGCAGTTGGAGAAACGATGTTTTATGGACCAGGCGCAGGAAGTTTACCGACAGCGACAGCTGTTGTTTCGGATTTAGTTGCTGTAATGCAAAATATTAGATTAGGGGTAACAGGAAATAGTGCTGTAGTCCCACAATATCAAAAAGTATTAAAAGAGCCAGACGAAATTGTCGTGAAAAAGTTTTTAAGACTGCATGTAAAAGACGAAATTGGTGTATTTGCAAAAATTACTTCATTGTTCTCTGAGCGTGGCGTTAGCTTTGAAAAGATTATTCAAATGCCGCTTGAAGAGAAAGGAAAGGCTGAAATTGTAATCGTAACGCATCGTGCGTCTCTTGCTGATTATGATTATATTCTACATACGTTGCAAGGGTATGAAGAAATCGATTGTTTGAAAGCGAACTATCGAATTGAAGGGGATGCTAAGTAGTATCTCTTACCATAAAACAGAAAGAGCCTATTAAGCAGCTTGCTTAATAGGCTCTTTTCTATTTAAAATCTGCGTACCAACTTGAATAAATGCTTGGATAATCCAGCCTGTTGTAAAGGATAAGATGATTGTTCCAAAATAGATAGGTCCATCTAATAAAAAGCTTAACGTTAAAAATAAAAAGGCTAATGAAATCTCTGTTCTTCTAAACGTCCATTTTTTCTTTTCAGCAACCGTTAAAACGAAAGCTTCTTGAGGCGCCGCGCAAAGGTTTGTAGAGACGTAAAGACCAATTCCAGCTCCAACGAATAGATTTCCGCAAATAAGTGTTATATATTTTGGAAGAGAGCGGATAGCGTCCATAATAGTTGTAATGGAACCAATCCAATCAACAAAAAGAGAAATAAGAACCATCGTTACAATTGTACCGATTGTAATTTGTTTTTTATTCCAAAAGAGTACGATAAGTGTAAAGGCAAAGTTAATCATGAAAATCCAAAAACCAATGCTTATCCCAAAATTTTGATATAGTGCAATAAAGAAGGAATCATAAGGACTAAGTCCAAAGGAAGTAATTGTTGTCATCATATTAATACCGATGGCAAGAATGAGTAAACCGCCAATGAAAAATATATATTCTAATTTGAATCGAAGCATAGTTGTATATCCTTTCTAAATGTATTTGCTAGGAAAGGATATATTGTGGAAAGCTTACCAGGTCAAGGGAGAATTTTTGTGAGAAGGGGAAAATGAGATGACAAATATAAGAAAGATTGCTGAACTTGCTGGAGTATCTGTTTCAACTGTTTCACGTGTACTAAATAATCATCCGTACGTAAATGAACAGAAACGAAAAGAAATTTTAGCAATTATAGAAGAATTAAATTACACGCAAAACGTGAATGCAATTCATTTAGTGAAAGGAAAAACGAATGTAATTGGCGTTTTATTGCCACACGTAAATGATCAATATTATAGTGCTATTATCGAGGGGATATCAAAAGAAACAGCAAAGAATAATTATAATATGATGCTTTGCCAGACAAATTATAGCGAAGAAAGAGAACTAGAAATTTTAAATATGTTAAAAATGAAAAAGCTTGATGGGGTTATTATTTGTTCTCGGACAAATAGTAAGGAGAAGCTTGAAGAATATACGAAATTCGGCCCGATTGTTATGTGTGAAGAAATAGATTCGAAGTATATTTCAAGTGTCCATATCGATTACTACAAAGTATTTTCACGTGGGATGAAAAGCTTAATAGATGCCGGTCATACACGTATTGGATATTGTATTGGAAGAAGTAATAGCGTTAATAGCCAAAGACGAAAGAAGGCGTACGAAGATTCGCTTCAACAGAGTATCGTAACATCGTTAGAGACCTGGAAATTTGAGGGATGTTTTACAGTGGAAGATGGACGCAATGTAATTAGAGAATGGGCTCATATGTCAGTAAAACCGACGGCGTTCCTTGTATCTTGTAACCATATTGCAGCGGGGATGGTTACAGAAGCAAAAAAACAAGGAGTTCGTATTCCAGAGGATATTACGATTATCGGGTGTGATGATCAAGAGGTGGCAGATATATTGGGTATAACGACGATTTCGCATTCTAGTAAAAACGTTGGAGTGAAAGCGTTTGAATTATTATATGAAAAGATTAATGAAGAGAAATTAGATGTGAAGCATATAGAGTTATTACCAGAGTTAGTAGATAGAGAAACGACATAATTGAGAAGGTGTGAAAATCGCTTTTCAAAATTTCGTTTGGTATAATTATGGACAATCTATGAGGGCTAAAAGGGGTTTTGATATGAGATCAAAAGTAGTAAAAGTAATTCTACTCATTACAATTGCATCTTTCTGTTTATTTGCATATGGCTTTGTTTCAGGTGTAAATGATGTATTAAATCCGAAAGCTTCAAATTTAATTAAAAAGACCGATGTAGTGGCAAAAGAGAAAAAGAAAACGGGAACGTTACAAATCGTTAGTTTAGGTGATTCATTAACGCGTGGCGTTGGTGATAAAGAAGGAATTGGCTATGTTGGGCGAATGAAAGAGGATTTACAAAAAGATTATAAGCAAAAAATTGCATTAACAAATTTAGCAGTTAGTGGTGCAAAAATGCCCGATTTATTAAAACAAATTGAAAGTAGTGGCGCTCAATATTCAATTAAGCAAGCAGATGTAATCGTGTTAACGATCGGCGGGAATGATTTGTTCCCAGGCTGGGAATCGCTCGGGAAAATAGATTTAGAGACGTATCGTCCTGATACAGAAACGTTTCAAAATGAAGCAAAGAAAATTATAGAAGAAATTCGTAAATTAAATGCAAATAGTCCGATTTTTTGGCTTGGTTTATACAATCCTTTTGAAGATGTAGAAGATTTAAAAGGGTCTTCAAACATTGTTGTGGACTGGAATGCATCTTTAGAGAAGTTAGCGCTAAACGATAAAAATGTGTATATTACACCGACATTTGATTTATTCCAAAACCGCGGGAAAGATTTATTATACTCTGATCATTTTCATCCGAATGAAGTAGGTTATACGTATATGGCAGAACGTTTAGTTCAAAATGTTGTAAGTAAATTAAAACTAGAACAAGGAGGGGTAAAATGACGACGATACTTTCCGTACGAGACTTGAAGAAGGTAATTGGAAACAAGACTCTTGTAGAGAATATTTCCTTTGATGTAAAGCAAGGAGAAGTGTTCGGGTTCCTAGGACCAAACGGTGCTGGAAAGACGACTACCATTCGAATGTTAGTCGGATTGATTAAGGCGACAGAAGGTAAGATTTCTATCGGTGGTTATTCGATTAAGGAAAATTTCAGAGAAGCGATGCGTCAAATTGGGAGTATCGTTGAAAACCCAGAGTTGTATACATATTTAACAGGATGGGAAAATTTAAAGCAATTTGCTCGTATGTTAGGTGATATATCAGATGAACGTATTATTGAAATTGCTGAAATGGTTCATTTAGATGAAAGAATTCATGACAAGGTAAAAACGTACTCACTTGGTATGAAACAACGCCTTGGAATTGCACAGGCGCTCCTTGGGAATCCTAAATTGCTTATATTAGATGAGCCAACGAATGGTTTAGATCCAGCAGGGATTAGAGAACTTAGGGAATTTATACATAAGCTTGTGAAAGAAGAAAATATGAGCGTGTTTATTTCAAGTCACTTGCTAAGTGAAGTGCAAATGATATGCGATCGCGTTGCTATTATTCATAAAGGAAAGATGATAACAGTTGCCAAAATTGAAGAATTAATTAAAACAGCAAGTGATCGTGTAGAATGGATTGTTACACCAATTTCTAAGGCGAAAGATATGCTAGAAGCGGCCGAAGAAATAAGAGAAGTGAGTGTAAAAGGCGAGCGATTACTATGCCGCATGGATATTGCATCTATAAGTAGTTGGAATAAAAAATTTGTAGAAAATGAAATAGATGTACATAGCGTTAAGGAGCTTGTATTTACGCTAGAAGATTTATTTATTGAACTCACAAGGGGTGAGCAGCATGCGTGAATTTGCGAATCTAGTTTTAAATGAATCAGAAAAGATTTACCGTAAGAAACGTATTTTTGTTGTCATGCTTATTTTAGCAATCTTGATCCCGCTTTTTGTGTACGCGCAGTATCGTGAAATAGAAACGACACAAAAAAGACTCGGTACAACTGATTGGAAGGTTTCATTGCAACAGCAAATTGTTGATTCTCAGAACCGGTTGAACAATTCTAGGTTGCCAGAAGAATGGCGTGATTGGTTAAAGGTAAGAGTTGAGCAACAACAATATTATTTAGATCATGATATTAACCCGATGGCACCGGGTGCACCGACTTTTGTCAGAGCATTTATTGAACAAGGAATTACATTGTTTATTCCGCTTCTCGTAATGATTGTCGCTATTGATATCGTTTCAGGAGAACGAAGTGATGGGACAATGAAGATGTTACTTACGCGGCCGATTCGGCGCTGGAAAATACTCCTTAGTAAATACGTGACGATGTTATTTTTCATTTCGCTCATACTGTTTCTTGTAGGTTTGTTTGCTTACATATTATCAGGGCTTGTATTTGGATACTCGGGATGGAATTTACCTGTTTTAACAGGATTCGTCATTGATAAGGAAACGTTAAATACGAACTTTGTGCATCTGATTCCGCAGTGGCAATACATCTTAATGGCGTATGGACTAGCCTGGTTTGTTGCTATCGTTGTCGGAACTATATCATTTATGGTCTCTGTTTTAATTCGTAATACACCAGCTGGTATGGGCGTTATGCTAGCTGCATTAATTGCAGGCGGTATCTTAAGCTCGTTCGCAACATCTTGGGAAGGTGCGAAATATATTTTTAGCGTGAATTTATCATTAACGGATTATTTATCAGGAAAATTACCTGCATTACAAGGCTTATCAATGGGATTTTCTTTGATGAATTTAACTGTTTGGGCAGTTGTTTCCCTTATTATTTCGTTCTTAGTATTTACAAAACAGGATATGTTGAATTAATTAGACAGGAAGTGACAGTATGGAAAATGTTTTAAAGAATGATTGGGGACCATTATTGGCACCAGAATTTGAGAAAGAGTATTATCGTACTCTATCCAGTTTTTTGACAGAAGAGTACAGCACGCATGTTGTTTATCCGAAGGTAGAAGATATTTTTAACGCTCTTCAGTATACAAGTTATGAAAATACAAAGGTTGTTATTTTAGGACAAGATCCATATCATGGACCGAATCAAGCGCATGGTTTAAGTTTTTCTGTACAACCTGATGTTAAAACACCACCATCATTGTTAAATATGTATAAAGAACTTCGAGATGAATATGGTTATGAAATCCCGAATAACGGTTATTTAGTAAAATGGGCGGAACAAGGAGTATTACTACTAAATACCGTATTAACAGTTCGTCAAGGCGAAGCAAATTCTCATAAGGGAAAAGGATGGGAGCACTTCACAGATCGTGTGATTGAACTGTTGAACGAACGTGCAAAGCCAGTTGTTTTCATATTGTGGGGGCGCCATGCGCAGGCGAAGAAGAAGTTAATTACGAATCCGAATCATCATATTATCGAATCTGTACATCCAAGCCCATTATCGGCAAGACGTGGTTTCTTTGGTAGTAAGCCATACTCTAAAGTAAATACGATTTTAGCTAATATGGGAGAAAGAGAAATTGATTGGGAAATTCCAAATTTATAAATAGAAAAGGTAGTTAACAGTCGTTAACTACCTTTTTATTATTGTTGTTCGTTCTTTAATTTTGCATCTAGTACAAAAGTACCAAATGGGATAACTGATGAAACAAATGCTCCAAGTGCCCATAAAATTGATTTACGGTGTACGATTGTTACTTGAATTACTGCAAAGATGAATAGAATAAACAGAACACCATGAGCCATGCCTGTAATTTTAACAGCTGTTGCAAATCCTGCGAAATATTTCAATGGCATTGCTACAAATAATAGTAATAGGAAAGAAATACCCTCAACTAGTCCAATTGCTCTTAATCGTCCGATTGGTGTAGATAACATAAAGTAGCCTCCTTTAACGTATGCTTGTATATAGTAAATTTGTATTCTTTTTCAAAATAAAATAGTCTATTTTGTTTCATTATATACAAAAAGAAAGTTTACACTACGAGAATAGTGCAAAGTTCAAAATATAGTCACAAAAGCATGAGAATTTAAATAAAAACCTATTTGAAGTATTTGACTTCAAATAGGTTTTGTGAATGAAAATATTAAACAAGTACATCCGTTTTTAAAACGAATTTCTCTACAACTTTTGCAACACCATCATTCATATTTGTATCTGTTACGTAGTTTGCAATTTCTTTAATATCATCAGGTGCATTGCCCATTGCAACACCAAGACCAGCAAATTCAATCATTGCTTGGTCGTTATAGCTATCGCCCATTGCGATAACTTCTTCACGCTTAATGCCAAGCTTTTGAATCAGTTTGTTTAAGCTTGTTCCTTTTGTAACACCGGCTTCAGTAAATTCTAAGAAGAATGGTTTCGAACGCATCACGCTTAATTGGCCTTCTAGTTGTTGTTGAAGTTTCTTTTCAACTTCAACAAGGCGTTCAGCTTCTTTATTCATTAATACTTTTACTACAGGCTCTTTAACTGCGGCTTTAAAGTCATCTACTACAACAATTGGCATACCAGTAATATCGCCCTCAATTTCAGTATAAGGATTATTTTCTTCCGTTACGATATCATCGCCCATATAAGTATGAATCCATACATCTTCAGTTTTACTAATTTCAAATAGGTTGTGAACGATTTCAGGAGATAGTGTACTACTAAAGATTTCTTCGTTTGTTTTACAGTTAATAATTTTTGCGCCATTAAAAGATAGAATGAAACTGCCGTATTCTTCTAAGCGAAGTTCTTTGGCTACATTGCGCATACCAAACGTTGGACGTCCAGAAGCAAGTACAACCTTTACCCCTTGCTCTTGTGCAGTCATTAACGCTTCTTTCGTACGAGGTGAAATAGTATGGTCATCACGTAATAAAGTATCATCTAAATCTAAAACAATCATTTTATAAGTCATATAGAAAATTCCTTTCTTTAATTGAAATCAAAATACATGTTCATGAAGATGTTGAGGAATAATAGTAAGACATCAAACCTCTTTGAAAAGAAGTAGATAAATCATTATGAGTGTGTTGCTCATAATATCGGTTAATAATCATTGGGGATGGATAAAACCCCAATGATTCAAGTTTGATTTTATCGTAACAACTCTAAAGGTAGAGTGCAATAATGGAAGTTTTCCAATTTACGATATTTGTTTTGCTGTGGAACGAGAAAATAGTATTTCTAGCAAAATGGCCATTACAGATCCAAGAACGAGACCGTTACTTAAAAACGATGCTAGAAATGGTGGAAGTGTGGAATATGCTCCTGCTGGAACAAACATAACTCCGACTCCTGTGAAGATTGAAAGACCGGCTACTTTAAATAATTGTTCCTTATCCTGGACAGTTTCGTATTCTCGAAAGGCGAGGCCAATCATGCTTGCGAATACAGGATAAATAGCGGCATAACCAACTGCAACAGGGATTGCTGCAAAGAATGAAGTAATCTTTGGGAATATACTAACGACAATAATAAAGCTTGACCCTAATATAAAAGGGAGACGTTTATAAATATTAGTCGTTGCAATAAAACCTGCTGATCCAGAAATAGCGACAGGTCCAATAGCTGAAAACAGGCCGCCTAGCAATTGGTTGATTCCTGTTATAATGCCGGCTTGTTTAAAACGATCTGATGCAGCATTTTCTTCATATTTAGAGACAACCTTTTGTACAACGCGAATACTTGCTAACATATTTGTTAGAAGTAAGAGTGTAACAAATATGACCGTAATTACCATGTTCCATTCAACACGAGGCATGCCGAAAACAAATAAGGACGGAAAACGAATTATGTCTGTCACTGGTGTTATTGGATTAGATAATCCGAAGCATGCGAATAATATCCAGCCGCATATGATACTGAAAAGAACGGAATATTGTCCAATAATAGGTAGCTTCATGATGAAAAAGGATAGTAAAATAACAATGAGTGAAAGAATAAATACGTTAGGTTGTACTTCTGTATGTTTTCCATCAAGGCCAAACATTCCCTTTAAGAAGGAGCCACTGAGTTGCGCGACAAGAAGAAATAAATACGTTCCAATGACTGTCGGTGTAAAATAGCGAACGAGTTTATCAATAAGTCCAAAAACGCTAAGAATAATACAAATAATACCGCTTAATAAGAAAGCATATTGAAGAACTTTAAGTGTCTCATTGCTTGATCCAAATAATACGACGCCTAAACTTGCGTAAAGGGAGAAAATTCCCCACCAAAGGCCAGCAGGACCTTCTTGAATAGGAAGTTTATGCCCAAATATAGCTTGCAAGAGACCAGCAAAGCCTAGAACAAATAATGTTCTTTGTACGAATGCAATGGCTTCAGCGCCATCAAGACCATAGCTAGTTGCGACACTAATTGGTACAATAAGGCTTCCAGCTAAAATAAATAGTGCCCATTGTAAGGCGGAAAGAAATGTCTTCATTATATCAACCTCTTTCATAGATTCCGTATCTAGTATATACGTATTTTATTTCCACTGGCAAAGATTGTAGATAGAGAAAAGAGTTGAAACACGGTATGAATGCACGTAAGCAATTATGGATAGCAGTTATATGTATGACTTTTGTTGTAATTCTAGGAACGATAGGATTTATGACAATTGAAGAGATTAGTTTGTTTCAAGCATTTTGGATGACGATGATTACTGTATTGACTGTTGGATACGGAGATGCCGTTCCTGTAACGCAAGCAGGGAAAGTATTTGCGCTCCTTATTATTCCTGTTGGTGTAGGTATTGTTACGTATGCAATTGGGGTAGTGGCAGCTATGATTATTGAAGGGAATTTATTTCATGCAGTACGGAGGAAGAAGATGGATAAACAAATAGCGCAGTTGAAAAATCATATTATAGTATGTGGTTGCGGTAGAGTGGGGCTTCAAGTTGTACATGAATTGCAAGAAAAGAATATTCCATTTGTCGTTGTTGATAAAGATGAAAGCATATTGGAGCAGGAAAAGCTTTTATTTGTACATGGAGATGCAACGGAAGATCAAGTATTACATAATGCCGGAATTTTAAAAGCAGCTGGTTTAGTTGCTATTGTTGCAAATGATGCCGAAAATGTATTTATTACATTAACAGCAAGAGGATTAAACGATACGATTAAAATTGTGGCGAGATCTGAAAAGCCAGAAACTGAAGAGAAATTAAGGCGTGCTGGTGCAAATAAGGTTATTAATCCATCTAGTATGGCAGGTATTCATATAGCAAAAGGTATTGCAAATCCATTAACCGTTCATTATATTGATACAGTGTTGTATGGAGTAGAACAGTCATTTGTCATTGAAGAAATTCTAGTTGGCAAAGATTCAATACTAGTCGGTAAATCGTTACTAGAGAGTAATGTAAGGAATCAGTTTGATGTAACGATATTAGCGATTTCAAGAAATGGGAAGATTATACATAATCCAACAGGGCAGGAAAAACTACAAGAACATGATATGATAATAGTATTTGGTTCAGTAGAGAAACTGGGACAATTTGAGAAAGAATTACAAAGTACGAGGTGATAAGGAATGCAAATATCTAGTGACAAGATTTTAAATAAAATGGCGAATGAAATTGCGAAGGCAAAAAGTAGCGAAGGACAAAAGTCAAAAGAACATTTATTAGTTGTGCGTGCTTTATGCGATTTACTATTAGATGAACAGGTTGAATCTTCTACGTATAGGGAGCCGCAAATTCAATCGCAAGTAATTGGATCACAGCCTATAACAACAGTTCAACCAGTTATACCAGTTTCTGGAGAACCTGTGTATATAAAAGAAGAAGGTGCAAATGGTAATTCTTTATTTGATTTTTAAGAATTAAATCGTTTGGCTTATATGAAAAAATTGCTTATGATAAAGGTAAAAAAGGGGAATTAAGATGAAAATTTTCTTTTTACTAGGTTGTATTGCAGCGGGGCTATCTGTTGCGTTAGGGGCCTTTGGAGCACACGGTTTAGAAAATAAAATTTCTGCGAAAATGTTAGAAGTTTGGAAAACAGGCGTTACATATCAGATGTTTCATGCAGGTGGATTATTCGTAGTTGCTTTATTGATGGATAAGGTTCAATCATCACTTTTAACTACTGCTGGTTGGCTAATGGTAGCTGGGATTATTATGTTCTCAGGTAGTTTGTATGCATTAAGTACGACAGGCATTAAGTTCTTTGGCCCAATTACACCTCTTGGTGGTGTAGCGTTTATTGTGGCGTGGATTCTAGTAGGGACTGCAGTTGTAAAAGGATTATAAAAAACAAAAGCTGGCATTTGCCAGCTTTTTTTATGGTCTTGGAGTATAAGTTGCTTGTTGACTAGGTAAATACGTAATTTCTTCTGGAAATTCTACGTAATCTAAGTAGATCATTAATAGTAAATAGCGTTTTCCTGATTGCGGTTCACTAATAACGATATGGTCACGGCCGGCTGCTTCAATAATACCTGTATAAGATTGTGTACCAAGGGAACTGCCACGTTCATAAGTCATTACAACTGTAGCTTGCTTACCTTTGTTTAAACGAAGGATATTTTCAATATAGGATTGCTCTAGAGGTAACATGCCTTGAGAAATTGCATATTGAGCTTGCGCAGCTTGAGCTGTTTGTTGTTGCATTGCTTGCTGTTGTTGTTGAGTCATTTGTTGTGGTTGGACATAAGTTCCAGATGGTTGATAAAAACCTGTTCCATAGTACGGATTTTGTTGCTGTGCCATTCAAAAATCCCTCCTCATTTTCATCTCTTAATATACGCTAGGACAGTCTTCACCAGATGGTTGGAAGAAGCAGTGCTTTTTGAAGCGACCAGAGTTTTGTTGGTTATACCAAGTTGGTGGACAAGGACCTTCAGGTCTAAAGAACCATAAGGCAAAGTTAGCGGGCCAAAAACGTTGTCCTTGAATAGTTCGCCTTGCTAAGGCGATATCTTGTTCACGGGCTCTTTGATAAAAATATCCTTTTTGTGTTGCCTCAAAACCACCAGGATTTTGATACACCATTTGACGTAAATTACGAATACTTTTAAAGTCTAAACAATTTCCGCGGACACGATTTACCCCAACGTTTCCGACCATTAACATTCCTTGTTGCCCTTCTCCTTCGGCTTCAGCACGCATCAGTCTAGCTAACAACTTTACATCTGCTTCGTTATAAGCAATAACACCCATTATGTGTCACCTCTCTTTTTGTAATACCTTTTGGAAAGAGGTTTATTTCTAGATGAAGTGTGGAACAATTACTAGTTCATACGTATGAGAAAAAGGACTCAGATATGACAACCAAACGAAGTTTTACATTGAGAGAGGAAAATAAAAAAAGCTAGCGTGAGCTAGCTTTTCATCATTAAAATACTTTAGACCATAAGTTTGAGAAGAAATCTCCAATAGAGCGCATTGTTAGCACAAACCAATTTGCTTTTTCAACTTCCTCTGTTGTTTTTGCAGTAACTTTCATACTTTTACTACCGTCTAAGAAACCATATTTATCAGTTGATTCTAAAGTAATTGAGCCTACTTTAGCATCTTTCTTAACAGGAGCAACTAAATGTCCATCTTCAGCAAGAGATTTATCTAATTCAGTCCCAATTTTATAAGGATCTTTGCTACCTTTTTTCGCAATTACTGTTATTTCTTTTTCAGGTGCAACCGTTACTTGATCTTCTTTCCCTTTTACTACAGAGATTGTGTTATTTTTATCAACCTTGAGCTTTTGTTTTTCAAAGTTATTAAATCCATATTCGATTAATTCACGAGATTCTGTGAAGCGCTCGTCCATTGATTTCGTTTTAATAATAACCGAGATAAGACGTAAATCACCGCGTTTCGCAGTAATAGTAAATCCATATCCAGCTGTATCAGAACTTCCTGTTTTTAAACCATCAGTACCTTCATAAGCGAAGGCAGCTCCTGGTAACATCCAGTTCCAGTTTTCCATACGAATTGGTTTTGGATGATTGTCTGGGAAGTTTCTAAATCTTTGTTTTGTATCCTCTAGCATTTCTGGATACTTTGTAATCATTACTTTTGAAAGTATACCCATATCGCGAGCTGACATAGAGTTTTCTGCATTTGGATCAGTACCCTCGGGATGTTTCCCTTTTAAGTCAGCGTTATTTAAACCAGTAGCGTTTACAAATTTATATTTCTTTAACCCTAGTTTTTTTGCATGTTCATTTGCAAGATTTAAGAAGTTTTTCTCACTTCCTGCAAGTAGCTCTGCTAAAGCAATACTAGATCCATTTGCAGAGAATATAACAATAGAATGATATAATTCTTTTACAGTATATTGACGTCCTTTCTCAAATGGTACGTTAGAGAATTCATTATTACGTGAGACTTCATAAGCGTAATCGGAAATATTTACTTTCGTATCCCAAGTAATTTTCCCTTCTTTAATTGCTTCTAAAACAGCGTAAACAACAATTAATTTTGACATACTAGCAATAGCTAGCAGTTCGTCTGGGTTTTGTTCATGCAGTATTTTCCCTGTATCTGCATCAAATAGAAGTGCAGCAGCAGCTTCTATTTGTATTTTTTCTTCCGCATGGGATGTTGTTACTCCTAAGGAAGAAATTGACAATATAAGCGCTAGTAAAATAGACAAGATTTTCTTCATATAAATTATCACCTTCGCATCGTTATTAGCATATAGCTCGTACCATTTTAGCATGAATTTGGATATAGAAAAGTTACAATTTTGTAAGGAATTTGTCGATTTTTGTTCGAATTTGAGGGAAAAAGGAGTTTTTTGAGGAGAAATATAGAGGGAAATAAAAAAAGGAACGAATTTCGTCCCTTTTTCAATATTATATGTGTAAAAATTTCTCTACTTTTTCGTCTGGTAAGATGTTTCCAACGAAGAATGTTCCGAATTCACCATAACGAGCACTTACTTCATCAAATCGCATTTCATATATAAGTTTCTTAAATTGAAGAACATCGTCAGCGAATAATGTTACGCCCCACTCGAAATCATCGAATCCAACAGATCCTGAAATAACTTGGCGTACTTTCCCTGCGTATTGGCGACCAATCTTGCTGTGACTGTACATCATTTTTTTACGCTCTTCCATAGGAAGCATGTACCAGTTGTCATCACCTTGGCGACGCTTATCCATTGGATAGAAGCAAATATGATTTGCTTTCGGTAATTCAGGATATAAGCGAGCTAAAATTTGTGGATTTTGATATGGATCCTCATCAGCTGGAAGGTAGTTGCTTAGTTCAACAACAGATACGTAAGAATATGCAGGAACCATATATTCAGCTAATGTTGTTTTATTCAATTCTGTCTCAATTTCATTTAACTCTTCCATTGTTGGACGTAAAATCATAAGCATAATATCAGCTTTTTGACCAACAACTGTATACATTGCGTGACTACCTTTTTTCGCAGTAGCTACTTCGTTCCATTTTTCAACGACATTTAAAAATTCAGACACTGCTTGTCCGCGTTCGTCGCTAGATAATGTTTTCCATGCAGCCCAATCAATAGAACGTAAATCATGTAAACAATACCAGCCATCTAACGTTGTTGTTGCTTCACTCATTCTATTCACCTCAGTTAATGATAGTTTTACACGTTAACTATAGCATATATAGTTTTAAAATCATCTATATAAAACCTTGGCGCATAAAATTGTCACATTTAAGTGTTTAAGCGAGGTGAATTTAACGGCTGAATTTTATGAAAATATAATCATTTTTATTTTATCTATTTTTTGGGAGCTATAAGTTTAAAATATAGAAGAAAAGCAGTATTCTTAAAGATAGAGTTTTTTAACATATGTAGGAGGGTTTATTCGTGAGCAACTTATTTACAACAGTAAAAGAAAAAGTTCAAGGAAAAGGCATTTCTATCGTACTTCCTGAAGGAACTGATGAAAGAATTTTAGGCGCTGCAGAGCGTTTAGCAAAAGAAGAGTTAGTAAAACCAATCTTAGTTGGTAATAAGGAAGAAATTAGCGCAAAAGCTGCTAGCATGAATTTAACATTAGCAGGCGTTGATATTTACGACCCAGCTACATACGAAGAAATGGATGCAATGGTAGCATCTTTCGTTGAACGCCGTAAAGGTAAAGCAACTGAAGAAGACGCTCGCAAAATCCTTAAAGACGAAAACTACTTCGGTACAATGCTTGTATACATGGGCAAAGCACACGGTTTAGTAAGTGGTGCAGCTCACTCTACAGCTGATACAGTTCGTCCGGCACTTCAAATTATTAAAACAAAACCAGGCGTTACAAAAACTTCTGGCGTATTCATCATGGTACGTGAAGAAGAGAAATATGTATTCGCTGATTGCGCAATTAACATTGCACCAAACAGCCAAGATTTAGCTGAAATCGGTATCGAAAGTGCGAAAACTGCTGAGTTATTCGGCATTGATCCACGCGTTGCTATGTTAAGCTTCTCTACAAAAGGTTCTGCGAAATCTCCAGAAACAGAAAAAGTTGTAGAAGCAACTCGCATTGCAAAAGAAATGGCTCCTGAGTTAACTTTAGATGGAGAATTCCAATTCGATGCTGCATTCGTACCATCTGTAGCTGAGAAAAAAGCTCCAGGTTCTACAATTAAAGGTGATGCTAACGTATTCGTATTCCCAAGCTTAGAAGCTGGTAATATCGGCTACAAAATCGCTCAACGTTTAGGTAACTTCGAAGCAGTAGGACCAATCTTACAAGGTTTAAACATGCCTGTAAATGACCTGTCTCGTGGATGTAACGAAGAAGAAGTGTACAAGTTAGCTTTAATTACAGCAGCTCAAGCACTTTAATTCTAAAATGAATTAGTATGGAAAATGACCACCCTTAGGGTGGTCATTTTTATTTTTCTAAGCCAAGTGCTTTATTATTACGATCAATAATACGTTGTAAATTCGTCTCATATAAAGGAATCTCATCTATTGTTAATTGAGATGGTGTTAACTTTGGAGCGAATTGCTGCAATGTTTTTAAAAGACGCATCATTAAATCTTGTACTGTAATGGTTTCGCCAAGTAATTCTGAGAGTGAGGCCATCGTACTTGGTACAATTTCAGGGTACGTAAAGCGTGTTTCTTTTCCTTGAATTGCTAGGTTGTAGAAATCACGAACGAGTGCGGCACGCTCAGAGCCACTTCCGGTAGCACAGAGATAAATTTGGACAGCGACACCGCCGCGAATACGACGTTGTGAAATACCAGCGAATTTTTGATCGCGAATACTTAAGTCATAACTACCAGGACAGTAAGAGCCAACAATTTCTTTTGCCTCGATAGTAACGTTGTAATCCTTTAACATCTCCTTAATTAAATGCCACATCGTATCGTATCCAAGATCAATATCGATACCTTTTTCTGTTTCTTGGAATAAAAGTGATACGTTTAAAACACCTTCATCAAGCACGACTGCAAGCCCGCCAGAATTACGAACAATAACATTGAAGTTGTGTTGTTTTAAAAAAGAAATACCTTCTTCTAAATGCGGAAGGCGTGAATCTTGAATACCAAGGACAATTGTATTGTGATGAACCCAAGAACGCATTGTTGCGGCTGACTTGCCATTTCCAATGCTTGTGCATAATGTGTCATCCATTGCGAATGACTGAAGTGCATGGAATGTTGGTCCCAAACTAGACTGATCTACAATGCGCCACTCTGGCTGAGATAAAATGGAACGGGAATTGCTCATATAACTAACCCCTTATCTTTAAAATGACAATCTCTATTATAGCAAAAAATGAAGAATGGAGTTTTCTCACATATAAAGGGGGAGCTTAAAGGTGAAATAATAAAAAGGATGCATTACATGCATCCTTTTTATTCTGCAATTTTTTCTAAATTACCGTTTCGGTCCATTCGGAAAGATGTTTGAGAACGTTCTTCGTCATCCATGACTGCCAATTTACGAGCTCGGTTCATAATGTTCATAAGTGTTTCGTAATCTTCTTGTACAGTATGAGATTGCTTTTCTAACTTTTCTAGTTTCTTTTCTAGTTCCTCATTCCGAAGGATTTGTGCTTTAATTTCTTGTTTCAATCTCGTATTCTCGTTTTCAAGAGCTGTCACTTTTATATTTGAAGATCCGACTGTTTGTAAAAAATAAATAACATCTTGCATTGTCATAGAGCTTCTTGCAGCAGGAGCAGTAGATTCTTGATATGGAATAGCTTCTTTATATTGTACGATTGATTCCTCTTGTGCTAATTCTTCATAATCAGTTATCGAATCTGAAGCTGGTGGTGTATAAAGTAAACGTTTTTTCGCTTGTTCACCGCTTGCAGCACGCATTTTATCTTTACGATGTTTTTTTGCTAGTTGAAGAGCTTGTTCATAGCTATAGCGAACGACAGCATTCCAGCGGAAACCACAAGCAGCAGATGTACGATTTAACTGATCTCCTACTTCCTCAAATGCATTTAATTGCGTACTCCCTTCTCGAACATGACGAAGTACCGTTTCAGCAAGTAATAAATCATCCTCATCTGTCCAAGCATCTTGTCTTACTTTCATAGATTCAACTCCCTTTCTTTTTATGAACTTCCTATTTTTATAATGGGCAAAAAAATAAACTTTTATACAAAGCTTTTAAAAATATGGTAGATTTCGATGAAAGGTAAAAATTTTCCCATGAATGGTGAGCGCTTCTGTAGGAGAGCATATAAATATGTAGCATTATGTAGAGAATAGGCTTTGTAGGGAAACTTGCAACGAGCTTCAAAGAGCGGTAAAATACCATTTAGTGTTTATTTTTAAACGAACTTGAGAAAAGTTTAAAATAGAGGAAGTGTTATATAATGGGAAACGAATTTCGCGTGTGCGATGACTGTCAGGCAACGAACGTTAAAACGTTAGTTCCGAAGTTAAAAAAAGTAGATTCATGTGCAACGATTGAAGTTGGATGTCAGTCTTACTGTGGTCCTGGTCGTAAAAAATCATTCGCATTTGTAAATAACCGTCCAGTTGCGGCTCCAACAGAAGATGAGTTAATCGTAAAAATTGAAGCAAAGTTAAATAAGTAAGAAAAAGAAGAGTGAAAAGATTACTCTTCTTTTTTTATGCCCATAAGAGGAAAGATTTATTCTGCGAAAGTACTCTTGTGTGGACGAACGTTTTCTAAAGGATGGATATAACTTTTGTATTAAAGTTCCAATTTATATAAAATTATATTTCAAAATAATGGTTGACAGTCTTTTAAAGCGATAGGTAGAATAGAAGTGTCTGATTCTGAGAATCATTATCAGGAAAATAACAATTCACCTAATTTTTTTATTACTATTTGAGAATAAATTTCATTTTAATAAATATATGTTGTTGGTTAGGATGGTTGAGGGATGGAAGCGAGCGCAAGCAGTATAGAACAGCAAGAAGAGAATGTTAAAGAGATTAAGAGCAGACCGCTCATCGCTTCTATTATTTTAGTAGCGGGTACAGTTTTGTTAGCTTTAAGTATGGCAGTTTCTATTTCTTTTGGGGCTGCAGATATTAGTTTAAAGACTGTATGGCAAGCTGTATTTCAGTTTGATGGATCTATTACACATCATAACGTAATTCAAGAGCTTCGCATGCCTAGAGCAATAGGGGGCGTAGTTGCAGGTGCCTTTTTAGCGGTATCAGGAGCAATTATGCAAGGCATGACGCGAAATCCACTTGCTTCACCATCGTTAATGGGAATTACAGATGGGGCTGTATTTGGAATTGCAATTATGTATGCATTTTTCCCTAATTCACCTTATTTAATGTTTGTTATCGCATCTTTTATTGGAGCTGCGTTTGGTGCAAGCATTGTATATGGAATTGGGTCTTCTTCACCAGGTGGATTAACACCTGTGAAATTAGCTTTAGCAGGTGCAGCTATTAGTGCTTTATTAGGGGCAATTTCATCTGGAATCGCATTGTATTTTAATCTTGCCCAAGAGGTGAGCATGTGGAATGCAGGCGGAGTTGCTGGAGTGAAATGGCAAAGTATTAATATGTTAGTGCCAATTGGCCTTGTTTGTCTTTTTATCGCAATTATGATGTCGAGATATATTACAATTTTGAGCTTCGGTGAAGAAATTGCAATTGGACTTGGTCAAAATACGACATTAATTAAATTTATCGGAACAGTACTTGTTCTTGTTTTAACGGGTTCCGCAGTTTCCATGGCAGGATCAGTAGGGTTTGTTGGTCTTGTAATCCCGCATATGACTCGTTTCCTTGTAGGCTCGGACTATAGATGGGTTATTCCATGTTCTGCGGTCTTAGGTGGGCTGTTAATTGAATGTGCAGATATGTTATCTCGCGTTATTAACCCGCCATTTGAAACGCCAATTGGAGCAATTACAGCGCTAATTGGGGTTCCATTCTTCCTCTACTTAGCACGTAATGAAGGGAGAGGAAAGATGTGAGGACGAGTGTCTTAACAAAAAAGAACATTTCTATATTAACGATTTTAGTAGGACTAATCGTTTCTATATTTCTTATTAGTTTAAATACAGGAACTTTTAAAATACCCCCAATGGACGTATTAAAGTCATTGGTTGGACTAGGGGCTGAAGATCAGTCTGTTATTTTATTTGAATTCCGTATGCCGCGTATGGTAATTGCTATACTAGTCGGATCTGCTTTAGCTATGTCAGGTGCGATTTTGCAAGGTTTATCACGAAATCCACTTGCTGATCCAGGTATTATAGGGATTAATGCTGGAGCGGGATTAACAGTTGTTATATTCGTCTACTTCTTCTTCGGGAAAGTAGGGACTGGTACATTTTTATCTGTATTCATTCTTCCATTTTTCGCACTAGTTGGAGCGATATTAGCAGCGGTAATTATTTATTTATTAGCATGGAAAGACGGCGTTTCATCGACTCGATTAATACTAGTCGGCATTGCCGTTGCAGCTGGATTTGGAGCTGTTAGTTTAATTTTCTCTATGAAGATGACATCTAACGATTTTCGTTTTGCTACGATTTGGCTGGCGGGAAGTCTGTGGGGTACAGATTGGAAATTCGTATTAAGTGTACTTCCATGGATGGTTATTTTCTTACCGCTTGCTATAAGTAAAGCACACATATTAAATGTAATGAACCTAGGCGATTCTACAGCAGTTGGCCTTGGTGTAAATGTAGAAAAAGAAAGACGTAAATTATTATTTATTGCAGTTTGTTTAGCGGGTGCATCTGTTGCTGTTGCCGGTGGAATTGGCTTTATCGGTTTAATGGCCCCGCATTTAGCAAGGCGCCTTGTTGGTGGCAAACATCAAATCATGTTGCCCACAGCTGCGCTAATAGGAACGTTTTTACTTTTATTCGCAGACGTAATTTCAAGAAGTGTACTAACAACTTCAGAAATACCAGTCGGTCTTGTTATTTCTGTAATTGGTGCACCGTATTTCATTTATTTACTTATGAGGACAAAATAAAGGGAGGCTTTTCGTATGGCAACTTTAGCGGTTGATGCGGTATCTGTTGGCTATAATGAAGGTTTAATTATTGATGGATTAACAGTTGAAATTCCGGAAGGGAAAATTACAACAATTATTGGGCCAAATGGTTGTGGGAAGTCCACATTATTAAAAACGGCGTCTCGTATTTTGAAGGCAAAACAAGGTACTGTTTATCTTGACGGAAAAGCAATTGAGAAACAGCCAACGAAAGAAATTGCAAAGAAAATGGCGATTTTACCACAAACTGCAGAAGTACCAACGGGTCTTACTGTATTTGAGCTTGTGTCATACGGAAGATTCCCTCATCAAAAAGGGTTTGGCACGTTGAAAGAAGAGGATTATCGCTACATTAACTGGGCACTTGAAGTGACAGGAATGAAAGAATTTGCGAATCGTCCAGCAGAAGCGCTATCTGGTGGTCAACGTCAACGTGTTTGGATTGCAATGGCTCTTGCACAAGGAACAGAATTACTTGTATTGGATGAACCAACAACGTACTTAGATATGGCTCATCAATTAGAAGTATTAAACTTATTGAAAAAGTTAAATGAAGAAGAAGGTAGAACGATTGTTATGGTTATCCATGACTTAAACCACGCTTCTCGTTTCTCAGATCATATGATTGCATTAAAAGCAGGTAAGTTAATGAAACAAGGAACGCCAGATGAAGTTATGACAAGTGAAACACTTCGTAACGTATTTGAGATTGAAGCTCAAATCGTTCCATGTCCAGTAAACTGTAAGCCAATTTGCTTAACATATGATTTAGCGATGATTAGTAATCAATTGCGTAAAAAAGCATAAGTAGAACCCCCTCGTGAAGAGGGGGGACTTCTAATGGACGTTGAGCTTCTTATATAAGAATGGGAAGTTGAACGCCCGTTAGAATGGGGTATTAACAACAATTAATAAAAATATATTGATTAATTGTTATCTTCGTTTCTTATAGTTCATTGCAACTTATAAGATAAATACAGCTAGAAGGAGTGGGAACATGAAGAATTTTAAAATGGCACTATTAGCAATGGTATTAGTTGTGACTTCTGTACTATTTGCTGCTTGTTCTAACAAAGAAGAAGAAAAGAAAGCAGATGCAAAGACTGAAGAGCGCACTGTAAAACATGCAAAAGGGGAAATTAAAATTCCTGCAAACCCAAAGAAAATTGCTGACCTTAGTGGTTCAACAGAAGAATTATTAATTTTCGGTATGAAACCGGTTATTACTGCTAATACATCTCAAGAAAAAATTGATGCACATATTGAAAAGAAACTAAAAGACGTTAAACCAGTTGGTTCTGCTTGGGGCGATAAAATTAACATCGAAGCAGTAGCTGCTGCAAAACCAGATTTAATTCTTGTAAATAATCGTCAAGAAAAGATTTATGATCAATTATCTAAAATTGCACCAACAGTTATGTTAAACACTCCATTAGATCAATGGCGTCCAAAATTCGAAGAAGTAGGTCAAATCTTCGGTAAAGAAAAAGAAACAAAAGAATGGTTCAAAAAGTATGATGAAAAAGCAAGCAAATTACATGACAAAATCGTCGCTAAAACTGGTGAAGCAACATTCATGAAAATGGCTGCGTATCCAAATGCTTTCCGCGTATACGGTGACTACGGTTACGGTAGCGTAATCTTTAATGATTTAAAACTACCAGCAGTTAAAGGTACACCAACTGATAAACCACTAGTACAAGTACAAAAAGAAGCTTTAATCGATTACAACCCAGATTACTTATTCGTATTTACAACTGGTGACGGTTCTCAGCGCTTAAAAGAATTCCAAGAAGAATCAATTTGGAAAAACATGAACGCTGTTAAAAACAACCACGTATTTACAATTAAAAATGAAGACTTAAACAAAGGTTACTTCCCACTAGGGAAAGATATGATCTTAGACGAAGTTGCTGAATTCGTTTTAGGTAAATAATGTATAAAGGAAATCACTTTTACTTCGGTAAAGGTGATTTTTTCTTTTTATAAAGGTAATTAATACAGTCTTTCATTTCTTTCTGTTTCTCATTTCGTTTATAATATAAAGTAAGAATGTAGTAAAGAAAGGGGGATGTCGGAAAGTGGTATATTTAAACGACAAACTCAGCGAAACAAAAGTGTTTAAAGACCCAGTACATAAATATGTGCACGTGCGTGATCGTGTTATTTGGGATTTAATCGGAACGAAAGAATTTCAACGCTTGCGCCGTATTAAGCAGCTTGGAACGACATTTTTTACATTTCACGGTGCAGAGCATAGTCGCTTTACTCATTCGTTAGGTGTATACGAAATTATTCGTCGTATGATTGATGATGTGTTTGATGGCAGACCAAATTGGAATGCTGAAGATAGATTGTTATGTTTATGTGCGGCATTACTTCATGATGTCGGTCACGGCCCATTTTCTCACTCGTTTGAAAAAGTATTTTCATTAGATCATGAGAAATTTACGCAAAAGATTATTGTTGGCAATACGGAGATTAATGATGTATTAAGTCGTGTTGATAAGGAGTTTCCACAAAAGGTAGCAGATGTAATTGCAAAAACGTCTACTAATAAATTAGCAATTAGTATGATTTCGAGCCAAATTGATGCGGATCGTATGGATTATTTATTAAGAGATGCTTATTTTACAGGCGTAAAGTATGGAAACTTCGATATGGAACGTATACTGCGTGTAATGCGCCCGTATGGGGATCAAGTAGTCATTAAAAATAGTGGTATGCATGCTGTTGAGCATTACATTATGAGTCGTTATCAAATGTATTGGCAAGTATATTTCCATCCGGTAACGCGAAGTGCAGAAGTTATTTTAACGAAGATTTTACACCGTGCTAAATCATTGCACGAGAAGTATTATACATTTAAAAATCATCCTGTTCATTTCTATTCTTTATTTGAAGAAGAAGTAACAGTAGAGGATTATTTAAAGTTAGACGAGAACGTTATGTATTACTACTTCCAAGTATGGCAGGAAGAAGAAGATCCAATTTTAAGCGATCTATGCCGCCGTTTTATGAATCGAAATCTATTTAAATATGTAGAGTTTACAGATAAACATGGTTTAGATAATTGGATGGAATTAAGTAGTTTATTTAAAAAGATTGGACTTGATCCGGAGTATTATTTAGTAGTTGATTCAACATCAGACTTACCGTATGACTTTTATCGTGCAGGAGAAGAAGAAGAGCGTTTGCCAATCCTACTTCTTATGCCAAACGGAGAGCTTAGAGAGCTTTCACGTGAATCGGATATTGTTGAGGCGATTACAGGTAAGAAAAGAACGGACCAAAAGCTATTCTATCCACATGATTTAATCTATGAAGATGGAAGAAAAGGAAAATATAAAGAGAGAATTATTGAGTTGTTAGAAGGAAAGAAATAAGAAGCAGCTAGTGGCTGCTTCTTATGAAAAACTTGAAATTATTTGTCGCTTAAGCGTTTTCCGCCAACTGCATAATGATTCTTAGACATTTCTTCAATGAAAACAACGATGTTTTCTTCAGGAGCACCAGTTGTTTCGCTTACTGCTGCTGTTACTTTCTCAGCAAGAGCTTTCTTTTGTTCTTCTGTGCGTCCTTCTAGCATTTTCACTGTTACGTATGGCATGTACAATCGCTCCTTTTATGTAAGTTACACTCTTATTATAGCGGATTATGGGGAAGAACAATCGAAAAAACAAATAATTTCTTTTTTTGACATATGGAAGAGGAGATGAAGTATGGATCAGTTATTTAGATATCCATTGCACGAAATTCCGTTGGTAGCAATGGCGATTATTATTGCATTATCCGTTCATGAATTTGCACATGCATATGTTGCATATAAATTTGGGGACGATACAGCAAAGAGACAAGGGCGTTTAACGTTATCACCGATGGCTCATTTAGACCCTATCGGTTTGATTGCAGTATTAATTCTTGGATTCGGTTGGGCAAGACCGGTTCCTGTTAACCCATATAACTTTAAAAGACCGCGTCTTGCAGGCATATTAGTTTCAATTGCAGGGCCGATTAGTAACTTAATTTTAAGTGCAATTGGTTTAATTATTTTGTATAGCTTAGCAGTATTTGGAGTGTTAGATGCAGTTCCAGTTGCAGTAGCTGAAACATTAGGAAAGTTTTTTGAGCTCTTTATTATGTTAAATATTGTTTTACTTGTATTTAATTTATTACCGATCCCGCCACTTGATGGGTATCGTGTAGTGGAAGATTTAGCACCAGCAAATATTCGCGCGAAAATGACACAGTATGAAAAATATGGAGCGATTGCGTTATTAATTCTCGTTATTACACCGCTTAGTAATTACACAATTCAACCTATTTTCCAGGTAGTTATTCCGCATGTATTAATGTTTTTACAAAGTATCATTGCGCCTATTTTTGGCCTTTTATAATTTTTAAGTGAGGAGGATTTTACATATGACAGAGAAAAAGAAAAAAATCGGTTTTAATATCGTGAAAAATGATTCAACAGATGGACATGGTGGATTTGGTGTTGGGGCATTAAGCCTAGAAAACATTTCACCTGTATTTGTTGATGTACTAGAGAAAACCGCATTCGTTGATATCGGTGCGATGCATGCGCGTAGTACAGTAGAAAAAGGTATTAAGTTTTTAACAAATAAAGATGAAGTTCCAAACGGAAAACCATTTTGGCTTGTTTGGGTAACGATTGAAAGAACTGCAACTGGTGCTTATTACGCAGGTGTAACAGCTTGTGAAATGACAGTAGACCGTGAAATTCGTCGCGGATATAAATCACTTCCAGAACACGTAAACAAAATGGATAAATCAATGAAGCGTCACATTATGGTTGACCATATGGATGAATCATCTAAAAAAGTACTTGGTACGTTCTTGAAAGAACATAATGAAGCGATTTGGAACGAATCTAGTGAAGAATTGCGTCGTGCATTATTAAGTGAATAAAAAATAGCTGACGGATGCCCGTCAGCTATTTTTTTTACCAAGGAAGATATTTTTTCCACCAACTTGTTTTTTTCTTTTCTTCAGTCGTTTTTTCAAATTCTTCTTTATCATCGACGTGATCCATACAATATTCAGTCGGTTCGGTACCTTTAGCGAAATACATTTTCACAGAAATAGGACAATTTTTTGTAGCAATTTTACCGTTCTCTGGGTTGATACTAACCGCTACGACGTCACCTGGTTGTTTAAATTCTTTTTTGGGCTGTCCATCTAAGCCTTTCTCCATCGTATCAGTCCATATTTTCTTCGCATATCCTTGTTCTGCTACGTTTGAAATAGATTTAGGTTGATCATATCCGACCCATACACCTGTTACGATTTGCGGAGTAAATCCGATCATCCAACTATCCGTTTCAGTAGAACCAGATTTTCCGGCATATGTTCTTGATAATTTTGATAACATCGATTGGCCAGTTACAGCAGCATAACTGCTTAGTTTCTTATTAAACATACCGGTCATCATTTCTTCCATTACAAACGCTTTGCTCTTGTCGAGAACTTGTTTACTCTCTAAATGAGCATCGTATAATATATTTCCTTCATGATCCATAATGCGGCGAATGAAAGTAGGTTTTACTTCTTTTCCACTGTTTGCGAACATGCTATAAGCGTTAACCATTTCAATTGGTTTTACGGGTGATGTGCCGAGAGCTAGAGAAGGCACATCTTTTAATGCACTTGTAATTCCAAATTGTTTTGCTGTTTTTACGAGTGCGTCATCTCCTAAAAATAAATTCGTTTTTACAGCATATATGTTATCAGAGACTGCGAGAGCTTGTGCCATCGTTACAAAATCATCTGCATAATAATCTTTATAGTTTTTTGGTTTATACTTTGAAACGCCGTCACCTAAAGTAAATACAGTATATTCGCTTTTTAAGCGCGTAGCAGGCGTGAATCCTCGTTCTAATGCTGCATAATATAGAAATGGCTTAAATGTAGAACCAGGCTGACGAACAGCTTGTGTAGCCCTGTTAAATTGACTCGTAGTATAATCAGTTCCGCCAACAAGAGCAGCCACTTCACCTGTCGTTGGATTCATAGAGACGAGAGCAGTTTGTATGTTTGTTGTGTCAGGTATATGATCTTTTACAGCTTGCTCTGCTACAGCTTGTAGTTTAGGGTCTAGCGTTGTATAAATTCGCAAGCCACCCCGTTGTAAAGCTTGTTCGTCTAATCCAACATCACGAAGAAGCGAAGCTTGTACAGCATCTTGGAAATATGGTGCGACCTCTGCTACTTTTTTCGTATCTAATGAGGCAAAAGTTAGTGGCTCTTTCTTCGCTAAGGCTGCTTGTTGCTTCGTAATATATCCTTGCTCGACCATTTCATCTAATATGAGAGCTTGTCGTCCTTTAGCACGATCCTCTTTCAAAAAGGGAGAATAGACACTTGGCCCTTTCGGGATACCTGCGAGCATACTAGCTTCTGCTAATGTTAAATCTTTTGCTGTTTTATCGAAATATAGACGGGACGCAGCTTCGATTCCATAAGCGCCATGTCCGTAATAAATTGTATTTAAATATCCTTCTAAAATATGATTTTTATTATAGTTTACTTCAAGGCGGACAGTGTACATTGCCTCTAATAATTTCCGTTTCCACGTTTTATCATGATCTAAATACAGATTACGCGCGTATTGTTGTGTAATTGTACTAGCTCCTTGTACCTTTGCCATCGCTTTTAAATCAGCAACAATTGCACCTGCAATCCGTTTCACATCGAAGCCGTGATGTTTGTAGAATCGTTGGTCTTCGATAGATAGTGTCGCCTCTTTTACATAAGGAGAAATTTCATTGAGAGATACATTGTAACGTTTTTGAATTTCATTACTTTGTCCAATAACAGTATCATCGTTTGCGTAAAAGACGCTTGTTTGTGGGACCGCAACAGGAGGAGGTCCCATAATTTTTGCGACTATAATAATAACAAAAAAAGAAAAAACGAAGAAAAGGACGCAAGAAAACATTGCGGTGAAGAAAAGACGTTTATATTTTTTAAGTTTTGGATTCATAGTCTGATCCATCTTTTTTCAGCCCCTCATTAATACAAGCGTTATTGTATTAGTATTGAGGGTTTTCATTTATTTTAAACAATGAAATTTCGAAAATAAAAAGCTCCTTCCATTAAGAAAGGAGCTCAAAGGCACGTGCTGGCCAATCGGTAATGATGACATCTACACCATAATCAATCATAGTTTGTAAATCTTTGTATTCATTAATTGTATATGGACGGAAAACATATCCTTGCTCTTGTGCTAATTGCACAAATTCTTTCGTTAATAGCTGGAAGTTTGGATGTAATCCACTTGCTTTTCTCTGTTTTGCTTCGGCAATTGGATCAGCAATCGGTGTATCATATAAAATTGCTCTTGGGATTTCAGGAGCAATTTCTGCTAATAATGAAACAGAGTCATGGTTAAATGATGAAAATACAATTTGATTAGAAAGATGATATTCGCGCACAAGTGCAACAGCTTTTTCCTCAATATTTGGGTAATGAATAACATCTGTCTTTAATTCAATATTTAGTTGTAAGTTCGTTGTGGAAAGCCAAATGAAAACCTCACGCAACGTTGGGATTTTTGCTTCATGGAAAGAAGGGTCTTTATAGCTACCAGCGTCCAATGATTGTAATTCCTCTACCGTTTTTTCCGAAATAAGTCCAAAGCCATTTGTTGTACGATCGACGGTTTCATCGTGAATTACGACAAGTTCACCATCTTTTGATAAGTGGACATCGAGTTCAATTCCGTGAGCGCCAATGCGTTCTGCTTCTTGGAAGGCAATCATCGTATTTTCGGGATGTGTACCTTTTACTCCGCGGTGAGCGAAAATAAGTGGTTTACTCATGTGAAATTCTCCTTATTATCTCTTTTCTTTCATTATGAAACTGCTTTAGGGAAAATACAATTGAATATGACAAACATTTACAAAAGTCTAACAGTTGCAGAAAAGTTAACGTTAACGTAAAATGTAATAATCAAGTGAAGGGAGGAATAAACATGTATAAAATTGATGAAGTAACAAAGCAAGTCGGTTTAACAAAACGTACACTTCGTTATTATGAGGAAATTGGTTTAATTCATCCCCCAGAACGTAGTGAGGGGAATATTCGTCTGTATACGGATGAGGATATTGCCAGAATTAAAAGAATTGTAGAAGCGAAAGAAGTGCTAGGAATCACACTTCAAGAAATGCAGCATTTCTTATCACTAAAAGAAAGAATGGAGAAAAGAAGAAATAGCGAGAACCCTCGTGATCGTGAAGTGATTCAAGAAATTAAAGATATGCTTGAAAAACAAGTGCAAACGTTAGACGAAAAAATGGAGCAAATGCAACGTGTAAAGGCAGAACTTGAAGATAGTTTACATCGTGCAGTAACATTTTTAGAGAGCACAAAAGGAGAGTAATCAAAATGGAGAGCAAACAAAAACTAGGGAGATTGATTACAGTGGTGGCTACCTTCCTTGCCTTTTCGGGTATAGGAGTAGTCGACCCAATTTTGCCGATTATTGCAGAGAAAATTGGTGCAACGCATTGGCAAGTTGAAATGTTATTTACTGCTTATATTTTAACGATGGCAATCATGATGTTACCAGCTGGTATATTTGCATCAAGATTTGGTGATAAACGGATGATGACAATCGGTCTTGCGATTGTGACTGTATTTGCGTTTATATGTGGTATATCGCAAACGATTGCTCAATTATCTCTTTTCCGTGCTGGATGGGGATTAGGAAATGCGATGTTTTTTGCTACAGCAATGACGCTGTTAATAGCATTAAGTAAAGAAGTTCATGAAGCAGTAGGATTATACGAAGCAGCGATCGGCTTAGGTATGGCTGGGGGGCCGTTATTGGGTGGAATACTAGGTGGACATTCTTGGCGTTATCCGTTTTTCGCGACGAGTATTTTAATCTTCTTAGCATTTATTTTAGTATTCTTTTTTGTAAAAGAACCGGAGCGAAAAGTGAAACGTAAGGCTGCTGGCGTAGGAGAATTACTTAACCTGGTGAAATATAAACCGTTTATGCAAGGTGCGATTTCAGGAATGTTATACTACTACGGATTTTTCGTTGTGTTAGCATATTCACCACTTATTATGCATTTATCAGCTATTCAATTAGGCTTTGTATTTTGCGGATGGGGATTAGCGTTAGCTTATGGTTCTGCAATTTTAGCACATAAGCTAGAAGGGAAATATGAACCAAAAACATTATTGAAGGGTAGTTTACTTGTATTTGCGATTTTCTTAATTGCACTATTCTTTGTGAAAATTATGTGGTTACAAATTACTCTTATCGTTTTATCAGGATTAGCATCTGGCTTAAACAATGCATTATATACAAGTTATGTAATGGATATTTCACCTTATGAAAGATCTGTTACGTCGGGTGTTTATAACTTTGTTCGTTGGTTAGGGGGCGCAATTGCTCCGATTTTATCAGGAATTATCGGTCATACTGTTTCACCACAAAGTCCGTTTTTAGTAGGTGGAATTGTGGTGTTAGTTGGTTGTATTATGATCCTAATTCCAATTCGTAAACCAGTAGAAATAGAGACAAAAGCCCTTTCTTAAGAAAGGGTTTTCTTTATACATATATGTTAGAACCCTCTGACTAAAATATATTTTCGGTATTTTTGTACTTTTAACTATACATTTTGGATGTTTTGTTTTATTTTTGTTAGGGGACATTAATGATGTCCCTATTATAAATTTGCATTGAAAGGCGTGATTGTACGATGGAACTATGGTTCACTGAAAAACAAACAAAACATTTTGGGATTACGGCGCGTATTAACCGCACATTACATACGGAGCAAACAGAATTCCAAAAACTTGATATGGTTGAAACAGAAGAGTTCGGAAACATGCTTATTTTAGATGGCATGGTTATGACAACAGAAAAAGATGAGTTCGTTTATCATGAAATGGTAGCGCACGTACCTTTATTTACACATCCAAACCCTGAAAACGTATTAGTTGTTGGTGGCGGTGATGGTGGTGTTATTCGTGAAGTGTTAAAACACCCAAGTGTAAAGAAAGCAACTCTTGTTGAAATCGATGGAAAAGTAATTGAGTACTCTAAACAATACTTACCATCAATTGCAGGCGCATTAGATAATGAGCGTGTAGAAGTAAAAGTAGGAGACGGTTTCCTACATATCGCAGAAAGCGAAAATGAATACGATGTAATTATGGTAGATTCTACTGAGCCAGTAGGACCAGCAGTAAACCTATTTACAAAAGGCTTTTACGCTGGAATTTCAAAAGCGTTAAAAGAAGATGGTATTTTCGTTGCACAAACGGACAACCCTTGGTTCACACCAGAGTTAATTACGACTGTGTTTAAAGATGTAAAAGAAATTTTCCCAATTACTCGTTTATACACAGCTAATATTCCAACATACCCAAGTGGTCTTTGGACGTTCACAATTGGATCTAAAAAACATGATCCATTAGAAGTAAGTGAAGAGCGTTTCCACGAAATCGAAACGAAATACTACACAAAAGAATTACACAACGCAGCATTCGCATTACCGAAATTTGTTGGCGATTTAATTAAGTAAGAAAATCGAGCTTGAACAAATAAAGTGTGAGTAGCTCATTTAAGGTGTTTGTCCAGAAGACTTGAACATGCTAGCTACTTACACTTCTGTAGAGAAAATCGTCTTCTTGTTGTTAAAAAGAAGACCCGGTAAATCGAGAAAGAGGAGCAATTCGCTCCAAATTTGAGAAATAGTGAAAGGTTGGGATACCTTAAGTTCCACATAAGGAGGAAAAGAATATGCGTTTTGATGAAGCTTATTCAGGTAAAGTATTTATTAAAAGTCATCCAAGTTTTGAAGAGTCAAAGGTAGTTATTTATGGGATGCCTATGGATTGGACAGTAAGTTACCGTCCAGGATCTCGTTTTGGCCCTGCACGTATTCGGGAAGTATCAATCGGTCTTGAAGAATATAGTCCGTATTTAGATCGTGAATTAGAAGAGGTAAAATATTTTGATGCGGGTGATATCCCATTACCATTCGGAAACGCACAACGCAGCTTAGACATGATTGAAGAGTATGTATCAAAACTTTTAGATGCCGATAAGTTTCCACTAGGTCTCGGCGGTGAGCACCTAGTGTCTTGGCCAATTTTTAAGGCAATGGCAAAAAAATATCCGGATTTAGCAATCATCCACATGGATGCTCATACTGATTTACGTGAATCGTATGAAGGGGAGCCTTTATCCCACTCTACACCAATTCGTAAAGTGTGTGATTTAATTGGTCCGGAAAACGTATATTCTTTCGGAATTCGTTCTGGAATGAAGGAAGAATTTGAATGGGCGAAAGAAGTAGGTATGAACTTATATAAATTTGACGTATTAGAACCTTTAAAAGAAGTATTACCGAAACTTGCTGGACGCCCAGTCTATGTCACAATCGACATTGATGTATTAGACCCAGCTCACGCTCCAGGAACAGGAACGTTAGAAGCTGGCGGTATCACATCTAAAGAATTATTAGATTCCATCGTAGCAATTGCAAATTCAAATATAAATGTAGTTGGAGCAGACTTAGTAGAAGTAGCCCCAGTCTACGACCATAGTGATCAAACACCAGTCGCAGCAAGCAAATTCGTGCGGGAAATGCTGCTCGGTTGGGTAAAATAAAAGCGGAAGCGGCTCGCTCAGAATGTGAGGGGGATGGAGCTTCAGACGTAGAGGCTCTTTTTGCCTCGAAGGAAGAAGCGAAGCCACCGATCATTCTAGCCGCTGCAGCTAGATAAAATAAGAGCCCTTTATATGATTAGAGGGCTCTTATTTTGTCGTTATGTGTCGGTAAGTCGATATATTTAAAAAATCGCCGATATAATTTCATTGACCGTTATGTAACACAAAAAAAGCTATTCTCAAACGATGGGAATAGCTCTTTTTCTTATGCAACCTTCTCTTCCGAAGTAACTCCACGAATTTCATCAGCAGAGCGGATCGGATATTTACGGAACACAATAGACCCGATGTATCCGACAATAGTGGTAACGATTCCACATAGTACAGCAGCAATCGTTACTTTTATAACGTCATTAAATCCGAATAGGACAAGAAGACCTGGAATTGGTGACGCTGTTCCTGGTGCATTATTAACAAGCTGGAATAGCGATGTAATAATACCGGCAAGTGCACCGCCAACGAAGTTTGTTGCATAAATTGGAATTGGATTTGCTGAAACAACATCTGCTTGTGTTAAAGGCTCGATTGCTACAGCGATTGTGTCTTTCTTTGAGCAAATTTTTAGTCGCTTAAAGAAAATAAAGTTCATCGGGGCTGAGGCTGCTACGGCAAGACTACCAATTGCCATTGGTAAACCTGTTAATCCAAGCATTGCAGTTAGTGCCATAGAACTCAGTGGAGAGGTAGAAATAACTGTTATTAATCCACCAAGCATAATACCCATAATGATAGGACTTTCTGTAGTTGCAACTGATATCATAGAACCGATTTTACCAAGTGTTGCGTTAACGAGCGGATCCATAAGCATTGCCATTCCACGTGAGATTGGTGCAGCGATAAATAGGATTGCTAAAAATTCCACACCAGCCGGTAATTTCTTTTCGAGAAATTTCACGACGAAGGCACAAACGTATCCGGCGAAAAATCCTGGTAAAATACCGAATCCACTAGTAGCGATACCAATTAAAACAGCGTATACGGGGGAAACACCGATTGCTAATGCGACTAAAATCGCTGCTGCGACACCGCTCATACTACCAGAAGCTTCTCCTACTGATTGTAAAAAGTCATTATGAAACATTTCTCCACCTATATAACGGTGAAATGCTTCAATAAGAAAACTTGCGATTGCTGCATTAGCTAAAGCGCCCATCGCCTTCATTCCGTAAGGCGCACGGTAACTGAAAAGTGTAAATAGACAAAGTACAACAAGTAATAGTGCTAAACCTTGCAAGATAGCCATTTGAAAACTGTCTCCTTTGATTTTTGTAATAAAAATTCGTATCATTCAATAATAATATAAAAGTGTATGAAACGGAAAAATTTTTTCTTGGGAACTTGCTGTAAGAAAAAATCCCTTACAATAATGTAAGGAAAGTGTAAGACTTTTAGATAGAGTATAGTATGCTCTTTTCCGTATAATACAAGTATAGATATAATACTAGTGAGAAAGAAGTGCAAACAGGAGGCGCATGTATGAAATTGGTAATTAAAGTTTTAGCTGTATTCGCCATCATTTTAGGGGGAACAGCATATTATTTAAACACAAAAACAGAAGGTGTACATGCTTTTGTAGACAACTTCTTTTCAAATAAAGAAATACAAGATTATTATGCGGTTGTAGATAAAGGTGAGAAAAAAGACGGTGAATATTTGTATACATTTAAAGGGTATACAGAGGACGGAAAGCAACAAATTATTAAAAGAATGGTAAATCGTGAATTGCATGCAGGTGCTTTTATAAAAATTTATGCAAAAGGTATGCAAGGAAAAGGATGGGCTGAAATAACGAAAGAGTCAATCCCGCAAAAAGCGTTGCAAAAAATAGAAAAATCATAAAAGGAGCGAATCGTTCGCTCCTTTTTTAGTGCGTTAAAATAGTGATAGATGTATTTTCTTTGTTAGAAATGATTTTGGCATGTCCACCAATTGGAAAAGTAAAAATTGGAGTTGTATGTCCAAAATTTGCATTTGCAATGATAGGAATATGTGCAAGTTCAGGTTTTGAAGAAATCATTTCTTGAATGTCCGCTATCGTACATTCTGCTTCTTTTTGCATTCTTCCTATTACAATACCTGTTATATGTTCAAAATCAGGTTGCTGCATAAGGGAATGTAGATAGCGATCAAAAGTTTTAAGCGTTGATTTTCCTGTTAAACTGTCTTCTTCAAGGAATAAAATTTTGCCCTTTAAGTTTGGCATATATGGTGTGCCTTGTAGTAAATTAAGTGTGCTCATATTGCCACCGATAATTTCTCCTGTCGCTTCTCCCTCTTGAATTGGAACATACCCTTCATTTTTTATAAATTCTCGATTTTCCTGATCCATATACCAAGAATCATCGCTCCACGTTTCCGCCGGAATGATTTCAATAGGCTCATTAGTGGTTAAGCATTGTAAAAAGTAATCGTTTGTATACTCGAGCCCTTTCTCCATTCCAAATGAAGAGAAGTGGGGACCCGAATATGTAACAAGCCCTGTTTTTGTGTAAATTGCATTATTTAAGGCAGTAATATCAGAATAACCACAGAAAAATTTCGGGTTTTTACGAATTAGATCATAATCGAGATGTTTCAATAAACCATTGGAGTTGTATCCGCCAAGTGTCGTCAAAATAGCTTTTACATTAGGGTCTCCAAATGCTTCATGGAGGTCTTGAATGCGGGAAGAAATAGAAGAGGAAGCAAATTGATCTATCTCATCGGCATATTTTGAGAATGTAACTTGAAAGCCCATGTCAGTTAATCTTTTTATAGCAAGTTTTCTATTTTCATTTGAAACAATACTTAAACTACAGGATGGTGAAATCACGCGTATTTCATCACCCTTTTTTAACTTTGTTGGTATCACTGAATTCACCTCTATAATTAAAAGAATATTTAGATTTAAAAAATATTTTATCACATGAAATAAAGTAGAAGTGAATTATTTTTTGAAATGGAGTTTTCCTGATTTTTCAGCAGACAGACAGCGTCTTTTTTTGATATGATAGGAAAAGTGATTTATTATAAGTAGTATTTAATATCTATAACATTTGAAAGGTGTGCAAGACGTGAAGAAACAACTTGCAGGCTTGCCGGTACACGTTCATTTCGTAACAGAAATCCGTGAAGGGGCGAGGAAGGAAACCGTTGCTTTTGAAGCAAATGGTCAATACTATGTAAAAGGTCAAGGTACATATGTAACATTCCAGGAGCCGAACGAACAAGGCGAAGTGAAAACAATTATTAAAATTCAAGATGAACAAGTTCTCATTATGCGTTCAGGTGCTATTTCTATGCGTCAGACGCATGTGAAAGGTGAATGGACAACGGGTACGTATACGAGTGAACTTGGTACGTTTGCACTGCAAACGAAAACTGATAACGTTCTTTTTAAATGGTCGGATGAAAAGAAAAAAGGACAACTCTTCTTAACGTACGCATTGCTTCTAAGTGAACAAGAAGCTGGCAGATATACAATTACAATTAATTTGAAGGAGGCAAAATAATGAATTCCTTAGAACAGGTAAAAGGATTGATTAAAGAAGAAATTCAAGCTGCTGTATTAAAGGCAGAATTAGCGACAGAAGAACAGATTCCAAACGTTGTATTAGAATCTCCAAAAGATAAAACAAATGGTGACTTCTCTACAAATATGGCAATGCAACTTGCACGCGTTGCGAAAAAAGCACCTCGTATGATTGCAGAAGAACTAGTTGCAAACTTCGATAAAGCAAAAGCTTCTATTGAAAAAATCGAAATCGCTGGTCCTGGTTTTATTAACTTCTATATGGATAATAGCTACTTAACAGATTTAATTCCAACAATCGTAAACGCTGGTGAAGCTTACGGTGAAACGAACACTGGTAAAGGTGAAAAAGTACAAGTTGAGTTCGTATCTGCGAATCCAACAGGTGACCTTCACTTAGGACATGCACGTGGTGCGGCAGTAGGTGACACTTTATGTAACGTATTAGCAAAAGCAGGATACGATGTATCTCGTGAGTACTATATTAATGATGCTGGTAACCAAATTCATAACTTAGCTCTTTCTGTTGAAGCTCGTTACATGCAAGCATTAGGTTTAGAGAAAGAAATGCCAGAAGACGGTTACCATGGTGCGGATATCATTGGAATCGGTAAACGTTTAGCTGAAGAGTTTGGTGATCGTTACGCAAAAGCTGATGAAAAAGAAAGCTATGAATTCTACCGTGAATATGGTTTGAAATATGAGTTAGCAAAACTTCAAAAAGACTTAGAGAGCTTCCGTGTTAAATTTGATGTATGGTTCTCAGAAACATCATTATACAAAAACGGAAAAATCGATGCTGCACTTACTGTATTAAAAGAGCGTGACGAAATCTTTGAAGAAGGCGGAGCAACTTGGTTCCGTTCAATGACTTACGGTGACGACAAAAACCGTGTATTAATTAAAAATGACGGTTCTTACACATACTTAACGCCAGATATCGCTTATCACCGTGATAAATTAGAGCGTGGTTTCGATAAGTTAATCAACATTTGGGGTGCTGACCACCACGGTTACATTCCTCGTATGAAAGCTGCTATTCAAGCGCTAGGTTACGATAAAGAAACACTTGAAGTAGAAATCATCCAAATGGTACAACTGTACCAAAATGGTGAAAAAATGAAAATGAGTAAGCGTACAGGTAAAGCAGTTACACTTCGTGAGCTTATGGAAGAAGTAGGCGTGGACGCAATGAGATACTTCTTCGCGATGCGTAGCGGTGATTCTCATTTAGACTTCGATATGGACTTAGCTGTATCAAAATCTAATGAAAACCCAGTATACTATGCACAATATGCTCATGCTCGTGTATGCAGTATCCTTCGTCAAGGTGAAGAGTTAGGATTAGCTGCAGATGGAGACGTGAATTACAAACTTGTTACTTCTGAGAAAGAAGTAGAGTTACTGAAAAAACTTGGTGAATTCCCAGCTGTAGTTGCGGATGCAGCACAAAAACGTCTGCCACACCGCATTACAAGCTATGCATTTGAATTAGCAGCAGCATTACACAGCTTCTACAATGCAGAAAAAGTATTGAACCAAGATAACTTAGAATTAAGTAAAGCTCGTTACGAGTTAATGAAAGCAGTACGCACTACACTTCAAAATGCATTAGCAATCGTAGGAGTATCTGCACCAGAAAAAATGTAATTAAGAAAAGCGAAAGCGGCTCGTTTAGAATAGGAAGGGGATGGAGCTCCTGACAGAGAGGCGTACTTTGCCTCGGAGGAAGGCGCGAAGCCACCGAGTATTCTAGCAAAGCGGAGCCGATTTTTCGCTTTCAGTAAAAGGCAATCACACGATGTTGTGATTGCCTTTTTGTATGGAGATAATAAAAAAATAAAATTTTATCAAACAAAAGGATAATTTGCGTCGTCTTATATAAATGACAGGAGGCTTATGATGGAAGAAAAGGTAGAAGAATTAATTGATATATATAAGCAGCAAATATATTCCTTATGCTATAAGTTAGCGAAAACGAAAGAAGATGCGGAAGATATTTTTCAAGAGACGTGGATAAAGGTTTTTTCATCAAGGCACCAACTTTCTTATGTGGATAATTATAAAAAGTGGATTACTACAATTTGTGTTCGTACGTTTTATGATTTTTATCGTAAGAAAAAAAGGTGGAAAGATCGAATATTGGATTTGTTTCATAAAGAAGATGGTGGAGAAATAGATTTCGCAGATGAAGTGAATATATCAGAAGAATTTATTCAAAAAGTGGAAGCGGAAATGATACGGGAAGTAATACAGTTATTAAATGAAAAATATAAAACGGTACTCGTACTCTATTACTATGAACAATATTCTTACAAGGAAATGAGTGAAATATTAAATATACCGATTGGTACGGTGAAGTATCGTCTCAATTATGCGAAAAAGAAAATGCGAGAACATTTGGAGGGTTTCGTGCATGAAGGAAGATAAATTTGAACAGAAAATAAAGAGCAGTTTAGCGGGAGAGATGATTCCTAGCGAAGAGCTGATAAATCATACGAAACAGAGCGTGCGAAATGCTCGGAAATTAGAAAAGAGATGGGTTGTTTTCATTCATGCTATTTGGATGATTGTATTAACAGTCATCCTAGAGCAGTTTGTTAGTCATTTGGATCATAAAATATCTGTCATTATAACGATAGTTATTATGATGCACCTATACATTCCTATATACGTTGTCATACAGTCATTTTTAAAGAAGGAGTATAAATTACATGATAGAGTTCGCTAATCCATTTGTAGTATTTGAGATAGCTGGGATTACAATGTTTTTGGCTTTTATAGCACTTTTAGTATGTGTAGCATCATGGGTGTATACAGATGCGAAAACGTGTGGAATAAGTAAGTGGTGGAGTGTTATAGCGATTGTATTGCCATTTTTTATTGGAGTTTTGTTATATATGATACGAAGAAGTAACAAGAAAATAGAAGGCGAACATACGATGAAGGTTATGAAAAAACAAAAGATAAAATTAGTTGTCATATTTGCAAGTGCGATGTTTGTATTACTTAGCGGCTTTGCTTTTGTTCAAACGCTAGATGATATGTGGAGAGCTGGTGATATATATTTAGAAAATGAGAAGCGAGGGGAGACAAGTTACGAGGCAAAATTCTCATCATGGGATATTGCTGGGAAAGGTATTGAACTTGAGTATGCAAAAGATACAGAAGTAACATTTTCTTATGAAACAGATGCAAAACTTGGTAACTTATGCTTTAGCTTATATGAAAGGAAAGGAGAAGGAGAAGGTATAAGAGAGTTAAAAGAAATCTGTGAATCGAAAAAAGGTACTTTTAAAGCTACATTAAAAGCAAATGAAAAGTATGTATTTAATATAAGTGGTTTAATGGTGAAAGATGGTTTTGTAAAAGTGAATTGGGAAGCAAACTAAAGGGCCCTTGAGAAAGGCCCTTTAGTTTATTGGATTGTATAAGTAACAGAAAAACTAACAGGACTATAGTAAACGTAAGGTGCATGAAATTGAACGTACATATTTCCATCTGTTTTTGCAGTGAAAATTCGGCCGTAACCATCAGAATAACGTCCAATAAGGTTATGATTTGAGTCATAAACACTGTAACTAGGAGTTTTGCTGTTAGGTTGAATTGTTAACTCTTGTCCCTTTTGAAGGAAAACAGGTTCTTGTTCAGAACTACCTCCAGTTTGCAAAGAATAAAATTTTGTAAAGCTTTGTTCTTGAGCGGCAGCAGCGACTTTTGTTTCAGGAATAAACGCGGTAGCGCCGGTAATTCCTGCTAAAGTTAACGCACCTGCTAAAATCATTTTTTTCATAATAGAAAAAGCCTCCTTATAAGTTGTAATCGATATTGTTACAGTTGATATTGTATACGATAATGAGTAGGATAAAATATGCTTTTATGCATATATATTTTTTCTCAATAAAAGACCACTGATAAAAATCAGTGGTCTTTTATTGATTAAGCAGCTTTCTGTTCAGTTTGAGTAACAGGTTTTTGAAGCGAGTTATAAACCCCTGTTCCGATAACGTCTAATGCCATTTTCATTCGTTCAGGTGAAATATTTTCTAATACGTTATCTTGAGGTGTATGGTATACCTTCTCAATATGATAGATTAATGGATTCCAACTATCGACACCCATCCAAATAAATAGAGCAGCAGGAATACCAGCTTCAGCAAATGGAACATGATCACTAGAACCGAATTTACCTTGTAGGACGAGGTCATTATTTAGTTGTTTACCTGCTTGCAAGGCAGCATCTGTTACAAAGTTTGTAGAGCCATCAGGTGTCATAGCGTATAAATTCTTTGCTTTATCATAATTTGTTGCAACCATGTCTGCGTTAAAGACACCTAAAATTCGATTGCGTTCTTTTTGGGATAGACTATTAACGTAATAATCGGAGCCAAGTAAGCCAGTCTCTTCAGAACCAAAGGTAATAAACCGAATTTCCTTATCAGTTTCTACATTTTGAAAAGCACGAGCTAGTTCTAATACTAATCCAGTTCCAGAAGCATTATCATTTGCGCCAGGTGCTCCGACAACACTATCATAGTGCGAACTTACAACGACTGCTTTTTCATTACCGGTACTCTTTTTTGGTTTCTTTTTGGCGATAACATTTAGAGATGTTAATTTAGATTCATGTCTCGCTTTTAGGGAAAGAATTGTTGTCCCTTTTTTAGCGATTTCTTCTTTAAATGCATTTCCTTGCGCATAAGCAAGACCAAAGACAGGGATAGATTGCTTTTTCGTTAGGCGGGGATTGAAGGTTTGTCCATAATTTCCGCGTCCGCCAATTAAACTGTATAAAAGAACACCTTTTGCACCTTTGCTAACAGCATTTTCAACTTGTTTATTATAGTCTGTAATTGTCGTTCCTCTTTCAAATAAAACAATTTTACCGTTTACTTCATTTGGAATATCTTCTAATTTTGTCCCACCTTGAACAAAGATAAGGGGAGCTGTAACAGCTTCTGTAGAAATTAGTGAATTAGGAGCAGCACCAGCTTGCCAATTACGTTTTATTGATAGTGGTGATTCAATGAATCCAACGTACTGATCGGGCACCTGAAATGGCTGATATTCTACTTCATAGCCCATCGATTTAAGCTGCATACCAATGTAACGAGAAGCCCATTCTTCGGATTTTGTTCCACCGGGTCGAGGACCAATTGTTTCAGATAAGAAACGAACATGTTCAATTGCGCGGTTTGGATCAATCTGTTTTGTAATAGATGGAGTTTGTGTAACCTCTGACGTGGAATCCGCTTTTGCTTGCCCAATTGGAGCTAAGCTAACAGCGAGTGATACAGCAAGCAAAGAGCTTACTATTTTTTGTTTCAATGATTTTCTCATTTTTTCCTCTCCTATTCTTCTATTCTCTGTGACTGACAAAAGAAGACGGATAATGACTTTATTTTACCTTCGCGTCTTTTATTTTTCAATATTCTGACATTGAGAAATAAAAACAAAATATGCATATTTGCATATTTTTGAGGAAGATATGTATGCTATCATTTTAAACGAAGGTTCGCTTTCTACTCTGAAAGCTCCTACATTGCATGAATCTAGTGTACCCAAACTTTAGATTATGTAGAGAAATGGAACCACTGTAGGGTTTCATTTCTCATGTTTGAATCAGTTGATGGTAATTATGTTTCCGCATTTCATAATTATTATCAGTGATATATGTAAGGCATCCATATGAAAATAAGAGGCTGTTCAAAGGTTTTCCGTACTTTTGGGCAGCCTCACCCCGTTAAAAGGACGATACTTTATGTATCGTCCTTTTTGTATAAAAAAACATCCAATCAATTGAGAGATTGATTGGATGTAAAAACATTATTAATAATGTTTTTTGCGTTTTGTAGCTAAAATACTTAATAATCCAGCTAGTAGAAGGACGATACCTACTGTTTGTGTAGGGTCTTCTTTATGACCTGTATTTGGAAGGTGTTTATCCGTATTTCGATCATCTTGCTGTTTGTTATCTGTTTCATTTGATGTTTCTTCGGAAGTTCCGTTTTTGTGTTTCTCAGATGTTTCATTGCCTTTGTTTTCTTCTTTATTTGGAGGAGTAACTGGCTTGTCATCTCCACCTGACGAAGATTCAATCTTTTTATTTGAAACTGTAATTTGTAGTGGTGTAGCTTGGGCTTTATCAATTGTAAAGTTTATTGGTGATGCATCTAATTGATAGCCTTTAGGAGCCTGTGTTTCTACTAATTGATAATTACCAGGTTTCAAATCATTTACGATTACTTTTCCGTGTTGGTCTGTTTTTAAACCTTCTCGGATGATTTTTCCATCTTGGTCTAAAATATTGAAAATGGCACCTTCAAGTGTTCCATGGTGATCAATATCAACTTTAGTTAACTCAATTGAACCTGTTGTTAAACTATTTAAAGCTGTAACAGAGGTAATCTGAGATTGTCCTTTCGTAATTGTGAAAGGAATTGGTTTAATGTTTAAATCATAGCCAGTTGGAGCTTTCGTTTCAATGAACTGATAATCTCCTGGACGTAAATCAGAAACAGAAATCTTCCCATCTTTATCAGTAGTTAAATCAGAATGAACATCTTTACCGTTCATATCTACAATTTTAAAGATAGCCCCTGCAAGAGTAGTACCATCGATGTCATCAACTTTAGTTAATTCAACTGCGCCTTTAGTTAAGCTGTTAGTAGCAGTAACAGAAGCTTTAGCAGTTTGACTCTTTTCAATAGTAAACTTGATAGGATTTTGATTTAAGTCATAATGCTTAGGAGCTTTCGTTTCAATGAACTGATAATCTCCCGGACGTAAATCAGAAACAGAAATCTTCCCATCTTTATCGGTAGTTAAATCAGAACGAACATCCTTGCCGTCCATATCTACAATTTTAAAGATTGCTCCTTCAAGAGTAGTACCATCGATGTCATCAACTTTAGTTAATTCAACTGCGCCTTTAGTTAAGCTATTCGTAGCAGTAACAGAGGCGATTTTTTCTTGGCCTTTTTTAACTGTGAACTTAATAGGTGTTTTGTTTAAGTCATAGTGTTCAGGAGCTTTTGTTTCGATAAACTCATAGTCTCCTGGCGGTAATTCATCCACAACTAAACGGCCGTTTTTATCAGTAGTTAAATCGGTACGAACATCGTGTCCATCCTTATTGACAATTTTAAATACTGCACCTTCAAGTGTTGTGTTTTGCTTGGCATCATCAACTTTAATTAACTCAACACTACCTTTCGTTAAGCTATTAATAGCTGTAACGAAGACATGCTTTGTTTGACTTCTTTCGATTGTGAACTTAATTGGTTCTTCATTTAAGTTGTAATGTTTAGGAGCTTTTGTTTCAATAAATTGATAGTCTCCTGGTTGTAAGTCTTTAGCGATGATTTTTCCGTCTTTATTGGTAACTAAATTCGTACGAATGTCGTTACCGTTCAGATCAGTAATTTTAAATACCGCACCTTCTAGCATTTCTTTCTTATCTATAGAGTCAACTTTCGTTAATTCCACGCCACCTTTTGTTAGGCCATTCTTAGCAGTAACAGAAGCGTGAGTTAGTTGACTTCTTTCGATAGTGAAGCTAATAGGTGTTTTATTTAAATCGTAATGCTTAGGAGCTTTCGTTTCAATGAATTGATAGTCTCCTGGGCGTAAGTTCGTAGCAGTAATCTTACCATCTTTATCAGTAGTTAAATCAGTGCGAACAATTTTACCTTTCGCATCGATGATGTTAAACACTGCATCAGAAAGTTTTGTATCTGGATTTATATCATCCACTTTTACTAATTCTACAGCACCCTCAGTTAAGCTATTTGTAGCAGTAACTTGGAGCTTTTCTTTTTGGCTTTTCTTAATTGTAAACTTAATAGGTGTACTATCTAATTTATAGTGTTCAGGAGCTTTCGTTTCAACAAACTGATAGTCCCCAGGACGTAAATCAGAAACAGAAATTTTTCCATGTACATCTGTTGTAAGCTCAGTACGAATCTCGTTACCATTCAGATCAGTAATTTTAAATACCGCATCTTTAAGAGCAGTACCATCTACATCATCCACTTTAGAAAGTTCCACAGCGCCTTTCGTTAAGCTATTTGTAGCTGTAACGGAGATAGGATCAGCTTGGCTCTTTGTAATTGTGAATGGAATTGGCTCTTTGTTTAAATCGTAGTGTTTCGGAGCCGTTGTCTCGATGAATTGATAATCACCAGGACGTAGGTCAGAAACGCTAATTTTACCTTGTTGATTCGTAACAAGATTTTTGCGAATTACAGTACCATTCATATCCACAATTTTAAATACTGCGCCTTCAAGAGTAGTGCCATCGACGTCATCCACTTTAGAAAGTTCCACGCCGCCTTTTGTTAAACTATTTTTCATAGTAACGGTAGCAATATCTTTTTGGCTTTTTTCAATTGTAAATATAATTGGTTTTTTGTCTAAATCATAGTGTTCAGGAGCCGTTATTTCAACGAATTGATACGTACCAGGACGTAAGTTTTCGATAACGATTTTACCTTCACTGTTTGTTTTTAAATCTGTTTTAAGTACTTTGCCATCTTGATCCAGTAAATTAAATACCGCATCAGCAAGTTTTGTTTGAGTGTTTAAATCATCAACTTTAAGTAATTCGATACTACCTTGTTTTAAGCTATTTGTAGCAGTTAAAGAAATAGCTTTCTTCTGTCCTTTTTCAACAGTGAATTTGATTGGTGTTTCATCTAAAACGTAATGCTTAGGAGCTTTCGTTTCGATAAATTGGTAATCACCAGGACGTAGGTCATTAATTTCGATTATTCCTTGTTCATTTGTAACAAGGTCTTTATGAACTACATCACCGTTCATATTAACAATTTTAAATACTGCATCTTTAAGAACAGTGCCATCAACATCGTCTACTTTAGAAAGTTTAACTGCACCCTTTGTTAAAGCATTTGTAGCAGTGATATGAAGAGTTTCAGTTTGGCTCTTTTTAATTGTAAATACGATAGGTTTTTTATCTAAATCGTAATGTTCAGGAGCAATTGTTTCAACGAATTGATACGTACCAGGACGTAGGTTTTCAACAACAATTTTACCTTCATCATTTGTTTTTAGGCCTTCTTTAACTAGCTCTCCGTCTGCATCTAATAAATTAAATACGGCGTTAGCAAGTTTTGTAGTTATATCAATATCGTCAATCTTTGTTAGTTCAACGCTACCGTTTTTCAAAGCATTTTTGCCTGTAACATTGATCTCTTTCGTTTGACTTCTTTCAATTGTAAATGGAATCGTTGTTTCATCTAATACATAGTGCTCAGGAGCTTTTGTTTCAATGAACTGATAGTCTCCAGGGCGTAAATCAGAAACAGAAATTTTACCGTGTTTATCTGTAACAAGATTCGTATGAACTTCCTTACCATTCATATCAACAATCTTAAAGATTGCACCTTCGAGCATCGTACGATCGATGTCATCAATTTTTGTTAATGTTACTGCACCTTTCTTTAAACTGTTAGTAGCAGTAACAGTAATATTCTCTTTTTGACTTTTTTCGATAGTGAACGGAATAGGGTCTTTGCTTAAGGTATAGTCTTTTGGAGCTTTTACTTCAATAAATTGATAGTCTCCAGGACGTAAATCAGAAGCAGAAATTTTACCGTTTTTATCAGTTGTTAAACCTTTGCGAATTACCTTTTTAGTATCATGAGCGTCAACGATTATAAATTCTGCACCTTCAAGAGTAGTGCAATCAACATCATCAACTTTTGTTAAAGTGACGCCACCTGTAAGTAAACTATTTTTTACAGTAACAGGGATAGGAAGATCTTCCTTACTACCTTTTTTAATTGTGAACTTAATAGGTGTTTTGTCTAATTTATAATGTTCAGGGGCTTTTGTTTCGATAAATTGATAATCCCCTGGTGCTAAATCAGGAATAACTAATACTCCGTAATCATCTGTTGTTAAATCTTTCATAATTTCTTTGCCAGTTGCATCTTGCAATGTGAATACAGCGCCGGCAAGAGCTTTACTACTTTCCACATCATCTTCTTTAATAAGTTTAACTTTTCCTTTCGTTAAACTATTTTTAAATGTAAGTGGAAGGAGTTTTTGTTGTCCTTTTTCGATTGTAAATTCAATTGGTTCTACATTTACATCGTAATAAGTTGGAGCCTTTGTTTCGATAAGCTTATAGTTACCAGGACGTAAGTCATCTACAACTAGCATTCCTTTACTATTCGTAACAAGGTCCGTACGAACATCTTCATTAGTATCTCTATTAACGATTTTAAATACTGCACCTTCAAGTGTTTCCTTTTCATCTGCAGCATTCACTTTTGTTAACTCAATACCGCCTTTTGTTAAGCTGTTTTTAGCGGTAACAGTAGCCTGAGTTGTTTGACTTTCTGTAATCGTAAATTTAATTGGTTTTGTATTTTTGTCGTAATACTTCGGTGCTGTTACTTCGATAAATTTATAATCGCCAGGGCGTAAGCCAGTAGCGATAGCTTTACCATCCGCACCAGTTTTTACATTTTCGCGAATAACTTTCTTTTCATCATTTGCATCAACAATTTTAAATACAGCGCCTTCAAGAGCTGTACCATCGATATCATCAACTTTTGTTAATTCAACATCTCCTGGTTTTAAAGCATTTTCAGCTTTCACAAGTAGAGTTTCTTTCTGACTTCTATCGATTGTAAATTCAATAGGTTCTGCTCGTAAAACGTAATGTTCAGGAGCAGCTATTTCAATAAATTTATACGTACCAGGACGTAGGTTACTAACTTTAACTTTACCGTGTTTATCAGTAGTTAAGTTAGTGTGAGGGGAAACGTCATTATTATTTGTATCGACAAGTTTGAATACTGCACCTTCTAGTGGTTTTTTCTCACCAAACTCATCAACTTTTAATAATTCAACCTCGCCCGTTTTTAAGCTATTATTTGCCGTAACAGTAGCAAGAGCTTGTTGGCTTTTATCAATTGTAAACTCGATAGGGTTTGTACTTAATGTATAATCCTTAGGAGCTTCTGTTTCGATAAATTTATAAGCACCAGGCTCTAAATCTTTAACGGTAACTTTTCCATCTGAACCTGTTTTTATATTTTCACGAATTACTTGTTTCTCGTCATTCGCATCGACAATTTTAAATACAGCACCTTCAAGGGCAGTGCCATCGACATCATCGACTTTCGTTAAAGTGACACCACCTTTAATGAGGTGATTTGTCGCTTTAACAGTAAGTGCTTTCTGTTGGCTCTTTTCAATTGTAAATTTAAGTGGTTTTTTATCTATTTCATAATGTTCAGGAGCTTTCTCTTCAACAAATTGGTACTCTCCAGGAAGTAAATTTTTCGCTTCGATTTGTCCGTTACCATTTGTCGTTAATTTGGTATAACCAGGAATTCTTTTGTTATTTCGGTCCCGTACACTAAATACTGCACCTTCTAAAGTATTACCCTCTTTATCAACTTTTGTTAGGATAACTGAGCCTCTAATCAAGTTGTTTTGGGCCTCTTTATTAATTACTGTTGTTTGATCTTCCTCGATTGTAAATTCAATAAGTCGATCATCTAATTGATAATGTTCAGGAGCCTTTATTTCTTTTAAGTAGTAAGTTCCTGGTTTTAAATTATCTACAGTAATTTGTCCTTTATCATTTGTTATTAATTCTTTATGTTCAGGAATGACATTATGGTTTTGATCAAGCAGAGAGAAAACTGCATTTTTAAGCTTTTCTTTGTTATGAGCATCAGTCTTTGTAAGTACTACTTTTCCAACAAATTTCTCGTTTTTAAGAGTATATGTTGTAGTTTCTTCTGCACCAAGCTTAACAAGTTTACCTGCTTTTAATTCTTTACTAATGACATAGCCATCGAGAGTTTTCATTTCTCTAAGCAGATATTCATCGCGTTTTAAGTTGTTAAACTGAGCGATACCATTGTCGTCTGTTGTAATTGTTCGAATAGCAGTTGTACCTGTGCGATCGAATAAAGTAAATACTACGCCAGATAAAATTTTATTTGGATCTGCATTATCTACTTTTTTAATTTGAAGGTTTCCGCGTCCCTTAGTAGCAGAACCGCCTCCAGATCCAGAAGATACTTTAACTACTATTTCTTCAATTTTTTCAGTTTCTGTTAATTTTAAACTATTACCAGTAATCTTCGCTTTATTGCTTACCTTTTCATTATTGTCTGCATTAATGAGTGAACGGTATTCTAAAATATAAGCTCGATCAATAGTATGAAGAAATTCAATTGTAAATTGTTGTTTCCCCGTATTGTTGTCTGTTGTTATTTTGAGTTTATAGTCTTTTCCTTCTTTTAATTCGTTTGTTGTATCTTTCGTTAAAGTGCCATCCACGGCTACTGTTGTCCCATATAGGTGGAATGACTTTTCATCGAGAATTTGATTGTCTGTCGGATCGTCTGTTACGACAGCATTTTCAATCGTTGATTGACTTGCATTAATAGAAACGCTCCAATCAATGTACTTGTCATTTTGTTTTGCTTTTTTCGTAACGCCGCTACCACCATTTTTGATCTCGAATGCACCATGAATATTGGCGATAGTTTCCGATCCATCTTTTAATTTGGCGTAATTATCATAGCGCTTATTAATTTCTTCACCTGCAAGTGAAGTTTTAAAGCTGATATGGTACGCTGTTTTAATTTCATTTTTAAAATGAATCGTTAATGTATTTTTATTATCTTTCGTTGCATTTTCTACCGTATATTCGTCAGGGGAAACAAGTGCCCCTAATTTATAACCGTCTGCACCACCAGTTAATTCCATATGATGAATCTCAATGGAGTCTGGTATAAGTTTTTGATTGTTTTCTAGTACGTCAACGATAGAAGGGTCTTTAATAGTCCTGTTATTATAGTTAAACCCTATGTCCCATTTGATTTCTTTCGTTTGGGCATTGTAAGAACCGTATTTAAATCCGTTTCCTTTTGTATAGCCGTCAGGATTGAATCTATCATGAGATTTACTATTTTTATCGTTCCCATTTATATCTTTCCATGATAACTCAGCTGTATTTTTGAATGATTTATTATCATCCTTTTTAGATAGAGTCTCGTAATTAAAGTCTGTTGTGTACGTGATGGTTAAAGTTTTATCCATATTAGACTTATAACTACCAGCTAGTGTTACTTTGAATCCGTCAGCTGTTACATCAAGTGTGTAATCAGAGTCTAATTTCAGTTCAGTTGATCCATCAGTAATTTTGAAACTATCTTTTTGTAATGTAAGTCCACTATAGTCAAACGTATCAGTGATAACAGCATCATTTAACACGTAATTGTTATCATTTACAATAATTGTCCATTTCGTTGTTTTCTTATTGTAATCTGTATCGTTTGCATTTTTATTATGTTTCTTTATGATGTTTTGTTGTTGTAATGTAACTTTGTTTGTTTTACTCCATTTTCCATCTGCAATAATTGTATTTTCGATTTCGCCATCTTGTATAACATCATTCTTGGCTTTCGATGTATAAGTAATCACATAGGCACTATTAATATCTTCATTAAATTGTAAATCAAATCCCTCATCGGTTTCTTTTACAGTAAAGTTTGTGGCGTTGTCACCTGTAACAAGTTTTCCGTTATTATCATAAGAAGCATTTTTAACCACGATAGAACTTGCATCAACTTTATGAGATTTGTCCAAGATGTCTTTTAAAAGCGCATCAGATTGTTTAATATCTCTTTGGTCACCGTTGAAAGTAATTGTCCATTCAATTGTTTGTGTTTTTGGATTATATTTACTAGTTTTCTCTAGATGTGTACCGCGTGAAACAGTTACAGTTGCATTTGCGGATACATCTCCTTGATTCTTGCTGGATACTTTTGCTTCATTTTTGAAACTAGTAACACTTTCGTCAGTAATTTTTGTCGCATATTCAATTTGATATGCTTTTTTCGTTTCATTTTTAAAAGCGATATTTAATTTATCGGAGGATGAAGTGAGTGTATATTCTTCTTTACTAACTTCGGCTCCACGAGTCGTTTTCCCGTTAATATCTACTTCTAACTCATAAACCTTAATAGAATCTTCATTGAGACTGGCTCCATTTGGAATATTGTCTTGGAAGACAGCGTTTGTAAGAATGTCTTTTGTTTTGTTCATTTCGACTGTCCAATTGATTTGATTCGTATTAATCGGTCTATCAGGTATACCTTTTTTATTCATAGATTTCTTTACATTAGGTTTGAAATCAAGCTCGATAATAACGTCTTGTTCTTTAATTGGGAAAGGAATTTTTTGTTCCGTAGTCCCTTTAATTTTTGTTTTATTGAATTCCGTACCAACTTTTAAATGACCATCTATATTAGGATTGTCTTCAACGTACTCGTTAAAAGTCATAGTTACTTTTCCGTTTAAGTCAACAACGAACGTCCCAATTTCATGTCCTGTTCCATCAACTAAAGGCTGTGTAATGGTGTTGTGGACGATAAAATATTCCGGAAGTTGGAAAATATAGTAATCTCCCTTTTTTACTTTTAATGATTCTAAAACTTCCCATGTAAAATCGATATTGGCAGCAGAATCAGGATTTGGACGATTATCTGTATCATTAAATGGTTTTCCGTCTTTATCTGTTAATTTTACGCTTGTTAAAATATTTTCTTTAATTTGCTTAGGTGATGGGTCTGGATTTTCAACAGGTTGCCCTGTTGTGTTATCACCAGGGTTCTCAGTAGGTTGCTGTGTCCCGCCATCTTTTGGCTGTTCCGTAGGCTGCTGAGGATTCCCGTCTTTCGGCTGTTCCGCAGGTTGCTGAGTGTTCCCGTCTTTTGGTTGTTCCGCAGGTTTCTGCTGTGTCTCACCATCTTTTGACTGTTTCGCAGGCTGCTGAGGATTCCCGTCTTTTGGTTGTTCCGCAGGTTTCTGCTGTGTTTCACCATCTTTTGGCTGTTCAGTAGGTTGCTGTGCGTCACCGTTCTTTTGCTCTTCGGTAGTCTGCTTAGCATCATCACTATTAATAGTAGGTGAAGTAGGGTTATCTACTTGAACAGGAACTGAGATAGTCTTAGCTACTGTACCTAGAGGGAAAGTGAGTGGGACGGCTTTTATGCCAGGTTTTAAATCTGGATTGAATACAGTGTCAAATTTAATTTTTCCCTTAACACCTTTTGAATCTTTTACTGAATCGTTAAAGACTATTTTCATTTTGTTATCGTTTGCCGTAACAAAATATTGACCAATAATTTGTTGATCTGCCATCAAGTTTCCTTGTTGGTCATTTTTTACTTTTAATGCGTTAGGTATTTGAAGAACTGTTGCATCTTTTTCTTGTGCAATTTGATGATCTTTTATTGACCAAGCATATTCTAGGTGAATGATTGATCCTGCATTTATTAAGTTTTTAGGATTTAATGCTTCGTCAATAATATGATTCGTTGCATCTTTCATTTCAACAGTGTCAAATAAGGAATCTCCTGTTAAGGTTTCCGCTTTTACTTGATTGTATGGAAAACTAGCAAGTTGCGAAAATAGTACGAATACAATTAAACATACATTGAAAAGTTTTTTCATTTTTCCTCCTCTGAACATTCATTTGTCCATTGGGGACTTATTCCACATGAACAAATGGAATATAAAAAGTATTTTTTATAAGCTATTTACTTTTTGCTATCCCTCCGTTTCTATACGCGTTCTCAGACAAGTAGGATTATGTTCAAAGTAATATTATTTAACGTAAAACAAAATGTATATTTACACAGTTCTGTGGAAATATACACAATTCGACAAAAAATGTCGAAAAAAATACTGATATTAAAGAATGATATCAGACCTTTATATGTGAGATAGTTTTCATGTATATCTAGTAAAAAAGAATGGTTATAAAGGTAAGTTTTACGATACATACTAACCAATGTAGTGTATCCCTTTGTGAAGGCTTATTTTTGCCTTAAAGTTATGTGGAGATAAAAAGCTAGATAGGGTTGGTTTTGGTCAGAATGAAGACAATATGTACTTTGAAAATAGTCATTTATTTTGTCTAAAGAGAGTTGTGCGATTAGTGGACCGAAGTTGAAAGATGATAGTTTCTTACATTGTTAGAGGAATATAAGAATTACAGAATATTCGACTAACACGTTACTACGGTCATTTTTGAGACTGTTTAAACAATAAGAAAGAAGGTGTTTTACTCCTTAGTTACAATATCTTTTTAGTAAAGATAAGCTTAAGTAACCTCCGCTAAAGATTATATACTTAAATGATAAAGAGTTCAACAGTAGTTCACATATTTTCCCAAAAATAAAAACGGCTGTTTTATGTGGAATAAATCTACAAAACAGCCGTTTTTGGTATTAGATTTCTGTTAAAATTATTGGTTCGCCGCGCGTTACGACAACGGTATGTTCACATTGTGCAACAAGACTTTTATCAGGTGTAACGAATGTCCAGCCGTCGTCACCACGTTCAATAATATGATCAGCTTTCATAGAGATGAACGGTTCTACAGCGATAACAAGACCGTCTTTTAGAAGCGCATTATCCATTGGATCATAGTAACTTAAAATGTGATTTGGTGCTTCATGTAAGCTAAGACCAATGCCGTGACCAGTTAAGTTTTGAATAACATTGTATCCACTTTTATGTGCAAAGTTTGAAACAGCACGACCAATTTGATTTTGTTTTGAGCCAGCTCTAACCTTTTTCATTGCTGCCCAAAATGCATCAACCGCTGCTTGGCAAAGCTTTTCTTTTGCTTCGTCTTCTCCAAGAACAAATGAGATACCTGTATCTGCATAATAGCCATCAAGTGCAGCAGATACATCGACGTTTACTAAGTCGCCTTCTTTTAATACGCGATCTCCTGGAATACCATGAGCAACTTCCTCATTTACACTAATGCAAGTTACACCTGGGAAATCATATTCTTTTTCAGGTGCAGAAATAGCACCATGCTCATCTAATACTTTTTTACCGATCAAATCAAGCTCTTTCGTTGTCATACCTGGCTTCGCTTCTTTTTTCATTTCTTCACGTGCAAGCGCAACGATGCGGCCGATTTTTCGTAAGCCTTCTAAATCTTGTTCATTACGAATAATCATGAAAACCACTGTCCTTCCTCGAATATATATCTTAACCGATTGTATCATGTTTATTTTCGTCCTGCTACTCGCTTGCGGTATGCAGCTTGATTCCTCTCATAAAGAATACATGACAATTGTCATATCGATGTCATGACGCATCATACTGTTTCCTAAGTTTTCCAAGTAATACAATGTAAATATAAGAAACAGCGGGGGTGGAGAGATGGAAAAGATTATTGAAGTAAATGGTGTTTCTAAAACATTTAAACATAAAAACGCAGTAAATAATGTTTCATTTCATGTAAATAAAGGGGAAATAGTAGCGTTACTTGGTCCGAATGGTGCGGGGAAAACAACGACGATGTCGATGATGCTTGGATTAAAGGACCCGACAGAAGGTAAGGTCTTTATATTTGGAAAGAGTCCAAAGCATAGAGATGTTCGTAATAGCCTCGGTGCGATGCTGCAAGAAGTAAGTGTCATTGATAGTATTACGGTGGAAGAGGCAATCGAGTTATTCCGTAGTTATTATACGAATCCTATAGCGAAAGAAACGTTACTGCAGTTATCAAATTTAGAATCAGAGCGAAAGCAAAGATGTGAGAAGTTATCAGGTGGGCAAAAAAGAAGGTTGAATTTTGCGCTTGCACTTGCGGGAAATCCAGATTTGTTATTTTTAGATGAGCCGACAGTCGGAATGGATATTACGTCTCGAAGAATGTTTTGGGAAACGATTCGAAAGTTAGCAAGTGAAGGGAAAACAATTATTTTAACGACGCATTATTTAGAAGAAGCAGATGCTTTAGCAAATCGTATCTTATTATTTGCGAACGGAAAGATTATCGCAGATGGTACACCAGACGAAATGAAAGCGACGATTTCGCGAAAAACAATCACATTTTACTCGAAGGAAAGCATTCCTACAAAATTACTAAAGGAATTACCAAATGTAACAGAAGTTAAGTCAAACGAAGGACGCTTCATTTTAACAACAGAGGATACGGATGCAACTTTAAAAGCCATTTATCAAAGGAGTTTACCTGTAACAGATGTTTCAGTTGAACGTGGAAGTCTTGATGAAGCATTTGAACAATTCGTTGCAAATCAGAAGGAGGAAATCGCATGAGAGCGTTATGGATGCAGTGCAAAATAGAAATTTTACGTACATTCCGCAATAAATTATTTATCTTTTTCTCATTATTAATGCCTGTTATGTTTTACTACATTTTTACAAATGTTGTTCAAGTACCACAAAACGGAGATGCGTGGAAAGCACACTATTTAATTTCGATGGCAACTTTCAGTATTGTAGGGACTGCACTCTTTAGTTTCGGTGTGAGACTTTCTCAGGAAAGAGGACAAGGATGGACACATCTTTTGAAAATCACACCACTTCCAGAGGGTGCGTATATAACTGCTAAAATTATTGCACAAACAGTAGTAAATGCTTTTTCAATATTAGTTATCTTTATTGCAGGGATACTAATTAATCATGTTGAGTTAACGGTAGGGCAATGGATTGGTGCGGGATTATGGTTATTGTTAGGGGTAACACCATTTTTAGCATTAGGAACAGTAATAGGTTCCATTAAGAAGGCGGACGCAGCTGCTGGCTTAGCAAATATTTTAAATATGAGTTTAGCTATAGTTGGTGGGTTATGGATGCCGATTGAAGTATTCCCCAAAATATTAAGAACGATTGGTGAATGGACACCGACATACCATTTCGGAAGTGGTGCGTGGGATATTGTAGCTGGAAAATCAATTGGATGGGAAAATATCGCGGTATTAGGAGGTTATTTCCTTATATTTGTTGTAGTATCAATATATATAAGAAAAAGACAGGAAGCGGTATAAATGATAGAGAAGAAGAGGATTGAGATTTTTCCGAAACATATGGGATTCTTCCCGTATATGTGGTTTGTTTATCTATTATTTCCAATTTATCACTTAGCGCAGGCATCAGGATGGAAGCTTGTAATAGGAAGCGGTATGTTGATAATTTTTATCGTCACATACCGTCAGCTTTATTTTGTTCAGAGGACGTTTGTTTTTTGGGCGTGTATTCAAATGGTACTCATCTTTTTATTTGCTTTATTTTATAATCCTTTTATGATATTTTTTGGCTTTTTCACAGCAAGTGCGATGGGATTTGCGCCAAATAAGAAAGTATTTCGAGTGCTGTTATGTTCGTTAGTTATCATGCTTGGAGCATTTTTATTTGTAAATATGAATCAACTAACAACTACAAGTTTAGTAAATATCGTTCCAATGTTTATTTTAATGCTTCTTACGCCATTTGGTATGCGCAATTTTAATCAGAAAAAGATGTTAAGAAATCAATTGGATCAGGCGAACGAGCAAATTAAAGACTTAGTAAAACGTGAAGAACGGCAGCGGATTGCAAGAGATCTTCATGACACATTAGGGCATACGTTATCTCTTATTACTTTGAAAAGCCAGCTTGTAGAGAAGTTAATTGTGAAAAATCCAGAGCGTGCAAGTGCGGAAGCGAAGGAAATTACACAAACGTCTCGTACAGCCTTAAAACAGCTGAGAGAATTAATTTCTGATATGCGTATGATTACGGTAGAAGAAGAGCTAGAGCAAATAAAAGCGATCTTACAAGCAGCTAATATTGAATTAGAAGTGAGGCAAGAAGCTAGCTCGAGTTCGTTATCACCAATTGAACAAAATATTGTCGGGATGTGTTTACGTGAGGCTGTTACGAATGTTGTAAAACATAGCAAGGCAACGCGGTGCACAGTTTCTGTATTAGAATCGCAAGGTGAGCTGATTTTGAAAGTAAAAGATAACGGAATCGGTTTAACAGATCAAAATCATGATGGAAATGGTATCCGCGGCATGAAAGAACGAATTGCTCTTATTGATGGATTTGTTGAACTAGGTACAATCAATCCAGGGACGTTGTTAACAGTAAAAGTTCCAGTTGTAATTAGAACAGGAAAAGATGAGGTGAGGGCATGATTCGAATTATTATTGCAGAAGATCAACGGATGCTTCGTGGTGCATTAGGGGCCCTACTTGATCTAGAAGATGATATCGAAGTAATTGGGCAAGCGGCAAACGGGGAAGAGGCGCTAAAATTAATTGAATCGTTAAAACCGGATATAAGTATTATGGATATTGAAATGCCGATTCAAAGTGGATTAGATGTTGCTGAAGCGTTAAAAAAAGAAAAATCATTATGTAAAGTAATGATTTTAACAACATTTGCACGGCCGGGATATTTTGAAAGAGCAATGAAAGCTGGTGTGCACGGCTATTTGTTAAAGGATAGCCCAAGTGAAGATTTAGCAGCAGCAATTCGTAATGTAATGAAGGGGAAACGAGAGGTCTCCCAAGATTTAATGTTCGGCCTATGGCAGGAGCAAAATCCGTTGTCAGATCGCGAAAAGGAAGTATTGTTGCTTGCGAAAGAAGGAAAGACGGCAAACGAAATTGCGAAGGCACTTTATCTTTCACCGGGTACAGTACGTAATTATATTTCTGAAGTATTAACGAAGCTCGATGCGAAAAATAGAATTGAGGCAATTACAATTGCGGAAGAAAAGGGTTGGATATAAAAAGAAGGTTACCTATGAGAGGTGACCTTCTTTTTATACTTATTTTACTTCTATTACTTGATTTACTTTTTGTAATGACTTGTAACCATGTGCTTCAAATGCCTTTGCAAATTCATTTGATACGGCAGTGCCATATAGATCTTTTGCAGCTTGTACGATGTGAGATTGAAGTGATTCAAAGTCTTCAGCGGAAGTTGCGTAATTTTGCAATGCACGCATAACAACTTTACTTACTTTTTCATTACCTTGTTTTTGAACAGCAACACCGTTATATGTTTTACCTTCAGCTAATTGATATAATACGTGACTAATAATACCAGAATTCACGTGTGATTCTTGATTATTACCATCGTTATAGAAATCTTGTAAATTTGTATATAGTTTATGGCCGCCGTCACCAATTTCCCTTGGGATATCACGAATTGTTAGGCCGCCTAATGTATCGCCCATAATCCAGTTTCCCTTATCTTTCTTTACGTAATATTCGATTTGTGTACCCCAGAAATCCGCTAATCCCTCGTTTAGTGCAGATGTTTCAGCGCTTGGATATCTCACGACTTTATTTTTCGTCGTGCCACTGAATACAGCATGTCCAAATTCATGAGCTGTTACATCAAGAGCTGATGTTAGTTTTCCGTCTAAACCATCACCAAATACCATTTGGTTCCAAGCAGGATGCCAAAACGCATTTACATAGTCTTCTTTTACACCATCACTAACTTCAGTAGAATCAAAACCGTGTACACTAGCAACAACTTTTGAATCTTTATTGTCGTAACTTTTTAGATTATGTTCTTTCTTAAAGTAATCATAAATATCACTCATGTTCTTCATAGCGCCCGCGGCTTCTTTATCTGCAAAATTAGGAGTGCTACTTGAAATTAGTGTCCCTGGATAACCAGCTTGACTATATCCCCCGAGGGAATCGGCGTAGTTTGCATTATAAATATAAATACCATTTCCGCGTGATAAATCGGCTAAATAAAATTTTCCATCAGTTCCTTTGGCAATATTGAAAGAGATGTTTTCTTGAAGTGCATTTTTCCCAGTTCCTTGCTCACTTGCAGGGGATAATCTAGGTGATGTTACTTGATTTATAGTCTTATTCTCTTTGTTTTTAATGAATTTTTCTTGGAAAAGTACTTCGCCAGTTTTTAGATCAACGATAGCATTGCCGTTTATAATCTGTTCATTGTTTTCATAAGTAAATGTAATAACAGTTGCGAATGTATAATAGCCATCTTTTTTCTTATAAACAACGGTTTCGCTAGAGAATTCCGTCTCAGCTGCATCACTTGGAATTTGAACTATATCGCGTAATTTAGATTTTACTTCATTTTTCGACAAAAAATTTGTTATAGTAAGATTAGGTTGTTGATTTAAATTTTGAACAACTTTACCACTAACAGTTGTGATCACTCCATTTTTATCTACTTTTACAATGAGATCTTGGCCATATACTTTATAGTTTTTATATGTTTGTGCAAGGCGAACTTCGGTTTGATTTTCTTTGGTTTCTTTATTTGTAGGTTGGAAATCTACATTTTTTTCAGTAGTGACTTGTTCTTGTTGAGCTTTAGCCCCGTTTACCTCACCTTTTAAATACTTTTTAGCAATATTTTCTTTCGTATCATTTTGAGGTTGTGTTAATTTCCCGATTGTTAAACCAGGCTGAGCGATTTCAACTTTGACTGCACTTTTGTCTAATTCTTGAGCATGAATAGCTTCTGTTGATAAAGGGCAAAGAAGACCGAACGTAACGAAAGCACTAGCAAATTTTCTATAATTCATCTATAACACTCCTAATCTATTATTGTATGTGAGATGAATTGTATGAAAAATTTGCCGAATTATATATATATTATGCATTATTTCATATCAAAAATTGTCGAATTCACATTATTGTAGTGGTATGACAACTTAAAAAACTAGATTGTTATAATGGGATGGTGAGTAAGTATGCACGCAGAAAAATTAGGAAGTGAAATTAAGAAAATTAGGGTGATGAGAGGATTAACACAAAAACAGTTATCCGAGAACATATGTCATCAATCGGAAGTAAGTCGAATTGAATCGGGCGCGGTATACCCAAGTATGGATATATTGCAAGGTATTGCAGCAAAATTACAAGTTCCCATCATTCATTTTTATGAGGTACTCATTTATTCTGATATTGAGAGGAATAAGCAGTTAAAAGATCAAATTATTCTACTTTGTAAGCAAAAAAAATATAAAGAAATTTATAATAGAGTATGCAATGAATTGAAAAAGGAAGAATATCATCCCGAGCTTCAGCAATTTCTTCAATGGCAATATTATGTAGCTGCTTACGTATTGAAAAAAATCGATTACGAATATTGCATTTTAGAATTAAAGAAATTGCTCAATCAACAACTGGTAGGAATAGATGTATATCAGAACCTTTATATTGAAAATGCAATTGCAAACATTTATGCTGAAAACGGCTATTTGAAGCAGGGTATTGATTTGTTTGAAAATATATTAAAACAATTAGAGGCATTGCATGATAATAAAGAGTTTGATGTGAAGGTGAGACATAATCATGCAAAAGCATTATACATAGACAATCAATACGAAGAAGCGCTTTGTCACGCAAATAAAGCTATTGAACTATCTTGTCAAATTAATAGTATGACATTAATTGGACAGTTATACTTTCGAAAAGGTGAATGCCTAGCAAAACTTGGGTGTGATAGAGCAGAAATTGAAGATGCTTACGAAAAAGCATGCTTCTTTTTTGATATATTAGGAAACCATGAATTAAAAGAATCACTTATAAAAAAAATGAAGAAATAAAAAAGACATAAAGAACAAATATGCATAATTGCATAAAGTCTGGATAATTTTTCATGATATATTTAAAGAAAAAAATGCGGGTGATGGAATATGAAAAAACTACTTATTGGTAGTTTACTAACGTTAGCGATGGCATGGGGTATTTCATTAGGAGATACAGCATTAGAGAAAAACCAAATAATTTCTCATAATAATCAAGAGGTACAATTAGCTAATGAAGTACCTTTTGAGTTCTAAAAAACAACCGTCTTACTTAGACGGTTGTTTTTTTATGGAGTAACATCCAAACGTCTTTACTAGAGACAGGTTTGCTAATAAAGAATCCTTGAATGTGATCACAATTTTGTCTATGTAAAAATTCCCATTCTTCTTCCGTTTCTACACCTTCTGCAATCACTTCTAAATTTAGTTCTTTTGATAGTGTAATAATGGAAGAGACAATTGCTTCTTCTAAAGGGCTAGTTGTAATTCCACAAATAAACTCTCGAGCGATTTTTAATGTGTTGATTGGATATTTTGTTAAATAAGCTAAAGAACTATAACCAGTTCCAAAGTCGTCGATTGAAATTTGAATACCGAGATTTTGAAGTTGTTCTAGTTTTGCAACTACAGATTGATTTTGATTAATTGCGATGCTTTCCGTAATTTCAATATCTAGTGCTTCTGGTTTCAGTTCTGTTTCTTCCAACACCTTTGAAATAGTTGGGATTAAATCTGCATGGTTAAATTGAACAACAGATAAATTCACACCAACTTTTAAGTGAGAAAAACCTTGATTATGCCATCTTTTTGCCTCTAAACAGGCAGTACGTAAAATCCAATTGCCAAGTTCAATAATAAAACCGGTTTCCTCTGCTAGAGGGATAAATTGGGCAGGAGATACGATACCAAGTTTTGGATGCTTCCAACGTATTAATGCTTCAAAACCGATAATTTGTTTTGTTTTTGTGCTTACTTGTGGCTGATATTCAAGGAAAAATTCATTTTGTTGTAATGCTTTTGAAAGTTCACCTTCTAAGAATTGAATTTCATTTTGAGCAATACTCATTTCTTTTGAGAAGAAAACAAATCTGTTTTTTCCATTTGCCTTCGCACGGTACATAGCCATATCAGCATTTTTCATTAACTCATTTACATCAGTTCCATAATCAGGGTACATCGCAATTCCGATACTTGGTGTAATAGAGAGTTCTTCGCCTTGAATGAAGAATGGTTTGTTTAAAATAGTCAAAATCTGTTCAGCTATAAAAATTGCACTTTTTTCTGAGTACATTTCTGGTAATAGAATTGTAAACTCATCTCCACCTTGGCGAGCGACGACATCTTTTGAACGCAAGCAACCGCGTAATCTTTTTGCTACTTCAATTAATAATAAATCTCCGACGTCATGACCAAGTCTATCGTTAATTTTTTTAAATCGATCTAAATCAAGGAATATGACGGCGACATCATTTGCGTTAGTTTGGGCTGTATTTAAAATGGCTTTTAAATCTTTTTCGAACTTTCGGCGATTTGGTAATCCAGTAAGTGCATCGTGAAAGGCTAAATGTTCTACTTGTTTTTGTTTTTCATATAAAGTGGTAATATCACGCGCTATCCCAAACATTCCGACCACTTCTTTGTTTATAAAAGTAGGGATAAGTGTAATATGGAGATAATAATAATAGCCTTCTTGTTCTTTTGTACGAACTTCTAACGTTTGTGGCCTACCTTCCTTTGTAATTTGTAAAGCCTTCTTTAGTAGTTCGTGGTCTTTTGGATCAATGAAGTGTACCAGAGAATAGCTTGCCACTTCGCAATAATAGGCAGTAAATAAGCTTTCGCATGCCTTATTAGATTGTTGAAAAATGCCATTCATATTTAAAGAGAAAACGGCATCGGGATGGTCCTCGAATAAAGATTTATAACGTTGTTCACTTTTTGATAATGCAAATGCACCTTCTTCAACTTCATCCTCTAGTTGTGTAGTCAACTGTTCATATGTATGGATTAGTGCTTGATTATCTTTCCACATGTAAAGTTGCCGCAAGAATAACAAAATAAGTGATAATACGAGACCGATTAACATGAACTTATCATCCCAAGGTTGAATGATAATAAAAGAAAAAGTAATAATTATACTAAAATAAGGTAGTATAAAACGTACATAATCGAATCGATAATATTTTGCTTTCGTTTCATGCTGCATTGGTTTATCTAAAATATATAGTATGGAAGAAAGTCCAATTAATAAAATAGAAGCAGTGTGTATTAAATAATTAATTTCAGCAGAAGTTTTCATCCCAAAATTCAATTGAAATAGATGAATATAACCGTATACGAGTATAATAGTGAAACCAATAATTAATGCGATTCTACTAGAAGAATATTGTTCTCTTCTATATAGGCTAATAACGGCGTAAATTACTAATGATTGTGCAATGAAATACCCAATTAAAATCCAAGTATCCTTTGTTAACATGCGGAAACTTGAAAGATCTAAGATAAAAGTTAAGGTGAAATAAATGTTCATAATAATAATAAAGATGCTATCGAATGAAAATTGCGAAAGCCCCTTAATAGAGTAATTCTTTATAAACTTTATAGCAAATCCAACAAAGAGCAAAATATATTGTATGATAAAAAAAGGCAATGCTTTATATGAAAATATAGATTGATCATGTATGGAAAGTGAACTAAGAAATAGGGTTATCTCCATAACTAATCCACATAGGCAAGTACATAGTAATAAAATCCAAAATAGTTTATCACTGCGTTTCATTTTCTTAATAGCTTTATATAAACAGTGGCAAGAAAAAAGTGCAGCGAAACAGAATAAGAAAAGAATCCCAATTTCCTTTATATGCGACTCATTTGGAATAAAGAGTATCCAAAGAGCAAATATAGATATGTATATTATGACAAATTGTACATACTTTTTTTGACTAATCATATTATGACTCCGTTTCAATAAAGTTGAATCTCGGGGGAATGCTAATTTAAATAATAGCATATAAAATAGGATGTTTTTTACTATAAAAATTACTTTTTTGAAAAAATGGTGCAAAGTTACAATTTACCACTGTAACTTTGCACCACTTATTCTTTTAATTCCTCTTATAGCAGAAAGTTCATCTATTAATTGGAATAGTGCTAAGTCTTTTTGTTTACTTTCAATCATAATATCGAAATTATGATTGTTTTTTTTTGCAACGTGTAAGAAGGGCTTGATAAACTCTAAATCGATATATTCAGCATGAGCCCTAAATTCTTTTTCCGATCTCGGAGAGGAAATGTGAACTTTAGGAGAGATATTTGTATGTGACCAAGTTTCAAAAATTGCAGGAAGCAACTCTTCTAGTGGTTCCTCGCAAAGATTGGCCATATGATGATGATAATCAAATACAAATGGGATATTTTCTTTTTGGCAAATTGATAAAGTTTCAGAAGTTGTATATGTTTTATCATCGTTTTCAAGAGTCATTTGTTTTTTTATATGTGCAGGAAGTTTTTTTATGTTTTCATGGAAGCGCTCGATTGTCTTTTCTTTATTTCCATAGGCTCCACCTACATGAATATTAATGTAAGAGGAATCTGCAATGCCTATAGCATCTAATACTTTATAATGATAAGTCATATCCGTAATAGCGTTAGTAGTAATATGTGGCTTGTCGCTTGTAAATAGCGTAAATTGATTTGGATGAAAACTTATTCGTAAATTGTGTTCTTTAATTAAAGCTCCTATTTTACGCCAAAGTGGTGTGAATACCCCAATATAGTCAAACTCGACTTCGGGATGTGTTGCAAGTGGGACGATTGAAGACGATAGGCGATATAGTGGGATTTCATGCGCTATATTGTAATGTAGGATACGTATTGTGTGCTCTAAATTTTGCTTTATAATATGGTACAGTTTGTCTTCTCGCTCTTGCTTGCTGAGTTTCTTAAAGCTTGTAAACGTCATTGTTTTGGCAGGAGAACAGTCCCAGAGTGCCATTGCATGTGAGACATATCCAAACCGCATAATCATATAAGATACACCTCTTTTATTCATTGTCTTTCCTATAAAAAGAAAGCAAGCATTGTTCCAATCCATTCCTTTCCTCTATCGATAAGAGAAGTTGGGTTTACATCGCTATAGGAAAGTATGGATGCATTCTTTAGGTCTTCATGGAATTTATTTTTTACTGTTTGAACGAAATGTTTACTATATAACAGGCAGTTTATTTCATGGTTAATATATAAACTTCTCATATCAAAGTTTGCTGTTCCGATATCACAAATATCATCATCCACTATAATAATTTTGGCGTGAAAAAAACCTTGTTGAAATGCATAAATATTGCAACCAGCCTGTATTAATTTTCGGCAGTACGGGAATTTTGCTTCTCGAACGAGAGGGTGATCAGCTTTTTCTGGAACAAGAATTGTGATTTGAACCCCTCTTTCTCTTGCTTTTAATAAGGCATTCATAATTTTTTTTCCAGGAATGAAATATGGTGTACCGATACAGATTTCTTTTTTTGCTCCGTTAATTAAATGTAAAAAAGTATGCTGTAAATAAGCACCATCAGTCGGAATAAATTGATGCAGTATGGTACCTGGGTTTTGTTTTGGAAAATAAAGAGAAGCATCCAATAAATTCTGTTTCGTATCATCAAACCAGTCATGCAAAAATTGCTTTTGTAAATCTTGAACCCCTTCTCCTGTAAGACGTAAATGATAGTCTCGCCATAATCCTAAATATTCATTATGCCCCAGATACTCTTCGCCGATATTAAATCCCCCGATATAGCCAGTTTTCCCATCAATCACTGTAATTTTTCTATGGTTTCTTTGATTAGCAGAAAAGAAAGGCAGAGGAAATTTTACCTTATGACAAAATGAAAAAGATACACCGTGTTTTCGCAGGGAGCGAATAGCTTCGTTTGATAAATAATGGCTGCCAAATCGATCAAGTAAAAGTCGTACTTCAATTCCTTCCTGAGCCTTATCAATCAACAACTTTAAAAATTCGCGACTGATTTTATCATTTTTTACAATGAAGAATAAAATATGAATATGGTGCTGTGCTTGTTTTATATCAGTAAATAAAGCGTCATATAAATCTTTCCCGTATGTATAAAGGTGAAAATCACTTTGACGTAAAGGGAAAGTGCGAGAGCTTACCCGTTTTAAATGAAGAAATCTCCCGTATGAAAGATCAATTATAATCCAAAGAGCAACGGATATTAACAAAAGAGATAAGTAGAGCATCAGTGAATTCCCTCCTTCGCATTCTTTTCACCTTCAGTGTGTTACAAATGATACGGGTAGCACGGCTGTTATTATAAATTTCATCAGATGATAGTATGTTGCACTGATTAAAGTTTCACTTTATCCCGCTTTAACGGGCAGTAAGCCTCTCACCTCAAAAACTGGTGGATAAGTAGAAGTTAGTTTGGAAATCAACTGCCCGTAAAAGCCCTACTGATTAAAGTTTCACTTTATAGTTTCACCGAAATAAACAGCTTTATGAAAAAATGTGTTGTTCTATAACAAAAAACTGTTGACTGAATGCTCACTCATTATATAATGGGGATAGGGGATATAATTCAGAAAATTATATATTTTTGAAGATTCAAAAAAAGAAAGAGGGCTTACAAAGAGAGGGGTAGCATAAAAATGAATAGCTTACTGATCATTAATTGGCTGGCTGCCATTGCTGTTATTGCTTATGCAGGATATTTGTTTGTATATCTTATACGGACGAGAATGGCCTACATACAATTAGGAAAAAAAATTGAATTTGACCGTCGTTTTAAAGAGCGTTGGGATCTCCTTAAGGTCAATGTTTTCGGTCAGAAAAAGCTGCTGAAAGATAAGAAAAGCGGCATCATTCACGTTATGTTCTTTTACGGATTTATTCTTGTCCAATTTGGAGCAATTGACTTCGTTTGGAAAGGACTCGCACCAGGATCACATCTTCCACTTGGACCACTATACCCTGCATTTACATTCTTCCAGGAAATTGTCACACTTGTTATTTTAATTGCAGTATTTTGGGCTTTTCATAGACGTTATGTAGAAAAGCTTGTTCGTTTAAAACGTAACTTCAAATCAGGTCTTGTTCTTATCTTTATCGGTGGCTTAATGATTTCTGTGCTACTTGGTAACGGTATGGGACTTATATGGCATGGCGAGGAGCTTTCATGGAGTGAACCAATCGCTTCTGCAATCGCTTACGTTTTTAGCGGGATAAATGAAACCGTAGCCATTTCAGTGTTCTATTTTTCTTGGTGGGTGCATTTACTAATTTTGTTAACGTTTTTAGTCTATGTTCCACAATCAAAACATGCGCATTTAATTGCGGGACCAGCTAATGTATTCTTCGGTCGTCTTTCAAACCCAGGGAAGCTTGAAAAGATTGATTTTGAAGATGAAACGCAAGAAACATTTGGTGTTGGTAAAATTGAAGACTTTAGACAAAATCAACTTATTGACTTATACGCTTGTGTAGAGTGTGGTCGTTGTACAAATATGTGTCCGGCAACAGGAACAGGAAAAATGTTATCGCCGATGGACTTAATTTTAAAACTTCGTGATCATTTAACTGATAAAGGAGCTGCGGTAACATCAAAAGCACCGTGGGTTCCAGTAGTTGCCTTTAATAATACACAAGGAAATCAGTTAGCGATGATGGCAGCTGGAAAAGGACAACAAGAATCAGCGGCTACAACTCTCGCTTACGATCCGAGTTTAATCGGAGATGTTATTACAGAAGAAGAGATTTGGGCATGTACAACGTGTCGTAACTGTGAAGATCAATGTCCAGTTATGAATGAGCATGTTGACAAAATTATTGATTTACGTCGATATCTCGTTTTAACAGAAGGAAAAATGGACGCGGAAGCACAACGCGCGATGACAAATATCGAGCGTCAAGGGAATCCGTGGGGTCTGAACCGTAAAGAGCGTGAAACATGGCGCCAAGGTGATGACGAAGTAACAGTTCCAACTGTAAAAGAAAAATCAAAAGCTGGGGAGGAATTCGAGTATTTATTCTGGGTTGGTTCAATGGGATCATACGACAATCGTAGTCAGAAGATTGCGATATCGTTTGCGAAGTTAATGAACGAAGCAGGCATTTCATTCGCAATTCTCGGTAATAAAGAAAAGAATTCTGGAGATACACCACGCCGCCTTGGAAATGAATTTGTATTCCAAGAGATGGCGACAAAGAATATCGAAGAATTTGAAAAGGCAGGAGTGAAGAAAATCGTTACGATTGATCCTCATGCTTATAACACATTTAAAAATGAGTATCCGGACTTTGGCTTGCAAGCAGAAGTCTATCATCATACAGAATTGTTAGCTCAGTGGGTGAAAGAAGGGCGCTTAAAGCCTGTTCACGCTATTGAAGAAACAGTTACGTACCATGATTCCTGTTATTTAGGAAGATACAACGAAGTGTACGAAGCGCCACGTGACATTTTGAAAGCGATTCCTGGAGTGAATCTTGTAGAAATGGCACGTAACCGTGAAACTGGAATGTGCTGTGGCGCAGGTGGTGGCTTAATGTGGATGGAAGAAACAACAGGTTCTCGTATTAACGTTGCTCGTACAGAACAAGCATTAGCTGTACAGCCATCCATTATCGGTACAGGTTGTCCATATTGCTTAACGATGATCAGTGATGGAACGAAAGCGAAAGAGGTAGAAGAGAAAGTTCAAACTCTTGATGTGACAGAGATTTTAGAACGATCTGTTATCGGACAGAAAAAAGAAGCGATGTAGTTTATAAGAATGTATACAACTTTAGAAAGAGGTGCAATGATTGCACCTCTTCTCAACGTAGGGATACCGAGCGAGCGCTCAGTGTTAAAAAAAGAAATGGGGGAAAGAAACATGAGTAAAACAGTTATTTTAAGTGCTGCAAGAACACCAGTTGGAAAATTTGGAGGATCTTTAAAAGATGTAAAAGCGACGGAACTTGGAGGAATTGCAATTAAAGCAGCGCTTGAAAGAGCAAATGTTGCGGCTAGTGATGTTGAAGAAGTTATATTTGGAACGGTTATTCAGGGGGGACAGGGGCAAATTCCATCGCGTCAAGCTGCAAGGGCTGCTGGAATCCCTTGGGAAGTGCAGACGGAAACAGTGAATAAAGTTTGTGCATCAGGACTTCGTGCGGTTACGTTAGCGGATCAAATTATTCGTACTGGCGATCAATCACTGGTTGTAGCTGGCGGTATGGAGTCGATGAGTAACAGTCCTTACATTTTACGCGGAGCAAGATGGGGATACAGAATGGGCAACAACGAAGTTATTGATTTAAACGTTGCTGACGGTTTAACATGCGCATTTTCAGGTACACACATGGGTGTTTATGGCGGAGAAGTTGCGAAGGAAGATGGAATTTCTCGCGAAGCACAAGATGAATGGGCATATCGTAGCCATCAGCGTGCGGTTTCAGCGCATAAAGAAGGACGTTTTGAAGAGGAGATCGTGCCAGTAACGATCCCGCAAAGAAAAGGCGATCCTATTGTCGTTGCAAAGGATGAGGCGCCACGTGAAGATACAACGATTGAAAAGTTAGCAAAGTTAAAACCTGTATTTGATAAGGAAGCGGCGGTGACAGCTGGTAATGCGCCAGGACTAAACGATGGTGGTGCCGCACTTGTGTTAATGAGCGAAGACAGAGCGAAGCAAGAAGGAAGAAAGCCATTAGCGACAATTTTGGCGCATACAGCAATTGCAGTGGAATCTAAAGATTTCCCAAGAACGCCAGGTTATGCAATTAACGCATTGCTTGAAAAAACAGGCAAGACAATTGAAGACATCGATTTATTCGAGATTAATGAAGCATTTGCAGCGGTAGCAATTGCAAGTACAGAAATCGCAGGAATTGATCCAGAAAAATTGAATGTAAATGGCGGCGCGGTAGCGATGGGCCATCCAATTGGAGCAAGCGGAGCGCGCATTATCGTTACGCTAATCCATGCACTTAAGCAGCGCGGCGGCGGAATTGGAATTGCATCGATTTGTAGCGGTGGCGGTCAAGGGGACGCAGTGATGATTGAAGTTCACTAATTAAAGTTCGAGGGTATAAAATTTATTAACAATTAAGGGGGAAGAAAAAATGGGTGTACAAAACATTGTTGTAATTGGTGCAGGGCAAATGGGATCAGGAATTGCACAAGTATGTGCAATGGCAGGATATGACGTGAAGGTACAAGATTTAAAACAAGAGCAATTAGATAGAGGATTGGCTATCATTACGAAAAACTTAGCGCGCCAAGTAGAAAAAGGACGCATGAAGGAAGAAGAGAAGGAAGCGACATTAAATCGTCTTACAGTAACGCTTGATTTAGATTGTGTGAAAGAAGCGGATCTTATTATTGAAGCAGCTGTTGAGAAAATGGATATTAAAAAGAAAATCTTTGCGAATCTAGATGAAATTGCTCCAGAACACGCAATTTTAGCGACAAATACGTCATCTCTGCCAATTACAGAAATTGCAGCGGTAACGAAGCGTCCGGAAAAAGTAATCGGCATGCACTTTATGAATCCAGTTCCAGTTATGAAGCTTGTTGAGATTATTCGTGGTTTGGCTACAGATGATGCAGTATATGAAGCAATTGAAGATATTACGAAAAAAATTGGGAAAGTGCCAGTTGAAGTAAATGATTTCCCAGGTTTTGTATCAAACCGCATTTTGCTACCGATGATTAACGAAGCAATTTATACGTTATACGAAGGTGTAGCGACGAAAGAAGCAATTGATGAGGTCATGAAGCTTGGTATGAACCATCCGATGGGGCCTTTGACACTCGCTGATTTTATCGGTTTAGATACGTGTTTATACATTATGGAAGTGTTGCATGAAGGATTAGGAGATAGTAAATATCGCCCATGTCCGTTATTACGTAAGTATGTAAATGCAGGATGGTTAGGGCGTAAAACAGGTCGTGGATTCTACGTTTACGAATAAATGCCCCTTTTGTTACAAAATAGTGGTCTTACCAAATTATTTAAAGGATATATAGCAAATGGAGGCGGAATATATGAACTTTCGTTTTAATGAAGAGCAGCAAATGATGAGGAAAATGGTTCGGGATTTTGCACAGAAGGAAATTGCTCCCTTTGTTCCTAGTATGGAACAAGGGGTGTTCCCGAAAGAGATTTTGCAAAAGATGGGTGAGCTTGGATTAATGGGTATTCCAGCGCCTGCAAAATACGGCGGGGCAGAAATGGATTTTATTTCTTATATTCTAGCCATTGAGGAAATCTCAAAGGTAAGTGCAACAGTTGGTGTAATTTTAGCTGTACATACGTCAGTTGGAATGAATCCGATTTTATATTTCGGAACAGAAGAACAGAAGAAAAAATATGTTTCTAAACTTGCAACCGGGGAATATTTAGGCGCATTTGCTTTAACAGAGCCAAATGCAGGATCAGATGCAGGGAGTTTGAAATCAAGAGCTGTCAAAAAAGGCGATCATTATATTATTAATGGATCGAAAGTGTTTATTACAAATGGTGGTGAAGCAAGTACATACATTGTATTCGCTTCTACAAATCCAGAGGCAGGGAAAAGTGGTATTTCTGCATTTATAGTAGAGAAAGATACACCTGGTTTAATCATCGGAAAAGATGAACATAAGATGGGGCTCCTCGGTTCTCGTACAGTACAACTTACTTTTGAAGATATGAAAGTGCCAGCGGAGAATTTACTTGGGGAAGAAGGACAAGGATTCAAGGTGGCAATGGCGAATTTAGATGTTGGGCGAATTGGAATCGGTGCACAGGCGTTAGGAATTGCTGAAGCGGCGCTTGCATGTGCGATTGATTATGCAAAAGAACGAGAACAATTTGGGAAACCAATTGCGGCGCAGCAAGGGATTGGCTTCAAGCTTGCAGATATGGCAACAAGTGTCGAAGCAGCAAGGTTACTCGTATATAGAGCGGCGTCTCTTAGGGCACAAGGATTACCATGCGGTAAAGAAGCATCTATTGCGAAATTATTTGCTTCTAAGACAGCGGTTGAAGTCGCGATTGAGGCGGTGCAAGTATTTGGTGGTTACGGTTATACGAAAGAATATCCAGTAGAACGATTTTTCCGTGATGCGAAGATCACGCAAATATATGAAGGAACAAGTGAAATACAGAAACTTGTTATTAGCCGTGCTTTATAAAAGGGCGAGGGGGAGACGGAGATGCATTTTAAACTATCAGAAGAACATGAAATGATAAGAAAAATGGTTCGAGATTTTGCTAAAAATGAAGTAGCACCAACAGCAGCTGAGCGTGATGAGGAAGAGCGATTTGATCGAGAGTTATTTGATCAAATGGCAGAGCTTGGTTTAACCGGTATTCCATGGCCTGAAGAGTACGGTGGAATTGGAAGCGATTACTTAGCGTATGTAATTGCGATTGAAGAATTATCTCGAGTTTGTGCTTCAACAGGTGTAACACTATCTGCGCATACTTCACTTGCGGGATGGCCAATTTTTAAATTTGGGACAGAAGAACAAAAGCAAAAGTTTTTACGACCGATGGCTGAAGGGAAGAAAATTGGTGCATACGGCTTAACGGAGCCAGGATCTGGATCGGATGCTGGTGGAATGAAGACAATCGCAAAAAGAGATGGCGACCATTATATTTTAAATGGATCAAAAATTTTCATTACAAATGGCGGTATTGCTGATATTTATGTTGTTTTTGCGCTAACTGATCCTGAATCGAAGCAGCGCGGTACGAGTGCATTTATTGTAGAAAGTGATACACCGGGATTTTCAGTTGGGAAGAAGGAGAGCAAGCTAGGGATTCGCTCTTCACCAACGACTGAAATTATGTTTGAAGATTGCCGTATTCCGGTAGAGAATCTACTTGGAGAAGAGGGGCAAGGATTTAAAGTTGCGATGCAAACATTAGATGGAGGTCGTAACGGTATTGCGGCGCAAGCTGTTGGTATTGCACAAGGGGCTTTAGATGCTTCTGTAGAATATGCAAGGGAGCGCCATCAATTTGGAAAACCAATTGCGGCGCAGCAAGGGATTGGCTTTAAACTTGCGGATATGGCAACAGATGTAGAAGCGGCACGCCTTTTAACATATCAAGCGGCTTGGCTTGAATCAGAAGGGCTTCCGTATGGAAAAGAATCAGCGATGTCAAAAGTATTTGCAGGGGATACAGCGATGAAGGTGACGACTGAAGCGGTGCAAGTATTTGGTGGTTACGGTTATACGAAAGATTATCCAGTAGAGCGTTATATGCGAGATGCAAAGATTACACAAATATACGAAGGAACACAAGAGATTCAGAGGCTTGTAATTTCTCGTATGTTAACGAAGTAGGGACGAAAGCGTAGGTATTTTCCTACGCTTTTTCCTTCCAAAAAATAATAGAGAGAGGTGAAGGGAATGGTTAAACATAATGTACATGCATCGGTGAAAGATGAAAAATTAGTTGCGTTAAGACGTGAACAAATGATTAAAGGTGCGGTGCAACTGTTTAAACAAAAAGGATTTCCGCGTACAACAACGAGAGAAATTGCAAAAGCGGCTGGATTTAGTATAGGGACACTTTATGAGTACATTCGTACAAAAGATGATGTGTTGTATTTAGTTTGTGATAGTATATATGAACATGTAAAAGAACGATTAGAGGAAGTAGTGTGTACAGAAAAAGGGAGTATAGAAAGTTTAAAGATAGCAATAACGAATTACTTTAAAGTGATGGACGAATTGCAGGAAGAAGTATTGATAATGTATCAAGAGGTACGCTTTTTACCAAAAGAATCACTTCCGTATGTATTAGAAAAGGAGTTTCAAATGGTAGGAATGTTCGAGAATATTTTAGAACAGTGTACGGAAAATGGAACATTTACATTAAATAAAAAAGAAATACAGCTTCTTGCCCATAATATTTTTATACAAGGACAGATGTGGGGATTTAGACGCTGGGCGCTGCAAAAACTGTATACGCTCGAAGAATATACAGAAATGCAAATTAGGTATGTATTGCAAGGGGCCCATATGCTTCCGAAATAAGGGACAGACAAATTATTAATTTTATTACCTTATAAAAGTTTCCCGTTTTTTTTGTAGCATATTTGTGCGACTTTTGTTTATAATGAATAGTATGGATTTTTTTAAGCAGGCCGTTATATATAAGGTTATATTTGATGAAAGGAAGTGCCGCATAAGTGGATTTTAAGCAATATTCACCAGAAGAGCTAAAAGAATGTTCAATGATTGAAGTTGTACATAGCGTTTTAGGGGATAAAAAACAAGCAACGACATTCAACGAGTTGGTTCAAGAAATCGCTCAAGTGCTGGGACTATCTCAAGAGCAAGTTAATGCGAAACTCGCACAATTTTATACAGACTTAAACATCGATGGACGTTTCATTAATTTAGGAGAAAATCGTTGGGGACTACGCAGCTGGTACCCATATGAGCAAATTGATGAAGAAATCTTACCGCAGCCAAAACCGAAGAAGAAACGTAAAGTTGAGGAAGACGGTTTTGACGACTACATTGAAGAAGATGAAGATGACTTTGACGATGCAGACGGAAATGCAGACGACGAAGATGATGTAGAAGATTTGGACAAGGTTCTTGAAGATGAAGACGGAGATGACGACGATCTTGATGATTTAGAAGAAGATGAAGACGACGACTTCGCTGAAGAAGAACTTGAGTATGATGAAACTGAAGAAGAAGAAGAGGAAGAACTGTAGTTCTTGACTTTTCATTATCGTCCATGTAGAATCATTTTTGGGCTCTTTAAAAAAGGACGATAATACTTTTAAAGTGTAAATATAAAAGAAAATTGCTCCCTACTTATTACTTTATGTGATGAGGGGAGCAATTTTCTTTTTTGTTTTTTGTTTAGAAAATAAAAAGAGTCTAACAATAAGATGGATACAGTGTTATCTACATACGTTGCGCTTTGCAACGGTGATTATATAACAGCAAAATAGAAGGGAGCTTTTTCATGACTAAGTATATTTTTGTAACAGGCGGTGTAGTATCGTCTTTAGGAAAAGGTATTACAGCAGCATCTCTTGGAAGACTTTTAAAAAATCGTGGTTTAAACGTAACGATTCAAAAGTTTGATCCATACATTAACGTAGACCCAGGGACTATGAGCCCATATCAACACGGTGAGGTATTCGTAACAGATGATGGCGCAGAAACTGACTTAGACCTTGGTCACTATGAGCGTTTCATCGACATTAACTTAAACAAATACAGCAACGTAACAACAGGTAAAATTTACTCTTCAGTTCTTCAAAAAGAGCGTCGCGGTGAATATTTAGGAGGAACGGTTCAAGTTATTCCTCACATTACTAACGAAATTAAAGAACGCGTATATCGTTCTGGTCGTGAAACAAATGCGGATGTTGTTATTACAGAAATCGGTGGAACTGTTGGTGATATCGAGTCTCTACCATTCTTAGAAGCAATCCGTCAAATTAAGAGCGACATCGGTCGTGACAATGTAATGTACATTCACTGTACGTTAATCCCGTACTTAAAAGCAGCGGGTGAAATGAAAACAAAACCAACACAACATAGCGTTAAAGAACTTCGTAGCTTAGGTATTCAACCAAACATCATCGTTGTTCGTACAGAAATGCCTGTTTCTCAAGATATGAAAGACAAGCTTGCATTATTCTGTGACATCGATACAAAAGCAGTTATCGAAGCTCGCGATGCAGATACTTTATATGCGGTTCCATTATCTCTTCAAGAACAAAACATGGACCAAATCGTTTGTGATCACTTAAAATTAGACAATCCAGCTGCAGATATGACAGAGTGGACTGCGCTAGTTAACAAAGTACGTAACCTTTCTAAGAAAACAAAAATCGCTCTTGTTGGTAAATATGTAGAACTTCAAGATGCATATATTTCTGTTGTAGAAGCACTTCGTCATGCTGGTTACTCATTCGACACAGATGTAGAAGTAAAATGGGTAAATGCTGAGCACGTAACAGCAGAAAATGTACAAGAATTAGTAGGAGACACAGATGGTATCCTTGTACCAGGTGGCTTCGGCGATCGTGGTGTAGAAGGTAAAATCGTTGCGATTCAATATGCTCGTGAAAACAAAGTTCCATTCTTAGGAATTTGCTTAGGTATGCAACTTGCATCAATCGAATTCGCACGTAATGTATTAGGTTTAGAAGGTGCTAACTCTTCTGAGATCAATCCTGATACGCCATATGCAATCATTGACTTATTACCAGAACAAAAAGATGTAGAGGACTTAGGTGGTACACTTCGTCTTGGTCTATACCCATGTAAGCTTGCTGAAGAAACAAATGCTTACAATGCTTATAATGAGCCGGTTGTATATGAGCGTCATCGTCATCGTTATGAGTTCAACAATCAGTTCCGTCCGGATATGGAAAAAGAAGGATTTGTATTCTCTGGTACAAGCCCAGACGGCCGTCTAGTTGAAATCATTGAATTAAAAGACCATCCTTGGTTCGTGGCAGCACAGTTCCACCCAGAACTTGTTTCACGTCCAAACCGTCCACAACCATTGTTCCATGACTTCGTAAGAGCTTCTATTACGAATAAAGAGAGCAAGTAATAAAAAAAGCGCCTGAAATAAGGCGCTTTTTTTAATATTCATTTAACATTTCATCGATTGTGAATTTGATCCCGTGATAAGCAAATAAGGCTACTATTAAACTTGGGAATCCGTAGCGATTACCTTCATCGTCTGGAATAAGACCTTTTAACAGTTTTGTATCAATATGTACGTCTGTATATCGTTCGAGTGATTCCGTACCTTCTTGAAGAGCAGAAATGCCGACAATAGAGTGTCCCTCTTCTTGTAGTTTTTTTGCAATTTCTACAACCGCTTCATCTGTTGAAAAACGGCTAATAAGAAGTACACGATCCGCAGAGGTTACTTCTGCTTCTTTACCATTTTCAAATAAGCGTTTTGCTTGCTTCATTGGTTCAGCACCGAATAGTGCCTCGGCAACAACGCCCTCCATTTCATTTGTACCATGTAAATAAATGAAACCATCGCCAACTAATGCTTGAGCAAGTAAACGAGCGCTATCTTCTATATTCATTTCTTCTTTTTGAGAAACTCTGGAGAAATAACCACTTAATTGAGTTGAAAAAATTTTTAACATAATGTTACTCCCTTCGTACGTGTTTGCCGGCTTTCATTATAATTTATTTTTTTAGAAAGGTGAAATCGTAGGGTAGCATAACAAAATAGGAAACGGTAAAATAAGAAAGAATAGGAAGGAATTTGCCAAAGAATAGCGAAATTAAATCGTTAAGATATAAGAAGCTTTAAATCTTGTACTTACACAGAAAGGTTGGGAATTATGGAAGGTAAAATTTTAATCGTTGATGATCAATATGGGATTCGTGTGTTATTACATGAAGTGTTCCAAAAAGAAGGTTATCAGACATTCCAAGCAGCGAATGGATTTCAAGCTTTAGATATCGTGAAAAAAGATAATCCAGATTTAGTAGTGTTAGATATGAAAATTCCAGGCATGGATGGTATAGAGATTTTAAAGCATGTAAAAGAAATTGATGAGAGTATTAAAGTAATTTTAATGACTGCTTATGGAGAGCTTGATATGATCCAAGAAGCAAAAGATTTAGGAGCTTTAATGCATTTTGCTAAACCATTTGATATTGATGAAATTCGTCAAGCTGTGAGAAATGAGCTCGCTGTAGAGGCATAAAAATGAATTTTTTATAAAAAATATGGAAAAAAGCGTTTACATGGACTATTGTGCAGGTGAATACGGTTGAGTTTTTGAGTACAAGTTGTTATCCTATTGAGTGTAGAAAAAAGTCCGGTATGTAGATATACATATTTTACCTTATTCTGGTCATACTACCAGCGATAAGAACTTATCGGATACAAAAAACGTTTTTTAGGAGGATTCACCATGCCTTTAGTTTCTATGAAAGAAATGCTAAACAAAGCACTAGAAGGAAAATACGCAGTTGGTCAATTCAACATGAACAACTTAGAGTGGACTCAAGCTATCTTAGCTGCTGCGGAAGAAGAAAAATCTCCTGTAATCCTAGGTGTATCTGAGGGTGCAGCTCGTCATATGACTGGTTTCAAAACAGTTGTAGCTATGGTTAAAGCTTTAATCGAAGAAATGAACATCACTGTTCCTGTAGCGATTCACCTTGACCATGGTTCAAGCTTCGAAAAATGTAAAGAAGCAATCGATGCAGGTTTCACATCTGTAATGATCGACGCTTCTCACCACCCATTCGAAGAAAACGTTGAAACTACTAAACAAGTAGTAGAATACGCACACGCTCGTAACGTATCTGTTGAAGCTGAGCTTGGAACAGTTGGCGGACAAGAAGACGACGTAATCGCTGAAGGCGTAATTTACGCTGACCCAGCAGAGTGTAAGCACCTTGTTGAAGCAACAGGTATCGATTGCCTAGCTCCAGCTTTAGGTTCTGTACACGGTCCTTACAAAGGTGAGCCTAACTTAGGATTCGCTGAAATGGAACAAGTTCGTGACTTCACTGGCGTACCTTTAGTATTACACGGTGGTACTGGTATCCCAACTGCTGATATCGTAAAAGCTATCTCTTTAGGTACTTCAAAAATCAACGTAAACACTGAGAACCAAATCGAGTTTACAAAAGCTGTTCGTGAAGTATTAAACAAAGACCAAGAAGTTTACGATCCTCGTAAATTTATTGGACCTGGCCGCGACGCTATTAAAGCAACTGTTGCTGGTAAAATGCGTGAGTTCGGTTCTAACGGTAAAGCGTAAGAATAAAATTCCGTTTTGGAAACCGTCTAGTCTTTTAGACGGTTTCCTTTCGTTGTATAATGAAAGCGTGAACAAGTCGAAAGATTTTATCATTTTTGGTTTTTAAATAGAAAATAATGTGCATAGTCCTATTAATAAATGTGATAACGTATCTAAATTGATAAAGTGAATTCGATGAATAGTTGATCTTTATCTATTCGTGCTACAGGAGAAATGGAGATAATGGTTTCCTATTTATTGAGTTTTGGGATGGAAAGAGTAATTGAGATTCTTAAGGGGAGCTTTCTATGAAAAGATAGAAAGTAAATACATTCACAAGAAGGGAGCTCAATATGGAAAAATTGCTAATTGAAGGCGGAAGAGCTTTAAATGGAACAATTCGAGTAAGCGGTGCAAAGAACAGTGCCGTTGCATTAATTCCAGCGACAATTTTAGCAGATACTCCAGTAACTATTGGTGGTGTCCCTAATATTTCGGACGTGAAAATGTTAGGCGACTTACTAGAGGAAATTGGAGGGAAAGTAACTTATGGACAGGAGGAAGAGATGGTAGTCGATCCTTCTAACATGGTTGCAATGCCTTTGCCAAATGGAAAAGTGAAAAAATTGCGCGCTTCTTATTATTTAATGGGTGCGATGCTTGGCCGTTTTAAAAAAGCTGTTATTGGGCTTCCGGGTGGATGTCACTTAGGACCGAGGCCGATTGATCAGCATATTAAAGGGTTTGAAGCGCTAGGTGCACATGTTACAAATGAACAAGGTGCCATCTATTTAAGAGCAGATGAACTACATGGAGCACGTATTTATTTAGATGTTGTTAGTGTGGGGGCTACGATTAATATTATGCTAGCAGCTGTACGAGCAAAAGGTAGAACTGTTATTGAAAATGCAGCGAAAGAGCCCGAGATTATTGATGTAGCTACATTGTTAACAAGCATGGGAGCACGTATTAAAGGTGCTGGTACAGATGTAATCCGAATAGATGGTGTGGACTCTTTACATGGTTGTCACCATACTATCATCCCAGATCGTATTGAAGCTGGTACGTATATGATTCTAGGAGCTGCATCAGGAGGAGAAGTAACGGTTGATAACGTTATTCCTCAGCATTTAGAATCAGTTACTGCTAAGCTAAGAGAAGCTGGTGTTCAAGTTGAAACGAATGATGATCAAATTACAGTGAACGGTAATAGAAAGTTAAAAGTAGTTGATATCAAAACGCTTGTATATCCAGGTTTTCCAACAGATTTACAACAGCCTTTTACGACGCTTTTAACAAAAGCACACGGGACGGGAGTTGTAACAGATACAATTTACGGTGCCCGTTTCAAACACATTGATGAATTACGTCGTATGAATGCTCAAATTAAAGTAGAAGGTCGTTCGGCAATTGTAACTGGTCCTGTGTTACTACAAGGTGCAAAAGTGAAGGCGAGTGATTTACGAGCGGGAGCGGCACTTGTTATTGCAGGGTTAATGGCAGATGGAATTACAGAAGTAACAGGACTTGAGCATATTGATCGAGGTTATGAGAATATAGTGGACAAGCTTAAAGGGCTTGGAGCAAACATTTGGCGAGAACAAATGACAAAACAAGAAATTGAAGAGATGAAGAACGCATAAGTGATACTTCCGTAAGGGGGAAGCGAAGCATCACTACTTGCGGAAGTACACTTTATAGAAAAACACGGTTCACAAAATACGGCAGAAATATAAAGACTTAAAGGAGAGGGATTATTGTGGAAAGAAGTTTATCTATGGAGTTAGTACGTGTAACAGAGGCTGCAGCATTATCATCAGCGCGTTGGATGGGGCGCGGGAAAAAAGATGAAGCAGACGGTGCAGCAACATCAGCTATGCGTGATGTATTTGATACAATTCCGATGAAAGGTACAGTCGTAATTGGTGAAGGTGAGATGGATGAAGCACCAATGCTATATATCGGAGAGAAATTAGGTACAGGATATGGACCACGTGTAGACGTTGCGGTTGATCCTTTAGAAGGGACAAACATCGTAGCAGCTGGTGGCTGGAATGCTCTTGCTGTTATTGCAATTGCAGACCACGGTAATTTGTTACATGCTCCTGACATGTACATGGATAAAATCGCGGTTGGCCCAGAAGCAGTTGGGGCAGTCGACATTGATGCGCCTATTATTGATAACTTACGTGCAGTTGCGAAAGCGAAAAATAAAGATATTGAAGATGTTGTAGCAACAGTTTTAAACCGTCCACGTCACCAAGCAATTATCGAAGAAATTCGTAAGGCTGGTGCTCGTATTAAATTAATTAACGATGGAGATGTAGCTGGAGCAATTAATACAGCGTTTGACCGTACAGGTGTAGATATTCTATTTGGATCTGGTGGAGCACCTGAAGGTGTATTAGCAGCAGTTGCTTTAAAATGTTTAGGTGGAGAAATTCACGGAAAACTATTGCCACAAAACGAAGCTGAATTAGCACGTTGTAAAAAAATGGGCATAGAAGACATTAATCGTATCCTTCGTATGGAGGACTTAGTAAAAGGTGACGATGCAATCTTTGCAGCAACAGGTGTAACAGATGGTGAACTATTACGTGGTGTTCAATTTAAAGGTAGCGTAGGAACAACACAATCTCTTGTTATGCGTGCAAAATCAGGCACAGTTCGCTTCGTAGATGGTCGTCATAGCTTAAATAAAAAACCGAACTTGGTTATTAAGTAAAAGGTGGAAGCGGCTCGCTCAGAAAGGTTAAAATGGTCGATCTTTTTAACTATCGGAGCCGGAACTAAATTAAATAAGAAGCGAAGACAAATTTTCTTGTCTTCGCTTCTTGTATTTGTGTTCCAACGTATTGATTAAAACTAGATAAAAGGGTTACAATAGTGAATATTACCCTACTTGAACTTATTGCCTTTCATTATTAATTATTTGCCTTCCGTATTTTTTCCCTTTACCCATGAAAAAAGAGAATAACGTTAAAGTGTGGTGTCTGAATGAATTTGTCAATTGCAGCATTAGAAAACATGAAATTAAAAGAGTTATACGAGCTTGCGAAAGAATTTAAGATTTCGTATTATAGCAAGTTAACGAAAAAAGAGTTAATCTTTTCTATTTTGAAAGCTCGAGCAGAAAAAGAAGGTTTCTTTTTCATGGAAGGCGTATTAGAAATTATTCAATCAGAAGGATTTGGATTCCTACGTCCTATCAACTATTCTCCAAGCTCAGAAGATATTTATATCTCAGCTTCGCAAATTCGTCGTTTCGATTTACGTAATGGAGACAAAGTTTCTGGTAAAGTACGACCTCCGAAAGAAAATGAACGCTATTTTGGGTTATTACAAGTTGAAGCTGTAAACGGAGATGATCCAGATTCAGCAAAAGAGCGTGTGCATTTCCCTGCATTAACACCATTATACCCAGATCGCCAAATGAAATTGGAAACGGAACCGAAAAAGTTACCGACACGTATCATGGATTTAATCGCACCAGTTGGATTTGGACAACGTGGTTTAATTGTTGCGCCTCCAAAGGCTGGTAAAACAAGTCTATTAAAAGAAATTGCACACAGTGTTACAACAAATCATCCAGAAGCAGAATTAATTGTGCTTTTAATTGATGAGCGTCCAGAGGAAGTAACAGACATTGAACGTTCTGTTAAGGGCGACGTTGTAAGTTCTACTTTTGATGAAGTACCAGAAAATCATATTAAAGTAGCTGAACTTGTGTTAGAACGTGCAATGCGTCTTGTAGAGCACAAAAAAGATGTTATCATTTTAATGGATAGTATTACCCGTTTAGCGCGAGCTTACAACCTCGTTATTCCGCCAAGTGGTAGAACATTATCGGGTGGTATCGACCCAGCGGCTTTCCATAGACCGAAGCGTTTCTTTGGAGCTGCACGTAATATTGAAGAAGGCGGTAGCTTAACGATTTTAGCAACAGCCCTTGTTGATACAGGATCTCGTATGGACGATGTTATTTACGAGGAATTTAAAGGAACTGGAAATATGGAACTTCACTTAGATCGCTCGTTAGCTGAACGTCGTATCTTCCCAGCGATTGATATTCGTCGTTCTGGTACACGTAAAGAAGATCTATTAATTCCAAAAGAGCATTTAGACAAGTTATGGGGCATTCGTAAAACAATGCGTGATACACCAGACTTTGTTGAAGGTTTCTTACGTAAGCTTCGTCAAACGAAGACAAACGAAGAATTTTTACAAAACATTGTTGCAGACTCGAAAAGATATGTAACAACTAAGTAAAGGGAAAAGATTGGGACTCGCTTATTTTATAGTAAGCGAGTTTTTTATGCCTTTTAGGTGATATTAAAGAGAGAAATAAGTGGGAGAACCTTAGCTGGTCAGAGCAGAACGAACCGCCTCCACTTTAAGGTGATATCTAGCTCCAGCGGCTAGAATGGTAGGTGGCTTCGCGTCTTTCTACGAGGTAAAAAGCACCTCTACGTCAGAAGCTCCATCCCCCTCCCATTCTGAACGAGCCGCTTCTGCTTTTAAATTGTATCTAGTTCCGACGGCTAGCTCTTCGTGTCTAAGAACCTCCCGCACTAAAGGTAAAAAGCACCTTTTGTGCGAGAGAACCTTAGCCAGTCAGAGCTAAACGAGCCGTCTACACTTTAAATTTCAAAAGACAAAAACAGGTAGTTGCAAAATGAAGTTAGCCTTGTTATAATTTCATCATATGTGTTTCATCAATATAGTTGTGTATGCAGCTGAAGATGAAAAACTCTGTTTCGAAAATGATTCAGGGCGGAAGGAGATGAAAAGAATGAAAGCAGGAATTCACCCAGATTACAAGAAAGTTGTATTCATGGACACAAACACAGGCTTCAAATTCTTAAGCGGGTCTACTAAAGGCTCTAGCGAAACTGTTGAGTGGGAAGATGGTAACACTTATCCATTACTAAAAGTTGAGATCAGTTCTGATTCTCACCCATTCTACACTGGACGTCAGAAGTTTGCTACTGCAGACGGACGCGTTGATCGCTTCAATAAGAAATACGGTATCAAGTAATAAAAACATAAAACAGGCAAGTGTATGTATTCGCTTGTCTGTTTTTTTTGTGAAAATATTATACCTTTACCCTACTTTTAACTAAAAAGTAGATGAAAGGAGAGCTTCATGTACTTAATAAATCAAAATGGCTGGATTGAAGTGATTTGCGGTAGTATGTTTTCTGGTAAATCAGAAGAGTTAATCCGCCGTGTGCGCCGTACGCAATTTGCGAAACAACATGCAATTGTATTTAAACCATGTATTGATAATCGCTATAGTGAAGAAGACGTTGTATCACATAACGGATTAAAGGTAAAAGCAGTTCCTGTTTCAGCTTCAAAAGATATATTTGAACATATCACTGAAGATATGGATGTAATTGCAATCGATGAGGTACAATTCTTTGATGGGGACATTGTGGAAGTGGTGCAAGTATTGGCAAATCGTGGCTATCGTGTCATTGTAGCTGGTTTAGACCAAGATTTCCGTGGTCTACCATTTGGACAAGTTCCTCAGCTGATGGCGATTGCTGAACATGTAACAAAGCTACAAGCAGTATGTTCTGCATGTGGATCTCCGGCAAGTCGTACACAACGATTAATTGATGGAGAACCAGCGGCATTTGATGATCCGATTATTTTAGTTGGGGCTTCAGAATCGTATGAGCCACGCTGTCGTCATTGTCATGCAGTTCCTACAAACAAAGATAAGTAAAACTCGCTGCGCAAGGCGGGTTTTTTTCAGAATAGAGAGTGTGGTTGGTGTGAGCCGCTTACGCTTTTAAATATATCTAGTTCCGGTGGCTAGCTCTTCGCATCTAAGAACCTCCCGCACGAAAGGTAAAAAGCACCTTTTGTGCGAGAGAACCTTAGCTGGTCAGAGCTGGACGAGCCACCTCCACTTTTAAATATAATTTGCGTTTTTTTGAGTAAGTACCATATACTATTTGTATTAGATACTAGGATGTAGAGGTGAATGATGTGTTAGATCGTTTGCAAGCTGTAGAAAATCGTTATGAGAAGTTAAATGAATTGTTAAGTGACCCAGAGGTTATTAGCGATACAAATAAACTTCGTGAATATTCAAAGGAACAGTCTGATATACAGGAAACGGTAGAGGTGTATCGTGAGTATAAGGATGTTCGTGAGCAATTAAAAGATGCGAAAGCAATGTTAGAAGAGAAGTTAGACGCAGAAATGCGTGACATGGTAAAAGAAGAGGTTTCTGAGTTAGAATCACAAGAAAAAACGTTATCAGAACGTCTGAAAATTTTACTAGTTCCAAAGGACCCTAATGATGATAAGAACGTTATCGTTGAGGTTCGTGGGGCTGCTGGTGGCGACGAGGCCGCTTTATTTGCTGGTGACTTATACCGCATGTATAGCCGTTATGCTGAGGTTCAAGGTTGGAAAACAGAAATTATCGAGGCTAGCTATACAGAGTTAGGTGGATATAAAGAGATTATCTTTATGATTAACGGTAAAGGTGCTTTCGCGAAGCTGAAATTCGAGAATGGTGCTCACCGTGTACAACGTGTTCCTGAAACGGAATCTGGTGGACGTATTCATACATCTACAGCAACTGTAGCTGTATTACCAGAGGCAGAAGAAGTAGAAATCGACATTCACGAGAAAGATGTTCGTGTTGATACATTCGCTTCTAGTGGTCCTGGAGGACAAAGTGTTAATACAACGATGTCAGCGGTACGTTTAACGCATTTACCGACTGGTGTAGTTGTATCTTGTCAGGATGAGAAATCACAAATTAAGAATAAAGAAAAAGCGATGAAAGTATTACGCGCACGTGTTTATGATAAGTTTAGACAAGAAGCACAAGCTGAATATGATCAAAACCGTAAACAAGCTGTTGGTACGGGTGATCGTTCAGAGCGTATTCGTACGTATAACTTCCCGCAAAACCGTGTTACAGACCATCGAATCGGTTTAACGATTCAAAAGCTAGATCAAATCTTACAAGGTAAGTTAGATGATTTCATCAATGCCTTAGTGATGGAAGATCAGGCTCAAAGGATGGAGGCAGCTGAGTAATGCGTGTCTATGAAGCCCTGAAATGGGCTTCTTCTTTTTTACAGGAAAATGGACGAGATGAAAATGCGGGAGAAATTGTCCTTTGTCATGTATTAAAGATGAACAGAACAGGATTACTTATGAATATGCGTGAAGAAATAAATGAGGAACAAGAGGCAAGCTTTACGGAGTTTATCCACAAGCATGTAGAAGGTATTCCTATTCAATATATGATTGGTTATGAAATGTTTTATGGCCGGTCGTTCTTTGTGAATGAAGAAGTATTAATACCAAGACCGGAAACAGAAGAGCTTATAGTAGGAGTATTAGAAAGAATTGAGCGCCATTTTGGCGACAAGGAACTACATGTAGCAGATATAGGCACAGGTAGTGGAGCGATTTCTATTACGCTTGCTTTAGAAAATAAAAATCTCCACGTGTATACAGTAGATATTGCACAAGAGTCGATTGAAGTTGCAAAAGAAAATGCAAAAGCTTTAGGTGCAGAAGTAACGTTCTATCACGGTGATTTATTGTCACCATTTGATAAAACGGGTCAAAAGCTAGATGTTGTTGTTTCAAATCCTCCATATATACCGGAAGAGGATTGGCGTGGTCTTTCTCCTGTTGTGAAAGAGCATGAGCCGAAGAGAGCGCTTGTTGGTGGAGAAGACGGATTAGATTTTTATCGCCGTTTTATGGAAGAATTGCCGAATGTGTTGCAGGAGAAAGCAATTGTAGCGTTTGAAATTGGAGTAGGACAAGGTGAGGATGTAAAAAGATTGTTACAACAAGCTTTTCCACATGCCCATGTTGAGGTTGTTTTTGATATTAACGGAAAAGACCGTATGGTATTTGCAGAGATGGAGTAAGGTTCACACCTTACTCTATTTTTTTTTGTAGGAAAATTCATATAGATTTTGAATTTAATAGTTTAGAAATATGAAAGTCTGTCCACACTGTTTGTAGAGGGGACGGTGGAGGAAATGAAAAAACAAGTTATTGCTTATCTTCTTATATTATTAATTGGTGCACAGTTACTTGTGCAGTTTGGATATATGAAAGCTGATGCAAAAGGGCCTTCAGTTATTCCGAAAGAGGCCGTTCGATTGCGAATTTTAGCAAATAGCGATTCAGATAAAGATCAGGCATTAAAGCGTAAAGTGCGTGATGAAGTAAAAGCACAAATTGATGGATGGGTAGCGGATTTAACTTCATTTGAAGAGGCGCGCAAAGTAATTCAAAGTCATATTCCAGAAATCGAGAAAACGGTGGAAAATACGTTAAAAAGAGAAGGAAGTAAAGAATCATTTCAAGTGAAATTTAGTAAGAATGTAAAGTTTCCTACAAAGGTATATGGGAATTTTATTTATCCAGCAGGAGAATATGAAGCGGTATTGATTACAATTGGAGAAGGTGAAGGGGCGAACTGGTGGTGTGTATTATTTCCACCAATGTGTTTCTTAGATTTTTCGAGTGGGACAGCTGTAAGAAAAGAAGAGCACGTTGTGAAGGCGGAATCTCCTGAAGAGGAGCAGGTGAAACAACTAGATGAGGAAGTAGTAAATACAGAAGAGAAGAAAGTGGATAAGGTAAAAGAAACGAAAGTTGTAAAACAGGAAGTAGTAAAAAAAGTAACATCTTCTGAAAAGAAAGTAGTAAAAAATGAAACAAAAGTCGAAGAGCAGCCTGTAAGCAAAGAAGAAACAAAAACTGTGGAAAAAGTGGAGAAACCTGTGGAGAAAAAACAAGAAAAGCAAAATGAGTATGTAAAAGTAGAAGAGGAAGAAGAAAAGCCAGAAGTTAAATTGTTTATTGTAGAAGCTTTTACATCTTTATTCTCTAAATAGTACTATTAATAAATCCCTCCTCATATATAAAAATGAGGAGGGATTTATTATGAAGAAAGTGTATTTTGCTACGAAGGCAGATGTGGAAAGATTACATTCTTTTTTCGGACAAGCTAATAAAAAAGATGATAAAATAAATGAGTTGTACGCACAATTTATGATTTTGGAAGAGGCGGAGGAAATACGAGCTGTAATTGGTTATGAACAAAGTGGGGAAGATGTACTTATTCGTTCTTGTTTATTCACACCTCATGTGGATAAACAGACTTTCTTATATTTTTTTGAAATGTTTTTGCAGTATATGAAAGAAAAAAGTGTTCAACAATTGTACTTACTAACAAACCATCCACAATCTGTACCAATCTTTCAGTTCTTTGACTTTTTTACTATAGAAAAGGATGAGGTTCCAGAGGGAATTCAACAGTTAGAACATTTTTGTAAAAATATAAAAGAGCAGAATGCAATAATACTAAATTGTCAGCTATTCACAAAGTTATCCACGGATTAATTAGGTTTATCCACATTTTGTGGATAAACCTTGTTTGTCTTTTGGATAAATCTCATAGTAAACTAAAAATAGACAAGTATTTAAGGGTAGAAAAGGACGTGGAAAAAAATGCATACAAATATGTGGGTTGTGGATAATGTTGTGGAAAGAAAAAAATATTATCCACAGTTACAAGAAGCAGCAAAATTATTAAGAGAAAATGAGGCGGTTGCTTTCCCTACGGAAACAGTATATGGGTTAGGTGCAAACGCGATGGATGATGAAGCAATCGCAAAAATTTTCGAAGCGAAAGGAAGACCGAGTGATAATCCACTTATTGTCCACATAGGTACAAAATCTCAGTTAGATGGCATTGTGAAAGAAATTCCACCAGTTGCAGAGAAGTTAATGGCGCATTTTTGGCCAGGGCCATTAACAATTATTTTGCCGAGAAAAGAAGGGATTTCAGAGAAGGTGACCGCAGGACTTAATACGGTTGGAGTAAGAATGCCTGATCATCCAATTGCACTTGCTCTTATTGAAGAGGCGAATGTACCTGTTGCGGCACCAAGTGCGAATCGTTCAGGGCGTCCAAGTCCAACATTAGCTTCTCACGTATATGAAGATTTGAATGGGAAGATTGCAGGTATTGTTGATGGTGGTGCAACTGGAGTAGGCGTTGAATCAACTGTAATTGATTGTACAAGCGCGGTTCCAACAATATTACGTCCAGGTGGGATTACGAAAGAACAATTAGAAGCAGTGATAGGTACCGTTTCTTTAGATCCAGCTTTAAAGGATGAGAAGGAAAAACCGAAATCACCTGGAATGAAATACACACATTATGCGCCGAAAGCACCACTTAGTATTGTTGAGGGCTCACGTGAGTTTATTCAGCATCTTGTAGATGAGAAAAAGGAAGAAGGATTTAAAGTAGGCGTATTAACGACGGAAGAGTATCAGCATGTATATAGCGCAGATGTTATATTATCTTGTGGTGTTCGAAGTGACTTAGCTAGCGTTGCGACTAAATTATATGATGTACTTAGAACATTTGATGCAAGTGAAGTGGATGTTATTTTTAGTGAGTCGTTCCCTAATGAAGGAATAGGAAATGCTATTATGAATCGTTTAACAAAAGCGGCAGGACATCATATTATTATTGAATGATAAGGTACGATTAGCAAACAGAATATTTCTCCTTGGATAAGCATATTGTGAAGTAGCACGTCCAAGGAGGGGCATGAATGACGTTTGAACAGCTAATACCTTTAATAATTATGGCATTCGCCTTAGGGATGGATGCGTTCTCGGTGAGTCTTGGTATGGGGATGATGCCTCTAAAGTTAAGACAAATCCTGTATATTGGTATGACGATAGGGATATTTCATATTATTATGCCGTTTATAGGAATGGTACTAGGTCGTTTTTTATCAGAGAAATATGGAGATATTGCACATTTTGCGGGTGCTATTTTATTAATCGGACTAGGTTTTTATATCGTATATTCGACCATTTTACAAAATGAAGAGACTAGAACTGCCCCTATTGGAATTAGCTTATTCGTATTTGCATTTGGCGTTAGTATAGATAGTTTCTCAGTAGGGCTTAGTCTTGGTATTTATGGGGCACAAACAATCATTACAATATTACTTTTTGGATTTGTTAGCATGTTATTAGCGTGGATTGGTTTATTAATTGGGAGACATGCGAAAGATATGCTCGGTACATATGGTGAGATAGTAGGTGGTATCATTTTGGTTGGATTTGGATTATATATCCTTTTTCCTATATAATTTTATGTAGGAGGGAATTATGAACAAGCTATTGGAATGGTATGTTAAGTTTTTAACCTTCTTTCCTCGATGGCTAAGAATACTTATAATTTGGGGTATTATTTTGCAAATTTCGATGTTAGGTTGGATTAAGTTAATTCGTGAATGGTGAGATGGTTCCTTTCTGTGAATATTTTGTTGGTACTATATTTATTGCACTAAAAATTACAGATATAGAAAGGATGAGATGAATGACGAGATTGAAGCAAGTTTTTGGTGTTATTATTAGTTTTTTTGTTTTTTGGTTTAGTATGCTCGGTGTACAAATGTTTGCTGAGTTTTTAGATATTGAGTCATTGAAATTTGTTGCGGGAAAGACTGAGGCGGCGCGTGCCTTTTACTCTCCGTACCCGTTTTTAATTGTTTTTCTTATTACACTGCTTTCCCTATACTTCTTCGTAATTAAGCTAGGGAAACCGAAAAAAGAAAAACTGCCTACTTTAGAGGAAAAGAAGGAAGAATTACAATGATAAAAATCCCCTGCTAAAAAGCAGGGGATTTTTATGTTTAAGTGATGGCAGGAATCGATTCTGAGCGAGCCGCTTCCACTTTTAGATATTATCCAGTTCCAGTGGCCAGCTCTTCGCATCTAAGAACCTCCCGCACGAAAGGTAAAAAGCACCTTTTGTGCGAGAGAACCTTAGCTGGTCAGAGCTAAACGGGCCAATTCCACTTTTAAACTGGCCTAACTAATTCAAATTGTTCTCCTAATTTTGCATAGTTGTGTCCTGCTAGGCGGCTTATTGGTTTGAGTCCTTCTGCGTGAATGCGCCCTTTTTCATATAGATGTTCGGCAACGTGGAAACGAACGACGCGTCCAATTAGTAGATCACAAGCTGGTGAGTCTTCTGTTCCACCAAGTGGAATTGCACGTTCTAATACGCATTCCATTCGAATATTTGCTTCTTTTACACCTGGAACGGAGATGACTTCACTTTCAATTGGTGTTAGTTTTGCTAGTTCAATTTCACTTTCATTTGGCGGGAGATTAGCTGCTGTTTCATTAATTGCTGCTACATATGATTCGTCAGAAATATGTACGACAAATTCACCTTTTTCAATTGCGTTTCGGGAAGTGTCCTTTCTTTCTCCGGCTTTTCGTTGTACAGATACTGAGATAAGTGGTGGATTAGCAGCGACAATATTAAAATAACTATATGGTGCGCCGTTTAATACACCGTCTTTTGTTAAAGAAGTAACGAATGCGACAGGGCGAGGGATGATACTTCCAGTAAGTAATTTGTAATTATCTTTTTCAGTTTGTTCATTTGGATTAATGGATAACATGCTTGTAATCCCCTTTCTAAATATGAATACTTATTGTTTGTTTACAAGATAACGATGAGAAAATCCTGCTGGAAATAATATTTTGTTTCATAAAAAGAACTTACTTCAATTGTAATGAAGTAAGTTCTTTTTCAAGAATCTCAAATCTGAGATAAAAATTAAAGTAAAACGTATGCGCCAGGTCCGATTAAAGCTACACCAACAGCAACAGCGATTAACATTAAGTTATATTCATATCCATTTTGTGTTACCCAGTAACCATTTTTTCCGTGAACAGTGAAGATAGCCATTAACATTGTTCCAACGATAAATAATGAACCAACTACAATGAAAATACCTGATGCGAATAAGAAACCACCTAGTAATTCAGTTGCGCCAGCCATAAATGCCATAAATACACCAGGGCGTAAACCGATTGACTCCATCCAGCCACCTGTTCCTTTTAAACCGTAACCGCCGAACCAACCAAATAATTTTTGAGCGCCATGACCCATGAATGTAATTCCTATAATAAGACGAATAATAAGTAGACCGAAATCCATCATTTTTAAAAACCTCCTAAAAGTTATTAACTTACCTTACGTAAGTAATAATAAAATAGTTACTTACTTTAGTCAAGTGGATTTTGAAAAAAGTTTGAATTAAATTTTACAAATTAACAACAAAAAATAAAATGTGGTAAAGACCTCTAGACAAGTTGGGCAAAAAAAGAGAAAATATAAATAGAAGTTAACTTCTTATTGTTATTCAGACAATCAGAATTGACTGGAATTTTGTGAAGCGCTACAATAAGAGTCTATTAGTAATGACGTAATTTATTTCGAAAGCGTTTTTACAGTATAATATTCGAAGTATGAAGTCTTACATGTATCCCGAGCTTTACTAGGGATTGCCCTATAAACTTTTAGGTAAATTATAAGGAGGACTATCCTATGTTTAAAAAATTATTCGGTCTTGGTTCAAAAACAAATGAAGAAACAATCGTAGCTCCATTAACTGGAGCAGTGAAAAATATTGAAGAAGTACCAGATCCAGTATTCGCTGGTCGTATGATGGGTGACGGTGTTGCAATCGATCCTACTGAAGGTGTAGTTGTATCTCCAGTTGATGGTGAAATCGTACAATTATTCCACACAAAACATGCTATCGGAATTAAAGCGAAAAATGGCACAGAAATTTTAATCCACGTTGGATTAGAAACTGTAAAAATGGAAGGCGAAGGTTTCGAAGCTCACGTTTCTGAAGGCCAAGCTGTAAAAGCTGGAGATAAATTAATCTCATTCGACTTAGAATTAATCCGTGAAAAAGCGAAAAGCACAATTACTCCAATCGTTATTACAAACACAGATGCAGCTGAGTCTATTAAGACAACTGTAGGCGTAACAGCTACAAAAGGTTCAACAGAAGTAATGAAAGTTACAATGAAATAATTGCTGTATAAGAGGAATCCGTTTCGTATGAAATGGATTCCTTATTTTTGTTGCATATTCAGTAGGTATGTTAAAATACTCTGGGCACTTGGAAATAGGGTTTCACATATATGTGGATAAGGCGCATTTTTCTTAGAAAAAATATAAGAGAAATGCGCCTTTTGTATATTCACATTTCTTTTGTTCTATTCTAATGTAAGTTATGATGAGTGGTAAGAAATCGAATATAGGGGTGGGTTTGGATGAAACGAGTATTATTTGTTTGTACTGGCAATACATGTCGTAGTCCAATGGCTGAGGCGTTGCTTCGTCATCACGGAGGAGATAGGTTTGAAGTACAATCTGCCGGTGTTTTCGCCTATCCTGGGAGCGATGCATCGGTACATGCGAAGGAAGCTTTAGCTGAAAAAGGGATTTCAATTGACCATACCGCGCAGCAAGTAAATGAAACTTTGCTTGATTGGGCTGATATTGTCGTAACGATGACAGAAAATCATAAACAAATTGTACTTGGGCATTATCCGAGTGTTGAAAAGAAATTGAATACGTTATATGGATTAACTGAAGGTATAGGCAAGGACATTTCAGATCCATTTGGAGGCTCGCTTTCTATTTATAAAGAAACGTTAGATGAGATGGAAAAACTTGTACAAACTTTACTGAAAAAACATTCGGTAGGTTGATGTTTCGTGTATAATACGATATTGGAGATCACTTCCTCCTATTAAGGTAGCGAGTGTGAAATGAAGATAATTGATTGAAACTTTGGAGGGGTAAAAATGAAAGTAGTAATAGCATCTGATCACGGCGGTATGAATATCCGCAAAGAACTTGTAAATTTATTAGAAGAGTTAAATATTGAATATGTTGATTTAGGTTGTGAATGTGAAGCTGGTTCTGTTGATTACCCTGACTTTGCGTTTCCAGCAGCTGAAATGGTAGCGAATGGTGAAGTGGATCGTGGTATTTTAGTTTGTGGGACAGGCATTGGTATGTCAATCGCAGCAAACAAAGTAAATGGTATCCGTTGTGCGTTAGTTCATGATACTTTCAGCGCGAAAGCAACGAGAGAGCATAATGACACTAACATGCTAGCAATGGGCGAGCGTGTAATTGGTGCTGGTCTAGCGCGTGATATCGCGAAAATCTGGTTAACAACTGACTATGAAGGTGGTCGTCACGAAAACCGCGTAGGAAAAATTAAAACATACGAAACAAAGTAATACATTCTAACTATCAGTAGTGTGAAATATAATTTGGTGAACCAACCTGTGAAAGGAAGAGGCGTAATGACAGAAATCGTAAAGGTAAGAGAACAGCTACAAATGTCGCTTTCTGATTTCCAAGAACAAGCTTCATTACAAAGCGGTCAATTTTTTGTAGTGGGTTGTAGCACGAGTGAAGTGCTAGGCGAAAGAATTGGAACATCAGGAACGATGGAAGTAGCAGAGGCGATTTTTTCTGAGTTAAAACAATTTCAAGAGCAAACAGGTATTGAATTAGCGTTTCAATGTTGTGAGCATTTAAACCGTGCTTTAGTGGTTGAGAGAGAAGTAGCGATAAAATATCAATTTGAAATTGTAACAGTTACGCCTGTTAGATCAGCAGGTGGTGCATTGGGGACATATGCGTATCACAATTTGAAAGATCCGGTAGTAGTTGAGTTTATTAAAGCAGATGCAGGAATGGATATTGGTGATACGTTTATTGGTATGCATTTAAAACATGTAGCTGTCCCGGTTCGTACAAGTGTGAAGGCAATTGGAAGTGCACATGTAACGATGGCCAAAACACGTGGAAAACTAATAGGTGGAGCACGTGCTGTTTACGCGGTGGCGGAAGAGACTACCACTTGCAGTTAAATATGAGAAATTAGGAAGTCATATAGTAGCTGTTTATCATAAGATAAAAGGTATGTTGTCTGACTTTATAGTAGAAGAAAGAAAAGACCGATTTTCGGTCTTTTTTTTCTTTTATGATATAGAAAGTCATGTTAGAATGTAGTTGAAAACATGAAGGTTCGAAAGAATTACAACCTGAATTTTCGTTTTTTCTGAATAAATAAGAAAAAACTGTTGGGAATTGATGTAATTCGTTCAGAAAAGGGGGATTTTGGTGGATCATTTAAAACGTCAAGATGAAAAGGTATTTGCTGCAATTGAGGCAGAACTAGGAAGACAGCGTTCGAAGATTGAGTTAATTGCTTCGGAAAACTTCGTAAGTGAAGCAGTAATGGAGGCGCAAGGTTCTGTTTTAACGAATAAGTATGCTGAAGGATATCCTGGAAAACGTTATTATGGTGGCTGTGAACACGTAGACGTAGTAGAAGATATCGCACGTGATCGCGTGAAAGAAATTTTCGGCGCAGAGCACGTAAATGTTCAACCACACTCTGGTGCACAAGCGAACATGGCAGTATACTTCACGATTTTAGAGCAAGGCGATACAGTACTTGGTATGAATTTATCTCATGGTGGTCACTTAACACACGGAAGCCCTGTTAACTTCAGTGGAGTACAATATAATTTCGTAGAATATGGCGTGGATGCTGACTCTCACCGTATTAATTACGATGATGTATTAGCAAAAGCGAAAGAACATAAACCAAAATTAATCGTTGCAGGTGCAAGTGCATACCCTCGTGTTATCGATTTCAAGCGATTCCGTGAGATTGCAGATGAAGTGGGCGCTTATTTAATGGTTGATATGGCACATATCGCTGGTTTAGTAGCTGCTGGTTTACATCCGAATCCAGTACCACATGCACATTTCGTTACAACGACAACACATAAAACGTTACGTGGCCCGCGTGGTGGTATGATTTTATGTGAAGAGCAATTTGCAAAACAAATTGATAAATCAATCTTCCCTGGTATTCAAGGTGGTCCACTTATGCACGTAATCGCTGCAAAAGCTGTTGCGTTTGGTGAAGCACTTCAAGATGATTTCAAAACATATGCACAAAATATCATTAACAATGCGAACCGCTTAGCTGAAGGTCTTCAAAAAGAAGGACTTACACTTGTTTCTGGCGGAACAGACAATCACTTAATCTTGATTGATGTTCGTAACTTAGAAATCACAGGTAAAGTAGCAGAGCACGTATTAGATGAAGTTGGTATTACAGTGAACAAAAATACAATTCCATTTGAAACAGCAAGCCCATTTGTAACAAGTGGTGTACGTATCGGTACAGCAGCTGTAACATCTCGTGGTTTCGGTTTAGAAGAAATGGATGAAATTGCGTCACTTATTGCTTATACATTAAAAAATCATGAAAATGAAGCTGCATTAGAAGAAGTACGTAAGCGTGTAGAAGCGTTAACTAGCAAATTCCCAATGTATCCAAATCTATAATAGATTGAAGAAGACTGCCGAGACTTAATTGTTTTGGCGGTCTTTTTTGTGGACATATATTATTTTTAAAGTATGTATACAAATGATGAATAAATTTTGGCGATATAATGAAGGATACAGCTCCCATAATTGGTAAAGATACTAGATAGATTCATCGTAAAATCATGATTTTGCCAAATTTGCCCTTGAATATTAGTAGCGTTTTCTTTACAATCGTAAATAGTGTAAAAAAGCGTGCAAACGCATGAATATCATCTAAAGGAGAGATTCACATGGGAAAACTGTATGTATTTGATCACCCGTTAATTCAACATAAGATTACATATATTCGCGATAAGAATACAGGTACGAAAGATTTTCGTGAATTAGTGGACGAAGTAGCAAGCTTAATGGCTTTCGAAATTACTCGCGACCTTCCGCTTAAGGACATCGAAATTGAAACGCCTGTAAGCAAAGCGACAACAAAAGTGATCGCTGGTAAAAAACTTGGTTTAATTCCGATTTTACGTGCAGGTTTAGGAATGGTTGATGGAATTCTGAAATTAATTCCAGCAGCAAAAGTAGGACACGTTGGTTTATACCGTGACCCTAAAACATTGCAACCGGTAGAATACTATGTGAAACTTCCAACGGATGTAGAAGAGCGCGACTTTATCGTACTAGATCCGATGCTAGCAACAGGTGGTTCTGCGGCTGAAGCGATTAACTCTCTGAAAAAGCGCGGTGCGAAACAAATTAAATTAATGTGTATCGTTGCAGCTCCAGAAGGGGTAAAAGTAGTACAAGAAGAACATCCTGATGTTGATATTTATGTAGCAGCATTAGATGAGAAATTAAATGACCACGGATATGTAGTACCAGGTCTTGGTGATGCTGGTGACCGTTTATTCGGAACGAAGTAAGACAACTGACGAGCAGGGGAGATTCCCCTGCTCGTTTTTTTTTGCTGCAAGCAAGTAGGGGAGGGGGAGGATAAATATACATCGTATATACAACATAAGTTGCATACACATCACATATAATATAGAAGTCTTACGTCTGAGGAACACTATATTATGGAAGGAAAGCGTTATATCTCGAAAATATAATAGTGACAAACTTGTGAACATTTCCTTCTATTATAAAGAGAAAACTGTTAGAAATTGCATATATGTAACCAGTATTTAGAAGGGGAACGTTTTCATTTTTGGGAGGAAATGCCTAATACTCAAATTTTTAGATTTTTTACGATTTCTCGTTGACACTGTTAATACCCTATTGTATGCTAACAACGGGGATAGATGGTAGGGCTTTCAGTGACAAAATTACATCTATTCCGTGACGAAAATGTAAACTTTTTGTTTTGTATAGGATTTATGCAAAAAAATGAGTTATTATTAACACATCGTGAATGAGGGTTACATATTGGAGGGATGAATCCTTGCAAAAAAACGATCGCAGCCATATAAAAGCATATGCTTTAATGTCAGGAATTCTTGCTCAGTTAGTCGGTTCTATACTTGTTGGAATCTTTGGTGGGCAGTGGATTGATAATAAGGTTGGAACGTTTCCATTGTTTCTTATTATAGGGTTATTACTCGGGTTAGGAACAGGGGTATACGCAATGATTCGACTCATTCGACATTACTATTCGGGAGAGCAATGATGATAGACGTACATGGACTTGTCCAAAGACAAAAGAAATATATGTACTACTTGCTTGCGCTTCTAGTGCTAGGATGGGGATTTACCTCTTACAAGGATGTATTTCTTGGGCTGATTATCGGAACGATTTTCAGTTTTCTTAGTTTGCGCATCATTGCACGTAGAACAGACAAGCTGTTAGATCGCGTAACAAATGGAGAAAACGTGAAGTTTAAGGCGACAGCTGTAAGTACATATTCAAGATTCGCCACGATTGGGTTATTAATTTTATTTGCAGCCAAATATCAAGAGTTAATTGCGATGTGGGGCTTAGGTGTAGGATTGCTGACAGGATACCTTGTCATGATCATAGATTTTCTTTATTTAGAGTATAAGAGCAGGGAAGAGAGGTGAATTACTAGTGGAACACGGTAAATTAGTTGAATTTCTAGGTTTAACGTTCGATTTGTCATCAGTTATGATGGTTACTGTAGCAGCAGTTATTGTTTTCTTAATCGCTGTTATCGGAACTCGCAGCTTAGCCCTTCGCCCAACCGGGATGCAAAACTTCATGGAATGGGTGTTTGACTTCGTGAAAGGGATTATCAATAGTACGATGGACTGGAAAACAGGTGGACGTTTCTTAACGCTTGGCGTTACGCTTATCATGTTTATCATCGTATCGAACTTCCTTGGTTTACCATTCATGTATTCAGCAACTGAAGCTGGCGAACATATTGCATGGTGGAGGTCACCAACGTCTGATCCAGCAGTTACATTAACATTAGCCGTGATGGTAGTTACCCTCACCCATTATTATGGAATTAAGATGAAGGGTACGAAAGAGTATGTTAAAGGTTATTTCCAACCTATGAAATTCTTATTCCCATTAAAGGTTATTGAGGAGTTTGCTAACACATTAACGTTAGGTCTTCGTTTATTCGGTAACATTTATGCAGGTGAGATCTTATTAGGATTACTTGCTAAGTTAGGCGGGGCATCATTCCTTGGAGCATTAGGTGCGCTTGTACCAATGTTAGCATGGATGGGATTCAGTGTATTCGTTGGATCAATCCAAGCATTTATTTTCGTTATGTTAACGATGGTTTATATGGCTCATAAAGTAAGTCATGACCATTAATATAATTTAAGTAAGAAAAAATTTATTTTTTTATAATACAAAGGAGGACAAATTAAATGAGTTTAGGTGTAATCGCAGCTGCAATTGCAATTGGTTTATCAGCATTAGGTGCAGGTATTGGTAACGGTCTTATCGTATCACGTACAATCGAAGGTGTTGCTCGTCAACCAGAATTAAAAGGCGCACTTCAAACAATTATGTTCATCGGGGTTGCTTTAGTTGAGGCACTTCCAATCATCGGTGTAGTTATTGCATTCATCGTAATGAACAAATAAGGGAGACTCCCCTTACATAGATGGCGAAGAGTGTTTTTCCGAACTTTCTTCGCCATTGCTTTATGAACGAAACGTATGTCTTTTTTTTTCATATGATCAATTTAGATATTTTGAAGGGAGTGAATCCTTGTGCCAACTTTATTATTAGGAGCTGCCATTCCATTTGGAACGATTGCTTATACATTGTTCATTTTCTTAATTCTATTAGTAATGCTACGCAAATTTGCGTGGGGTCCTTTAATGGGAATTATGAAAGAACGTGAAGAGCATGTTACTAATGAAATCGACGCTGCAGAAAGAAGTAACGCTGAAGCGAAGAAGTTAGTAGAAGAACAACGTGAAATGTTAAAACAATCACGTGTTGAAGCACAAGAGTTAATCGAAAGAGCGAAAAAACAAGCTGTAGATCAAAAGGATGTTATTGTTGCTGCTGCGAAAGAAGAAGCAGAATCAATTAAAGCATCTGCTGTACAAGAAATTCAACGCGAAAAAGAGCAAGCGATTGCTGCTTTACAAGAACAAGTCGCTTCTTTATCTGTTCAAATTGCTTCTAAAGTAATTGAAAAAGAATTAAAAGAAGAAGATCAAGTTAAGTTAATTCGCGATTATATTAAAGAAGTAGGAGAAGCGCGATGAGCAATGGGATTGTAGCAAAACGTTATGCTGTCGCTCTTTTTAAAATTGCAAAAGAAAAACACGTATTAGAAATGTTTGAAGAAGAATTACGCCTTGTACAAAACGTTTATGTAAAGAACGGAGAACTACATAGCTTTTTAACGCAACCGAACATTTCAAAAGAGCAGAAGAAAACGTTTCTTGCAAACGTATTCGGATCTGTTTCTGAATCAATTTTAAATACGTTATATATTTTAATTGATAACAAGCGTATTGATATCTTACCTGAAATTGCAGATGAATATGTTGTTCTTGCTAATGAAGAACGTAACGTAGCGGATGCAACTGTATATTCTATTCGTCTTCTATCTGAAGAAGAGAAGCTTAACATTGCAGAAGCATTTGCAAAGAGAACGGGAAAAGATGCAATTCGCGTGAAAAATGTTGTAGATGAAGATTTACTAGGCGGAATTAAAGTACGCATTGGAAATCGCATTTATGACGGAAGTTTACAAGGAAAATTAGCACGTATTCAGCGTGAATTAATGAAGAATAGATAGGGGTGAAGCACATGAGCATCAGAGCTGAAGAAATTAGCGCACTGATAAAGCAACAAATCGAGAACTATCAGTCTGAAATCGAAGTTAGTGATGTTGGTACAGTTATCCAAGTTGGTGACGGTATTGCGCGTGCTCATGGTCTTGATAACGTTATGGCTGGTGAGCTTGTAGAGTTCTCTAACGGCGTTATGGGACTAGCACAAAACTTAGAGGAAAACAACGTAGGTATTATCATTTTAGGACCTTACACAGAAATCCGTGAAGGTGACGAAGTTCGTCGTACTGGTCGCATCATGCAAGTACCAGTAGGAAAAGAACTAATTGGTCGTGTTGTAAACCCATTAGGTCAACCAGTTGATGGTTTAGGCCCAATCAATACAACAAACACTCGTCCAATCGAAAGTCCAGCACCAGGTGTAATGGATCGTAAATCTGTTCATGAGCCACTTCAAACAGGTATTAAAGCGATCGACGCTCTTGTACCAATTGGCCGTGGTCAACGTGAGTTAATCATCGGTGACCGTCAAACTGGTAAAACAGCAGTTGCACTTGATACAATCATTAACCAAAAAGATGAAGATATGATTTGTATCTATGTAGCTATCGGACAAAAAGAATCAACTGTACGTAACGTAGTAGAAACACTACGTAAGCACGGTGCATTAGAGTACACAATCGTTGTAACTGCATCTGCTTCTCAACCAGCTCCATTATTATACTTAGCTCCTTATGCTGGTGTAACAATGGGTGAAGAGTTCATGTACAATGGTAAACACGTATTAGTAGTATATGATGACTTATCAAAACAAGCAGCGGCTTACCGTGAGCTGTCATTACTATTACGTCGTCCTCCAGGTCGTGAAGCTTATCCAGGGGATGTATTCTACTTACATTCTCGCTTATTAGAGCGTGCAGCAAAATTAAGTGATGCAAGAGGCGGCGGTTCTTTAACTGCACTACCTTTCATCGAAACACAAGCAGGGGACGTATCAGCATACATCCCAACAAACGTAATTTCTATTACGGATGGACAAATCTTCTTACAATCTGACCTATTCTTCTCTGGCGTACGTCCAGCGATTGATGCGGGTACTTCTGTATCTCGTGTAGGTGGATCTGCTCAGATTAAAGCAATGAGTAAAGTATCAGGTACACTTCGTCTTGACCTTGCATCTTACCGTGAGTTAGAAGCGTTCGCTCAGTTCGGTTCTGACCTTGATAAAGCAACTCAAGCGAAATTAAACCGTGGTGCTCGTACTGTTGAGGTATTAAAACAAGGATTACACAAACCGTTACGTGTAGAGAAACAAGTTATCATTCTTTACGCTTTAACACGTGGATTCCTAGATGATATCCCGGTAGTAGATATCACTCGTTTCGAAGAAGAATTCCATGCTTGGTTAGATTCTAATGCGACTGACTTATTAGAAGAAATCCGCACAACTAAGAAACTTGCGGATGACGACAAATTTGCAGCAGCAATTAACGGATTTAAAAAAGTATTCGTAGCTTCTGAATAATAATAAAAGTGAAGCCGACTGTTCAGCCCCATCGGCTAAGAGGCGGAACTAGATTAATAAAAGCGGAAGCGGCTCGTACAAGCCGCCGACGCTAGATAATATATAAGGCATCTCAGCCTCTGAGATTGCTGACGGTTATGTAAAGGAAAAGAGTAGGTGCACCTATTCTTTTCCTTCAATCATGAGCAAGAATATCTTGCAACGTAGATTAGGAAGAGGATTCTTACTAATCGTGCCAACTTCCGGAAAAAAGGTGGTGAAAACCTGTGGCATCTTTACGCGATATAAAAGCGAAGATTACCTCGACAAAGAAAACGAGTCAAATTACGAAGGCGATGGAGATGGTATCTGCATCTAAGTTAAATCGTGCAGAGCAAAATGCTAAATCTTTCGTTCCGTATATGGAAAAGATTCAAGAAGTAGTAGCGAGCATTGCGCAAGGAAGTAAAGGAATTAATCATCCAATGCTAAATGCGCGTCCTGTAAAGCGTACAGGATACATCGTTATTACATCTGATCGCGGACTAGCAGGTGGTTATAACAGTAACGTATTACGTACAGTAAGTAACGTAATACGTGAACGTCATAATATGGATTCAAATCAATATTCAATTATTGTACTTGGACGACTAGGACGTGATTATTTAAAACGTCGCGGCTTTAACATCATTGATGAAGTAGTTGGATTATCTGACCACCCATCATTTACTGATATTAAAGATCTTGCTTCTCGAGCAATTGCGATGTTCGCAGATGGTGCTTATGATGAGCTGTATATTTACTACAACCATTACGTAAGTAAAATTTCACAAGAAGTAACGGAAAATAAAATTTTACCGCTTACTGATGTGGCGTCTGACAAACCGACGACAGCTTATGAATTCGAACCTTCTGAAGAAGAAATTTTAAAAGTATTATTGCCACAATACGCAGAAAGCTTAGTGTACGGTGCATTACTAGATGGTAAAGCAAGTGAGCACGCAGCGCGTATGACAGCAATGAAGAGTGCTACAGACAACGCAATGGAAGTTATCGATTCACTTACACTTTCATTCAACCGTGCGCGTCAGGCAGCGATTACGCAAGAAATTACGGAAATCGTTGGTGGAGCAGCAGCGTTAGAATAGTAATAAAAAGTGGAAGCGGCTCGTCCAGAACAGGAGGGCATTGGAGCTCCTGACGAAGAGGCGTAGTTTGCCTCACAGGAAGGCGCGAAATGACCGACTGTTCTAGCCGCTGGAACTAGATTCAATAAAAAGTGGAAGCGGCTCTTTCAAAAGAGTCGCGTAAGCTAAACTAATAAAAAATTAAAAGCCGACTTCGCTTAGAAAGCTGGCTAATTAAAAGAAAGCTAGGAGGGAACCCGATGAATAAAGGGCGCGTTACGCAAATCATGGGTCCGGTTGTAGACGTTAAGTTTGATGGCGGAAAGCTACCAGAAATCTACAACGCCCTTACGGTAAAACAAAGCAACGAAAACGGAAGCATGAACTTAACATTTGAAGTTGCACTTCATTTAGGTGATGATACAGTTCGTACAGTTGCGATGTCTTCCACAGATGGACTTGTTCGTGGCACAGAAGTAGAAGATACTGGTAAAGCAATCTCTGTACCAGTTGGTGATGCAACACTTGGTCGTGTATTCAACGTATTAGGTGATGCAATTGACTTAGATGGTGAACTTCCTGCGGATGTACACCGTGATCCAATTCACCGTCAAGCACCTGCATTCGAAGAATTATCTACTAAAGTAGAAATTCTTGAAACTGGTATTAAAGTAGTAGACTTACTTGCTCCTTACATTAAGGGTGGTAAGATCGGCCTATTCGGTGGTGCCGGCGTAGGTAAAACAGTATTAATTCAGGAATTAATTAACAACATCGCACAAGAGCACGGTGGTATCTCTGTATTCGCTGGTGTAGGTGAGCGTACTCGTGAGGGTAATGACTTATACCATGAAATGAGCGATTCTGGCGTAATCAAGAAAACTGCGATGGTATTCGGACAAATGAATGAGCCACCTGGAGCACGTCAACGTGTTGCATTAACAGGTTTAACAATGGCTGAGCATTTCCGTGATGAGCAAGGACAAGACGTACTTCTGTTCATCGATAACATCTTCCGTTTCACGCAAGCTGGTTCTGAAGTATCTGCCCTTCTTGGTCGTATGCCATCTGCGGTAGGTTACCAACCAACACTTGCAACAGAAATGGGTCAATTACAAGAGCGTATTACATCTACAAATAAAGGGTCTATCACGTCTATCCAAGCGGTATATGTACCAGCCGATGACTATACTGACCCAGCACCAGCTACAACATTCGCTCACTTAGATGCAACAACAAACTTAGAGCGTCGTTTAACACAAATGGGTATTTACCCAGCCGTAGATCCATTAGCATCTACATCTCGTGCACTTTCTCCAGAAATCGTAGGAGAAGAGCATTATGAAGTAGCACGTCAAGTGCAGCAAACTTTACAACGTTACAAAGAACTTCAAGATATCATCGCTATCTTAGGTATGGATGAGTTATCTGAAGAAGATAAGTTAGTTGTACATCGTGCTCGTCGTATTCAATTCTTCTTATCTCAAAACTTCCACGTAGCTGAGCAGTTTACAGGTCAAAAAGGTTCTTACGTACCTGTAAAAAATACAGTTAGTGGCTTCAAAGAAATTCTAGAAGGAAAATATGATGACCTTCCAGAAGATGCATTCCGCCTTGTTGGTAGCATTGAAGAAGTTATTGAGAACGCGAAGAAAATGATGGCGTAAGGCCTTAGGAGGGACGAAGTATGAAGACATTTCCAGTCAGTATTGTAACTCCTGATGGACCGGTTTACGAAAAAGAAGTAGAAATGGTAAGTGTAAAAGCAGAGAGTGGGGAAATGGGGATCTTACCAGGTCACATTCCAACTGTTGCACCATTAAAAATTAGTGCGGTTCGTCTGAAAAATGGTGGACACACTGATTATGTAGCAGTAAGTGGTGGCTTTATCGAAGTTCGTCCAGATAAAGTAACTGTATTATCATCATCTGCTGAAGAAGCAAACCATATCGATATCCATCGTGCAAATGAAGCGAAGCGTCGCGCTGAGCAACGTATGCAAGACAAACAAGCACATGTTGACTTTAGACGTGCAGAAATGGCATTACAACGTGCTGTGAACCGTTTAAATGTTTCTGATATGAAGTAAAAAAATCCGTAAGGGCCTTGCCTTTACGGATTTTTTTGTGTATTTTATGGATAATTTTACAAAACTGGTATAATTATATTGATGCTTGTATAAGTAGAAGTGTACAACAATTTATATTTTATGAAGGGGATGAATCAATGATCGGTGAAATGAAACGAGAAGCATTGTACTCTTTAAAGGGGAAATGGGGACTAGGTGTTGGATCAACGATTTTATATTTTATTTTAAGTTATGTCGTTTCGATGGCTGCAATGCTTATATTATTAATTCCAGGAATTATTATATTTCTTTCAGTTGTAAGTGTGACTGGATCATTTGAAGCGGAAACGATGTCAATTGGAGCGGGTATTACCTTTGGAATTTTTTATTGCATTATGATAATTTTGAGTAACGCATCGTATGGGATTACGTCATATGGTTATACAAATGTATTTTTACAGATTAGTAAACGAGAAGATGCTAAAGTAGATTACTTATTCGAAGGATTTCGTGGCTTTAAAAGAATGATGAAAACAATGTGGGCAATGCTTGCGATTTTGTTATATACGGGTACATGGATTCCGATGCTGTTAATAGGCTTATTTGCATTGTTAGGTGAAGAAGGGAATACGTCATTTGCAATAGCTTTCTTCGTACTATTAGCAATTTCAATTGTTGGTATGATTGTGATGTATTTTTCTTATGCACTGACGTACTATGTGATGATTGAAAATCCAGAATATAGTGTTTCGCAGGCGATGAAGGAAAGTAAGAATCTTATGAGGGGTCATAAGTTAGATTTGTTTCTTTTATGGCTGAGCTTCATAGGCTGGGTTGTTTTAGCGCTTCTTACTTTTGGAATAGGATTTCTTTGGCTTAGTCCGTATATGAGTACAACGACAGCACACTTTTATCGCTACATTTCAAAAGGTGAATTTCAATAGGAACATGCTATACTAATAGAATTATTGTGTATAGGAGGCGAGGCTACGCATGATTAGTGATCTAAAAGGAGAAGCACTAGATTCATTAGAAGGGAAGTGGGGATTAGCTGTTGGAGCTACACTGCTCATTTCAATTCTTATCACGGCTTTTAGTTTTAGTGTTGATTGGGGATTTTCTTTAATTTTCGGTTGGCAAAAAACAAATGGTTCACTTTCAACGAATATTCTTACATTTTTTGTTACTGGGCCGTTAACTTTAGGTGGATATTACCTTGGTTTAAATATCCTTCGTGAAAATCAAGCTAGTATCGGTAATGTATTCATTTGGTTTTCAGAGGGAAAGAGATTTCTAAAATCATTTTTATTATATTTATTAGTAAATCTTTATCTTTTCTTATGGACGTTATTGTTCATTATTCCAGGTATTATTAAATCATTTTCTTATGCGATGACATACTTTATTATAAACGATCATCCTGAATATTCACTGAACCAAGCTATTACAGAAAGTCGTCGTATGATGGATGGACATAAGATGGAGTATTTTATTTTATGTTTAAGTTTTATCGGTTGGTTTATATTAAGTTGTATTACATTAGGGATTGGATTCTTATGGTTAATTCCATATTTCTACACAACATCTGCGGCTTTTTACGAAGAGATCGCAGAAGAATATTATGAGAAAAATATTTAGCACTAAAAAACCCCCAGTATGAATTATTTGTTCATACTGGGGTTTTTTTGTAGAAACTTTATAAATTGATTGCTAGTAAGTGGTTTACTGAAATAGTAACCTTGCATATATTTACATTTATGTTTTTGCAGAAACTTAAGCTGTTTTTCGGTTTCAATTCCTTCGGCAACGACTGAAAGATTTAAAGTATTTGCGAGGGAAAGGATTGTAGAAACGATGGCTCGTTCTTCAGGACGATGATCAGCTAATTGTGTAAATTCTCTCGGTACTTTTAATGTGTCGATTGGAAAAATTGATAAATAAGCAAGAGAAGAATACCCAGTACCGAAGTCATCAATGGAAGTTTGGATACCGTATTCTTTTAATTGCTTCAGTCTTAATAACGTTTCTTTCTCGTCAATCATTGCAATTCTTTCTGTTAACTCAAGGGTTACATATTTTGGATCGACTTGCACGTCGTTTAATATTTGTGAAATGTTTTCGATTAATTGATCTTGCCGGAACTCTTTTGCAGATAAATTAACACTTATTTTTAAATTTTGGTAGCCAAAGGTATGCCATATTTTTAATTGGAGACAAGCTTCTTGTAATACCCAATGTCCAAGTGGGACTACTTGTGGCGTCTCTTCTACAATTGGAATAAACTCACATGGTGAAATGTCACCTAATAGCGGGTGTTTCCACCGTATTAAAGCTTCAGCACCGATAATTTTATTTGTTGTCGTATCAATTTGTGGTTGATAAACGAGATAAAATTCTTTGTTTACTAAAGCGATTGGCAAATCTTTTTCAATTCGAGCTTTTCGCTCCATTTTTTTATATAGTTCTTTCGTGTAAAGAGAGCTACCGTTTTTTCCTTTATTCTTTGCTTCGTACATGGCCATATCAGCATGCTGCAAAATGGATAGTGGATCTTCACCTGCTTCAGGATATATTGCAATTCCGATACTCGGTGAGATTTGTAAATGTTGATTTTCGATTTCAAATGGCTCATTCATGGCCGCTACAATCATATCAGCTATTTTTTGGACATCTGGCTTTTTTTTGTAATTCTCGATAAGGATTGTGAACTCATCTCCAGCTAGCCGCGCGAGTTTCATATTTGATGTTGATATTCTTTCGAGCCTTTTTGCTACTGCGATAAGCAATAGGTCTCCTACTCGATGACCGAGGGTATCATTAATAACTTTAAAACGGTCTAGGTCGAGAAACATAACAGCAAAAGACTTTTTCGATACTTTTGCTCGTGCAATTGCCTGTTCTAAATGTTTATGAAATGCACGACGATTTGCAAGCTCTGTTAAAGTATCATGGTATGCTAGGAAATTAATTTGTTCTTGTTGTTGTTTGCTTTCCGTAATATCTTTAATCATTAAATAAACTCCAGAAATTTTCTCCTTTAAAAAGATCGGTACGGCGGTAACGTGCAAGTAGTAAATATCTCTGTTTTTATGGTACGCCCGTATTTCTAAAGAGATAGAATATCCCTTTTTTACACGATGAAAGGCGTTAATCATTTCTTCTAAATCTTCTTCGTATATGAGTGAGTAGTAAGGCTGGTTTAATAATTCATTCGTTTGATAACCGAGTAAAGTAGTACCAGCGTTATTTACTTTGAGAAAATTACCGTACAAATCTAATGTGAAGATTGGATCTGGATGATGCTCGTATAAAGATTTAAACATTTGTTGATTATGATAGAGTTCATTTTTCTGTTCTACTAAATCTTCTGTACGTAGTTCAATTTGTTTCTCGAGTTCTGAGTTGAATTGCATTTGAGCTAGCAATAATATTTTATTTTGTTTTCGAACTAAACTATGACGTATGAGAACGAAAGAGAAAGTTATTATCAGTCCGATTACTATAATAGGCGCAAAAACGTATTCGACTAATATAAAAACAATAAGCATTACTACCGAAATATACGGTAATGATAATCGGATTGCTTCACCAATTTTAAGTGTTAGTAGTACTTGTTCTTGTTTTTCAGGTTCTTTTGTATGGAGAATACAGGCAATTGCTACTAGTACTAAGGTTACTTGATAGAAAGGAGTAACTGTAAACATAGAATACTCTGGTATGAAGTATTTTATATAAGCATAAATCGCATCGGTAGTAGCATATAAAATTAAAGCACTGCCAAGAAGCGCACCAACCTTTTTAGGTAATAAGGATAGTGGTTTGAATAAAAGATTGATTCCTATTAAGAGAAAGAGTAAATCAGCCATTGGATAGGTAAGTTGAACAAATATGTCGATATAGGATGTTGTAAAGATGTGAATGGTTCGTTCAATAAGTAAGTAGTAACTTAAAGTAAATTGGGCTGTAACGATAATACAAATATCACATAGCATAAAAAGTTTTTCTAATAAATCTCGGTTGTAAATGATTTCGTATAGAAAGGCAAAGGCAAAACTAACTAAAAAAAGTAAGTAAAAAAAATCAGACGGATCAACGAACGTATAGAAGTCCTTTACAATTAAACGCTGATAGGCAACGACTATATCACCGATAAAATAAGAGAGAGCTCCAACAGATAATATGATCCAAAATAAACGAGGTAGCCCTTCTTTCACGTTTGAAAAGTAAAGAATATAACTACAAGCGATAATATCAATTAATAGGGTACTCGTTCCGATTAATAGCTGAAAAGGAAATGAGTATTCATATAGAAAAGGCATCGCTACGTAGTGAAGCGTTATGGACAGCAATACAATGCTTATAAGAATACTTACATGTGTTTGTTTTTTCATTTATATCACCTACGGTTCCTTGAAAAGCATATATAAGTTTTATATTTATTTTGCACAATTATAGCAAGTTGTAAAGATAGATTTTAATAATTCTTGTTTCTGTCTCCCAACATATCGACATAGGAATTTGAAGTTTGCTATAATGATTAGAATAGTTGCATTATTTAGAAAAATTTAAAAATAATAATTACTGCAACTAGGACATATTGTTTACTATGTGAACTTGTTCTTAATTTAGGGGGGAGGGTTTCACAATGGCAAGTGTATATGAAAATAGTTATATGATCGTTTTGATTTTCTTGCTATTAGGTATATTGCTGCCGGTAGTGGCTCTTACATTAGGAAGGATGCTGCGCCCAAATAAACCAAGTGCAGCAAAGGCGACGACGTATGAGAGTGGAATTGAGCCTTTTCACGATGCAAATATTCGGTTTCATGCTCGTTATTATATTTTCGCTTTATTGTTTGTGATCTTTGATGTAGAAACTTTATTTTTATATCCTTGGGCTGTTGCGTATGACAAGCTAGGTTTATTTGCATTAATTGAGATGCTCATCTTTGTTGTAATGTTGCTAGTTGGATTAGCGTATGCTTGGAAAAAGAAGGTGTTACAATGGTTATAAATTTTGAGGAATTACATCCAAATGAGCGAGCAGAATTAGAACGAAATATCTTTTTTTCTACATTGGAACAGTTGAAAGGATGGGCGAGGAGCAATTCTTTATGGCCGATGACATTCGGACTGGCGTGCTGTGCAATTGAAATGATGGGAGTAGGCTCATCACATTATGATTTAGATCGATTTGGGTCATTTTTTCGAACTTCACCAAGGCAATCGGACGTCATGATTGTATCGGGAACAGTAACGAAGAAGATGGCTCCTATTGTTCGGCGTTTATATGATCAAATGCCTGAACCGAAATGGGTTATTGCGATGGGATCTTGTGCGACAGCAGGTGGTCCGTATGTAAATTCATATGCTGTTGTGAAAGGTGTAGACCAAATCGTACCAGTTGATGTGTATATTCCTGGTTGTCCCCCAAATCCGGCTGCTTTAATTTATGGAATTAATAAATTAAAAGAAAAAATTCGTTACGAAGCAAAGACCGGGAAGCAGGTGACGAATAAATGAGTAATCCAAACAAAGATTTAGAGGATCTGAAAAAAGAAGCAGCTAGGCGTGCAAAAGAAGAAGCGAGAAAACGCCTTGTAGCGAAACACGGGGCGGAAATAAGTGAGCTTGAGGCAGAAGATCGAGAAAAAGAGAAAGCGCTACCAAAAAATGATGATATTACTATAGAAGAAGCAAAACGACGTGCAGCAGCGGCAGCAAAAGCAAAAACGGCAGCGTTAGCGAAGCAGAAAAGAGAAGGAACAGAAGAAGTAACGGAAGAAGAAAAAGCGAAAGTGAAGGCGAAGGCAGCAGCGGCAGCAAAAGCAAAAGCGGCAGCGTTAGCGAAGCAGAAAAGAGAAGGAACAGAAGAAGTAACGGAAGAAGAAAAAGCGAAAGCCAAGGCGAAGGCGGTGGCGGCGGCCAAGGCAAAAGCGGCAGCGTTAGCGAAGCAAAAAAGAGAAGGGACAGAAGAAGTAACGGAAGAAGAAAAAGCGAAAGCCAAGGCGAAGGCGGCAGCAGCTGCAAAAGCAAAAGCAAAAGCAAAAGCAAAAGCAAAAGCGGCGGCGTTAGCGAAACAGAAAAGAGAAGGGACGGAAGAAGTAACGGAAGAAGAAAAAGCGAAAGCCAAGGCGAAGGCGGTGGCGGCGGCCAAGGCAAAAGCGGCAGCATTAGCGAAGCAGAAAGCCTCGCAAGGTGATGCGGATTCGGGAGATGAAAAGGCCAAGGCAATTGCAGCTGCAAAAGCGAAAGCAGCAGCGGCTGCAAGAGCGAAGACAAAGGGAGCTGAAGGTAAGAAAGAGGATGAGCCGAAGCAGGAAGAACCGTCCGTAAATCAACCGCATTTAAATCAGTATGTTGAGGCTATTAGGGAGAAGTTAGGAGAGGGTGCATTAGTAGATTCCTATATTAATAAATTGTCAAAGGATGTGCCAACTCTTGTGGTGGATCCCGCAAAATATTATGAAGTGATGGAGTCACTGCGATTCCATGAGGGACTTGCTTTTGATTATATGTCAGAGCTACATGCGACGGATTTTGTGACACATATGGAAGTGTATGTTCATTTGTTTTCATATGGCAAGAAACAATCGGTAGCGGTGAAGGTAAAACTAGACCGGGAAGCGCCGCAAGTCGAGTCTGTGACAGCGCTTTGGAAAGGGGCTGACTGGCCGGAGAGAGAAGCGTACGATTTGCTCGGCATTGTATTTAAAGGGCATCCGAATTTAACGCGTATTTTAATGCCAGAGGATTGGGTAGGATATCCGCTTAGAAAAGACTATGAACCGTATGATGTGGAGGTGTAGCTATGATCCGCACGGAAGAGATGCTTTTGAATGTAGGACCTCAGCATCCGAGTACACATGGTGTGTTCAGGCTCGTAATTAAGATTGACGGGGAAATTATTAAAGAAGCTACACCGGTTATTGGGTATTTGCATCGCGGGACGGAAAAGATTGCTGAGAGCTTACAGTATACGCAAATTATTCCTTATACAGATCGAATGGACTATTTATCAGCCATGACGAATAATTACGTCATTTGCCATGCTGTAGAGACGATGATGGGGCTTGAAATTCCAGAGCGTGCCGAATACTTGCGAGTACTTGCGATGGAGCTAGGAAGAATTGCAAGCCATCTCGTTTGGTGGGGGACGAATCTTCTTGATATAGGAGCGGTCAGCCCGTTTCTGTACGCGTTTCGTGAACGAGAGATGATTATAAATTTATTAAATGAATTATGCGGGGCACGGCTTACTTTTAACTATATGAGAGTTGGTGGTGTGAAGTGGGATGCGCCAGATGGTTGGATTGAAAAGGTGGAAGAGTTTGTTCCGTATATGAGAGAGCAATTGGCAGGTTATCATGATCTTGTTAGCGGTAATGAGATTTTCTTAAATCGTGTGAAAGGCGTTGGTATATATAGCGCGGAAGAAGCGATTTCGTATTCTTTAAGCGGAGCAAATTTGCGGTGCACTGGAGTAAACTGGGATCTTCGCAAAGATGAGCCATATTCGATTTATGATCGTTTTGATTTTGATATTCCTGTTGGAAGCGTGGGAGATGCTTGGGATCGCTACGTTTGCCGAATGCAAGAAATCGAGGAGTCTTTAAAGATTGTTGAGCAAGCGGTTCAACAGTTCCCGAAAGATGGAGCTGTGCTGGCAAAAGTACCGAAAATTATTAAGGCACCTAAGGGAGAAGCATTCGTACGTATAGAATCGCCGCGCGGAGAGATTGGTTGTTATATCGCAAGTGATGGAAAGAAAGAGCCGTACCGTTTGAAGTTTCGTAGACCATCTTTTTATAACTTGCAAATTTTACCGAAGTTATTAAAAGGTGAAAACATCGCTAATTTAATTACGATTTTAGGTGGAGTTGATATTGTACTTGGGGAGGTTGATGGCTAATGATTGAGACGCTCTTACAATCACCTTCAAGCTGGACGAATTTCTTCATTTTTTTCGGATTAGCGGTGCTTCTACTATTTGCAGTCCTTGGCTTCGTTACATATGGAATTTTGGCAGAACGGAAAGTGATGGGGTTTATGCAAGGGCGGATTGGACCAAACCAGGTTGGAGGCCGATTCGGTTTACTGCAAACGGTAGCTGATGTTTTAAAACTATTATTGAAAGAAGATAGTATTCCGAAAGCAGCAGATAAACCGCTGTTTATATTAGCGCCTGTCATTGCATTTGCACCAGCATTTATGGTGCTTGCAGTTATCCCGTTCACTGATAAATTTCAATTTGCAGATATTGGAGTCGGGCTACTTTATTATATTGCTGTTTCCGGTATTACGACGATAGGTGTTGTAACTGGGGGATGGGCATCGAATAATAAATATTCCCTTTTAGGAGGGATGCGTGCGGCGGCGCAAATGATTTCTTATGAGATTCCGCTCGTAATGAGTGTAATTGGTATCGTTTTGTTAGCTGGTAGCCTGAATTTAAATGAGATTGTAGCGGCGCAGGAGAAGGTTTGGTACATTTTCGTACAGCCAATTGGCTTCGTCGTTTTCTTAATCGCAGCAGTTGCAGAGTTAAATAGGACGCCATTCGATTTGCCAGAAGCGGAGTCAGAACTTGTTTCTGGATACCATACGGAATACTCAGGTTTTCGCTGGGCGTTTTTCATGCTTTCAGAGTACGTATATTTCTTCGGGATGGCATCGTTAATTACAGTGCTCTTTTTAGGAGGATGGAATCCAGTCATGTTTCTTGGATTTATCCCAGGTGCCGTATGGTTTGCTTTGAAATTTAGCAGTGTAGTCTTTCTATTAATTTGGTTCCGCGTTACGTTCCCACGTATAAGAGGTGACCAGTTAATGGAGTTTGGATGGAAAGTATTATTGCCGATTGCACTTGCAAATATTTTCTTAACGGCATTGATTAAGGAGTTATTCTTCTAATCTATGAGGGGGGTGCCAGTAAGAGATGAAAGGACTATTTAAAGGATTAAAATATACATTAAGTAATTTGAGCAAGAAGAAGGTAACGTATGATTATCCAAATCAGCCGTTGCCGTTGCCAGACCGTTTTCGGGGGATTCAAAAATTTTATCCGGAGAAATGTATTGTTTGTAATCAATGCTCTAACATTTGTCCGACAGACTGTATTCAGTTAACAGGAAAGAAACATCCAGATCCTACGAAAAAAGGAAAAATTATCGACACGTATGATATTAATTTTGAAATTTGTATTCTTTGTGATTTATGTACAGAAGTTTGCCCGACAGAGGCAATTGTCATGACAAATAACTTTGAACTCGCGGAATATTCACGTGATGACTTATTTAAAAATTTGCAGTGGCTTGACGAAAACGACGAAAACGTCAGGAAGGAGAATAAGGCATGAATGGCGAGTTTGTAGCATTCTTTATACTATCCTTGTCTGCAATTATCGGCGGTGTTCTTATGTTGAACTTAACGAAAGTTATGCACATGATGCTAGCTCTCGTTCTGACATTTCTCAGCATTGCAGGTTTGTATTTTCTTTTATCAGCTGAATTTATAGGCGTTGCACAAATTTTACTTTACTCTGGTGCAATCACAATTATTATGATTTTCGGCATTATGTTAACGAAACATAACGCGGAAAATGAATCGCGTCTTACTCTTCGAAAATGGATTATCTTCTTTGCAGTTGTAGCATTTGGAGCGGTTATGTATTTCGCTGTTAATAATGTTGATTTTGCAAATGAAAGCACACAAGGAAGTTTACCTCTCCATGAAAACAACACACTTCAAATCGGTACGCTTCTCTATTCAAAATATATTATTCCATTTGAACTAACTTCAGTTATTTTACTTGTAGCACTCGTTGGCGCGATTATACTTGCGAAAAAGGACGAGAAAGAGGAGGATTCCAATGAGTAGCGTTCCGGCTTCTGCATATTTAACACTTGCGATTATTTTGTTTTGCATCGGTCTATTTGGAGCTTTAACAAAGCGGAATACAGTAATCGTATTAGTTTGTATCGAATTAATGCTGAATGCTGCCAATTTAAACTTAGTGGCGTTTAGTAAATTAGGCCTATTTCCGAATTTAACAGGTCAAATTTTCTCACTGTTTACGATGGCTGTAGCGGCAGCAGAAGCGGCGGTAGGACTCGCTATTTTAATTGCTTTGTATCGTAATCGTACGACAGTTCAGGTAGATGAAATGGATACGCTCAAAGGATAGCATTGTGACCGAAAAAGGGGGAAGGAAACAATGATCGATTATGCATGGCTCATACCGCTTTTCCCACTCGTTTCGTTTTTGTTACTTATTATATTCGGGAAGAAAATTAGAGAAGGAAGCAGCGTACTTAGTATTTTTTTCGTCTTTCTCTCCTTTATACTTGCGGTACTTGTGTTAATAGAAAGGTTTTCAGAAGCAAGCGTGAAGCATAAGTGGGTGTGGCTTAGAGCTGGAGATGTGGATATATCATTCGGCTTTGAGGTGACTGCATTAGGAGCTTTAATGTTATTTATCGTTACGCTTGTGAGTCTGCTTGTACATGTGTATTCGAAAGGTTATATGAAAGGTGATGAACGATTACCAACTTTTTACGCATATTTAGGACTCTTTACATTTGCGATGTTAGGGCTTGTTATATCAACGAATTTATTACAGCTTTATATATTTTGGGAATTAGTTGGCCTTGGCTCATTTTTACTTATCGGTTTTTATTTCTTTAAAGAAGAAGCGAAGGCTGCTGCAAAAAAGGCTTTTATTATGACCCGTATTGGGGATGTTGGTTTATTTATCGGGATGATTTTAATTTTTTGGTACGCAGGTAGTTTTGAATATGACGCAATATTTAGGGCGATTTATACAGGGGATTTACCTCCTTACATGATTACGATAACAGCGATATTAATTTTTATCGGGGCGATGGGGAAATCTGGTCAGTTCCCGCTTCATACGTGGTTGCCAGATGCAATGGAGGGGCCAACGCCTGTTTCGGCACTTATTCACGCCGCGACGATGGTTGCAGCAGGCGTATATTTAGTAGCGACGATGTTCCCTCTATTTTCAGCAAGTACAGTGGCGATGCAGACCGTGGCAATCGTTGGAGCTTTCACTGCAATCTTTGCGGCCTCTATCGGTCTCGTGCAAACAGATATAAAGAGAGTACTTGCTTATTCTACAGTTAGCCAGCTTGGATATATGATGCTTGCGTTAGGTTCTGCAGGTTATGTAGCCGGTGTCTTCCATTTAACGACACATGCTTTTTTTAAAGCACTACTATTTTTGGCAGCAGGAAGTGTAATTCATGCAGTGCATACGCAAAACATTAATAAAATGGGCGGTTTACAGAAGAAGATGAAAGTAACTGGTACGTTATTTCTAATAGGTACCCTTGCCATTAGCGGTGTTCCGCTCCTTTCCGGTTTTTTCAGCAAAGATGAAATTTTAGCGGCGACTTGGATGAATGGCAATTACGTTTTATTTACTTTAGCAGTAATTGCGGCGTTTTTGACAGCGTTTTATATGTTCCGCCTATACTTTCTTGTCTTTACCGGAGAAACGAAGACGAAGGAAGATGTGCATGAGTCGCCCCGCGTTATGACGTATCCAATGATTGTTCTCGGCGTTCTCGCAGTAGTGGCAGGATATATAAATACACCATGGTTCGGTACGTTTCTCGGAGATTGGTTGACGAAAGATGTAGGGTTCAAGGTTGAAGAAGCGCATGGGCCAGTTTGGATTATGATTGTTGCGACGCTCGTTTCATTTGCGGGAATCGCTCTTGCATATTTTATATATGGCAAGAAATCAATTTCTAGAGATTGGGCTGGGGGTACGGAAACCTCGCTTTATAATCTTTTGAAAGAAAAATATTATGTGGATGAACTATACACCATGACGGTGATCCCTATTACAAAAGGAATCGCTCATGTGCTTCGCTTATTTGAAGTGTATGTAGTCGAGGGAATTGCAGTTTTAATTGGAAGCGTAGTTAAAGGCACAAGTAATCTTGGATCGAAACTTCAAAACGGGAATGTACAAGTGTACGGTACTGTAACGGCTGTTTCGCTCGCTGTACTCGTCATTATTTTGCTCTATACAGGAGGGGATTTACGATGAATGATTTGTTGTTAACGTTCTTCATTTTTTCCCCGCTTTTAGGAATTTTCTTGCTTGTATTAACACCGAAAAAGGAATTGCGTACAGTGCGGGCGCTTGGCTTATTTGGGACGGCACTTCCATTTGGAATCGCTATCGTCCTCGCTTGTACATATGCTTCTGGAAAGAGCTTGTCACTATTTGATGAAAAGGTGAAATGGATTAAGTTCGGAGATTTTACAGCGGTGGATAAAAGGTGGTTTTCTATTTATTACGAGCTCGGTATTGATGGTTTGTCGCTTGTTATGATGGTGCTGACGGCTCTTCTAGCGATGCTCGCAGCAATTGCAGCCTTTTCTATTAAAAGAAATTTAAAAGCATTTTATATGCTGTTACTCATGCTAGAAATAGGGATGCTCGGCGTCTTTGCTGCTCAAAATCTAATGTTGTTTTTTATCTTCTTTGAAATTACGTTGCCACCAATGTTCTTATTGATTGGGAAGTGGGGGAAATTATCGAGCGAAAAGGCTGCGTATAGTTATTTAATATATAACGGTATTGGCTCAGCTATTTTGCTCATTGTTTTCTCAATTTTGTTCGCGAAAACAGGTACAACAAATATTGTGGAGCTGAAAGAGATATTAAGAAGCGTAAGTGCAGAAGGAGAACTCATCATCCCAAGTAGCTTGCAGCTTGGTGTATTTATTTTCATAATGATTGCCTTTGCAATTAAACTACCTGTTTTTCCGTTGCACCGTTGGATGGTCAATGTGCACATAGAAGCGCATCCAGCTGTAGTTATGCTTCATGCTGGTGTTTTGCTAAAGATTGGAGCGTACGGTATTATTCGCTTCGGAAAAGGGCTATTCCCGGAATATTTTCACGATGTTGCAACGCTAATTGCGATATTAGGTGTAATTAATTTATTGTACGGTGCCTTTTTAGCGCTCATCCAAACGGACTTTAGGAAAGTACTGGCTTACTCTAGTATTTCGCATATGGGAATTGTGTTAATGGGACTTGCGTCACTTAATGCACCGGGTACACAAGGGGCGTTATTCCAGGTTGTATCGCACGGTTTAATTGCAGCCTTACTGTTTTTCTTACTCGGTGTTATAGAACAACGTTTCGGAACATCAGAAATTACAGCGCTTGGTGGACTCGCAAAAAGTGTCCCAGTACTTAGCGGCTTCTTCTTAGCAGGAGGAATGGCATCGCTTGGATTACCAGGGATGTCTGGGTTTGTTAGTGAATTTCTTGCCTTTCTCGGTTTATTTCAAGGAGAGCCCGTCATTGCTGCAGTCGGTGTGATTGGCATCATTTTAACTGCTGTATACGTATTAAGAGCGACACTTCAAGTGACATTTGGAAAGAAAGAGTGGGAAGCAAAATCTGATATACACGGATGGGAGTACGTCCCTGTTTTACTACTTATCTTTTGTATTATTGCAATTGGAGTTATGCCAGAGATACTAGGGGATCCGCTTCAAAATACATTGAAAACATTGGGGGTGAAGTAGGATGGATATGAATACGTTACTTAGCTTATCGTGGCATCTAATGGTGCCAGAATTTATTATTCTCGGGGCCGCCATCCTTCTGTCCATATGTGATTTGTTTTTTAAGCTGAACCATAGATATGTAGCTCTTGGTGCGATCGCTGCCATCGTATTAGCAATTGTGTCATTAATTACGCTATATAGCGAACCAGCTGGAGATATTTTAAATGGATCGTTTGTGTTAGATGGATTTTCAAAAGGGTTTAAAACGTTGTTATTAGGCGCCTCAGCTCTCATTTTATGCATCGCAATGAGCGATGATAAGAAGAATCCGATTGAAGATAAGGGCGAATATTATTACTTATTTTTAATGGCACTTCTTGGTGCGATGTTCATGGCTTCTAGTGTTGACTTTATCACCCTTTTCGTTGGTTTAGAGTTACTTTCACTTTCTTCTTATATTTTAGTAGGAATACGAAAAAAGAACCGTGCATCAAATGAAGCGGCAATGAAATATGTCATTAGCGGAGGAATTGGAACGGCGATCACGCTCTTCGGAATGAGTTATTTATACGGTATTACAGGTTCAACTAACATTGTAGATATGCAAAAGGTACTCACTGGGGAGCTCGCTAGTGGTATTCAGTTATTGCTAGCTCTCGCATTTCTTTTATTGCTAGTCGGTCTCTCATTTAAAATTGCCACAGTGCCGTTTCATATGTGGGCACCTGATGTGTATGAAGGAGCGACTACACCTGTTACCGCTTTTCTTGGAACGATTTCTAAAATTGCTGGGTTCCTACTCATTATTCGTTTGTTCCTTATGGTTTTTGCAAGTGTATTAATACAAGGAGATATGCAGTCTTTATATGGGCATATGAGTATATATATTGCGGTGCTAGCAAGTATTACGATGATTGTTGGGAATGTAGTCGCGTTAAAACAATACAATATAAAACGTTTATTTGCTTATTCAGGCATTGCGCATGCTGGGTATTTGCTCGTTCCACTTGTGGCATTATCACCATTTACGCTGGATAGCATGTGGTTTTATATGCTGGCATACATGCTTATGAATATAGGCGCGTTTGCCATTATCCACGGCTTAATCTTACAAAACGATAAGGAAAACATAACGATTTTCACCGGATTATATAAGAGATCACCATTTGCAGCGATCATGATGACAATCTTTATTTTATCGCTGGCCGGGATACCAGGGACGGCTGGCTTCATTGGAAAGATTAACATCTTTTTAGGCGCGCTTCATGTAGAGCCAGCACATTACGTACTAACTTCGATTATGATGGGTACGACAGTTGTTTCATTCGTATATTATTTCCGTATTTTACAACAAATGTTTTTCCGCACCGGAGAGACAGAAGAGAGGATACGGTTACCATTAAATATAAAGGTTGTTATGAGCCTTTGTGCAATTTCGATTGTAATACTAGGGATTATGCCGATGATTGGGTACAATTTCTTTTATGAATATTTTCCATTAATGAAAGATTTCTTCTTCTTAGGGAACGTGGTACAATAGTGAAAATAAAAGGTGTGGAGTCAGTACTCTGCGCTTTTTATTTTGTGTTAACTTGTAATGTAGATATACGTTTTTTGAAAGAAAATCACGATGTAAAATGTAAGATGTCTATGTGCATTTGAAAAAGTGTGGCTCCTACTTATTATGGTATCGTTTTTATATTCTTTCATAAGTAGTAGCTGAGTAAAAAGGGGTCGATTTTTTGGCACAACTTTTAGGGCAACAAGCACTGATTGCCATTGTTTCGCATTTATTGTTTATTACCATTACGTGGTGGGCTTTGCAAGGCATTCACATTGAGCGTTTAATGAAGTCCGGAAAAGTGCTGCAGACGCGAGTATTACTCATCTTAATTACAATTGCAATTGGGACATCTGTAAGTAACTTTTTCCTTGATTATTTAGGCTATTCGAAGAGTTTAACGTATTTAGTAAAGTAAGTGTATAGAACCTCAAATCTCCGTTAACAATGGGGATAGGAGGGGATGAAATTGAAGCTTAAAGCCATTCTTATTGTTGCACTTAGTGTTGTTTTATTTTTGGTTGGATATAGAGAGATGAAACCGATAAGCGATGAACAGAAAATGGAGAGCATGATTAAGGCTTTAGAGAAAAATGATGCTAAAGTAGAAAAATGGTCATGGTTAGCTAGAGAAACAAAAACAATTTCTAATATACATACGTTTCAAAAGTTGTTAAACGATGTGAAGGACAAGGCAAATATTCAAAAGTGGGAAGTAGAGCAATCTCCAGATGGATATAAAGCTACATCCTATAAAAAGTTTGCTTCTCATGAAGAACGAGTAGTAGTAACTTGGAGTAAAGAAAATACTAAAGAAAACACTTTCATTATCTTTGAAGTAAGTGGGGCGAAATGGGACCCGAAGTATGTTCAAAAAGTAAATAAAATTTTTAGTGAAAAACCTATAATTTACACTTGTGTTCAAGGTGTACTGAATGATAAGATTGAAGGTGTTTTGCAAAATAAAACCAATCAGGTTTTGAAAGATCTTTCAGCAAGAGCGATCGAACAAGTAGAAGAAAGAGCATTTGTGTCAGTCTCCGCATACAATAAAAAGTGGGATGACGCTCTTTCAACAAATAGAGAGAAAATAAATGTGCAAATAGCAATACGTTCTACAGACAACAAAGATACAATTGTGGTTGGCACACCGATCATAACTTCTGAGTATTGAGTGAATAGATACTGAAAAAAGGACACGGAGGGGAATAATTTGGAAAAGATCATCGTCCGTGGCGGAAAGCGGTTAAACGGCACAGTGCGTGTTGAGGGCGCAAAAAATGCTGTATTACCTATAATCGCTGCAGCCCTATTAGCGAGTGATGGAAAGAATGTACTATCTGAAGTACCAGTTTTGTCTGATGTATACACAATTAATGAGGTATTACGTCATTTAAATGCTGAAGTCGTATTTGAAAATAATCAAGTAACAATCGATTCTTCTAAAGAACTAAACATTGAAGCACCATTTGAATATGTACGTAAAATGCGTGCATCTGTTCAAGTAATGGGACCATTATTAGCACGTAACGGTCGTGCTCGTATTGCACTTCCTGGTGGATGTGCAATCGGTTCACGTCCAATTGACCAACATTTAAAAGGCTTCGAAGCAATGGGAGCAAAAGTACAGGTTGGTAACGGTTTTGTTGAGGCATATGTTGAGGGAGAACTAAAAGGAGCTAAAATCTACTTAGACTTCCCAAGCGTAGGCGCGACAGAAAACATTATGTCTGCAGCTACATTAGCAAAAGGGACAACAATTCTTGAAAACGCAGCGAAAGAACCAGAAATCGTTGACTTAGCTAACTTCTTAAATGCGATGGGAGCGAAAGTACGCGGAGCTGGAACTGGAACGATTCGTATCGAAGGCGTTGATAAATTATATGGTGCAAACCACTCTATTATTCCTGACCGTATTGAAGCGGGAACATTCATGGTTGCAGCAGCAATTACTGGTGGAGACATCTTAATTGAAAATGCTGTACCTGAACATTTACGCTCAATTACAGCGAAAATGGAAGAAATGGGTGTTAAAATTATTGAGGAAAACGAAGGTGTACGTGTTATCGGCCCAGATAAGTTAAAAGCGGTTGATATTAAAACTATGCCTCACCCAGGTTTCCCAACAGACATGCAATCACAAATGATGGCATTATTACTACAAGCTGATGGAACAAGCATGATTACAGAAACGGTATTCGAAAACCGCTTTATGCACGTTGAAGAATTCCGTCGTATGAATGCTGATATTAAAATTGAAGGTCGTTCTGTTATTATGAACGGTCCAAACAGCTTACAAGGTGCTGAAGTAGGCGCAACTGATTTACGTGCTGCAGCTGCATTAATCTTAGCTGGTTTAGTATCAGAAGGTTATACTCGTGTAACTGAGTTAAAACATCTTGACCGTGGTTATGTAGATTTCCATAAGAAATTAGCTGCATTAGGTGCAACTATTGAACGTGTAAACGAAAAAGTAGAAGAAGTGAAAGAACAAGAAGTTTCTGATCTTCACGCTTAATTGAAATAGTCTCTATGTCTTTTGACATAGGGGCTATTTTTTTTGGGTTATTACTGTTATAGTCAATAAATTCTATACTTATGCACGTACCAGTAAAAATATTTAGAAAATTTCCGTTTTATGCTCTTCCCCTTAAGTGTGTTCTAAAAGAAAGAGTTGTTCCATAAGAATGAATGGAGTAAAGCTTTTATATTGGGGGAAAAATAGGATGAAATTTTCAAAGCCACTTTTTATTACAGTAGCGCTCTTAATAGCGCTCGTTATCATTGTACCTGCAGCTCTTGTTATCCCATTTGCGAAAGCAAAAGTAGGGGAAGAAACGGCCTCTAAAACTCCTCCAGCGATAGAAAGTATACCAGCTCCAGGAAAAGTAGATACAGCGGTTCAAGTTGCTGTATATCGTGAGAAACAAAAGAAGGTAGAATCATTACCTATGGAGGAGTATGTGACCGGTGTAGTAGCTTCTGAGATGAATGCCAGTTTTGAAATAGAGGCACTAAAGGCACAGGCATTAGCAGCAAGAACATTTGTAGTACAACGTATGCTAAGCGGAGGAAAGAAAAATAATGCAGACGTGACAGATACGGTGAAAGATCAAGTGTACAAAAGCAAAGATGAATTGAAGAAGCAATGGGGCAATAACTACGAAAATAATTTGAAGAAAATCGAAGAAGCTGTTTCGAAAACAGCAGGACAAGTTTTAACGTATGATGGAAAACCAATTTCAGCATCCTTCTTTTCAACGAGTAATGGTCGAACAGAAAATGCAGCTGACTATTGGGGAAATGATTATCCGTACTTGAAAAGTGTAGATAGTCCGTGGGATCAAGCCTCACCAAAGTTTACGAGCGAGCAAACATTTACAGTAGCTGATTTTCAAAAACGTCTCGGTGTGAAAGTGCTAGCAGACGGGAAGGTTGGAAACATTAAAGACCTTACGGAAGGAAAGCGTGTAAAGGATGTAGCTTTTCAAGGAAAAACATTAACAGGAAAAGAAGTTCGTGAAAAGTTAGATTTACGTTCTTCTGATTTCACGTGGAAACAACAAGGAGATAAAATCATCGTTACGACGAAAGGCTTCGGTCATGGCGTTGGTATGAGTCAATACGGGGCGAACGGCATGGCAGCGGAAGGAAAGAAATATACAGATATCGTCGCTCATTACTATAAAGGCGTTGAAATAAAGACGATGAATGATTATGAAGGAAAATTGATGGTGAAGAAATAGGTGTCAGAACTCTGGCACCTATTTTTTCCTGTTTAAAATATCATAATTTTCCATTAACTGTTTGATATAATAGGATAAAAAGGCATTTGGGGGAAATGAAATGGCGTTACTAGAGTTGAAACAATTAGGGAAGGCGAACCAGTTACCGGCAATTGAGCTAGAGGTGGAGAAGGGACAATGTATTGTTTTGCAATGCAATAATCATACAGCTAAAGTGTTACATCGCATCATTATTGGTGAAGAAGAGGCGTCGACTGGCAATGTACTGTTTGAAGGGGAAGCAATTGGAAAGAAAAATTATTCCCGCATCGGTTTTTGTTTTTTGAAAGATGAGGCATATGATCGTTTGAAGGTGAAAGAATACTTCAAATTTTTATTAGGGCTTTATGAATCAAAGATAAGTATAGAAGAAGTTGTGCAGTCTGTTGGTCTCCTAGATAAACTAAACGTTAAAATAGAAAAATTATCATTTTCAGAGAAACGCCGTCTTCATATCGGGCGAGTGATGATTCATAATCCGGATTTAGTTATTTTGGAAGAGCCAGAGCAAAATGTAGATATAGAGAGTACGGTTATTATTCGAAAAGCAATCATGAAAATGAAAGAACAAGGAAAGGCGATTTTTATTACGTCATCTTTCCTATCGGATGCCCTTTCGTTAACGGAAGATGTATATATACTAAACAATGATGGTGTGAAAAAAGTAGAAATTGAACAAGAGGAAGCAGAAAAAGTCGATGAAGAGAAGGTCGTTCAAATAATTCCGCAAATGAAGTTAGAAAGAATACCTGCGAAAGTGAACGATAAAATCATTTTACTTGATCCGATGGAAATCCATTTCATTGAAACACAAAACGGAGTGACACATATTCACGTTCGTGAAGGGGATTTTGTATGTGCATTAACATTAAGTGAACTAGAAGCGAGATTAACAGGTTTTGGTTTCTTTAGATGTCATCGCTCGTATCTTGTGAATTTACAAAGAGTGCGAGAAGTGATTACTTGGACTCGTAACAGTTTCAGTTTAATTTTGGATGACGAAAGAAAAAGTTCAATTCCGCTTTCAAAAGGACGCATGGATGAATTAAAAGGCGTGATTGGGCTATAAAAAGTGCTCCAATAAGCTCAACATGCGATTCATTCACCGGTAAAAATACTCCTTTTACCGGTATTTTACTGCGCAAACCCTTTGTTTTTCATATGATTGAGTCAAGAAAAGCGAAACAAACAAAAAGCGCTAAAGCGACTTTCATCTATAAAGAAGAAAAACAAAGGGGATGAAGAAATGACATTGGCAATTGAAATGAAAGATGTAATGAAAAGTTTCAGTGGAAAAACGGCACTTCGAAATGTAAATATTGAGGTGAAGCAAGGAGAGATATTCGGATTCCTCGGACCGAGTGGATCTGGTAAGACGACAACAGTAAAAATTTTAACTTCTCAATTGCTTCATAGTGTTGGAACGGTAAGAGTATTAGGGAAAGATATTACAGGACCAAGTAGCATCGATTACAAACGAATTGGTATTTTAACAGATAACAGCGGCTTATATGAAAGACTTAGCATTTATGATAACTTACTATTATTTTGTGACTTATACGATTGCAAAAAAGAAAGAATCGATGAAGTACTAACACAAGTAAATTTATTAGATGATAAAAAAACACCAGTAAAGAAACTATCAAAGGGAATGAAGCAACGCGTCACACTGGCAAGAGCAATCCTTCATAAACCAGATATCCTCTTCTTAGACGAACCAACATCTGCACTCGATCCAGTAAACGTACAAAACATTCATAAAATCTTAAAAGACTTAAATGAAGAAGGAACGACAATTTTCTTAACGACTCACAACATGGATGAAGCAGAAACGCTTTGTAACCGTATTGCCTTCCTTTGTGGCGGAGAAATTGTAGCGCTGGATACGCCAGAGAACCTACGCTTACAATACGCTAAGAATCAAATACAGGTCGTATTAAAAGATAAACAAAAAGAAGTAGTGCAAAAAGATGAATTAGGCGCAAAACGTATTTCAGAATGGATGAAAAAGGGCGAACTGTTATCTATTCATTCACACGAACCAACGCTAGGCGATATCTTTATTGAAGTTACTGGGAGGGGACTATAATGACATTTTCAATGAGAAGATTTTCAGCTATTTTTCGGAAAGAAGTCCAAGATTTTAAGACAAATTCACAAGTGTTATTAATGGCATTTTTACCAATTATACTTTCATTTTTGTTTAGCAGATTTGGAGTGGGAAAGGAAATGTTAGGCACTACTACTATAATGGCCTTCCTATTTGTCGCAGGATTTGTTCAATCTATGGTAATTGCAGAAGAAAAAGAAAAACATACACTGCGTGTGTTGATGTTATCCCCAGCATCTTCTGTTGAAGTTCTTCTTGGAAAGAGTTTATTAACATCGGGTCTGACGATGGTCATTTGTATTGCAAATTTATTCATTTTAGATCAGTTAAATATTAATCTTCCATTGGTAGGATTGGTATTCTTATGTGGAACTATTTTGTTTATCGTGCTTGGAACAATGATTGGATTACTTGCATCTTCTGTACCACAAACATCTTTAATTGGTATGCCTATTTTAATGACGATGTATTTAGCTGTACAATTTGAGCCGATGGTTGAAAATAAAGTAATTAAGACACTAATTGAGTATCTTCCAACATCTCATATTGTAAAAGCAATCAAAAGCTTAGTAGATGGAGCTGGGTTTAGTAGTATTAGTGGGCATGTATTAAATGTTGGAGTGTGGCTTATTATTGCGCTTATTGCGTGTTTAATCGTATATAAGAAGAAACAAATGGACTAAAAACTGAGCCGAAACGCTCAGTTTTTTCTTTTTTCTATCATTTCCTCGGAAATTTTACAGTTCTTATACATATTTTTACAAATTTTGTCGAAAAGTAATTAGTTATACGTTGTATAGGATACGTGAATATTGTTCAAAATGATTGCTGAGGTGATGATGGAATGCGAGGAAGAAATAATAAAAAGTCGCAAAAGGTAGTACATTTATTTCAAAAAAGATGGGTGTTTCCGGCACTATACATTGCTTGTGCAGCGGTAATCTTAATGGTTGCGCTATGGTTCCAAGGAGCTAATCCGAAGAAGACTCCAAATCACGATCAAGCAACACCGTATACACAATCGGAAGATCCAGCAGTACCAGTAACGAAATCTTCAGAAGTAGTGAAAATGCCAGCTGCCGCGAATGCGGAAGTAGTCGTACAAAAGAAATTCTATGAAGATGCAGCAACTGAGGCGGAACAAGAAAAAGCACTTGTCTTTTATAACAACACATATTCCCCAAACAAAGGAATTGACATTGCTGCGAAGAATGGAAAAGAATTCAATGTTGCCGCTGCTTTAAGTGGTACAGTAACGAAAGCTGAAAAAGATTCACTTCTTGGTTATGTTGTAACAGTTGATAGTGGAAATGGTGTAGCGGTATCTTATCAAAGCTTAGGCAGTGTGAAAGTAGAAAAAGGTGCAAGAGTTGCACAAGGTGAAGTATTAGGAACATCCGGTCTAAGTGCAATGAATAAAGAGGCAGGCTCTCACGTTCACTTTGAAGTACGTAAAGACAATGTGGCTGTGAACCCTGAACGTTACTTAAATAAATCAGTAACAGAAATTAAAGCTGATGCAGGTGCTGCAAAGGCTACGAATGCTTCTGGTAAAAAAGCTGATGACAAATCTCAAAAAGAAGAGAAGTCAACGAGCACGAAACCAGAAAATAAAACAGAAGACAAGTCTCAAAAAGAAGAGAAATCAACAAGCGGTTCAACTAGTGACAAAAAAGAAGAACCGAAGAAAGAAGAAAAATCAACAAACGGTTCTACAGAATCATCTAACGATTCTTCTTCACAAGAATAAGAAAGTGAAAAAATCAGTTCTCATCAAGAGAATTGATTTTTTCATTTTTATATAAAAATAATCAATTTCGAGAAAAAAGTTGTAAAAACAAGGAAAAATGACGAGATTCTCGAATATATATTACAAAAGGGAGGGGATACTGTGTCATTTTTGTTTGTTCTGTCGACTGCTATTATTTTATTGTTTGTTTTATTCACTTTATATTATTATATTGCCGGTAAGAAAGAGGTTCCCCACCATCAGTTGTTAGAAGAAGAATTGGAACGAGAAGAATGACGCCTTTTATACAAGGTGTCATTTTTTTTTGGCCATAATAGTCAGTTTTAACGTATTTCTCACAAAAAAACGTAATTTTTCTTAACTTAGTCCGCAAAAATAGTGAACATGTAGCATATATCAGTAGTGCGGGCAATACAATGGTATAAACCAAAGCAAAGAGAGTGTTTGAGGTGAGAAATCGTGAATCATTTCATTATAAATCCAAGAATGTTTAACGCTTACAAACAGCACTCACACTTACTTCTTAGTCATATGCAGCGAGGCTCATTTCACCCTTCTCACATCCAAATTAGGGAGGCGAGTGGTGTGCACGATTACATCAAAGAGAGAACTATCAAGATTGGTAAGTATATCGTGGAGACAAGAAAGACAGTGCGTGTCATTGCAAAGGAATTTGGGGTATCAAAGAGTACAGTCCATAAAGATTTAACAGAACGTCTACCAGAGATTAATCCAGAGCTCGCAAATGAAGTAAAAGAAATTCTTGATTATCATAAGTCTATTCGTCATTTAAGAGGTGGAGAAGCAACAAAACAAAAGTATAGAAAAGAAGATGTAGAGAAGCCTGTACGTCAATAATGTTACAGTAGCAAACATTCCGTTCACATTCGGTAATATTTTTCAGAAGAATTCTTTTTGCGAATATTACGTTTCTGTTAAATTTATGATAAAATCAGAAATTAGGTGAAAAGAATTCGGGTGTAACCTGATTTTGAATATCGAGGAGGAAAAAACGGGAATGTTTGCGCGAGATATCGGAATTGACCTAGGTACGGCTAACGTATTAATTCATGTTAAAGGTAAGGGTATTGTATTAAATGAGCCATCTGTTGTGGCCATTGATCGTAATAGTGGTAAAGTATTAGCAGTCGGTGAAGAAGCGAGAAGTATGGTGGGACGTACGCCTGGTAATATTGTAGCAATTCGTCCACTTAAAGATGGTGTAATCGCAGATTTCGAAATTACAGAAGCAATGTTAAAGTATTTCATTAACAAATTGGACGTAAAGAGCTTCTTTTCAAAACCTCGTATTTTAATTTGTTGTCCAACAAATATTACATCAGTAGAACAAAAAGCAATTCGTGAAGCTGCTGAACGTTCAGGTGGTAAAACAGTATTTTTAGAAGAAGAACCAAAAGTAGCCGCAGTTGGTGCTGGTATGGAAATCTTCCAACCAAGCGGTAACATGGTTGTTGATATTGGTGGAGGTACAACAGATATCGCTGTACTATCTATGGGTGATATTGTTACCTCTTCCTCTATCAAAATGGCTGGCGATAAGTTTGATATGGAGATCTTAAACTATATTAAACGTAAGTATAAGCTATTAATCGGAGAACGTACTTCAGAAGATATTAAAATTAAAGTTGGTACAGTATTCCCAGGTGCACGTAGCGAAGAACTTGAAATTCGCGGACGTGACATGGTAACAGGCTTACCACGTACAATTACAGTATGCTCTGAAGAAATTACAGAAGCATTAAAAGAAAATGCAGCTGTTATTGTACAAGCTGCAAAAGGCGTATTAGAGCGCACACCACCAGAATTATCTGCAGATATCATCGACCGCGGTGTTATCCTAACGGGCGGTGGAGCTTTACTACACGGTATCGACATGCTTCTAGCAGAAGAACTAAAAGTACCAGTATTAATTGCTGAAAATCCAATGCACTGCGTTGCGGTTGGTACAGGTATTATGTTAGAGAATATCGACAGATTACCAAAGCGTGCTTTGAGATAATTTGAAAGAACTAAGGCTAATGCCTTAGTTCTTTTTTTCGTTTTTATATTTTTTTATTTTGTTTTTTTGCGAAAATGGAAGGAAAATAGAGAAATATGAAGGAAACAGGTAAAATATTCATATATATGGTTAAATTTAATATTTCCTTAATTGAAAACGTTTATAATATAATGAATCGAATACGACATTAAGGCAAATAATGTTTCAATACATATTGCCTTTCCCTAATTTGGGCATACACTCTTTTCCACCTCCGTGTCAGTTGCAAAAATGTGCAACTATTTCAATGGAATAGAGTGTGTGCATTTTTTTTTAGGAAGTTGTGCTAAATATAAAATGTTACTTTGTAATGACAAACAATAAACAAAATGGGATAATAGCAATATGTCCAAGTGGTAAGACCAATATTACAAAAGGGGCGATTGTTACATGCTAAATATAGAACAAATTAAAGAAATCATTCCTCACCGCTATCCATTTTTACTTGTTGATAAAATATTAGAAGTAGATGAAGGCAAAAGAGCGGTTGGGATTAAAAATGTATCCGCAAACGAAGAATTCTTTAACGGACACTTCCCTGACTATGCAGTTATGCCTGGTGTACTTATTGTAGAAGCATTAGCACAAGTCGGAGCAGTTGCAGTATTAAAGAAAGAAGAAAACCGCGGAAGACTTGCTTTCTTTGCAGGTATCGACAATTGCCGTTTCAAAAAACAAGTACGCCCAGGTGATCAGCTTCGTCTAGAAGTAGAAATGACACGCGTACGCGGCCCGATTGGAAAAGGAAAAGCAATCGCAACAGTAGATGGTGAAGTTGCATGTGAGGCAGAAATTACATTTGCGATTGGTGATAAAAAAGAATAGATAGTACTAAAAAATCTCCTTGTAAAAAGACAAGGAGATTTTTTTAATTTCTGCTATATAACGATGAAACGATAATATACAAACTAATCAGAAAATTACTTGTAAATAGATGGGAATTACCATATACTTACTTTATTGTTTATCTAGAAAACAGGATAAGTGATAAAGGTAATAAAGAAATAAGGGCATTGTCATATTGTTAAGGTACTTAAATAAGACAAAGTAGAATGTTATTGATTATGATGAAATGTGAGGAAATCAGCAAGAATATTAATTAGACGTATGAAATCGAGCATAAGAGAGAGAAAAGGGAAATGTCGCATTTCACAAAAGGAGATTATGAATATGTTCGGGAGAAAGAAAAGAAAGCCATTACGACAATTAATTACACATAAAGAGCCTAAATCGCGTATTACAGAACAATACCGTAACATTCGTACAAACATTGAGTTTACATCTGTAGATAATCATGTTCGTTCTATTATTGTTACTTCAGCAGATCCAGGTGATGGGAAAACAACAACAATCGCAAACTTAGCAGTTGTTTTCGGACAACAAGGAAAGAAAGTTTTATTAATTGGAGCTGACTTGCGTAAGCCGACGATACAAAACTTATTTGCCGTTCATAGTTCAAATGGGTTAACGAACTTATTATCAGGACAAGCAAAACTTATGCAATGCATTCAAAAAACAGATATAGAGAACGTATACTTAATGGCAGCAGGTCCAATCCCGCCAAACCCAGCAGAACTATTAGGGAGCCGGGCTATGGACGAGGCGTTGCTAGAAGCATATAACATGTTTGATATTATATTAATTGACACACCACCTGTCCTTGCGGTTACAGATGCACAAATACTTGCGAATAAATGTGATGGAATCGTACTCGTTGTACGAAGTGAAAAGACGGAAAAAGATAAAATCGTAAAAGCGAAACAAATATTAGATAAAGCATCAGGAAAAATACTAGGTGTCGTTTTAAATGATAAAAGAGAAGAAAAAGAGCAGTATGGTTATTACTAAAATATAAAAAGCTAACAAAAATTTTGTTAGCTTTTTGTTATTTTCTGAAAATTATTTATCGAGTTACACAGTATGAAAAACGTGATAAAATAAAAATTTTGGAAAATGATTGGAATGTGTTGTCATATTTAAGATTATTTTGTAAGATTAAACTTGTTTCTTGTGAACAAATACAGAACTGAATTATTAAAAATAAAAAATGTAAGATTTATATGTTATAATTTTTCCTATGTGTAAATTTTAGAAAGTTGGAGGAACTTATGGAAGAAACAATTAGTCTAAAAGAATTATTTCATATCTTAAAAAAACGTTTAGCAATGATCCTCGTAATCGCCTTTGGTGCAGCTATTGTAAGTGCTATCATTAGCTTTTTCTTCATGACACCAATCTATCAATCTTCGACGCAAATTCTTGTTAACCAGAAGAAGCAAGAAGGGGCAATGATTCAAGCCGGTGAAGTTCAAACGAATATTCAATTAACGAATACATATAAGGTTATTATTAAAAGTCCAGTAATCTTAGAACAAGTGAATGAAAAATTAAATTTAAATATGACATCTCAAGCGCTAACAGGAAAGATTAATGTTGCAAATGAAAAGGATTCACAAGTAATCTCTGTAACAGCTGAGGATAAAGATCCAAAACTAGCTCGCGATATTGCGAATGCAACTGCAGATGTATTTAAAGGTGAAGTTGCAAAAATTATGAACGTTGATAACGTAACAGTATTATCTAAAGCAGAAGTCGCAGAAAATCAATCTCCAATTAAACCACGTCCAATGTTAAATGTGGTAATTGCTTTCGTTGTTGGTTTAATGGCTTCAGTTGGTCTTGCATTCTTACTAGAGTACTTAGATAACACAGTGAAAAAAGAAGAAGATGTGGAAAACTTACTTGGCTTACCAGTATTAGGAATTGTAGCTCGTATGGATGAAGAAACAATGAACGTGAAATCACACGCTCCATCATCAAGAAAAGTGAGGGGACAAACAATTGGCTCTTAATTTATTTAAAAAGAAAAAAAATCATCGTCAACGCCGTCAATTAATTGCTCATCAACAACCGAAATCACCAATTTCAGAACAATATCGTAATATTCGAACGAATATTGAATTTGCAGCTATTGATACGAATTTACATTCATTAATGGTTACGTCTGCAAACCCAAGTGAAGGGAAAACGACAACGACAGCGAATATGGCAGTTGTTTTTGCTCAACAAGGAAAAAAAGTGTTATTAATTGATGCAGATATGCGTAAACCAGCAATGCATCAAATGTTCCAAGTAGATAATATTTTTGGACTCACGAACGTATTAACACATAGTGAACATTTAGAAAAATGTGTACAAACGACATCTGTAGACAATCTACACTTTTTAGCTTGTGGCCCAATCCCGCCAAACCCGGCCGAATTGTTAGGTTCAAAATCAATGAAAGAACTTCTTGGACAAGCATACAGTATGTATGATCTAGTTATTTTTGATATGCCGCCAATTTTAGCTGTAACGGATGCGCAAATTATGGCAAATGTATGTGATGCTTCTATTCTTGTTGTTCGTAGTGAATCAACAGAGAAAGAAACAGCAGTGAAAGCAAAAGGATTGTTAGAATCGGCTAAAGGTAAATTGTTGGGCGTTGTTCTGAACGATCGTGAACGTGAAGAAGGCTTATATTATTATTACGGTGCAAACTAATTTTAAAGTGAGATATGGTAAAAACATATCTCCTTTTTTCCCTTGAATATGAGCGATATCTCATATTCAAGGGAAAAAAGATCTTTATAGGAGAGAGGGAGGATGAAACAAATGATAGATTTACATTGTCACATTTTACCTGGTATCGATGACGGTGCACAGACAGTTACCGATAGTTTAGCCATGGCACAACAAGCCGTGTCAGAAGGAATACATACAATTGTCGCAACGCCGCACCATCAAAATGGAAAATATGTAAATGAACGTACCTCAATTATTCATCACGTAAAACAACTAAATGATGAACTAAAACAACATAATATCCCACTTACTATTTTACCTGGGCAAGAAGTCAGGTTATATGGCGATTTATTAGAAGACTATGAAGCTGATAAAATCGTTACTTTAAATGAAACAAATAAATATATATTCATTGAATTTCCGTCGAATCACGTACCTCGTTATGCCGAACAACTATTATACGAATTACGTGTAAAAGGAATGATTCCAATTATTGTTCATCCAGAACGTAATGCCGAGTTAATCGAGCGACCAGATAAGTTATATAACATTGTAAATAAAGGTGCATTAACACAAGTGACAGCAGGTAGTTTGCTTGGAAAGTTTGGTAAAAAGATTAAAAAATTCTCACTACAGCTTGTGGAACATAATTTAACACATATGATCGCATCAGATGCGCATAACACGACATCGAGAGGATTTCATTTAGCAGAAAGCTATGGACTAATTGAGAAAGAATTCGGAATGAATGTTATGAGTGATTTGAAAGAAAATCCATACTTATTAATTAGCGGGAAGGCAATTTACAAAGAAGATCCAGAACAAATTCGTCGTAAAAAATTGTTCGGTATTTTTTAAATAAGAATTGGTGATGTCTCCTAACCGTTATCAACGGGGGCACTCGGTCGTGCTGTGGGTAGAAATTTTTATTTCGAACCTACCTTAGACGCTTGTCGTCGGGAGTATGACGTGAGGATGGGTTGGATGCCCATAATTTATTTATGTTAGAAACTCTACTTATGGAGTTGTAAAGACGACCCTATAAGTAGGGTTTTTGTTATTGCTACATATGGATATAATAATATGTTTGGGGGACTAGATTTGAAAAAAGTAAGAAAAGCAATTATTCCAGCTGCGGGACTGGGAACAAGGTTTTTACCGGTAACAAAGGCAATGCCGAAAGAAATGTTACCAATTGTTGATAAACCAACAATTCAATACATAGTAGAAGAAGCGATAGAATCAGGAATTGAAGATATTATTATTGTTACTGGAAAAGGTAAACGTGCTATTGAAGATCATTTTGATCATTCCTTTGAATTAGAGCAAAGCTTACTAGAAAAAGGAAAGCATGAGATGCTAGAAAAAGTACAAGCTTCTTCAAAAATTAATGTTCATTACATAAGACAAAAGGAACCAAAAGGGCTGGGGCATGCAGTATGGTGTGCACGTAAATTTATTGGAAATGAACCATTTGCGGTATTACTTGGTGATGATATTGTACAAGCAGAAACACCATGTTTACGTCAATTAATGGATCAATATGAAGGTACACAGTCGTCAGTTATTGGTGTACAAACAGTGCCTGAAAACGAAACACATCGTTACGGTATTATCGATCCGATTGAACAAAGCGATCGCCGTTATCAAGTACGTCAATTTGTGGAGAAGCCAGCTAAAGGAACTGCACCATCAAATTTAGCAATTATGGGACGTTACGTATTAACGCCAGAAATCTTTATGTTCCTTGAGAATCAACAAACAGGTGCTGGTGGGGAAATTCAATTGACAGATGCAATTCAACGATTAAATGAAGTTCAACGTGTATTTGCTTATGACTTCGAAGGTACACGTTACGATGTTGGGGAGAAGTTTGGATTTATTAAGACGACGATTGAAATGGCACTTCAAAATGAAGAATTAAAAGTTGAATTAATGGAATATATGAAAGAACTTGTAAAAAAAGAAAAGGTACATTCATAAGAGAATGTCCTTTTTTATTATGAGTAAGATAAGAATTATATAAAGAAGGGAACAGGTATATTGAGTTATCGAAAACGGCTCTCATTATTGATTTTATTAGATTCATTTATCGTATTAACTGCCGTGTATTTAAGTTATTGGTTTATACATCCAAATGTATTAAACAAAATTCCTATGACAGTAATTATTAGTTCTATTACATTATTGTGTAGTCATCATGTTTTTGCAGCTATTTACAAGTTGTACAACAAGGCGTGGGAATATGCAAGTATTGGAGAGCTAAAGCAAATATTTAAGGCAATTACGCTATCAATTTTAGTAACAGCAATTGTTCAACAGATTATAAATCAGGATATTTATGTTCGGATTTTAGCGATCGCATGGATGTTACATTTATTATTAATTGGTGGTTCTCGTTTTGTATGGCGTATGTTCCGTGATACATATATTTCAAAAGCAACTGATAAAAAACGAACATTAATTATTGGTGCAGGTTCAGCAGGAACAATGGTAGTGCGTCAATTGCAACATAATAAAGAAGCAGATTTATATCCAATTGCGTTTGTTGATGATGATAGAAATAAGCAAAAATTGGAGATTTATAATGTGCCGGTTGTTGGTACAACAAATCACATTCAAGAAATTGTAGAAGATAATGACATAGAACATATTATTATCGCAATTCCTTCATTAAATAGAGGTCAAATAAACGAGATTTTTGAGAAGTGTAGAAAAACGAAGGCGAAAACACAAATTGTACCGATGCTTGAAGATTTATTAGATGGGAAACTCTCTGTTAATGAATTCCGTGATGTACAAGTGGAAGATTTATTAGGTAGAGAACCAATAAAGCTAGATGATGCAGGAATTGGAGAGAAGATTACAGGTAAAACAATTTTAGTAACAGGTGCTGGTGGATCAATCGGATCAGAAATTTGTCGTCAAGTGATGAAATACAAACCAGCTAAAATTGTTCTTTTAGGACATGGTGAAAACAGCATTTATAATATTGAGATGGAAATGAGAGTTACTTATAAAGATTCTGTGGAAATAACAACAGAAATCGCTGATATTCAAGATCGTCATAAAATCTTTGAAATAATGAAAAAGCATCAACCGTATATTGTGTATCATGCAGCTGCACATAAGCATGTTCCTTTAATGGAGCGTAATCCAGAAGAAGCTGTGAAAAATAATATTTTTGGTACGAAAAATGTAGCTGAAGCGGCAGATACGTTTAAAGTGAATACATTTGTTATGGTTTCTACAGATAAAGCTGTAAATCCGACAAATGTAATGGGAGCTACAAAACGATTTGCAGAAATGATTGTGCAACATATGGCATCGGTTAGTACTGGTACACGTTTTGTTGCGGTTAGATTTGGTAATGTTCTTGGAAGTAGGGGAAGTGTAATTCCTCTATTTAAGAAACAAATTCAAAAAGGTGGACCTGTAACTGTTACTCACCCTGATATGATTCGTTACTTTATGACAATACCAGAAGCTTCAAGATTAGTTATTCAGGCAGGCACACTGGCTAGGGGCGGAGAATTGTTCGTGCTAGATATGGGAGCTCCAGTAAAGATTGTAGATTTAGCTAAAAATTTAATTACCCTTTCAGGTTTTTCTATTGAAGAAATTGGAATTGAATTTACTGGATTAAGACCAGGTGAAAAAATGTATGAAGAGTTATTAAATGAAGGTGAAATTCATCCAGAACAAATTTTCCCTAAAATTCATATAGGAAAGGCTGTTTTAATTGATCAAGGGATTTTAAGGCAGTTTATGAATGACTTTGAAGGAATTAGTAAAGAAGAAATAAGAGAACGACTATTAGATATTGCAAATAATAAAGTAAATCTTAAAAATTAATTCAAGGGAAGGAAGTTTTAAAAATGGGAGACAGAATATTTCTTTCATCACCACATATGAGTGATGAAGGTTATGAAATGCATTATGTGAAGGAAGCTTTCGATACAAATTGGATTGCACCACTTGGGGAAAATGTAAATGGATTTGAAAGAGAATTAGCTATGAAAGTAGGATCTAATGCAGCGGCGGCACTATCTTCTGGAACAGCTGCAATTCATATGGCATTAAAAGCGGCTGGAGTAGGAGAAGGTGATGTTGTTTTTTGTCAAACACTTACATTCTCAGCTACAGCAAATCCAATCATTTATCAAAATGCTACTCCTGTTTTCATAGATAGTGATTATGAAACTTGGAATATGTGTCCTAAAGCATTAGAAGAGGCTTTTAAAAAGTATCCAAATGTAAAGGCAGTTATAGTAGTTCACCTTTATGGTCTTTCGGCAGATATGGATAAGATTGTTGAACTTTGTAAAAAATACGGTGTTACTTTAATTGAAGATGCTGCTGAATCTTTGGGAACTTATTATAAAGGTAAACATACAGGTAGTTTTGGAGAGTATGGTATTTTTTCTTTTAATGGCAATAAAATCATTACTACTTCTGGTGGCGGTATGCTTGTTTCTAATGATGAAGAAAGAGTTTCAAAGGTAAGATTTTGGGCTACTCAAAGTAGAGACCAGGCAAGACATTATCAACACAGTGAATTAGGGTTTAACTATCGTATGAGTAATGTAGTTGCTGGAATTGGTAGAGGGCAACTTAAAGTATTAGATCAAAGGGTTCAAAAGAAAAGATACATATTTGATTTTTATAAGAGAGAACTAGGAAATCTTGAAGGAATTGAATTTATGCCTAGTAATGAGTGGAATGAACCAAACTATTGGCTAAGTTCTATGACACTAAACGGTAAGATCCGTCCAATAGATGTGATGGAAGCCCTTGAAAAAGAAAATATTGAATCTAGACCGGTTTGGAAGCCAATGCATATGCAACCGTTCTTTGAGAAATATGATTTTGTTGGTACAGATGTATCAGAAAAACTTTTTGAGAATGGTATATGTTTACCAAGCGATACGAAGATGACAGAAGCAGATCTAGAAAAAGTTGTGAAAATTATTAAAGGGTTGTGGATAGCATAATGAGGAGTTCTAAAGTTGGCATCTATGGTAGGTTTATAAAAAGGCCGATGGATTTTATACTGTCTTTAATTGCTATTATAATGCTTAGTCCAGTATTCCTTATAGTGGCCTTTCTTGTAAAAACAAGATTGGGTAGTCCGGTATTATTTAAACAAGAAAGACCAGGATTAAATGGAACTATTTTTAAAATGTATAAATTTAGAACAATGACAGATGAAAAAAATGAAAATGGTGAGTTACTACCTGATAGCATAAGGCTTACTAAGTTCGGTAAATTTTTACGTTCGACATCACTAGATGAATTACCGGGGCTTTTTAACATTTTTAAAGGTGATATGTCAATTATAGGGCCAAGGCCCTTATTAGTTCAGTACTTACCACTATATAATGAACATCAAAAGCGTCGCCATGAAGTTAGGCCTGGTTTGTCAGGATTAGCACAAGTTAATGGCCGTAATGCTATTAGTTGGGAAGAAAAGTTTAATTACGATGTTGAGTATGTGGAAAATATGAATTTTATTATGGATTGGAAAATTATCCTTTTAACTATTAAGAAGGTCTTCATTAGAGAAGGGATTAATTCTCAAACGGCAGCTACTATGGAACCATTTAAAGGGAATAGTAAAGGAAGCATAGAGTTATGAACACAAAACTTCTTATAATAGGTGCTGGTGGTCATGGAAGGGTTATAGCTGACATTGCATTAAAGATGAAAAAGTGGGAATATATAGCCTTTCTTGATGATAGTGAAAATATAAAAACTTCAATGGGGATGGAAATAATTGATAAATCCACAAGTGTTTCGAAATACATAGAGGATTATGACATTTTTGTTGGCATTGGGAATAATGTTGTACGCAAAAAGGTCCAGGAAGAACTTGAGGATTTAGGAGCAATTATACCAGTCTTAATTCATCCAAGTGCAATTATTGGAGAACAAGTTTATTTAGGAGCAGGAACTGTAGTTATGGCAGGTGCTGTTATTAACTGTTGTACCAAAATTGGAAAAGGATGCATTATTAATACTGCTTCTACAATAGATCATGATAATAAAATTGATGACTATGTTCATATATCACCAGGTGCGCATTTAGCTGGTACAGTAAGGGTTGGATTGGGTACTTGGTTAGGTATTGGGAGTGTAGTAATCAATAATATTAATATTATTAACGAATGTAAGATTGGTGCAGGTGCTGTAGTAATCAGAGATATAACTGAAACTGGAACTTACATAGGAATTCCGGCTAGGAGAGTAGAGGATGGAAAAGATATTAATATTGGCCAATAACGATGTTGGTTTATATAAATTTAGAAAAGAGTTTATTCAAGAATTAATAGATCAAGGAAATGAGATATTCATTTCACTACCAAACGGATCCTTCGTACAACCCTTAATTGACATGGGATGTACATTTATTGAAACCAAGGTAGATAGACGAGGAATAAATCCCTTTACAGATTTGAAGCTCGTAATGCATTACATAAAATTATTAATGAGTCTTAAACCAAATAAGGTGATTACATATACAGTTAAACCAAATGTTTATGGTGGGATAACATCTCGGATTATGAGGATTCCATATATCGTAAATATTACTGGTGTAGGAACAGCTTTCCAAAAGGATGGCTTCTTAAAAAAAATTATAGTTCGTTTGTATAAAATAGCTTGTAAAAAGGCTAAGGTAGTTTTTTTTGAAAATGAAGAGAATAAGAAAATCTTTATAGATAATAATATTGTGAAAGATGAAATTGCTTGTAAGTTAAACGGTGCTGGTGTAAATTTAAACGAGTTTCAGTTTAAGGAATATCCAATTAGTGAAAAAATTCATTTTTTATTCGTTGGTAGGGTTATGAAAGAAAAAGGTGTGGATGAATTATTTAAGGCTGTAAAGCGTATTAAAAGTGAGTATAATAATGTTATTTTTGATATAGTTGGACCTTTTGAAGATGATTATAGTAGCTTAATATATAAATTGAAACAAGACGGGGCTATTGAATATCATGGGTTTCAAGAAGATGTGAGACCATTTATTGAAAAATCTGGTTGTCTAATTCTCCCATCATATCATGAAGGCATGGCAAATACATTATTAGAGGCTGGAGCCATGGGAAGACCGCTTATTACTACAAATATATCGGGTTGCAAGGAAGCTGTTATTGATGAACAGAGTGGTTTTTTAGTTAAAGTGAGTGACCCATTAGATTTATATGAGAAAATCCTCCGATTTATTGAATTAGATTTTAATGAGAAGAAAGATATGGGGAAGTTTTCGTACCAGCACATTTCAAATACTTTTGATAAGAAAATAGTTGTAGATACTGTAGTTAAAAGAATATTTGAAAAGGGTAATAAATGTATTATGTAAGTAATTTATGGAAAGGTGAAATAATATGGGGGCTCCAATTAGAATATTACAAGTTTTTAACTCAATGAACAGAGGTGGTGCAGAATCTATGATTATGAATCTGTATCGTCAAGTTGATAAAACTAAGGTTCAGTTTGATTTTGTTGTCCATACCTCAAATAGTTGTGCATTTGATGATGAAATTAAACAATTGGGTGGGAATATATATTATATTCCGCGTTTTAAAGGCTATAACTATCTAAGTTATAGAAAGGAATGGAATAAATTTTTTAATATTCATAAAGAATATAAGGTTATTCATGGACATATCGGTAGCTGTGCTGCAATTTATTTGCAAATAGCAAAGGAATATGGATTGTATACAATTGCACATAGCCATAGTACAAAAAAAACAACTAAAAAAATAAAAACTCCACAGGAAATACTATTTCCTGTTTTTTCTTATCCGACAAGGTTTATAGCGGATTATTTTTTTGGGTGCTCAAAGCTTGCAGGAAAGTATCGCTACGGAGATAAAATAGTAGGTTCAGATCGTTTTGAAGTAATTAATAATGCTGTGAGGACTCAAGATTATATATTCAACGAGGATATGCGTATTAAATATAGAAATGAATTTAATTTGAAGGATCAGTTTGTAATTATTCACGTAGGTAGATTCGATGTTCCAAAAAATCAAACTTATTTGATTGATATTTTTAAGGAATATCATAAGGTAAACGAAAGTTCTATATTAGTATTAGTTGGAGAGGGACCATTAAAGAAGGTGCTGGAGGAAAAAGTGAAAGCACTTAATTTACAAGAAAATGTGATTTTTACAGGGATTAGAAATGATGTCCCTGACTTATTAAAAATGGGGGATGTATTTGTTTTCCCTTCAATATACGAAGGATTACCAGTTACCCTTATTGAAGCACAGGCCACCGGATTAAAATGTATTGTTTCAGATACTGTTACTGAGGAAGTCAAAGTGACAGATCTAGTTGAATTTGTAGGCTTAAGTGAGCCTATTGACAGTTGGCTACAAAAGATAAGTGCTGCTTCTAATTCTTACTCACGTGTTGACCGTAGTAATGATTTAGCTATTAGTGGATATGATATTAAAGAAACGGCGGTATTTTTAGAGGACTTTTACATTAATAGACACAATAATGACATGTAGACTGGAGATTAGAAAAGTGTTTGGAAAATAATTTTTTCAGTACTAATGGCTAATATCTATTGATAATTGTGTAATAAAATAATAGCGGATTTACCATTTTACTACATGAAAAATCCATGTTAAATTATGTGGGAAATAATCGCATAAGTAATTATATTATCATTGAAGTGTCTTAAATAATTGGTGTATTTTAAAAAAAAACAGACGATAAGTTAGTTTTTTGACTCTCTAAGTTATTGGAGTATTATATCACAAGAAAAAATAAAAAATTTGAAGAAGAGGGATGCTAGAGTAACTTAATTAATAATTAATTTGGCCTCGCTATACTAAGGGAGCATAAGGAATGAAAATAAGAATTAGTGAAAATACAATTAAAAATATAAACAGTTTTATACAGGCGTTAATTATATCAACTGGATTTTTAGCGGCTATTTTATCTTTGAAATTCCATCTTGAAAGTGGATTTATATTTTTCAGTGCTATATGCGTGTTAGCTATCCTTTTATTAGAAGTGCTAATTACTCAAAAAGTTTATATGCCAAAGAAATTTATTTGGTTTATGGTACATATAATAATATTTTGCCTTCTTACCTATTTAGTAAATAGAAGTGCTACAAGTATTAATTTAATTTATATGTTTTATTATTGTATCCTAGGATATTATGCAATGAGTCTTAAAAGTAATACTGTCATGTTGCTGAAATGTATGATATACATTTCTTCATTATCTATTATTGCCATGGGGGCTATTTTTGAGGATATGGATTTAGGTAGAGCATATAGTATGGTACCAGGAGTAGTTGCGGTTTTAATCTTTTTGAAATTTTATAGTAAAAAGCTAAATATTCCATTATTTGTTTGTATTGTAATTAATTTGGTGAGTATGTTTAAATTGATAATGACTGCAAACCGTGGAGTAATTATTGCAATTTGCTTTACTTTAATTGTCATTTTATTAAACTCTTTTGATAGTAATGGAAAAAAACTTAAAGTTAGCGCAATGAAAATTACATCATATTTTATTATTGGTATTTTAATTTTAGTAGCTATATTAAATTTTAAACAAATACTTGATATTTTATTACAAATATCAAAAAGTTTAAATATAGAGGCTTACTTCTTAGAGAAATTTAAAATATATGTAGAACTAGGAGATGTAACTAACGGGCGTACGGATATTTATGAGGAGACAATAGCTGGAATTATAAAAAGTCCACTTTGGGGCCATGGTATTGGCGTCTTTCATTATGATGAATCTACTAATACAAGTTTTTATCCTCATAACTTTATATTACAATTATTATACGATGGCGGTATTTTATTAGGATTACCTTTCATTGTAAAAGCAATTAGGATAACATTTGCAATTATTGTAGGGCGTATAAAAGAAAAGGATGATTTTTGTTTAGTTGCATTTATGGTTTGTGCGTCTATTCCACAAGTTAGTTTTTCTAGTAATATTTGGATGGTCCCAGCGTTTTGGATGCTATTTGCTGTATTTGATAAGTTACAGAGGAAGATATAGTTAATCGAGCGAGTTAATAATTACAAGTTAGATATTTTATTAATTTAGAAGGTTATAAAAAAATACTTTGATTAGGAGGCTTAGAAGTTGGATAAAGTAGCAGTTATTATTCCATCTTACGGTGGAGGTGAACTATTGGAAAGGACTGTAATAAGTGTTCTTAGTCAAGATTATGAAAATTTTGAGGTAATAGTCGTTGATGATAATGGAGAGGGATCAGAAAATCAATTATTAACACAAAATATCATTGCAAAATATTTGGATCATCCTCAATTCAGTTACTTAGTGCATAAGGTAAATAAAAATGGTTCCGCAGCAAGAAATACTGGGGTGAAAAAAACTAATGCGGAATATTTAGTTTTTTTAGATGATGATGATGTGATGAATAATGGTACCCTACAATCACAAGTTGATATGTTAAAGGCGTTAGATAATTCATGGGGAATGGTCTATTGCTCTTCTGAAGAATATTATAAAGATAAATTATATGCGAAATATAAAGCGAAAAAAAGTGGCGAGATATTATATACAGTACTTGTCCATAAAATTCATGCGGCAACTAGTACGTGGATGGTAAGGCGATCTGCATTTGAAAGTTTAAATGGATTTGATGAGAGTTTTAAAAGACATCAAGATTATGAATTCATAGCAAGAATGGCCAATGAATATAAAATAGCTGCAAACCCTTATTTTGGAATAAAAAAATATTGGACAAGGTTAACGATCTCTTCCAATATACAGGAGATTAGGGATCATTATTTGCTAAAAATGGATAGTATAATTCGTACTTTTAGTAAACGAAAGCAGAGGGGAATTTTACTTAATAATCAATTGGACATTGCTATGAAATTATTAAAAGATAGGAAATTTAAAGAGTTTTTCCAACGATATAAAGAGTTAAATGGTGGTATTATTGGTATTTTTATCATTGGTGGTTTTTTTATTCAGATTATTAAGAGGAAAATAAATTTAGCTTTGTTAAGAAGTAATTAGAGTATAGGAGATTTTGAAGATAAACTATTTTTTGAGGTGATAACATAGTGTTAATTAACATGCTAAAAAAAATAATATTTCCTAAAACGTATTCTTCAGAGGCATATGTCGAATATTTAAGGGAATCGGGTTGTAAAATTGGGGATAATTGTATTATTTGGAGCCCGAATAATACTACTATTGATGCTACTAGACCAGGTTTATTAGAAATTGGGAATAATGTTAAAATAACCCAGGGTGTCACTATATTATGTCATGATTATAGCAGATCGGTAATGAGATTAAGATTTGGAGAAAATATTGGTGAAGCAAGAAAAACGATAATTGGAAATAATGTTTTTATAGGTGTGAACAGTGTAATTTTAATGGGGACACGTCTTGGAAATAATACAATTGTTGGAGCCGGGGCCATTGTATCAGGAACATTTCCAGACGATGTTATTATTGCGGGTAATCCTGCAAGAGTTATTTGTAATTTAGAGGATTATTATGAAAAACGGAAAGTTAAGAGTATTGAAGAAGCGAAACAATATGCAAATGGATTTTATGAATTAAATAATAGATATCCAACTATTGAAGAAATGGGAAATGCCTTTTCTTGGCAGTATCTACCTAGAGAACCCGAAAGTTTAGAGAAGTATAGTGCATTCTTTAATCTAAAAGGTGATGATCATAAAGATATTATCGAATGTTTTATGAAATCTAGTCCATATTATGATTCATACGACATGTTTATTGCTCAATGTATAAAAGACAGAAAATCCTCATTGGGAATTAAACATGAGTAGTGTTAAAAGGAATTTTTTGTATAACCTGATTTATCAAGTGTTACAGATTATCTTGCCGTTAGTTACACTTCCTTATATTTCTAATGTCTTGCATGCTGATAATGTTGGTATTTATACATTTTCTTTCTCTATTGCAAGTTATTTTATGTTATTTGCTATGTTGGGGGTAAATAATTATGGGAGTAGGTGTATTGCAAAAGTAAGAGATAAAGAAGGAGAAATAGAAAAAACATTTTGGAGTATATATTATGCTCAATTAACTACAGCCATAACTTCAATAATTATATATATGATATATATTGCGTTTCTAGATAATGAGCACCAACTAGTTGCATTAATACTGATTATATATGTAATTTCTGGGTTACTTGATGTTAATTGGTTTTTCTGGGGGATTGAAAAATTTAAAATTACTATCACTAGAAATATAATAGTTAAGTTAATGACTGTGGTATGTATTTTTTTATTTGTAAAAACTGAAGAGGATATATATATATATACATTAATAATGGCACTAGGAGCGCTTATAGGACAAACAATTACATGGATATACCTTAAAGATTATGTGAGTTTTAGGTTACCAAAGTATAAAGAATGTATGGTACATTTCAAGCCATTATTGGTACTTTTTATCCCAGTTATAGCTATTAGTATGTATAAAACAATGGATAAAATAATGATTGGATTACTAAGTAATTATGCAGAAGTAGCTTATTTTTCATATAGTGAAAATATTATTGCTATCCCAGCGGTAGTTACAACCGCCCTTGGTGCAGTAACATTACCTAGAATAGCCAATTTACTTGCCAATGGAAATAAAGGAATGGGAGAGAAATATATTGATTATTCCTTGCAAATAGCGATGTTCCTATCATGTGCTATGGGTTTTGGAATGGGGGCAGTTGCGGAATTTTTTGTTCCAGTATTTTTTGGAAGTGGTTTCTCGCAATCTGCGCTGATAATGCAGGCACTATTTCCTACAGTTATATTTACTGCATGGGCTAGTATTATAAGAACGCAATATCTTATACCAAATGCAAAAGATAAGCCTTACGTAATTTCAACAATTATTGGTGCTATAATAAACCTTGTGGTTAATTTAATTACAATACCAAAGTTTGGGGGAATAGGGGCTGTAGCAGGAACCCTGTTAGCAGAGGGGATAGTTGCAATTTATCAGACATGGATTGCAAAAGAGGATTTAAATATAGCAAAATATTTTAAGGCCAATATAATATATTTACTAGCAGGTTTATTCATGTATATATCTATAAATTGGTTAGGTGAAAAGTTAGAGTATTCGTTTTTAAATTTGATAATTTTGATATGTTTAGGTAGTATAGTATATTGTTCTTTATGTATTTTGTATCATGTTGTTAGAAAAACAGATATATATTTGTTATTAAAACAAAGAAGGAATTAGATTTACATTATAATTCAATAATTGAGTGATTGGATAGGAGCATGAATATTTATTGTGAGAATAATTTTAATCTCATCTTAATTGCTGTAAAAATATTTCTTGAAAGTTACTGAGTTTGAGGGTTATAAAATCTAAAGATAAATAACAGAATTTCATAGATTTTAATTTGTAAGTGGAAAAGTAAAGGTAGGTATAAATATGCGGAAAATAGCAGTAGCGGGAACCGGATATGTTGGGTTATCGAATGCAATTTTAATGGCGCAACATAATGAAGTAATAGCCCTTGATATTATTCAAGAAAAGGTAGACATGCTTAACAATAGAAAATCTCCAATTATTGATAATGAATTAGAAGAGTTTTTAGTTGAAAAAAACTTAAATTTAACGGCAACAACGGATAGTTATAAGGCGTTTAAGGATGCTGAGTATGTAATTATTGCTACACCAACTAACTATGATCCTGAAAAGAATTATTTTAATACTAGAACAGTTGAAGCTGTTATTGCAACTGTTCTATCTGTGAACCCAGAAGCAATAATGGTAATTAAATCAACAGTTCCAGTTGGTTATACTGAAAAAGTAAAAGAAAAGTTTGAAACGGATAATATTATTTTTTCACCAGAATTTTTAAGAGAGGGTAGAGCTTTATATGATAATTTACACCCTTCGCGTATAATTGTTGGTGAACAATCGGATAGAGCAAAAATATTTGCTGATTTATTAGCCCAAGGAGCTATTAAAGAGGATATTCCTATATTATTTACTAATTCTACTGAGGCAGAGGCAATTAAATTGTTTGCTAATACATATTTAGCGATGAGGGTGGCTTACTTTAATGAACTAGATTCCTATGCAGAAATAAGAGGACTAGATGCAAAGCAAATCATTGAGGGGGTTGGGTTGGATCCAAGAATAGGTAATCATTATAATAATCCTTCATTTGGTTATGGAGGCTACTGTTTACCTAAGGATACAAAACAATTATTAGCTAATTATACTGATATTCCAAATAATATAATGACTGCAGTTGTCGAGGCAAATAGAACTCGAAAAGATCATATTGCTGAAATGATTATAAGGAAGAATCCTAAGGTTGTAGGTATTTACAGACTTACTATGAAAATGGATTCAGATAATTTTAGACAATCTGCTGTCCAAGGAATTATGAAACGTATTAAAGCCAAAGGTATTGAGGTGGTTGTATATGAACCAACTCTTCATAAAGAATCATTTTATAACTCAGAAGTAATTAATGACTTTAAAGAGTTTAAAAAAATAAGTGATGTAATTATTGCAAATAGACTAACAAGAGATTTAGAGGAAGTTAGAGATAAAGTTTATACAAGAGATCTATTTAGTAGAGATTAAAGTTCAAAAAATATGTCCATCTTCTTTTTAAGTATATTTAGAATAAATAGCATCTAATTCAATATATGCTCTAAATTTTTTATTGTACCGTTATTTTAATTACTTGTAAAAGCATAACATTTTTTATTAATGTATTTTTTCTCATTATGTAATTGGAACCTTTATCTAAGATTAGTAGAAAAAACAATTTTAACTTGGATAGAAGGAAATCAATTTTGGATAAATGCAAAATTGTTTGGGTGATTATACAACGCGGCGTGAGAATTAGTAGTATCTAATGAAATATGTCTAAGGAAGAAGGTTAATATAGTGAAAAAAAAGATCCTGTTATCAATAGTTGGGATTATACTAATAATGATTATAGGTGGTGGGGTTTATGCCTATAATATGTATTCGTCTGTTTCAAAAACATTAGATGAAGTTCATAAACCATTAAAACGTGATGAAGATAATAAACAAGAAGAAAAGATTAGTAAATCAAATCCAGTTTCTATCTTATTGCTTGGAGCAGATGAACAAGGTGATGATAAAGGACGTTCAGATTCTTTAATGGTTATCACATTAAATCCTAAAAATAATTCAATGAAAACAGTAAGCATCCCTCGTGATACTTACACAGAGATTGTTGGGAAAGGCAAAAGTGATAAAATTAATCATGCCTATGCATTTGGTGGAGTAGATATGTCTGTTTCGACAGTGGAAAAATTCTTGAATATCCCAATAAATTATTATGTTGAAGTAAATATGAATGGATTTAAAGATATTGTTGATGCAGTTGGTGGAGTGGATGTAAATAATGACCTGGATTTTACTTGGGAAGGAACAAACTTCAAAAAAGGAAATATCCATTTAACGGGGAAAGAAGCTTTAACGTATACGCGAATGCGTAAAGTTGACCCAAGAGGTGATTTTGGTCGTCAAATGCGTCAACGCCAAGTTATGCAAGCTGTTATTAAAAAGGGTGCAACATTCTCTTCTTTAGCAAACTATGGAGATGTACTTACAGCAATTCAAAAAAACGTAAAGACAAACTTAACGCAAGATCAAATGTTTGATATGCAGAAGAATTATAAAGATTGTCTGCAGAATAGTGAAGATATCCAAATCTCAGGTGACGGGCACATAGCCGCTGATGGTATTTGGTACTACTATGTTCCAGAGGCAGCAAAACAAGATTTAACGAATAAGTTAAGAGCGCATCTTGAAGTGACTAAATAATATGTAATAACCCAACTCCTTTGGAAGGAGTTGGGTTTATTTTTGCATGGATTTATATTAGTATTATATATTGTGAGATTAATAGATGAGGTGAATCGATGAATAAGAAAGCAGTACTTGTCCTTGTTATTTTTGTATTGTTTGTAGCTTCGATTGTGAGCGGTAAATTGTACTGGAATAAGAAGATTGCGAATGCAACAGGACAAACGAGTGAAGTAACGAAAACAAAGGCTGAAGTGAAAGATAGCGGAGCAAAGAAAGAAGAGAAAAAGGAAGAGAAAAAACAAGATACAAAGTCATCTTTTAATGAAGCATATGCGAAGAACTTGCCAGATGCAGTGAAAGAGAAGTTAAAGAAAGCTGCTGAGGCTAAAAAGCCAGTAAACCTTGTTATTGTTGGTGATGAAGCTTCTTCATCTGCAAAAGATGCTTGGGCAGCTAAGTTAACAACTAATTTAGAAACAGCTTACGGTAAAGGTTTATGGAATGTGACGGTAAAGGAATATAAGGGTGAAAGCACAGAAGAGTTAATCGCGAATAAGCGTGATAAAGAGATTGCGAAAGACAATCCAGATGTGATTTTATTTGAACCACCATTCATTACTGATAACGGTAAAACTGGTAATGGGAACTCTGTTGTGAATACACAGAAGTTTGTTCAAGCACTTTCTACTAGTGCAAAAGGCGCTACGATTATGATTCAACCATCAAATCCAGTGTATGGTGCGAAAAATTATCCGAAATCGATTGAAGCATTAAAACAATTTGCAACGCAAAATAATTATACATATATTGATCATTGGGGAGCATGGCCTGATGCGACAACAAAGGCTATCCTACCATATTTACAAGAAGAATTTGGTTTCCCAAGTGCAAAAGGACATGACGTTTGGGCGAAATATGTAACTGATTATTTTGTAGCTAAGTAATGAAGGAGAGATAAAAGGTGTACGAGTTCTCGTATACCTTGTCTTTTTATAATTAAGAGATTTGAAAATAGTAGGAGGAAAACAATGAACTCAATCCTAATCTGCGGCGGAGCCGGGTACATCGGTTCTCACGCTGTGAAAAAATTAGTAGACGAAGGTTTATCTGTAGTAGTAGTAGATAACTTACAAACTGGTCATGAAGATGCAATTACGGAAGGCGCGAAGTTTTATAATGGCGACCTTCGTGATAAATCATTTTTAAGGGATGTTTTTAAACAAGAAAATATTGAGGCGGTTATGCACTTTGCAGCTGATTCTTTAGTTGGAGTTAGTATGGAAAAGCCCCTTCAATATTATAATAACAATGTGTATGGTGCACTTTGTTTATTAGAGGTAATGGATGAGTTTAAGGTAGATAAGTTCATTTTCTCTTCTACTGCGGCAACGTATGGTGAGGTAGATGTGGATCTTATTACTGAGGAAACGATGACAAATCCTACGAATACGTACGGAGAGACGAAGTTAGCAATCGAGAAGATGCTTCATTGGTATAGCCAAGCTTCTAATTTACGTTATAAGATTTTCAGATACTTTAACGTGGCTGGTGCAACTCCAAATGGTATTATTGGGGAAGATCACCGTCCAGAAACACATTTAATTCCTCTTGTGCTGCAAGTGGCTTTAGGTCAACGTGAGAAGATTATGATGTTTGGTGATGATTATAATACACCAGACGGTACTTGTATCCGTGATTATATTCATGTTGAAGATTTAGTAGCGGCTCATTTCTTAGGGCTTAAAGACTTGCAGAACGGCGGAGAGAGTGATTTCTATAACTTAGGAAATGGTAATGGTTTCAGTGTAAAAGAAATCGTTGATGCAGTTCGAGAAGTTACAAATCATGAAATTCCTGCTGAGGTAGCACCGCGCCGTGCGGGCGATCCAGCACGTTTAGTTGCTTCTTCTAAGAAAGCGAAAGAGAAGCTAGGATGGGATCCTAAGTATGTAAATGTTAAGACAATCATTGAACATGCTTGGAATTGGCATCAAAAGCAACCGAATGGATATGCTAAATAAATATAATAAGTGAAAGAGAGGGTATCGTCGACAAAATATGTTCGACAATACCCTCTCTTTTTTTGTACGATTTTTGCTATACTAAACTGTACTATAATACATGATGGAAGGAGGAAAATAATGAAAATACTTGTGGTTGATGATGAATCGAGTATTCGTAATTTGATTCGGATGCAGTTGGAGATGGAAGGTTATGAAGTATTGGCAGCGGCTGATGGGAGAGAAGCTTTAGAGCGATGGAATGAAGGGCCGGATGTATTGATTTTGGATGTTATGCTTCCGGATACGGATGGGTATGAGTTGCTTCGTTTGTTCCGTGAGAGGGATAGGGATATTCCGGTGCTTATGTTAACGGCAAAGAGTCAGATGAATGATAAGTTGCTTGGATTGCAGCTTGGTGCTGATGATTATGTGACGAAGCCGTTTAATTATGCGGAGCTTATTCTTCGGGTTAAGAATATGGCGCGGCGTGTAAAGAAGACGGAGGCGGCTGTAAGTTATGAAGTAATTGAGGCTGGAGAGATAGTGATTTGTCCTAAGGAAAGAAAGGTACATGTGAGTGGACAAGAGATTCAGTTAACGTACCGAGAGTTTAATTTATGTCAGTTGTTTGTTTCAAATCCGCAGCGTGTGTTTATGAGGGATGAGTTGCTTGAGAAAGTATGGGGATTTGAGTATATCGGAAATACGAGAGCAGTTGATATTATGGTGCAGAGACTTCGAAAGAAGCTTGGGACGAGCGGAGAATATATTAAGACAATTTATGGCGTTGGCTATAAACTGGATTGTTAAGTGGTGATGGTATGTCATTAAAGCGAAATATGGTGTTCGGAATAGTTGGGCTGTTAATTCCGATTTTTGTTCTTTTATATGCAGTTGTTTATATTACGTTAGAAAAGAATATGTATCATAACGCAGCAGATTCTTTAGAAAAGTTAAGTGTAGAAGCACAAATTTACACGATGAATTATTTAGAGAAGGAAGCAGAAGTGGATACGCTTGGACCTAATTCACTTTTAATTGCGTCGTATTTAGCGAAGCGTATGGATGTCCGTGTACAGATGATCGGGAAGAATGGCGATGTTGTTGCAGATACACAAAAAGGAGCATTGCTTCACCGTAACATCGACATTGAGAGTTCCTTGAAGGGAAAGAAGTCTTATGTTTTTGAGGAGGCAGATCCCGCTCCCATTCTTTTGTTTTCAAGCCCGGTTTATTATGGAAACGATGTCATTGGAAGTATTCGTTTTATAAATGAGTTAACGGGTGAGAAGGAAGTTTTAACAAATGTGAGCTGGACTTTCTTAATGACGTCTCTTTGCCTAGTAGCTACTGGTATTTTCTTTGCGATCCGTTTGGCGAAGTCTCTTCATAAACCAATTGATCAGTTGAGACAAATGGCACAGCGGCTCGCAAATGGTGATTATAAGAGTAAGATTGAGTTAAATGAGTACGTGGAAATCGCTCAGCTTTCCGCATCTTTTAACGCGATGGCCGATGGAATTGAACTGCATATTAAGCAATTGCAGGAGGAGAAAGAGAAGCAGAAAGATTTCCTAGACCGCATTACGCATGAGCTAAAAACACCGCTAACGGCGATTATTGGTTATGTTGATTTAATTCCGAAGTTACAATCGAAAGAAGATGTACAGGAAAGTCTTCGTTATGTGGCGGTGGAAAGTGAGCGTTTATTATCACTTGTAGAGGAACTGCTTAAGTCTTCGAAATATGGGACGAGTACGTTTGAGGTGTCTCCTACAGTTGTGAACATAAAGGAATTGGCAGAAGAAGCAGTTTCAATTGTGAAACCTCGTCTAAATCAGTTTGAAATTGAAGTGATAAATGAGTTAACGGATGTACATGTTGTTGCGGATTTTGATAAGACGAAGCAAATTTTCTTAAATGTGCTTGATAATGCAATTAAGTATAGTGATGCTTCACACATTCGTATGAATGTAATTGTAAATGAGCATGAGGCGAAGGTTTTTGTTCATGATGATGGGATCGGTATAGATGAAGTGGTGCTTGCAGAGTGGAATGAGTCTCCGAAAGGAAAAGCACTTCCTTCTAGTTACGGGAATGGTTATGGTTTGTATATTTGTCAGGAGATTATGAGTAAGCAGGGCGGAAGCATGCGGATTGAGAGTAGTGAAGAAATAGGTACTACAATATTCATTACATTTTTGCTTCCGAGAAGGATGGAAGACATAAAAAACTTGAAAGCGGTTAAATGATACATTTATGAAACAATTATGCGGTATTTTCGAAACAACGTTTTTTTATCTTGGAGGTAGGCAGAAATGAAAAGGCTATCATTTCAAATTCTTATGTTTGTCATTTGTATGATTGTTTCTCTTGTTTTGTTTTATGTTATGGAGAAGCAAATCTATAATCGAATTAACATTGTAAATGATAAACAAGCCGTTTTACAAAGGGTGAATGAATCTCTTCCAATTGAAGTGAAAGTAAGACATGAAAAGTGGGGAGAAATTGTTGTAACGGATGAAGTACGTTTGCATACGATTGTTTCATTCTTTGACCGAATTCGAATAGAGCCTGAGGGCGTTAAGAGCCAAGAACAAGTATTTACTGGAGAAGTAACGTACTTGAATGGACATAAGCGTACTTTTGCAGTAGGTGACTTGTTCCAGTATGGGGAAAATGTATACGGAAAGAATGGCATGGATCCGATGATTTCAGCACTTCAAACGTATTTATTAAGCCTGTATTACACGCCAGAGCGTATTAGTGATTTCTTTGCTTCAGCAAAGGACGTCGTAGTACGTCAAGGCGATGTGGTACGTACTATCAATCTTACGCACATACTTGATTCTATTCGATACGCAAAGCAAATTACAGATTACGGAGAAATTCAGAAGTTATTACAATCGCAGAATGAACCGATTGCTTATATTACAGCTTATAAAACAGGTAAGCGTGTAAAGAATGATCGTGAAGATATTCTTACGATTTCTGTGTATCCATCGTACTTTGTTGTGCAATATCTCGGTGATAATAACGGAAATGTCATGTATATGAAAGGCTCTCTAGCAGAGTTATTCGTAAAGGAGAATGCGTCATGAGAAAGATAGCCTTTTTCTTCTTTTTGCTAGTAATTGGAGGAGCGATGTCTAGTTGCTCTCGAGATACAACCGCTATTAAATATAGTAAAAATGGTCTCCCTATTTTGGATGATCGTCATATTGTTGCGTATGTAGCGGCTCGTGAGGAAGTTGGTGAAGCGTTACTTTCATCATTTTGTAAGCCGCGCGGATGTACGTATGAATTTATTCGTCTTTCAACAGAAGAACTTCTTCGTAGAGTGGAAGAAGAAGCTGGAAATCCGAAGGCGGATATTATTATTGGCGGTACAGTAGATGCGCATCAAATGATGAAGCAAAAAAATCTTTCTATTCCTGTGATAAGCCAACATGCAAATCGTATTTCAAAAACTGTTAAAGATAAAGATGGTTATTGGTACGGTTATGAAGTGGAGAAGCTGGCAATTGCGATTAATAAAGAGCGGTGGAACGAGGAAATAGCGCCGCTTGGTCTCTCGTATCCGTTAAGATGGAAAGATTTATTGAATCCAGTATATAAGGGAAAGATTGTTATGCCCGATCCAAATGTTTCAGGTACAGCATATACGTTTTTTCAATCACTTATTGATACGTTAGGTGAAGAGGAAGCGAAGGAATATGTGAAGAATCTGGCAGAACAAGTTGGAGAAGTAACAGTGAATGGTTACATCCCAGCAGAACTTGTTGCGAGTGGTGAATATATGATAGGCATCAACTTTATGGGAGATCAGAGAATGCTTCAAAAACAAGGCTTTCCGATTTTAAGTAACGAACCTGAGCAAACAGGGTTATCCGTTAATGCGATTTCTAAACTAAAACGTGCACCGAGTGGTATTATTGCGGATTTATTTATTGATTATTGTTTATCAGAAGAAGCGGGGCATATTTTAGAAAAAGTGTCGTTTGGCGTACCAACGATGTTTGCGAAGAATGAGAAAGAAATAGAAGGACAGCCGGTTAGAAGGACGAACCAAAATATATCAAATAGCGGAATAATCGAGATATGGAATAGACAGCGTCTCTCTCTGAAGTGAGAAAAGGAGACGAAAATATATGTTTAAATGGCTCAAGCCAGCACCTGCAATTGAAAGATTGCCAGCGGATATGATCGACCGTGTATATCGATTACTACGTATTCGTGTGTTAATCGGGATTTCAGTTGGATATGCTGCTTATTATTTAGTTCGTAGTAACTTTACGTTATCAAGTACGTATTTAGTACAAGAATATGGTTTTAGCACAGCTGAAATTGGTCTACTAGGTTCAGTAATGGCAATTGTTTATGGATTTAGTAAGTTCTTTATGGGTAATTTATCAGATAAAGCTTTCGCCCAGCGCTTTATCGCAGTCGGTTTATTCTTATCAGGGCTTGTAAATATTTGTTTCGGCTTTGCATCATCATTTGGGATGATTGTTACATTACTTGTTGTTAACGGTATTGTACAAGGTATGGGAGCACCACCTTGTAGTATTGTTATGACAAAATGGTTCTCGAAGAAAGAACGCGGTACGAAAACAGGTCTTTGGAATATTTCACATAACGTTGGTGGAATGCTTGTGCCACCACTTGTCGGAATTGGTGTAGGTATTTTTGGTGAAAACCATTGGCAAGGCGGCGTGTTTATTTTCCCTGCTATTATCGCAATGGTAATTTCGGTTCTTGTTTGGATTAATGCGAAGGATACACCAGAATCTGAAGGTCTTCCTCCAATTGATGAGTATCGTAATGACTATGAAAATCTTGAAAAAGCAGATAATGCTAACAAGATATCACCAAAAGAAATTTTAATGAAGTATGTAGTGAAAAATAAATTTGTATGGTTCTTATGTATTGCGAATGCTTTTGTTTATTTAATTCGTTTCGGTGTTATTAACTGGGTTCCACTTTATTTAACGACAGTTAAAGGATTTTCAAAAGCAGAAGCGCATGCGGCATATGCAATCTTTGAAGGTATGGCAATTCCAAGTTCATTAATCGTTGGTTTTTTAAGTGATAAATTGTTTAAAGGAAAACGTATGCCATTATGTATTATTAGTATGGTTGGAGTTGTTATTGGTACGTTTATATATTGGCAAGCAACTAGCGTACTTGTTGTAAGTATTGCAGTTTCTATTATCGGTTGTTTAATTTATGTACCACAGTTCTTAATCGGTTTAAGTGCGATGGAATTAGTACCGAAATTTGCAGTAGGTACGACAGTTGGTATGTGTGGTCTATTCGGTTATGTAGGCGGAAGTCTTGTAGCTAACGCAGCAATTGGTGTTATTGTTGATCGTTCTGGCTGGGATGGTTGTTTCATCTTACTATTAACAGGTGCGGTTTTATCAACAATCTTCTTATTTATTGTTCAACGTGGACATGAGAGAAAAGATCCTAAAGTAGCGTAATATTTTGTTTGAAAAAGCTATCCAATTGTGTGTGATTGGATAGCTTTTATATTAGAAAAAACAAACAGTATGTAAAATTGCAGTTTAATATATAAATGATTTTTGTTAATTAATATAATTTTTTTAGATTTAATAAACCAATTACGTACATAGTTAGACCGAAAAATCCGCCGCCACAGATGAAAATTACAACCTTAAATAAAGAAATAGAGATTTCTTCTGAGCCTACATAGGGAAGGATATAATTCATAAAAACAAACATTTGAAAGCCCCAAAGCACACCTGCTTTTAAGCCAGCTTTTCTTAATTTTTTCTTGTGTTGTAAATATTCTTCTTTTGTTGCACATTCAGTATCACTTAAACCTTTTTTCTTGAATTTAAAGGCTAAGTAATTAGCGTAAATCATATTAGATAGAAAAATGAATATTGTCCCTATAGATATTGTGTGATTCATAGTATCAACAAGTAACATAATAAGCATTACCAACATATTTAACCACCACAAACCAATTCCAGCTACAGATAACTCTTTATTGATTTCTTGTTTTTGGTATTCATCTCTCTCACTTAGTGTTCCAACAAAACTATTATAAACTCTTTCTTTCCATTCAATTTTCATCATTTAATCTCCCTCCCAAAATAGACTATTTAAATCTGTTTTTAGTGCTTTTGCTAATTCGATACATAAGGCTAAAGAGGGGTTATATTTATTGTTTTCAATTAAATTTATTGTCTGTCTCGCTACGTTAACTTTTTTAGCTAATTCTAGCTGCGATAGACCTTCAGATTTTCGATATTGTTTAACGTTATTCAAATATAACCCTCCCATTGATGGTTGTAGACCTCGTGTACCAAAATGTCATTTATATGTGACATTTTATAATTGAATAGATGAAATGTCAAATATATATGACAAAAATGATAGTAGTACAATTAGGAAAATGATTTTAATAATTTATCTTGGTAAGAAGTTTATTAATAAAAGATGGCTTACATTCATATAAAAAGTACTTGAAAATTCAATTTAAATTATCCTTTTTCCTTTCCTTAAATCTATCTTAAAAGATATAATGTCATATTTCTAATCATTGGAATTTTTGTTACAATATAATTGGATGTGTAAAACTTTGTAAAAATAATGTAATAATATGTAATATATTTTCAGAAAGTTTTATACAATTTTATATTAAACTATTAAGTTGTAAAAAGGAGAGAGACTATGTTACCAAATACGGTTCGTACTCCAAACAAGAAGAAGAAATGGATTATTATTGGGGTTATTGCACTAATTGTTATTGTAGCGGCAATTAATATTTTTGTTATGCAAGGTAAGAAGAAGGGTGCATCAACAAATGCTGATGCTGTAAGTTTTGAGAAAGTGACAGAGCGTAAGCTGAATAATACGAAGTTAATTTCTGGTCAGGTGAAGCCTGGTAATATTGAAAGCTTCTATGCAGATCCGGCCAAAGGGAAAGTGAAAGATATTGAGGTAAAAGAAGGGCAAGAGGTAGAGAAAGGCACGAAGTTATTCTCTTATGATAATGAAGAGATTAACCTTCAAATGAAGCAAGCTGAGCTTGATCAGAAGATGGCGGATATGCGTTATGATCAAGGGAAAAAGAAGATTGATTCGTTGAAGAAAGAAATTAAGAAGGCGAAAGATAGCGGAGCTGGGAAAGAAGTAACAGATCCGATGGACGAGCAAGTAAACGAGTTAGAGATAGGACAAAAAACAATTGACCTTGAGAAAGAAAAAGGAAAGTTACAGAAAGAAGAGTTAAGTAAGAAGCAGAAAGAACTTACGATTTATAGTAATTTTGCTGGTGTTGTTCAAAAGTTAGATAAAGATGCGGCACAAAGTTCATCTCAAGCGTTAGGTGGTCAAGGAAAAGCGTTTTTACAAGTAGCTTCTAAAGATCCATTCCAAGTTCAAGGTACGTTAACTGAGCTTCAAAAGTCACAAATTCAAAAGGATCAAATATTCACTGTAACGGCAAAAGCGAATAATAAGAAGAAGTGGACAGGTAAGATTACAGAGGTAAGTGAGTTCCCAACAAGTGCAGAGATGGCGCAAGCTGGCGGCATGGGTGAAGCAACTCAAAATATGTCTCAGTATACATATAAAGCTAGCCTTGATAGTCAAGATGGTTTATCTCCAGGTTATCACGTTTCTCTGCAAGTAAACTTAGAGAATAAGACGATGATTGCTGTTCCAAGTAAAAGCATTGTAGAAAAAGGCGATGATGCATTTGTTTATGTTGAGGAAAAAGGAAAGCTTCGTAAACAAAATGTGAAAAAAGGTTCTACTGATGGAGACTGGACAGAGATTACTGAAGGCGTAACAGTGGGGCAAAAGGTGGTTAAAAATCCTTCCGACGATGTGTATGACGGAATGGAAGTGAAAGAGAAATGATTACGTTAAATAATATTGCTAAAACGTATTATCAAGGAAAATTGGCGGTGCCGATTTTGCACGGTATTAGTTTAACAATTCAGAGCGGTGAGTTCGTTTCGATTATGGGACCGTCTGGTTCTGGTAAGTCGACACTTATGAATATTATTGGTTGCTTAGATCGTCCAACAGAAGGCGAATATATGCTGAATGACGTGAATATCTTAACAGCAGACGAGTCAAAGCTTGCTTTAATTCGTAATGAATATATTGGCTTTGTATTCCAGCATTTTAATTTACTACCTCGTCTTTCCGCAGTGGAAAATGTTGAGCTTCCGCTCGTATATGGTGGCGTGAAGAAAGCGGAGCGTCGCAAGCGTGCTTTGGAGGCGTTAGGTAAAGTTGGATTGGCAGATCGCGTGCATCATTTACCAAATGAGTTATCAGGTGGACAGAAGCAGCGTGTAGCGATTGCAAGAGCGATTGCAAATAATCCAACGTTCATTATGGCTGATGAACCGACTGGTGCACTTGATACGAAGTCTGGTGAGCAAGTTATGGATATTTTCACGAAGCTTAATGCAGAAGGTACGACGATTGTTATGGTTACGCATGAAGAGGAAGTAGCAGCGTATTCTTCCCGCCGCATTGTACTGCGAGACGGGAAAGTTACAGAAGATAGAAGGTGTGCGGTATGAGTTTACTAGATAGTATAAAAATTGCCCTATCTTCTATTTTAGCTCATAAATTACGTTCAGCCCTTACGATGCTCGGTATTATTATCGGGGTAGGTTCGATTATTACAGTCGTTGCAATTGGGCAAGGCGGAGAAGCGATGCTGAAGTCGAAATTCGCAGGTTCTGGTGGTAATAACCTTATGCCAATTCAATTTAAACCAGATATTAATGATGAGTTTGCTATAGGTGGATTTGAAATGCCGAAGTTAACGGAAGAGGATATTTTGGAAGTAAAACAAGTGAAAGATGTTTCACATGTTATTACGACAAACCAGACGACAGAGGTGCTTGATGTAAATGATAAAAAAGCAAATTTGAATGTTATTGGTCTTGATAATGAATATTTTGCGGTTAATAAAGTAAAGGTCGTAAAGGGACGTACTTTAAATGAATCAGATATTTCTCATGCAAATAACGTTGTGATGATTAGTACAAAAACAGAAGAGACGTTATTTAAGGGTGTAAATCCAGTAGGACAAATTATTGAGATGAAAGGACAACCGATGCAAATTGTCGGTGTGTATACATCTGATAATGAATTTATGGGATTTGAAATGGAAGAAGCGTTAATCCCTCTTACGTTATGGCCTGTTTTATACGGAACAGATGAAATTCAAAGTATCGCAATTCAAGCTAAAAATGTAGACGATTTAGAAGCAGCAGGGAAACAAGCTGTTGATGTATTAAATAGCCGTAAGCCAAGTGAAATTCCGGGTAAATATGAACTGGTTAATTTAAAAGAATTCCAAGAAAATGTTTCTAAAGTTACTAACATTATGACAATGATCATCGGTGGTATCGCTGGTATTTCATTAGTCGTTGGTGGTATCGGTGTTATGAACATCATGCTTGTATCTGTAACGGAGCGTACGCGCGAAATTGGGATACGTAAAGCGCTTGGAGCAACGCGTAGTAAAATTTTATTACAGTTTTTAATTGAAGCAGTTATGTTGACGCTTCTAGGTGGTTTAATCGGAATTGGCCTTGGGTATGGCGGAGCATATATCGTTTCTACATTCGCAAAATGGCCACCACTCGTTTCATGGGAAGTTGTCGTTGGAGGCGTACTGTTCTCGATGACACTTGGTATTATTTTCGGATTAATTCCAGCGAACAAAGCTGCGAAATTAGATCCAATTGAAGCATTGCGTTATGAGTAATTAATAGTGTAGTAGAACTACACATTACCGTTCTAGTGGGCGGTTCGTAGCCTCTTGCGTGAGGAAGTGAACCGCCCGTTAGAACGGGTTATATAAATAGAAGGAGGCGTTATAATGGAAGCAAATATTAATACGCAAGATGTAGGTGCGAAGAAGCCATCATTATTAGGAATGATTACTTCTCCAGGTGAGCAATTTGAGAGAATGAAGACGAAAAGTCCAGTATGGGGGGCATTTTTCCTTTTCATTATATTAACAGCTGTAATTGCAGGGATTAGCATGTATCAAGTAATGAATCATCCTGATGTAATGAGTGAGGTGCCTGATGCTGAAACGGCTAAAGTTGTTGGTTACTTCGGAATAGGAGCAGGTATTGTTGGAGGGCTATTTGGTACTGCGATTTGGTTCTTCATTGCGGCAGCTATTTATAAAGTGATTATGATGTTTATGAGTAATGATACTTCATACATGAAATTATTATCTATTTATGTCTACACATATACGATTTCAATTTTAGGTGCAATTGTGAACTTTATTATTAGAATGATTCTTGGTGGAGATATTGAAACTTCTTATACAAGTTTAGCAACTTTATTTGAGCCAGGTACAGTTGCTCATGGTGCTGCTTCATCATTCGAAGTTTTCAATATTTGGACATTAGTTGTAATGGGATTAGGATTACATATTACGGCTGGATTAAGTAAAAAACAAGCAACGATTTTAATTGTTATTTTCTTTATTCTTTCAGTTGGATTTACTAGTTTAAGTGGTCTAGCTCCAAAATTTGGTGCATAATTTATTCTTTTAGAAAAAGGTGACTCTTCAAGGGAGTCACCTTTTTTATTTTTATCCCTATTTCAAATACCACCAATAAAATTTCAAATTCCGTCGGTAGTATTTGAAATGACTCACAGTGAAATCTTTTCTTTATTTTTATATTGTGAAGGTACCGCGGAATACTAGAAAGGTATACCTTTTAGAAACGGGTACTGTGTGAAGCCAGCGACTTTTACAGAGGCAGTTGTTTTGTATGAAGGGATGATTGTAAATCAAATAAAGAAATTAGGTATTCGCCAAGATTATGAAGAGTATTATCAATGTGGTTTAATTGGTCTTTGGCATGCATATGAAAGATTTGATGCGGAGAAGGGTTGTTTCCCTGCATATGCAGTTGTAACGGTGCGAGGTTATATATTAGAGAGATTGAAGAAAGAGTTCACAGTGCAGGAGAGATGTGTATGTGTAGGTGAGTATGAAGAAATCTTTCATTTTGAAGATGTTGAAATAAGAGTGAAGGATTTTATGAGTGTGTTAGATGAGAAGGAGAAGTATATTATTTTTGAACGTTTTTTTGTAGGAAAGACGATGGGAGAAATCGCTTTAGAGACGGAAATGACATATTATCAAGTAAGATGGATGTATCGGCAAGCACTCGAGAAAATGCGAGATAGTGTAAGAGGATAAAAATAGCAAATAGAATGGAAGGTAAGGAAATACTACCTTCCATTCTATTTGCTATTAAGGTGATGAATCTTGCATGTTCATTTGGGATAATACATATCCAGCTTTCCATAATTGCTGACTTAACTTATGGGAACTAATTTGTATCGTTACGGTAGCTCCGTTTGAAAAATGAATTTTAGCTTGTTTAGCTTTTTGGAAAAACTCTATTGTATGAACATGTTTGAAGAAAAGCCAAATACAATTTGGAGAAGCAGGAGATTCTGTTGGGAAAGCACAAATATATTCTCTATGGTTGATCGGAATTGGGACGTTTTGTTTAAATTTAAATTTTGTTTTTACGGCATTACGTCTCCCTTGATAAGTAGAATGAATATTTGTTAGACAAGATTTCTGTATAAGTTGGAGAGCAGTCTGACAGGAGTAAAGATGGTTTCCGCTACTGTCGATGATTTTTGTACGGTAATAAGGGTGTTTACATGGTTCAAGCATCATTGTAGAACTAGAAATAAAAATGTTGTTTTCATTATCCATAATTCTATATCCTCCCTTATAATTCTCATTCTGAATATAATTATATATAAATTAAGTAAATTGATTGTTAATATTCTATTTCATATTGTAAATTTTGGCTATTCGTTTACAATCAATAGGTGATAGTCTTTCTAATTTGCATCGCTTGTACATATATATGAAAATAGAAAAGAGTAGGCGGTGATATAGTATGAAGAAAAAGTATATTATTATGGCTTTAGTTGTCATTCTCCTAGTATATTTAGCAAACAGCAATCCGAGTAAAGGAGAATATACAGAATGGGCAGCGAAGCAGTTTATGAAGCGTAATGATGTGAGTAAGAAGCTAGATGAAGTTCAAAAAGAGAATGAAGAGGGTCTCCTTGGCGACTTGGCATCGGCCGGTAAAAAGTTAGCGAAAAAGTATGTTGAGCCACAAGTTGGGTTATTAATTGATCATTATACGAAGCGAAATGATTATATATTCTTCTCAACATATACGACTGAGTTTGATATAGGTGAAGAACATTATAAGTACGTATGCGTCGGTTTTTCAAAGATTTTTATTCCGATTGAAATGCCGAAGAAAAAAGACGAATCTGCAAAATGATGCAGATTCGTCTTTTTCATTTTATAGAGTAATTGGAACTTCAGATACATTTTTTTCTACAAGGCGAGCTCCCTTTTTTCTTGTATTTTCATCAATGGATGAAAATACAGATGAGGCAAGGATTGTATCCATTACTTGATTTACGACTTGTGCATCGATTGGTGTGATGGGCGTATCGATAGAAAAAACGACTGTTTTTCCATCTTCTTTCGCGAAAATTAACTCTAGTACTTGCATGTGTTATTCCCTCCTTTGTATTTATCCCGCTATTTACGGGACTCGGGTCTGCTGGTTAAATTGCGGCTAATAATCAGCGGGGATGAATAAAATCCCCACTGATCCGAGTTTTACTTTATAGTTTAGAAAGATCTGATGTGCTAACAAGTTGTACAGCGTGAAGTGGTGATGCTTGTAAGGAAGCGAGAGCATGAGCTACGTTGTGTACTTGATCTAAGCTCGCATTTGTTTTAACACGTTTAAATTGTTTGCTCTTGAAAACTGTTTTGCCGTTCTTATCTAATCCGTTGTTTAAGACAAGACGTAAAGTTAAATCCATTACGATTGTTTCAATTGCCATGTGTATCACCTCCTTTCACTTTATAAATAGGGTACAAATGTCATGTTTTGGCGTGAAATTTTTTCTTTTTTTTGGTACCCTTAAAAGATTAAGAGAGGAGAATTCTGGATAATGAATCGTAAATGGTTATTTTGGATTCCTGTATTACTATGGATGGGGCTGATTTTCTATTCTTCGGCACAACCATATAAAAAGCAGGATATGCGTTCAGATATTGAACAATATGTGAATGTTGAATTTGTGAAAGAGCATTTTTCATGGGTATCTATCGATTATGGTGGAGGAACCCCTGTTAGTATTGCCAATAAAGGTGTAGGCGGATTTATTGAGTTTTTCCTTCGTAAAGGTGCTCATTTTATGGTGTTCTTTATGCTAGGTTCATTGATTTATTACGCTTTTCATCGATCAGGTCATTCGAGGAAAAGATGTTTTATATATGCCCTTCTTTTCGTGGCAGGTTATGCAACATTTGATGAAATCCATCAATGGTATACGGGGGACCGTACACCAATGTGGCAAGATTCATTGCTTGATACGTGCGGCGGATTAACCGGGATTATAATAAGTAATTGGTTTTGGAATAGAAAAAAGAGCTAATCTCATTTTGAGATTAGCTCTTTTTGTTTTATGTTTATACACCAAGTAATTCTTTTAGTTCGTCTGTTGATAGTTCAGTCATCCAACTATCGCTTGTGATGACCGCATTGTTTAGAGATTGTTTTCTCTCTAGCATTTCATCGATTTTTTCTTCTAATGTTCCTGTAGTAATGAGTTTGTGAACATGAACAAATCGTTTTTGACCAATGCGATATGCGCGGTCCGTTGCTTGATTTTCCACAGCTGGATTCCACCAACGGTCGTAGTGAATGACATGGTTGGCAGCGGTTAAGTTTAGTCCTGTTCCGCCAGCTTTTAAAGATAAGATGAAAATGTCATACGTTCCATTTTGGAATTCCTCAATCATTTTGTCACGATCTTTTTTCGGTACACTACCGTTTAAGAAGAGGACACGCTGGCCGAATTTTTCTTCTAGCACACGTTTTAGCATGTTCCCCATGCCGATGTATTGAGTGAAGATGAGGCAACTTTCATCTTGATCCTTTATATTTTCGATGAGCTCCATTAACGTTTTTGTTTTCATGGAGCGTTCAACGACATTTTGTGGCTCTTCTTCTTTTAAATAAAGAGCAGGATGATTACAAATTTGTTTTAGCTTGTTCAGCATAAGTAATATAAAACCGCGTCTTTCAATTCCGCTTAATCCTTCGACATTTTGCAGTGTATCTTGAACAAGTTGTTCATATAAGGAAGCTTGTTCACCAGTAAGAGGACAGTAAGTTTTTTGTTCTTGTTTATCTGGTAAATTTAATGCGACTGTTTGATCTTTCTTCGTTCGGCGCAGTAAAAATGGTGAGATAAACCGTTGAACTTGTTGGATTTTTCCTTCATCACGATCTTTTTCAATCGGTGTGACGAAGCGGCGCTGGAATTGCCCTAAGCTTCCGAGATATCCATGATTAATAAAGTCGAAAATGGACCAAAGTTCAGCGAGGCGATTTTCCATCGGCGTACCAGTTAAAGCGATTTTGTGATTTGCTTGCAAGTTTCGTACTGCTTTCGACTGTTTCGTATGTGGGTTCTTAATATTTTGTGCTTCATCCAAAATAACAGCATCCCAGCATAATGAAGTCAGTTCTTCCTCATCGAGCTGAGCCAATGCATAAGATGTTAATACAACATCTGCCGATTGAAGGAAATCTTCAAATAAATTGCCCTTATCTCTATTACTTCCGTAATGTAATTGAACACGTAAATTCGGTGCGAAACGCTCAAATTCTTTTTGCCAATTTCCAAGAACAGATGTCGGCGCTACGATTAATGCAGGGCCTGTTTTGAGATTGTTTTCTTTTATATATAGTAAGTAAGAGATTGTTTGAATACTTTTCCCGAGTCCCATATCGTCAGCTAGCAATGCTCCAAATCCAAGCTTTCGTAAATATAATAACCATTCAATACCGTGTTGTTGATACGGACGAAGTGTTGCGTTTAGTGAAGTAGGGACATCTACTTTTGGAATATCTCCAATATGAAGCAGCTTCTGGAAGAGTTCTTCATAATATCCATCTAGTTCGATTTCAATATCAGTAAACGGGCTATTATCTTCTACAATTTCCGTTTCAGCCGTATTTGATAAATGTTGCTGCAGGACATCTTTCATCTCTAGTCCGTATTTATCGGCACGGTTCATGAGTTTCCTTACTTCTTCGATAAAGGCTGGATCTAGTCGCATCCATTGACCGTTTATATTAAATAGACGTTTGTTTTGTTCAACGAGTTCGAAAAATTCGCTTTCTGATAAATCAATGCCGTTTGTCGAAATGCGCCAGTCAAAATTAACGAGCGTATTCATACCGAAGAACGATTGTGTTTGTGCTGTATTTTGCTTCAACTGGACACGTAATTTCGGTTTTGTTGCTTTTAAATTTTGCCACCATGATGGTAGTAAAATTGTAATGCCAGCTGCAAGTAATTCATTGCTTGCTTCTGTTAAGAAGTTCCACGCTTCGGTTTCAAAGAGCTCATTTCGGAACGTATCTTCTTCTTTTAACCACGGTATGAGCTTACTAAAACCTTCTTGTGTTTCTGTAATCCGTTCTTCGTAATCGTGCCATCTTTTCGGTAAGGAATCGATGTTTTCATATACATATATGCGATGCGCCCCGCGCTTTGGTGTCACAATTGTTTCAAGCTTCCACATTTCAAATTCTTCTTGTGGTTCTTGCAGTCTTAGTCCGATTGTAAACGGAAGATCATCTTCAATATAACCAATTTTTCGAAGCCAATCTTCTTCATGTAGTGCTGTTTCCAATTGTCTTTTCGTAAAGTCGTAATGTTCATATAGTCTTTTGGCATCTTCCCAGCCGTCATTTGAGCGATTATCTTGTAATATGCTTTCATTAACTGCTGCTGAGAAAAGAGATGCTAATGTGTCATCTTCAATTGGTGTATTTTGAACTTTCCAAGATGGTTGTTTGGACCAATGATTCATATCTGGTACGAAGCTACCACTCGTAAAGGCATCCCATAATTCATTTGCATCTTTCGTAAGGGCTGTAATAGGTCCGTTTATTTGCATATGTGCAAATGAATTCATCGGTTTGTTTGCAATGTATTCAAATGCTTGTGCGTTTGTTAGCATAACACCTTGTTTTCCTTCGAAGGTTGCTTCTTTTAGAAACGTACCGTAGAAAGAAGTGGAGTGCCATGTGAATGCATTTCGTTTCCAACTTGTTACGGATAATGGAGTACCGCTGTCATCTTCTCCCCAAAGGAACCAACCTTGACTAACATGCTGGAGCCTAATTGTTACTTCAGTTTGATTGATCATCGATTAATTTTCCTTTCCGTAATTCCTCTTGTAGTGCACGCAGACGTGAATGGAGATTGGCGATGTGAATAATGAAAGCATCCCATTCATCGGTGCGTTTTAATCGTTTATATAATGTACGTAATTTCTTTAAGTAACGAACTGCGCGTTTATATGATTTGCGATTTCGTTCTTCAATTGCCTCTACAGCAGCAAGATGGTAAAGAGGAAGTGCCGCTTCTGGCGCTTCTTTTTCAATATCTTTCAGTGGCTCTTTTAACAGTTCAATTGCTTCAAATCCATATAGGAGATGAAGTTCTGCCCATGTGCGATACTGTTTTTTCGCGAGTACGTACTGTTCATAGTTTGTGAAACTATACGGTAATAGTTCTTGTAAGATCATTTCGAAACCAGCTTGTTCATTTGTATGTGTTGCATATGTTTCATACATGATTACAAATAGCCGAACGACATCTTTTATAAAAATCGTATTTTCGTGATCTTGGATCGTTTTCTTTACTTGTTTATACGTAAAGGAAAGCCAATTTTTCGCACGATCCCACTGCATGGCACTTAATAGTTCTTCTAACCAATAGAAGTATAGACTCACAACAGAAGCAGGCTGTTTTTTTAGTAAGTCCATCGCTAGTAGATCTTCGTCATTCAAAAAGAGAAGATGGGAAGACGCTAACGCTTTGGATAGTGGATTGATTTTCGTATCGATTCGTTTTTCTTCTTCTTGTATTTTCTCTTTATTGTTCAAAAGTTCACTCCATATGTGACGATAAATGAAAAATCGCTCTTGCGTATAAGTGTCGGTAGAGAAGAATACTTCATGAACGAGACGAGCTGTTTCTTGTAAAATTATTTCAGACTCTGAAGGAATCGCTTCTGATTGTAAGTCCCGAACGATGGATTCCACTTTGTCTACAAATAGGCGAATGACATTAACAGGTTGGTGATAAGAATACGTTTTGTTTGCGTCGAATGCCTGAATTTCTTCTAATAATTTTTGAAAGCAGTAAAGTGCTGCGTGTAACCTGAATAATTCATGTATCGCAATGACACGCGGAGCTTTCCGCTCAAGTTTCGTATAGAAATCTGTAAAGATACTCATAAGAAAATACATTTGTTTATAAGTAAGCCGAGCTTGTTCTTTTTTAAATGATTCATATTCTTTTTCAAAATACGATTGCCAACTTTTATAATCGGTTTCTTCAAAAGCTGATGATTGCAATACTTGTCTTGCAGTTCGAATAGGGGGAAGGGAAGGTTTCGTATTATTTTTAAATAAAGTTAATACATCTCCTACTTGCCCGAAACTAGACGCTGCAGATAGTAATACAGCAAGCATATGCTCACATTGTGTTGGTGCGAAGCAATCACAATAACTTTCAGCGACGTTACGAATCGGAATATGAACGCTATATACGTTGCCTTCCGCATCTACAGTTCCTGATAGTGTATAACCATCAAAGTCAACGTTGTAGACAACACCACTACGATATAGGTGCCGAGCTGTAGCGACATGTTCCTGATCAGCTGTTTGCTGTGGATCTAGTCCTTGAACGAACTCATTCGCAATCATCATAATTTCATCTTTCGTAATTGAGTGTTGCAGCATAATATTCCTCCGTACACATATTTCTTTCCTTTACCATTATAAACAAAAAATGCTCAAAACAGAAAAAATGAAATTTGGATTACATAACTTGAAAATCATGGTAATATATAAAATGTTAATTTCATATATGAATATATACGTATAGGAGGAGAAATGATTTGTCAGATTTACAGACGAAGTTAGGTAGTGGAATGAATAAGTTACAAGAAGGAATAGAACAAGGGAAAATGAAGTTGCAAGTTGCACAAGAAATTGCTCAATTGAAAAAGGGAATGCAAGTGCAAATGCAGAAAAAAGCAGAGGTTCTATTAGAGGTTGGACAGCAAGTGTACGTTCAATTAAGAGGAAATGGAGTAAATGAAGCAAGCTTAAAAGAAATGATTGCTCCAGTTCAAGAATTTGATGTAGCTATTTATCAAGCAAGAAAACGCATTGTTGAATTGCAAAAACAACAAGGTGAAAAAGCTACATGTGAATGTGGTGGACCTTTATCAATAAATGATAAGTTTTGTGGTTCGTGTGGAAAGCCTAACCCAATGTTAGCAGTAGAAAATGAAGGTGAAACGGTAAATTGTATTTCATGTAATGAGCATATCGATAAAAACTCTACTTACTGTCCAGTTTGTGGAATTAAGCAAAGTGGGGAGTGAATTAAATGTATTGTCGCACATGTGGAAAACAACATGGTGAAGAAGTAAATTATTGTCCAAATGAAGGTAGTATGGAGATTGCAGGAGCTATAGATGCAATAACATTAGAAAAAGATACTGCAAAATACTGCAAAGGTTGTGGCAATGAAAATGCTCAAAAAAATTTATATTGTCAAAGGTGTGGGTATTCTTTATTTGTTGCGAAGAAAAAAGAACAATCTGTAAAATTGCCTACAATGGATGGTGCTCCTAAAGTTGAATTTAAAGCAGATAAAGCCGTTTTACAAAAAGGTTTTATTGGTGGGGCTGTTGCAAGTATTCTCATGTTAATTGCTGGTTGGATTGGTAGTTTATTATTTGCTTCTATGTTAAGTGAGATGTTTAGCAAATTTGCGAAAGAATTAGAAATGTTGCCGAATTTTTATTCGAGTGCAACTTCTACGATGTTAAGTTATCATTTACTTGGTTTTACAGCTAACGACGATAGTGGATTGATATTTTCTTTATCTTGGCATACTCCATTTACATTACTATTAATCATTCCATTTATTATTTTCGCTGGTACAGGAATTTGGTTAGGGAAGCAGCATGTTGCGAAAACGATTAAAGATCAAATTTTTATGGCATCAACAGTTGGTATTATTTATGGCGTCTTTTTATTCATTATAAGTTTTATAGCATCACAATCTTTTGCAATTCCATTCTCAGATGCAGGTAAGATTACGGTTGGCTATTCAGCGATTAAGAGTTTATTGAGTGGTTTTGTATGTGGGACATTATTTACCTTATTAGGATTTATTGCTCATACAAGCAAAAACAATATGGCAGCAGCATTTCAAGAGTTAATGCCATATGGAGCGTCTGTTTATTACGGTGTTTCAGCTATGATAAAAGGACTTTTAGTAACAGCGGTAGCGGTTTGTATTATGGCGTTAGTAAGTAAGGAAGATGGTATTGAACCATTAAAAGAAATAACAACTTTAAAATCTGAAAGTACATTATTAGCATTAGAGTTAACACCTCAATTATGGAGTATGGCTCATTTTGCGCCGTTAGAAGTATCAAGTCCAGCACTTAGTAAGGAATTTACTGAAATTGGTAAGAAATCAAAAGCATATGAGAGCACACTATCGTTTTCATTTATATCAGGCGTCTCTGTAAATGGCGTAGAGCTCAGAGAGATATTGATTTCAAAAGGAGCAAATGAGGAAAGCCTTGCAGAATTTGATAAAGTGAATAACGTATTCCATTATGGTTTATTACTGCTTATTATTCCATTGTTCTTTATGTTTAGAGCGGGAAGAAAGTTAGCTAAATTACCGACTGCCAATATATATATTACATTAGCGGTATGCAGTGGTTCTTACACAATTATGATGATTATAATGAATATGATTTCTAAGTTCCAAATTAATGTTTCAGGAACTGTAACAGGTTTATTTGGAACAAGTGGAACGGTATTATCTATGCAAAATTCATTTATATATTTAACTTTGTTTAGCTTGATTGTGACATATGTAGCAGCATTTGCTGGAATGAAATTAGCTAAAAAATAGGAGGAGAGCACGTTGAAGTTTTGTGGAACATGTAAAAAGAACGTTGCAGACCATTTAAACTTTTGTCCTGAGTGTGGGAGTAAAGTAGAAGTAATCGTTGATAACACTGCTGCTTCATATACAGAATTACAAAGCGAGACAAAACCAGTGAAAAGTAAGAAAAATGTATTTTTAATCATTGGTTTAGCTATTATTGTTATTTTATTATTTGGGGCATATAAATTTGGAGCATATAAGTTTTCAAAAGAAAAGCAAGTAAATGTAATGATTGAAGCATTCCAAAAGAAAGATATTAACGCAATTGATGAGTTTGTGAAAGCAAATGATTCAAGCTTAAAGATTAAGACAGAGGATATTAAAGCGTACATGCGTTATTTAAAAGAGAATCCTTCTTACAACAAACAATTGTTGTCTTATTTACAGAAAGAGACAGTAGATCAAAAGTTAACAAAAGATAAACCTGCATTTAAAGACGGGGAAATAGTAGAAGAGGGAAAAGAGTGGTTCTTATATCCAAAGTATAAGTTCAGCATGAAATCTTATTATATGAATGTAAGTACAACTGCAAAGAATGCAGAAATATATGTGAATGACAAAAAAGAAACAGAGCTTTCTAGTGATAAAAATTCGAAAGAGTTGGGGCCATACTTCCCAGGTACATATGTTGTAAAGGCAACGGCGAAGACAGAACTTACTGAATTAGAAACAGAGAAAGAAGTAGATTTAGCGGATGAGCAGAGTGAGAAAGTGAAAATTGATTTATCGCTTGAAGGCAAGTATGTAAGCATTTCTTCTGATGAAAGTGATGCAACTGTATTTGTGAACGGGAAAAAACGTGGAAAATTAAGTTATGGAAGTTATAAGCTTGGTCCTGTATCCACAGATGAAACAGTAGAAGTACATTTAGAGAAAACTACTGATTTTGGTGTGATGAAATCTGAAAGTATTAAAATTGGAGACCAAAGCACGTATTACTTAAAATTCCCGAAAGAAACATCAAATTCAGCAGTGGGCGAATTTGTAAAAAATCATATTTATGATAACGTACGTGCAATTTCATTAAATGATTTTAGTTTAATTGAAAATAATTATGATAAGAGCGGGAAATCGTATAAGGAAGACCGTGATTATATACAGTATTTACACAAAAAAGGAATTACAGAAGACTTATTAACGATGGAAGTTCGTAATGTAGAGCGTCAAAGTGATACGAAATATAAAGTAACGACATATGAAGAGTATCACATTCGTTACGGTGATGGATCTGTGAAGTTCAAAAGTTTTAATAACGAACATATTGTAACTGTGAATGGAAATGGAAAGATGCTGTATCATTCTCTTGGTGCAAATAATACGTTGAAATCAGAAGATGTATCTGGTCCAACTCGTTAATATGAGAGAAGCTGTTCAATATTTGAACAGCTTCTTTTTTGTAGCTAAATCGATATTTCTTGTCAAACCGTTGATATATCGTAAGTTATGATAGATATAATTGAAAAATCGTTGATATATTGCGATTTATGATAGATATATTCGGAAAATCGTTGATATATTTTTCTTAAACTTTGTTCATGAAGGGAAAATAAAAAAGATATCACTTAGCCGAAAAATCCGGCGAGGTGATATCTTTTTTTTCAATTATGAGTGCGTTTCTTTTAATATCGCTTGTACATACGGATCATGTAATATTTGCTCTATAATTGGCAACATATTTTGTTCAAATGGAATGTCGATAGGAAATGGTTTTTGAGAGCCTGGTTTTATTCCATATTGCACAATTTTGTAATGTGTATTGTTTTCAGACTTGAGCACAATTAACTTATAGCGATTATCATCGCCAGCGAGTGAGAAATCAATAGAAGTAGCGTTATATGTTACTTCATCTTTATATATGTACGGCTTTGGCGTACCAATCCAGTCTACTTTTGCTTGTACATTCATGGGCATAGCCTCCTTATATGTATTATAAATAAATAAAAGCCAGCTCTCAATAAAGAGAACCGGCTTGTAATTTAGCAGTCATTGGTTATTTTAAAATTTTCACTTTAACAGTTTTGCGTCCCCATTTTTGAGCAGCGCTATCTGATCCAAGTAAGATGTCGATACGGTTACCTTTAATTGCACCACCAGTATCTCCAGCGATAGCTTCTCCGTAACCTTCTACCCATACTTTAGATCCTAATGGGATTACTTTCGGGTCAACAGCGATCATTTTCATGTTTGGATTCGCAGTTAAATCATGACCCATTGCAGTTAATACACGGCCGCCATATGTGCCACCGTTTTCGCTCGGGTGAGCTGTATATGCTGTAGCTACAACTGTTAACTCACGACCACCAGATGGTGTGCTAGTTTCAGCAGCTTTCACAGCAGGCTTAGCAGCTGGTTTTGCTTGTGCTGCAGGTGCTTGAGCCTTAGCTGGTGCTTCAGCTTTAGCAGGAACAGTCGTTTCTTGTTTCTCAATTACAGGTGCTGTACCTGTTAAGAAAGGAACATGAACATAAGCTGTTTTCCCGTTATATTCAAATTGTAACCACTCATTTTGTACTTGGTTCGTTGTTTCGATTACATCGTCTTTCTTCAACTTTCCAAGAATTTCTGAGTTTGTGTTCGCTTCAGCACGTACGTTTAATACGTTAGCTGTTACGTAGTAGATGCTTTTTGTGAACTCTGCACTTACGAATGCGTCTTTACCGTCTAAAGTAACTTTTGACCATCCGTTCTCTGTATTTTGAACATCTATCTTATTACCGTTTAGTAATTTACCGACAACTTTTGATTCCGTAGTAGGGTTTTCGCGTACGTTTAGTACGTCTGTTGTTACAACAGTTTCTGCATTAGCAGATGATGTGAAAATCCCAAGACCAAAAACTGCTGCTGTTGCTATACCAATTAATTTTTTCATGATAGCCTCCATTGCGTTTGTTTTCGTGTCCTCATTATAGCAACAGATTTTTTCGGATTTGGGGAAAACACACAATTACAAACCATTCGTAATAAGTCGTTAACATCCTGTAATATAACAAAAAATATAGGAAAGCGTTTTTCATTCTATATGACTCATAGGTTTCTAGTTATATTCAAAATATTTAATACAACATGTTTTTTTCGACGTAAATAAGAATGTTACAGGAATGTTACATGATGTTTACTAAACGATTACATTCCTTGAGTATTTTACCGTTTTATGGGTAATATAGTTATATAAACATAAACATTTTGTTTGTGAAGCTATAAACACGTGCTATATACTAGCAAAAAAACCGCATAATTGTTACAAAACGAAAGGGTTGCAAGGAAGAACTTTGCCCTTTTTTACATATGTAACACATCCTTTTTTAGGAAAATACATTCCTATCCGCGTTTTTCTCACACAATTTGACAGCAGTATTTCTAACTTGTAGCTCTTGCAGAGTGAAAAGGTTATACGAAAGGTAAGGCTGTCCATAAGAATTCGAATTGGTGAAGGTGAAAGTAAGAAAATCACCGCAAAATTATAGTTTTCTATCCGATTTTACATATCGGAATTTATGTTATTTACAAAAACGAAACCTACGAAGGGGGATTTGATGAGGAAACTGACAAAAACATTCATCGTTTCATTAACATTATGTATTGCATTTACAATTTGGGGGATTATTCCCGAATCTATTATTGGAAAAGGTAGCTTAGGAAATGTAACAACCGCAATTCAAACTGCATTAGTTAGTAAGTTTGGCTGGTTTTATATTATTTCCGTTTCTATTATTTTAGGTGTATCTATCTTTTTAATTGTTTCGAAATACGGTTCTATTCGTTTAGGTAAAGATGATGACGAACCTGATTATAGTTATATGACATGGTTTGCTATGTTATTTAGTGCTGGTATGGGTATTGGCTTAGTTTTCTGGGGCGTTGCCGAACCATTAAACCATTTATACGCACCTCCGTTTGGAGATAGCGCAACTGAGGAAAGTGCGCGTCTTGCACTGCGTTTTTCATTTTTCCATTGGGGATTACATCCTTGGGGACTATATGCGTTTGTAGCGTTATGTATTGCTTACTTTACCTTTAGAAAAGGAAAAGCAAGTACGATTAGTGCGACAGTAGGTCCGTTATTTAAGGGCGGGGAACACGGGCGTATTGCTCATTCATTTGATGTGTTAGCTGTTTTCGCAACTGTGTTTGGTGTTGCAACATCATTAGGTCTCGGTGCAAAACAAATTGCAGGTGGTGTTAGTTATTTAACATCTATCCCGAACTCATTAACGACTCAGTTAGTTATTATTGCAATCGTAACAGTATTATTTATGTTATCTGCGCAAACAGGTCTTGATAAAGGAATTAAATATTTAAGTAATACGAATATTATTTTTGCCTTTGCACTTATGATCATTGTATTATTTGCAGGTCCAACAAACTTTATTATGAATTACTTCACTTCAACAATCGGTTCTTATATTCAGGAATTACCAAGCATGAGCTTCCGTTTAAGTCCATTGGATGAAGGTGGAAATCAATGGATTCAGTCATGGACAATTTTCTATTGGGCATGGTGGATTGCGTGGTCACCGTTCGTAGGTACGTTTATTGCTCGTGTTTCACGAGGTCGTACGATTCGTGAGTTTGTTATCGGTGTGTTACTTGTGCCGACCGTAATTGGTGCACTTTGGTTCTCTGTGTTCGGCGGTACTGGTATTCATATGGAGCTGTTTGGTGATGCACATATCTTCGACAAAGTGAAAGAAATGGGAACAGAAGTAGGATTATTCGCTATGTTTGATCAGATGGGCAGCTTTGGATCAGCTTTATCGGTTTTAGGTATTTTACTTATTGCAACATTCTTTATTACATCTGCAGACTCTGCAACATTCGTTTTAGGGATGTTAACGACACATGGTAGTTTAAACCCACCAAATCGTATTAAAATGATTTGGGGTATCGTTCTAGCCGCGATAGCTTCTACGCTATTATATATTGGCGGATTAGAAGCATTACAAACAGCAGCTATCATTGCAGCATTCCCGTTCGTCTTTGTTATTTTCTTTATGATGGCAGCATTATTTAAAGAGTTACAAAAAGAAGGACGTATGAAGCGTCATTAATAATAGAAGGAAAAGAGCTGATTTCATATCAGCTCTTTTTTTATCCCTCTATTTGCTGAGCAGTAAGAACCCCACCTCAAAATTCAGCAAAAGCAAATAAATCGAGCTGCTTGTAAAAGCCCGATTGGTGATGGCTAATGAAAGTTTCACTTTATATAGAAGGAATTTGAAATGCGGGTAGGGGAAATAAAATACTTTACCATATAAGTAGTATGCCTTTTATACGAAGAAAAAACGATAGGTTTCGACAATATTCGATACCTTACGAATTCTATTCGTATTTTTGTCAAAAATATGTCGGAAATGTGTTGTCACGTTTATATATATGTGCTATATTATTTCCTGTAAGCGATTTCAAATAGTTTTAAAGCGCATTCAAGGGGGACATCTAGAATAATGAAACGTTACGAAAGAAAGTGGAAGCATATTTGTTTGAAACGTGTGGCACATCGTAGTGTCCAAGAAAGCACGGAACCTAAGACTGAAACGCGCAAAGAACAGCAAGAGAAGCAATTGGTTCTACAAAAATAGCAATCACTTTTTCGTATATAAATGAAGGTCGATCGTTCGTTGGGGGATGGACGTGAAATTACTTTCAGCTAAGGGGTATTGTCTGATATATAATTTATACGGCAATAAATAAGCACAGAGCATACGGCGCTCTGTGCTTATTTTTATTTATCTTTTTTGAATCGAACTGTCTTATCCCAGCCAATGACTTGTTTCTTGCTCTTTGCACGTAAGTATAAGATTAAGCTACGAATAAATAAGTACGTAAAGAGCTGTGCGTACGTAAAGTACATAATAACGCTAATAAAAATATTAGTCGGTGTAAAGGTTCGTTCGACACTCTGGGCACTAAATAATTGAGAAACATATGTAATATATGCGACATACCACATAAATAGTAGCGGAATGCTATATTGAATTTGGAATATCCCGAGTAGCCCAATTACAAACCAAACGTTCGAAATGATTAGGAATAGCCAAAATACAACATACACTAGAACTTGTTGTAAGGAATGGACGAGAAGTTTTCCTTTAAAGAAACTTAATGATGAGAACATTTTTTCTAAAATGTATAAATTTCCTTGGAGCCAACGTGTACGTTGTTTAATAAGGATTTTTAAATGCTCTGGTTCTTGTTCCCAAGTAACTGATTCTGGGACGATTGGTAAGAGATAACCTTTTTGTGTAATTCGTAATGTTAATTCGGCATCTTCTGCAATTGCATAAGGGTCATAGCCACCAAGCTCTTCTAGTGCAGAGCGACGAAGAAGCATGTTTGTTCCTGTCAGTGAGCCTGTTTGGAATAGTAACCAGCGTCCAGATTGCATAAGGAGCTGGAAGATTTGAAATTCTAGCGAAATCATTCGCGTCAGCCAGTTTCTTTTTTCATTTACTGTACGAACATGTCCAACAGCCCCAACAGCATCTTCAGTTGTTTCAGCGTGCTCTACAAGCATTCGCAGTGCGTGTGGTTCAGGCTGGTTATCTGCATCGTAAACACAGAAGTATTCACCATCTGAAATACTAAGGCCATAGTTTAGTACACGTGATTTACCCTTCGGTTCACCGGGTGGAACACGAATGTGACGAATGTGGGCATAAGCTTTGTCGAAATCATCGCCGATTTCAGGTGTTTCATCTTGAGAGTTATCATTTAATAAATAAATGGTTAGCTTTCCTGGATATTCAATCTTCGCCATTGCCTCTAAAGTATCTTTAATAACGACCCCTTCATTATGAGCAGGGATGAAAATATCGACGCTCGGATAATGTTCTAATGTACGATCTTTTCGTTTACTATTTCGGTGAATTAAGCCCGCAATTGTTAAGAAAGAGTAGTAAACGAGTAAGCCAGAGAATAGAAAGGCCGTAAAAATAAGAACATATTTAATTGAAAATGTGATACTGATCCAAAAAACGAGTACGCAAAACAGAAGAAATAAAAGAAGTATAACGAGAGTCATCATAACAATGTCTGTCCTTTGTTTCCAATTTGCTCACGTGAAATTTTTATATCTCGGATTGCTTCAGCTGCAAGCCATTGCTCCATTTTTGGCTTTAGGCGGTTCATTACAATATCAGCACCAGCTTCATTTGTGTTTTGTAATAAAATAACTAGCGTATTATTATCATATTCAGCAGCAAGGTCAAAATCATTCCTTACGGTTTCAACTAATAAGGAAGCTACACGGTCCATAACACTTTCCTTCGTATATTTACTAAAGGAAGTGAAATCAAAGTAAACAATAAAGCCTGTTTCATTACGACGATTCATTGCAGTCGTTAATAACGCTTGGCGTCTCTCGAATTCTTGTCTCGTTAGTAATTTTGATTCTCCAATATATTGTTCCAACGTTCTCACACGCTCAGTCAAAGTTTTATTTTCATGAATCACTTTTTTCAATAGGTGAGTTGTTATGTATACAATGAAGAAGTTAGCTGCCATCAGGAAGTGGGTAATCATATATTGCCATTGAACTGATGTACTCCATAAATGAAGCCATGCTTCATAAAATAAATAAAATACGGAAATGATGGTTCCTAGTATGAAGAAAATAAATGCTGTTTTGTCAGCTAAAAATAAGAATAGTACATTTACGATTACGTATATTATTGTAAAAATGAGCGCATGCTCATAATTCGTCACATGTACAGTAGTAAAATAAAATACAATTTGTAGAATCCACATAGAGAGGATTTTATAGAACTTATCTTTCACAAAACTTTCCTCCTTAAAGCTATTTCATCCATAGATACTTGTAGTATGCGCAATTATTAAGAAATTGACTATGTCTTTAAATTCTTTTGAAGGGCAACAACAAGTAGTATTTCTATTTTCATCAGAAAAATAAAAAGATCTAAACATTATTGTATCATAATGTTCTTATATTTGGGATAAGGTGGTTGATAGATATATATAATACGCTTGGATTGCATGAAAAAAGTCTTCTCTTGGAGAAAGAGAAGACTCTATATAAGTTTATAGGAACATCATACCTGCAACTGCTGCGTTTAAGAAGTTCGCTAATGTACCAGCGATAACTGCTTTAATCCCTAATTGTGCAATTTGTTTACGGCGAGTAGGAGCTAGCGTTCCTGTTACACCTAACTGAATTGCGATAGAAGAGAAGTTTGCGAATCCACAGATTGCGAATGTTAAAATTAGATTTGTTTTGTCAGAGAACTCTGCCATGTGTGGTCCTAAGTTTGCGTATGCAACGAATTCGTTGATTGCAAGTTTTTGACCGATAAAGCTTGCTGCTTGTACAGCTTCACCTGGAGAAACACCGATTAAGATTGCAAATGGTGATAATAAGTAACCGAAGATTAAATCAAGGCTAAGTTTAATATCGAACCAAGAACCAACCCATCCTAATAATCCATTTAATAAAGCGATTAATGCGATGAAAGCCATTAACATTGCTGCTACGTTAATAACAAGTTGCATACCTTCAGATGCACCGCGTGCAGCTGCATCGATAACGTTTGCATCTTCACGTTCTGTAGAAAGTTCAACGTTATTATCTACTTTTTCTGTCTCTGGCATGATTAGTTTTGCAATTAATAAGCTTGATGGAGCTGCCATAATTGCAGCTGCTAATAAGTGCTCTAACGGAATACCCATTGCTGCATAGCCGACAAGAACGGATCCAGCAACAGCTGTCATACCGCTTACCATAATAGTGAAGAATTCACTATTTGTTAAGCGTGCTAAGTAAGGTTTAATTAAGATTGGAGCTTCAGTTTGTCCTAAAAATACAGTCGTTACTGAGTTTAAGCTTTCTGCTTTAGAAGTGCCAAGAAGTTTACTTAATGCACCACCAACGACGCTAACAAATTTCTGCATAATACCGAAATGATATAAGATTGCTACTAATGAACTAATAAATACGATTGGAAGTAGTGCTTGAATAAAGAATACAAATCCCCAAGGTCCTTTTGCGTTGACTAAATCCCCAGCAACGAACTTAATTCCCTCGTAAGAAAAATTAATTAATCCTTGAACACCGTCAGCAGCGTGTTTTAAACCTGCTTTACCAGCATCCCATCGTAATACGATAAATGAAAATGACATTTGTAATGCTAGCGCAATTAAAATTGTACGCCAATTAATAGCTTTGCGGTTGGAAGATAGTAAGAAAGCAATTGCTAATACTCCAATCACGCCGCCAATTCCCCATAAAAGATTCATGCAGTGTATGCTCCTTCCTCATAGTAAAAAAGTGTATAAACCAGTTGTCTATACTTTTGCGAATATACATCTTAAGTAACTTATCATAATGGACATCGGAGGTCAAACGTCTAACGAAAAGTTTAAATAAAAAGAAAATTCTTCAAAAAAACACATATGAAATGAATGGACATGAAATAGGTTATGTTTTTTATGAGAATATATACATTATGATAACGTTATGGATTATTTTTGCAGAATAAAGTGTATGAAATGGAAGAATGGATACATTATTTTTATAGAGAGAAGGTAGGAGAAAGGGAGCAATATGTTGAACTCATAGCAAAAAGCCTTCTAGTAAACTAGAAGGCTTTGAAACTATTAATTAAGGTGCTTTCGTGTATCCTAAGAAGTGGCTCTTCCAATAAGAGTTACTTAATGAAGCGATTGCTACACCTTTATCTCCAGCTTGGATAAATGATCCGCCCCCAAGGTAAATACCCATGTGAGAAGGACCTGATTTATAAGTGTTTTGGAAATAAATTAAGTCACCTGGTTGTGGATTTGAAGTTTGTGGTAGGCTACTCCAATATCCCGCAACACTTTGACGGCTAATGTTATGACCAAATTTCTTAAATACGTGGTAGATGTAGCCACTGCAGTCTACGCCGTTAGCAGAAGTTCCGCCCCAAACGTATGGTACACCTTGCATTGATTTTGCATATGCAAGTACGGAAGAACTGTCGCCACTATTATTGCCTGTATTATTGTTGTTATTGTTTTGATTGTTATTTTGGTTATTGTTAGGCTTATTATCTACTGCGCCTCCAACTGGTGTTTTAGATAGGTAACGTGTTCCGATATAACCATTTTGACCGTTGTAGTTAATTTTGCTCCATCCAGAGTTTTCAGAGATTACTTGAACCTTCTGACCTTGTGGAAGTGCGCCTATGATTCTATAATTTGTACCTTCGCCGCTACGTACATTTAGTGCAGAAGCATTAATGTAATAGTCGCCAATTGCACCTTGGTTAGGTTTTTCAGGTTGTTTTGGTTGCTCAGGAGTAGTAGTGCCACCTTTAACGAATTTTACAAATTCGCTACTAACAAAGCCTGTTTTTCCTTGGTAATTTACTTTAAACCAACCGTTTTCAGATCCAACTACGTTTAATGTTGTACCGTTTAAAACGCCACCAATTACACTATGGTAAGCGGCAGGGCCTGTACGAACACGTAAAGATGTAGCGTTAACTACGTAAGAACCACCAGTTTGAATAGTTCCATTATTATTGTTTTGCTCTTGTTTGTTGCCTTCTGTAACGTTTTCGTTAGAACCGCCTTTTGTTACGTAGTCTTTGCTTATATAAGCAGTTTGTCCTGCGTAATTGATTTTGAACCAATCTTGAACTTCGCCGACAACTTGTACTACTTGTCCTTTTTTGACAGAACCTACAGTTGTGTGAGAAGTGCTAGGACCTGTACGAACGCGAAGGGAAGATACATTTACTGTATAGTTTCCGCTTGCTGGTTTTACTTCTTGGTTGTTATTATTCGTATTGTTGTTTGAAGAACCCCCATTAGAAGAAACGCCAGATACGAATTCGCCACTTACATAACCTACTTGTCCATTATGGTTAATTTTCACCCAACCATTTTCTTGTCCAATTACGTTTAATGTTTGTCCTGCATATACACGTCCAGAAACAGAACTAGAAGTGTTAGGAGCTGTACGTACACGTAATACATCAGCAGTAACTTTATTGTTTCCACCTGTGCTTACATTGTTGTTTGCTGCTCCACTTTTTGATACAAATTCGCCACTAACAAAGCCTGTTTTTCCGTTAATGTTAATTTTGAACCAACCATTTTCTTCGCCAATCACGTTTAATGATTGACCGTTATAAACACGTGAGATGATGTCGTGAGAAGTGCTTGATCCCGCACGAACATGTAAGACGCTCGCGTTTACCGTATAAGATGAGTTGTTTGACGCAGAAGCTTGGACAGTTGTAGCAGCTTTTTGTGTATTTTGTTCAGGTGCAGCTTGAACACTATCAAGTGTAGGTGCTGCTCCTCCTGCTACAGACACTGCCGCAAGACCGGCAAGATACTTTTTCATAATTTGTCGATTCCTTTCTGTCTGTAATGTAGTGAAGAAATATTTACCAACTGTTAAAAATTCTAAAGAGCATGTCGATTACTGTCAAGGCTTATGTGGGAATCTGAATATGACAAAAAGATTACAAGAAAAAATCAAGGCATAAATTTACACCTTGATTTCCATTTAAATGCATATATTGAATATGAAAGGACAGAAATTATTCGTGTTTAAGAAGATGACATATTGGATTGTAACAAGATTTTATTAAAAGATTTTTGCAGTTTTTTGGTGATAGGTCCAACTTGCCCATCTTGAATCGCGGTTCCATCAAGGTGGGTCATTGGTAAAATTTCAATCGTTGTGCCTGTGAAAAAGCATTCATCTGCTTGATAAACGTCACGAACGCTGAAAAGTTCTTCCTGTACAGGTATGTGAAGAGTATTCGCTAAAGAAAGGACATATTGACGAATAATGCCATTTAAAATAAGGTGATTGGCTGGATGTGTGTAAAGGGTCCCGTTTTTAATTAAAAAGAAGTTGGAATGACTTCCTTCCGTTACAATACCATTCCTTACGAGAAGTGCCTCTTTACAGCCTTTCCGTTCAGCTTTCGTAGCAGCTAGTACGTTTGGTAATAAATTTAATGATTTAATGTCACAGCGTAACCATCGAGTATCTGGTTCTGATATAGCGCGTATACCATATTCGATCCATAACGCTGGTCTTTCTTTTTTTGTAATATAGGCATAAATTGTCGGAGGGTTGTCATATGAAAATATATGTGTGCGAGCTTGTACACCGCGAGATACTTGCAAATAAATTGTGCCATCTTCGTGGAAATGGTTTCTTTCAATTAATTTGTAAAGTAAAGTGATGAGTTCAGCTTTTGAGAAAGGGAGCGATAATTCTATTTCTTCCATGGATCGATATAATCTCGTTATGTGCGGATCTAATAAGTGAAAGTTCCCTTTATATAGGCGAATAACCTCGTAGACACCATCTCCGAACTGCAAACCTCTTTCTTCAAGTTCTATGTACGTTTGTTGTTTTGTTGTATCAATAACTTCATCATTCCAAAGTACAAATTTTTCGTATGCCAATTTCCGTCCCATCCTTTCGTAAGTACGTAAGTAACGTGAAACTTTCATTCATGCGAGATAAGAATCACTATAGTAATTTTTATGTAAGTAATTCTCTACATATGCCCGTAAATGCCCGATTGGTGAGGGCTGATTAAAGTTTCACTTTACAGCATTTTGTATATACAAATTCGAAAATAAGAATGAGAATCCTGCTTTTAAATAAAAAAAAGCAACATTCTTATGGAATGCTGCACAAGGAGGGTAGCTATCTTTCATAGGGACATTGTCTCGTTGAATGCTTTGTGTATGGAAACAAAACATGTTGAAAGACAATTATAAGAAAGTAGAAACAAAAGATTTACACATTTCTTTAAGGGATCTTACGAAAGATGAGAGATAAGAAATATGTAGAACCTTGTTTACATATTTTATTATAGAGATTCTTCATTAAAAATATGTGAATATTTGGTAAAGGTTATGTAATTTTAAAGTTAATGAATATAAGTAGTTGTATGGAAGAAAATAAAAAAAGAGGCTGAGATTACTCAGCGCTCTTCTTTTCTTCTTTAATAGCTGTTTTTACTTCACCAGTTTTGATCTTATTACTTTCAGAGAAGCGAAGTAAGTCACCTTCAATGATTTTATCAGACATGTTCAATTCATTTTGGGCACGATCAATTAGTGGTTGAGATTCTTCTTTCGGTAATTGTACAACTTCGCCAGTAGCACGGTCGTAGAATGTACTGTTTGTGTACATGTATTTATCTGTAACGAAGCTACCGTCACGAAGAACAACAAATCCTTTATTATCAGGTGAGAATACATCATGACCGAATCGAACGTCATTTGTAGAATCTACACCAAGTAAGTTTAGAATAGTTGGTTTAATGTCAATTTCACCAGTTGGTTTCGAAATTGTTTTACCTTCTTTTTGACCTGGAACGTGAATAAACATCGGTGTTTTTTGTAAGTTCATATGGTCAAATGCAGTGATTTCTTCTTTTCCTAAGAACTGTGCCATTGCACGGTTATGGTTTTCAGAAATACCGTAGTGGTCACCGTAGAATACGATTACTGAGTTGTCGTAAATACCTTCTGCTTTTAGACGCTCAATAAAGTGTTTCATTGCTTCGTCTAAGTAACGAGCAGTTACCATGTAACGGTCAAATACTCCATCACCAGAATTATATTCGTCGATTAATTTTGTACTGTCATCGTAAGTGAATGGGTAATGATTCGTTAAAGTAAGGAAGCGAGTATAGAATGGTTGCTTCACTTCTTTCAACATATCAATAGATTGATCGAAGTATTCGATATCTTTTAATCCCCAGTTTAATTTTGTTTCCGGCGTAATCTTGTAATCAAGCTCGTTGTAGTAACGATCATAACCAAGTGCTGGATACATAATGTTACGGTTCCAGAATGTTGCGTTGTTTGCGTGGAATACCGACGTGTGATACCCTTGCTGACGTAAAATTTCTGGAGTTGCTGTATATTCATTGTTACCGTGTGTGAAGAATACAGCACCGCGGTCTAGTGGATATAACGAAGTATCTACTAGGAATTCAGCATCAGATGTTTTACCTTGACCAGTTTGATGGAAGAAGTTATCAAAGTAATAACTTTCTTTCGTAAATTGGTTTAAGAATGGTGTAACTTCTTGTCCGTTAACTGTGGCACCAATTAAGAATGTTTGTAATGATTCAAGAGAGACAACAATTACGTTTTTCCCTTTTGCAGTACCGAACATATTTGGATCTGGTTTACTTTGTGTTGTTTTTACGTAGTTTTCTGTTTCTTGTAATTTACTACCGTCAGCGAATGCTTTTTGTGAACTTGATTTTGCTTGTAAGCCAAGATCGTATACTTGGTGTACATATAATCCTAAGTTTTTAACAAGCATAACGCGGTCGAATGAACGTGTTAATAGTTCTGGGCGTTCAGCTTCTGCAAGTCCTAAGTTTGCGAAGAAAATAGCAACTGTTGATACGAAGTATAGAGAACGCATCGGGCGTGCTACACGCTCTGTAGGTGCAAAGTTTTTCATTTTCTTCAACAGAACGAAGAAAATGATAATGTCTGCAAATGCAAGAATAATTTTGTAGTTAAATAATTCTTTCACACTAGAACCTAAACTTCCGAAGTTAGATGTTTGTCCGAGTACTGGTAAAGTAACGAAGTCATTGTAGAATCCGTAGAACATTACGTTACCAACAAGAACGATTGTTAAGATAAAATTAATTCCTAGTGCTATATAGTTACGTTTTTTCCCTTTTGCAAATAATGCAAGACCAACAAGCAGTAATGATGCTGCTAATGGGCTAAGGAATAAAATGAATTCTTGCATGAAAGATTCAAGTTTTAAATCAAAACTTGTGCGTGTAATAATGTAAGTTTTCAGCCATAAGGCTAAAGCTACGAATACAGTGAAACGCACATTTTGAAATTGTGATTTCAAGGTTTCTTTCATTCATTTCCACCCTTTCTCTATCAGGCTTGGTCGATTTTGGAGCGAAAAATGCTAAAATAAAAAATACATAGTTTTCTTGGCCATAATTAAAGGTTCTATATTCACCCATATACGACTATAACTATGCATACCCTTTTGGTTTCTTTTGTTGCTCATAAGCATAACGTCATTTCTGTATTATACAACAAAATTCATTTTTGAGAAACACTATAACATTTTACATTTTTTGTATAAGATTTGTCACTACCAGAGAAAACTTTAACATTCGTTTATATGTCCGTCAACTAGAAAATATAACAAAGATAGAGCAGAATGTTAAGTGGAAGTGAAAATTTTCTTTGTTGAGAAATAAGAAACGAAGATGGGCAAGGGTTATCTAGAAATCTATTATATGAAGGAAATTGTGTAAAAATTAACGAACACTTGTTCTTTTTTAGTTTGTTTGTTACAATGAAAGTTCATTGATAGGTTTTGTGTAATTTCCATGAACTTTTACTGATAACATATTGTAGCTTATTTCTTTTTAAAAATAGGGAGGCTTTTACATGAAACAAAAATTTTCAGTTGAAGCGTTTTGGAAGAAAGTAAAACATGTTGCAAAGCAAGCAGGGCAGTCGGTCATTTATACAAGTTTATTACTGTTTTACGTTTTGCAAAGACCCGATGTTCCAAAGCGAGTGAAAATTATTGTAATTGGAGCACTTGCTTATTTTATTGCACCGATTGATGCGATTCCAGATTTCATTGCTGGAATTGGCTATACGGATGATTTAGGGGCGTTAACGGCCGCACTAATACAGGTGTCGTTATACGTCAATGAAGATGTGAAAGATAAGGCACGAGTGAAGTTGGCAGAATGGTTTGGTTCGGATATAGACACAACATTTATCGATCAGAAATTAGGTCAATAGGTGAAACCTGTCATAAGGTGACAGGACGAACGTAAGCGAGGAAGTGCATTATGCCATCAGGAAGAACGCATACGAAAATAAACTTAATATCCCTTCCGGTTGTTTTGTTTTTGCTTTTTTCGTATGGATTAACAAATTTTGATTTTTTATTAACTTTTGCAATTGGTTTTTTAGTAGGTACTTCATTTTTAACACCGGATTTAGATACGTACAGTAATGCTTATAACAAATGGGGTTTCTTACGTATATTTTGGTATCCTTATAAAAAAGTAATGCCGCATCGATCTTTCTTTACGCATACGATTATACTTGGTGATGTGATTCGTATTGCGTACATGTTAATCGTCTTTTCTCCATTTTTATTTCTATTAAATGTAATCGCACTGGATGGTAATTTAATAGAAATTGCGAAGAAACATGAGGTTGAAATTGTAACGTTCTTAATGGGAATTGTTGTGGCAAGTACGCTTCACATTATAGCGGATAAAGTGAATACGCGCCGAAAGAAAATGATGAGAAAAAAGAAGAAACGCAGAAGATAAAGTGAACGGAAAAGGACCCTTGCAATTTGCAAGGGTCCTTTTTTAAACAAACGTTTGTTTAAAATTAAGCTTTCAGTACTTTAATTCCTTTTACAATGTTCCAGATGAAGTAGTATAAGCTGATGATTCCGCAAATAGCTAAGACAATCATTGATCCAATTCCAAGTGTTATATCTGCTTGTTCAGATCCCATGCCCATAATTCCTAAAATGGCTACGCCGATAAATGTAGCAATACTTGGAATGATGTGTGTCCATAGAGCACGTTTTGCATGTGGCTTTGTTTCAGCGTCCCCCACAATCCAAACGATAATTGGGAATAAGATAGGGGCAAATAGTACACTAAAGTACGATAAAGCAGCTAATATTTTGTTTCCATTCATATATATCACCTCATAAATAATGTCCGTTGTTATACTATTATTATGCAATAAATTTTGCAAGCTTTCTATCGATGAACATTACAGGAACATGACGATTTTGTAAGATTTTTTTGTTAAATGATAAAATTTTCAAAAAAATCTTTTTTAATGGAAATTGTTATGGTACAGTATAAATGAAAGTCATTGAAAACGTTTTCTTAAACGTTTTTTTATTTTAGGCTTAAAGGTATGATGACCTGATAGTCTATTGATGGGGTTATTCTATTTAAAAGGGGATTCTTTAGGGGGAGAGAACAATGAACACATGGACACAAGTTTATGATCCATTCGGAAACATTTGGATTTCGGCAGCGGTCGCACTTATTCCGATTATCTTTTTTTTCTTAGCTTTAGCAGTTTTCCGCATGAAAGGGTATGTGGCAGGATTTATTACAGTTGTACTTACAGTTTTAGTAGCGTTATTCGCTTATAAAATGCCGTTCACGATGGCAATGGCAGCGACCGGATATGGTTTCTTATACGGATTATGGCCGATTGCTTGGATTATCATTATGTCGGTATTTTTATATAAAATTTCTGTAAAAACAGGTCAATTCGATGTGATTCGTGCATCGGTATTATCGATTACAAACGATCATCGTCTACTCGTTATTTTAATTGGATTTTCATTTGGAGCATTTTTAGAAGGAGCGGCAGGATTTGGAGCGCCAGTAGCGATTACAGCAGCGCTTCTTGCGGGTCTTGGGTTAAATCCTTTATACGCAGCAGGTCTTTGTTTGATTGCAAATACTGCACCAGTGGCGTTCGGAGCGATGGGAATTCCGATTACAGTTGCTGGACAAGTAACAGGTATTGATCCACATAAAATTGGACAAATGGCTGGACATCAATTACCGTTCCTATCATTATTTGTTCCATTCTTTATCGTATTTTTAATGGATGGATTTAAAGGGATAAGACAAACGTGGCCTGCGTTACTTGTAGCGGGTAGTTCATTTGCAATTACGCAGTTCATTACAGCGACATTTTTAGGGCCGGAACTTCCGGATATTACATCGGCACTTGTAAGTTTAATTAGTTTAGCGCTGTTCTTAAAAGTTTGGCAGCCGAAAGAAATCTATCAATCCGAGCAAGCAAATAGTGAAGTAGCAGCAACAACGACAGCGGCATCGATGCCGAAATTAACGTTTGGAAAAGTAGTAAAAGCATGGTCTCCATTTATCGTATTAACGGTTATGGTAGTCATTTGGAGCCAAAGTTTCTTTAAGGCATTATTCGCTCCAGGAGGGGCTTTAGCAAGTCTTGTATTTAAGTTTGAAATTCCAGGTCTGCATAATCTAGTAATGAAAGCAGAGCCGATTGTAAATAAACCAACGCCTTACGAGGCAATTCTGAAGTTTGATGTATTATCAGCAACCGGAACGGCGATTTTAATTGCTTGTATCATTTCCATGTTTATTTTGAAAATGAATGTAAAAGATGCAGTAGTGACATTTAAAGAAACGTTAAGTGAATTAAAAATGCCAATTCTATCAATCGGATTCGTACTAGGGTTTGCATTTATCGCAAACTATTCTGGTCTATCTTCTACGTTAGCGTTAGCACTAGCAGGAACTGGCGGACTATTCCCGTTCTTCTCGCCTTTCTTAGGCTGGATTGGCGTATTCTTAACAGGGTCTGATACGTCTGCGAATGCACTGTTCTCGAATTTACAAGCCATTACAGCGCAGCAAGTCGGCGTATCTGAAGTGCTTCTCGTTGCAGCAAATACAACAGGCGGTGTAACAGGTAAAATGATTTCTCCGCAGTCGATTGCGATTGCTTGTGCAGCAGTTGGTCTTGCTGGAAAAGAATCGGATTTGTTCCGTTTTACAGTGAAGCATAGTTTGTTCTTCGTAATTATTGTTGGTATTATGACTTATGTTCAGGCTTATTATTTAACGTGGATGATTCCATAAACAACAAAAGAAATAAATTTTTATTTTTCCAAATTATGGTGTATGATGGAAAAGTGTTGAAAATTAAATCAGTGATAAACTAGGGGTGCCTAACGTATGCGTAGGCTGAGAGAGAAGCGTAACCCTTTGGACCTAATCTGGCTCGTACCAGCGTAGGGAAGTTAACGGCTTTGCATAATGATGTCTTTATGAGCCAGGTCCTTATTTTTTTATGGACCTGGCTCTTTTTATGGAAGATGCGCAAATTGGGAATACCGACAGTAGTGGATAGGGTTGTTCAACAAGCAATCAGTCAAGTGCTTGGTTCAATATTTGAAAAACAATTTAGCGAATCTAGTTACGGCTTTAGACAAGGGCTCTTTTATGTTTGTATTTCGGAACTTCATCATATTTCTTTAAATAATAAGCACGGTAAGTAGCTTCACGAAGTTGTACAGAGTTGGCAGCTTCAACCATGTAATAACGAAGATACTGGTTTCCCGTTCGTGTCATGGGTGTTCGTTCCGATTCAAAGTTTCCAGATTGCGATTTTTTCTAGTAAAGACCGGTGTATTTGGCCAATTGTGCTTCGTTCTCAAAGCGTTCAATTTGTCCAACTTCCGCAATGATTCCCGCGGCGTATACGACTCCAATGCCTGGAACACTTGTTAAATATCTCGCTTCTGGAATGGCTTAGAATAAAGCAGTAATGCTTTTTTCTATCTCTTTGATTTGTTTTTTCAATGTTTGAATCAATCGTGCATAAGTGGCTAATACAACGTCCACAGAGTCTTGAACGACCTTACCTAGTCGGTAGGAGTCACGTATGGCTTTCTTGATGGTTTTCGCTAAATCTTCCGGGTCGCTAAAGCGTCCTTTCCCCTTTTTCTGAAGAAGAGTAGCGAGTGCTTCTAGATCCATTTCTGCGATTTCATCCAACGAAAGGGAATCTGAGAGTATTTCCATCATCGTCGCACCAAAAACAGAGGTATTTAACTCTTTCGATAACGTATTACATTTGTAGTAAAGGTTCTTCAGAAAGTGTTGCTTACATTCTGTTTGCTGGTGAACGAGTTGATATCTAGATCGTGTTAAACGTTGAAGGGCAACGTATTTTTCCTCCTTGATAAGAAACTTATTATACCGTCCGATTCTTAAAAAATCGGCAATACGGAAAGGATCTATTTTATCGGTCTTATCTTCTTCAAAGAGTTTTTTATACCGATGGATGGCTTTTGGATTTTGTACGACCACTTCCACGTCTAAAGCCCTCAAATCCTTATCTTCCGTTAGGAACATGGAAGGATGGAAACTATAGACGGAAGTAGATTCCATGCCAATGACAATTTTTTTATAGTTGTACAACTGGTGAAAATGGAGAACATCCTCCTTAATGGCGTTGGCACCATTCACATCGTTTGAAAGACAAATTTCTTTCAAAACAGTGTCATGACTGTCAAGAAAACATACATCAAGTTTTTCAGAGCTTACATCAATAGCTACGAATAATCTCAAAGAAAGGACCTCCTTTCTTTGAATAGTATTTGGAATGAGCTTGGATACTGTGGGATCTCCCTAGAGTCCAAAACATAGCCACAACCTCGCGTATGAGTATTCAATGATTACCTTCATCTAAGCTGCCCTTCCACCACTATGAGAGGTAAGTGAAGGAAACCGATACAGCTTGTGCGTATGCAGTGCATTTTGGTCTGGGTCACAGTCTTTTAACGTGGTCGAACTACAGGAGGAGTAAGCATATTCCCGATGGGTCCATTTCTATACTTCCATTATCTGGGTAAATCCCCCAGTATCCAAGACTAAATTTTACCCATACATCATTTTTTTGATGTAGCTCTTGAAGATAAAAACTATTTAATTTTCAAGGAACAGTTATTAACTTAAAACTTATTATAAGAGGAGGGTGTATCATGAAAAAAATATGCTTTGTATTAATTGTCGATGCTGGTATAAATTATGGTTCAATATTTTCTCTACCATTTTTAAGGAATCAGGATGATTTGAAGGAACATTTTTCTAAGTATTATGATGTTTCAATTAATTATATTAGGGATAAAAACTCAGTTGACTATTTGGTAGTTCCCAAACCGTGTCCAGCTTTTGATAATGAAAATAATCTTCCAATAATTGAAGTACCAGCAATCTTATTTATGGAAAAGAATTTTGAAAAAATAAAGACTTATATAGACAATTATTTTTCTAATAACTCATAAAGAAAATAAAAGTACAGTAAAAAGAAGTCCGATAAAAAACGAGTGGTGTAGAATATTTCTATTAATCATTCGTTTTTTATTATATTTACATATATTTTTTAAAAGAGGATTATAGACGTTCTGAAAAAAATAATTATAACAAGAACAGTGTTCGTGCTACTATCTACGGTTATTTTTTGTACTAAGTACCCCTTTAACTAACAAGACAACAAAAATAATTAACATATTAAGGAAATAATATTAAAATAAATGTAAGAGCTTTTTCTTTGAGTTTTAGCTCTGAATAATAAAGATAGTTAAATCACTAAATGGAGGAGCAGGTCAATTTTGTTCCTTGTATAGTAAATTGTTACCTATCTCTATTGCAGGTTGTATGGCAGGTAGCAGTTGTAGCGAAATGCAGCAGAGACAAAGGCTCTTTGTCAAACGGGACTGATGAATGTATTTGGCAAGTAAAAAATGGTTCTTTCCGGAGTTAGTTGAAAAGTCTCATTCTCTCCAAAAGTAGAATCTTTGTCCGCAATGTGGAGAATTTGTATCGACCATACATGATTCTTTTAATAAGCTTTAACTTGTTTATGCTCCCTTCGGCAAGACCATTATTATTCTCATAAGTTACCGCATTTCTGACAGCTTCAATATCCCGGGCTAATCCATTCGTAAAGCTCTTAAACTCTTGTATATTAGTATTCTTAATTTTCTTGATACAATGGTCGAGATTCTCAACACTCTTTGTGGTGAAGATGTTTTTAAACTCCCATGTTAAGTCATAAACTATTTTTACAATAGGGTGTTCTTCGTAATTATTGTTGGTATTATGACGTATGTTCAAGCGTATTATTTAACGTGGATGATTCCATAAAGAGAAAAAGAAATAACCTTTGCATTTTTCAGATTATCGTGTATGATGGGAAAGTATTGAAAATTAAATCAGTGATAAACTAGGGGTGCCTAACGTATGCGTAGGCTGAGAGAGAAGCGCGTGATCTTCTTAACCCTTTGGACCTGATCTGGCTCGTACCAGCGTAGGGAAGTTAACGGCTTTACATAATGATGTCTTTTATGAGCCAGGTCCTTATTTTTTTATGGACCTGGCTCTTTTTATTTTGGCATGCGCTGGCCATATCTCGTCCTTGTCACGAACAGGGGAGGCAACAAAGGTTATGAAACAGTCTGTTTCAGCTGAGCAAATTGAATTGAAATCGAGTTTACCAGGGAGTAAGAAAGTATATGTGGATGGACCACGCGCAGGCATGAAAGTGCCGATGCGTGAGATTGAACAAAGCGAAACGAACGGCATCCCAAATCCTCCAGTCCGTGTGTATGATACGAGCGGTCCTTATACGGATCCGGCGTATAAAGTGGAGCTGGAAAAGGGAATTCCAACGCCGCGTCATTCTTGGATCATGGAGCGCGGGGATGTAGAGGCATATGAAGGGCGCGAGGTGAAACCAGAGGATGATGGTGTGAAAGTGGCTTCGAAACATACACCTGTTTTCCCGCAAATGGATCGCCAGCCGCTTAGAGCGAAGCAAGGTGCAAATGTTACGCAAATGCATTATGCGCGTAATGGCATTATTACGTCTGAGATGGAATACGTTGCAATTCGTGAAGGAGTAGAGCCGGAGTTTGTTCGTAAGGAAATCGCAGAAGGCCGCGCTATTTTACCAGCGAATATTAATCATCCAGAAGCTGAACCGATGATTATCGGGCGTAACTTCCATGTGAAGGTAAACGCGAATATCGGAAACTCTGCTGTATCTTCTTCTATTGCAGAAGAAGTAGAAAAGATGACGTGGGCTACTCGCTGGGGTGCAGATACGATTATGGATTTATCTACAGGTAAAAACATTCATACGACGCGTGAGTGGATTATTCGTAATGCGCCTGTACCAGTTGGAACTGTGCCGATTTATCAAGCGCTTGAAAAGGTAAATGGAATTGCAGAAGATTTAACGTGGGAAGTGTACCGTGATACGTTAATTGAGCAAGCGGAGCAAGGCGTGGATTACTTTACGATTCATGCTGGTGTATTACTTCGTTACATTCCAATTACTGCAAAGCGTACGACAGGTATCGTTTCGCGTGGTGGTTCGATTATGGCGCAGTGGTGTTTATTCCATCATAAAGAAAACTTCCTATATACTCATTTTGAAGAGATTTGTGAAATTATGAAGCAGTACGATGTTTCGTTCTCTCTTGGAGATGGATTACGTCCAGGATCGATTGCAGATGCAAATGACGAAGCACAATTCTCTGAGCTTGAAACACTTGGTGAATTAACGAAAATTGCTTGGAAACATGATGTGCAAGTTATGATCGAAGGACCTGGACACGTACCGATGCACTTAATTAAAGAGAATATGGAGAAAGAGCTTGATATTTGTCAGGGCGCGCCGTTTTATACACTTGGGCCACTAACGACAGATATTGCACCAGGTTATGACCATATTACATCGGCAATTGGAGCTGCGATGATCGGTTGGTTTGGAACGGCGATGCTTTGTTATGTAACGCCGAAAGAACATTTAGGTTTACCGAATAAAGATGATGTACGCACGGGTGTTATTACGTACAAAATTGCAGCGCATGCGGCTGATCTTGCAAAAGGACATAAAACGGCTCATCAGCGTGATGATGCACTTTCAAAAGCACGTTTCGAATTTCGTTGGCGCGATCAATTTAATTTATCTTTAGATCCTGAACGTGCGATGGAATATCACGATGAAACGTTGCCTGCAGAAGGGGCAAAGACAGCTCACTTCTGTTCAATGTGTGGACCGAAGTTTTGTAGTATGAGAATTTCACATGATATCCGTGAATATGCAAAAGAAAATGATTTAGAAACGACAGAAGCAATTGAAAAAGGAATGAAAGAGAAAGCAGAAGAATTTAAAGAAGCTGGTAGTCATTTATATCAATAACACATTACACCTCTTTACTTGATTGATCACACTGTAGTACCTAACTTTATTATAGAAGAAGCCCCATTTGCTAAGACGGTAGCAAATGGGGCTTCTGTTGTTTATCCCGCTATTTGTGGGCAGTAAGACCCCCACCTCAAAATTCAGTGGAAGCAAAGAAGTTAGGTCGGGGTCGGGCTGCCCGTAAAAGCCCGATTGGTTAAGGCTAATAATCAGTGGGTGATGAACAAAACCCCCACTGATTAAAGTTTCACTTTATAAGGCGAAGAAGAGATGTACCCAGTAGAATAAGAGGAATAGTGTGACGACTGTTGTGAGCGGGATAACGATAAGGGATACACTTAAATAGTCTTTCCATTTTACTTTAATTTTGTTTTGTTTCAGAATATACATCCAAATGAGTGAAGCTAGTGTACCGATTGGTAGTAATAGTGAACCGATGTCACTACCAATGATGTTTGCAAGATAGATTGTTTTTAATGTGACTGGATCTAGTCCCATTTCTGTTAATGTAATTGTACCAATCATAAGGGCAGGATGGTTATTGAAGACGTTAGAGAGGATGGATACAAGTCCGCCCATTGCAAAGCTAGCATAGAGTAGATGCTGATTCACAATTGGCTCGAGCCATTGTACAAGTGCAGCTGTTAATCCTGCGTTGTGGAGTCCGTAAATAATGACGTACATAGAGAAGGCGAAAATTAAAATGTGCCACGGTGTCTTTTTCAAAATGTCGACAGGATTTGTTCGTAAGTAGTACCATCTCCAAATGAGAAGAACGAGTGAACCAAGTACTGCAACGATTTCAATTGGGATGGATAAGAAGGATGCAACGAATAGAAGACAGCGCATAAGGAAGACGAAACCTAATACTTTTAACATGAATCTTGTCCGTTTTTGTTTCGTATCAACAGAATTATTTCCTTTTAGTGGATGGAAGTTTTTCGTGAAGAAAATTTCTTCAATATCATATGAAGAAACAGGTAATTTTTTCGGAAGTTTTTTCTTCAAAACTGTATACATGAGCCATGACATAAATAATAAGCCTAATGTTGCAGGTACAAACATCATAGCAGTATGCATATAAAGAGTCATATTAACGATATTTAATGCGATTAAATTTACGATATTACTTACACCAATTGGTGCACTAGATGCCGTAGCGATTAAAGCACCACTTAATAAATAAGGAATTTGCTGATGAGGTTTTAATTGAAGATTTTTTAGAAGAAGAATTAAAATTGGAGTTGTAATTAAAATACTACCGTCGTTATTGAATAAAAGAGTCATGAGAAAACATAATAATTGAATATACCAGTATAAGCGGCGTCCAGAACCCTTTGCTAAATTTGCTAGTTTCGCTGCGGACCAATGGAAAAAGCCGAAGCTTTCTAATATAACTGCCATGACGATGGTCGCTAATATTGTTATGGAAGCACCGCCAATTTTACTTATAATATCCATGACGTCTGGTTTTGATACAAGTCCAGTAATTATGATGATACCAGCTCCGATTGCTGCTGGCCACGCCTCATTTAAACCTCGAGGCCGCCAAAAGATAACAATCATCGTTAAGAAGAATACAATAATAGTAATCCATATTTCAATGCTCATATTTTGCCTACCTTTCTATTTTCCCTTGAATAGATGTAGCTTGTCTCAAGGTTATATTGGTAGTATATTCAGCAAAAAATAAGAAGAACTAGACGTATAACGAGATGAAGCGAATATGTGTTTTTCATGCTAAAGGACAAGTGTCGCTAGTAGTGAAATAACTATTGTGATAGGAGTCTATAAATTGATTGGGCAGTAAGGTAGTAAATGAGATTTATATCAGCGTAACTGAAAATGTATCAGCGATTATTGAAATATATCGGCGTAACTGAAAATATATCAGCGATCATTGAAATATATCGGCGCAACTCAAAATATATCAGCGATTTTTAAAATATATCGACTTATCGACAAAACATGACAAAAGGAGCCCATCCCAAAATGCCTTTTGGAACAGACCCCAAGACTATATTATTTTTCCTTCAAAAAAGTACGATCCTTCAAGAATAAATTCCAGAAGAAAATAAATCCTGGTAATAAAATTGCAATCCCAATTGCGTATAGAATGAGCAGTGCATAGAACGTTTCTGTCGTTGTAAAGCTTGTAAATACAGTTACGTCAGGATAAATAATATAAGGTAAATGCGCGACGCCGTAAGCGTAGCTTGCAAATGCATATTGAGCGACGACAGCTAAAACGGCAATGCGAGGATATCCTAGTGTATTGTACTTTTTGTTTGTCCACCAAAGGGACGAGTATCCGATAACGAATAAAACAATAGAAACTGTAAACCACGGGAATTGCTTTATTAATCCTTGCATAAGCCAATGTGTTTCAGGATCCATTACAACGAGGGCGATGATCGCCGTAACGAGCGTTGCAGGACCAAGGATGATGGCATTTCTTCTATAAATTCTATACGTATCTTCTGAACTTTGTTCTCTCGCAAAATCAGCAAGAAAGAGAGAGGAGAGAAATAGTTCAGACGTTATTCCGAAGAGCATATAGCAATAGATAACCGGGCTAGAAAGAAGTTTTCCATACAGGAGTACTTCTTTCCCTTCAGCCATTGTAATATAGGCTCCCTCTGTAACGGGTAAAACGGTAATTAATAGTGCTGGAATTAAGAGACCAGTAATACCTGAAATAACCCGAAGAAGGTACTGATATTTCGGCAAGGAGTAAGCAAACACCATAAATGTACTACGTACTGCAACGAGCACTAAAATTAACATAACTGGTACGAACATTACTGTCGCAAGGGTAAAGGCCGCTTTCGGAAAGAAGCCGAGAAATGCGACAACGACGAAGACGAGAAACGTATTTGTTACTTCCCAAGTGGGTGATAAGTACCGATTCGCAAGTTTGGCAGCGAGCGTTGGATGTTTTGCGTATACCATGCCCCAAAAACCAGCACCAAAATCGATGGACCCTAGTATACTGTATACGAAAATAAGGGCCCATAAGATGATGATTGCAATACTTTCCTCATGCATGAGAATCGCCTCCTTGGTGTTGTAAATCATTCTTTAATGGATGTCTTCTAAAGAATGTACGTAGAACAAAGACTGTTAAAATAGCGAGTCCAATATATAAAATGATGAACAAAATAAATAAAGGACCGACGAAATCGGCGCGTGTAGCTGCATCGACGGTACGTTGCATACCATAAATTGTCCATGGTTGACGACCGCTACAACTGAAAATCCATCCGAATTCAATACCGAGCATCATAATTGGTCCGCATGCGGCAGCCCCCCAAAGTAGCCACTTCGGTAGTTCTGTTCCCTTTTTTCGGTACACGAAATACCAATATAAGAGTGCAATTGCTGCAACTGCAAAGGTGAATGTAGCAGTGCCGACCATTAAGTTGAATAGTGTATGTGTATAAAATGGTGGCCATGTTTCTTGTGGGAATTCCTTTAAACCTTTTACGACAGTGCTAGGGTCTAGTCCCACTAATAAGCTAAGCATGTTTGGAATTTCAAGTGCGTAGTTTAGTTCAAGTGTATTAGGATCCACAACTCCGCCAATGGATAGCGGTGCGTGTGATGTCGTTTCAAATAAAGCTTCAGCAGATGCAAGTTTTTCAGGTGAGTGTTTATGTAAGGCAATCGCTGATTCATGTCCTGAAAGCCACATCGTAGCGCCTGTAATAAATGTAACGACAAGCCCTAATAGCAGCCCTTTTTTATGATAAGCAATTTCACGTGTACTTAAATTTTTCTTCAATAATTTAAATCCAGCGATAGAAGCAATGACAGCCGCACCAGTTGCATAAGCCGTAATAACAACATGGAATGCACTTGTGCCAAAACTCGGATTAAAGAAAGCTTTCCAAGGATCAACGTTAAAAACAGATCCATCTGGATTCATTGAAAATCCTGCTGGTGTATTCATCCATGTATTTGCTGATGTAATGAGTACGGCGGATGCCGTGGCACCAAGCATGACGAAAAATAGCGAGATTAATCTCATAAATGGAGGAAGTTTATCAGCTGCATATACGTAAATCGACATGAATAAAGCCTCCAAAAAGAAGGCGAAAATCTCAATTTGGAAGGGAACAGAAATAACTTGCCCAACAATTTTGGCGAAACCAGGCCAAAGAAGTGAGATTTGCACACCAACAATTGTTCCAGTTGGAATTGCTACACCGAGAAGAATAGCAAACGCCTTTGTCCATCTTTTCGCCATAATGGCATAGTCGGAGTCTTTCTTCCAGTGATAGAGTATTTCGCTTATAAAAATCATCAATGAAAGTCCGACGCCAAGTGTTGCAAAGATAATGTGGAATGCTAATGAAGAACCAAAAAATGCTCTTGCTAATGTTACCGTATCCATATGTAAACTCCTCTTCTTTTTTGCCATTATTTTCTGATTGAATTGGAAGATTTATTCAAAAAAACTACCAAAAATATATATGTATTTAAAAAGTGAATATGATAATATAATGTTGTAATATTTTGAATAGAAAGAAATAAATGGTTGGTCATGTTTTGTTTGTTTTTTGCTCAGGAATCTTTTATAATCTTTTATGCGAACATAAGTTCTGTTTTTCGGAATCAAGAAGTTTATGTGAAATGGAGAGGGTGTTTTATGTATCCTGAAGTCATTAAAAAGATGGCATTTTCAAAAGAGCATAGAGATTTATTATTGAAGCTATATAATAAAGAAATTACGCGTCGTGAATATGATCGACTTGTACAATCGCTATATAAACCTTCTAAAGAGGTTTGTGAGGGATAGAAATGGGGGAGACAATCTAATAGATTGTCTTTTTTAAATTTATGTATGTTCTGATAAAATTAAGGTTAGCCTTACTAGGGAGGTGAAAAGATTGCGGAAACGTTTATATATAGGGATTGGAGTTATCTTCTTAATCGCTTTAGGTGGAATTGTATTTTGGTCAGCTTTACAAGGAAACCGTACAGAAAATTTTATTTTAAGACATATGGTGAATGACAATGGAACACTTGCCACGTATCGTTTAGTAGATACTAAGGCAGGTACGGGTGAAGCTAAGGGACGTGAAGCATTATCAGAATCGGCGGGATTATGGTTACAGTATACACTTGATAAAGATGATCAGGCGTTATTTGATGAGCAAGTAAAGGTTATTCAAGATAATTTCATATATAAGAATCATATCGTTTTATGGAAACTCTCTGAAAAGGGAGAGAGGCAGTCAGCTACAAATGCACTTATAGATGATCTTCGTATTATAGAACAATTATATCGTGCTTATGAAATGTATAAGGAAGAGCGTTATAAAAACCTTGCCGATCAATTAAGTGATGCTGTACTTCGTTATAATAAAAAAGATAATTATTATGTTGATTATTATGATGCAGATGCAGGGAAACAAAATAATTTTGTAACAACATCATACATAAATCCGCGTGCATTCTCCTATATGAAGAAGTACGGCAAAGTTTCTGCTCAGCAATATCAGGAAGTCGTTCAATTTTTAGCTGATTATCCAAGGCATGGCTGGGCATTCCCAAAAGAGTATAAAGAAGATGGTACATTTACGTACGATAAAGAAGTGAATCTTATTGACCAATCATACGTTGCATATCATCGAAGTTTAGGTGGTCTTTCATCAGCTGCTTATTTGGAATTTATAAAGAAGAAGTTCCAGGAGGATGGAAAGCTATATGGTCGTTACAATTTAGAAACGGGAAAACAAACTGTGAATTATGAATCGCCGGCCGCGTACGGATTAACAATTTTGTACGTACTACAAACAGGTGATACAAAGTTTGCGAAGGAATTGTATGATCATATGGCCACATTCCGAAATGACAACGTATTTAGTAGATATTACGGTGGATATGTAACAGGTGAAAATAATAATACGCATATTTTTGATAACGTGCTACCACTTTTAGCTGAAATGGAATTAAAAAAGAGTGAACAATAAAAGGTGCCACCATATGAGGGTGGCACCTTTTATTTGTTCATATAATTTTACGTTCTAATATTAGAGAAGTAGTCAATCACAAATTCACGGAATTGCTGAGCTGTTTTTGATAAGTAACGTTTTTTTGACCAACTTAATCCGATGGTTCGCTGACAAGTGGGTTCAATAATACGCAACTTGCTTGATGCTAAAGTAGAGTTTTTTAATAAAGTTAAACTTGGAACAAAAGCGATGCCGAGACCTTGCTTAATGAGGTCGCTAATCACGGTCGGTTCATCGACTTCAAAAGCAATATGCGGAGTGAAACCAGCTTCTTTACAAAATTCATCCGTTAAGTGCCGAAATCCGTAGCCAGTGTTCATACTAATAAACGGTTCGTCTTTTACTTCATGCAGGTGGATATTTTCTCGGCCGGATAAACGGTGGCCTGAAGGGACGACTAAGAAAATTTCTTCTGTAATAAGTGGTTCCCAAACAATCTCCTCACCTTCAATTGGCACAGAGGAGATACAAAAGTCAATTTCTATATTATCTAGTTGTCGTTTCATAGAAGGAGTAGATGCAAGAAATTGTTGAAATCGAACGTTAGGATGTTCTATTAAAAAAGAGCCAAGTAGTTCTGGTAATATTCTCGGAATAGAAACGGCCAGTGTAATAGAGCTTTGTTGTAATTCGGCTAAATCTTTAATTTCTCGTTCCCCTTCACTTAATTCATGAAAAATACGCTCTACTCGTTTTAAAAATACTTTTCCGAAAGAATTTAAAGTAATCTGTCGGCCTTGGCGATCAAATAAAGGGACTCCTAAATCCTTTTCGAGTCTAGCGATTGTTTTGCTGAGTGAAGGTTGCGCGATATGCAATTCTTCAGCTGCCTTTGTCATATGTTCTAGTCGTGCAACTGTCTGAAAGTATTTTAACTGGAGCAGTTCCATTTCGAATCTCCTTTCTATAGACCAAAAGGAATGAATTGATAATTAAAGATGTATTATACAGTATGGAAAGTGACGTGTATAGTAAATCTGTTAAACCATTCTAATGGTGTTAAATTCGGAGAAGGAGTATGTTTCATGAAGGGAATTCAACTTATATTTAAAGATTGGAAAGCGATGTGGCACCATAAACATGGACGTATCGCTTTAATTTTTTTATTAATCGTTCCGTTAATTTATTCAGGATTCTTTTTAGCTGGGTATTGGGATCCGTACGGAAGATTAGATAAATTACCTGTTGCAGTTGTGAACTTAGATAAGGGTGCTGTGATGGATGAAAAAACAATTCATGCAGGAGACGATTTTGTTAAAAATTTAAAAGAGAATAAGGAACTAGCTTTTCATTTCGTATCAGAAAAAAATGCAGATGAAGGGTTAAAAGAAGATAAATATTATATGGTTGTTACGATTCCAGAGAATTTCTCTAAAAAGGTAAGTACACTTATGGATGAGAAACCAGAGCCGGCAAAGTTGCAGTACAAAGTAAATCCAGGTAAAAACTTTGTAGCAGCTCAAATTGGAACGACAGCTGTTGAAAATATGAAAACAAAAATCTCAAATAGTATTACGAAATCTTATACAGAAGGTGTCTTTTCAAAGTTTCAAGATTTGGCACAAGGATTGAGTGATGCAAGTAATGGTGCTGAGAAGTTACATGAAGGAACGACCGATGCAAAAAATGGAGCGAATCAGCTTGCGGATGGTATTGATCGTTTAAGTAATGGGACATCGAAATTGAAAGAAGGAAGTGACAAGCTTGCATCCAGTCAATCTGCTTTAACCGGGGGAGCAAATGAGCTGAGTCAAGGAGCGACATCACTTCATAGTGGTATGGAATTACTAGCACAAGGTGAAAAAACGTTACAATCAGGAATTAGTGAATTAAGTGCTGGTACAAATGAATGGGTGAATGGAAATGAAAAACTTGCTGAAGGGCAAGCGAAAGCGGAAAATGCGGCAAATAGTGTAAAACAACAATTAGAAGAGTACGTGAAAAATCATCCAGAAGTGCAGCAAGATCCCGCTTTTCAAAAAATTGTTGCTACGTCTAATGGACTAGCTAAAGCAACAAGTACTTTAAATAATAGCCAACAACAATTGACACAAGGTGCGAAGAAGCTTACTGACGGTCAACATAAGATTGAAGAAGGCATAAATACATTCGGAGTTAAGTTAAATGAAGCTACTGCTGGAACGCAAAAGATAGCAGATGGTGCATCGAATTTGGCTGATGGATTTACGAAGTGGGGAAATGGATTTACATCATTGCAAGAAGGTGTAAACCAGCTTGCGAGTGGTGGAACGGAGCTGAATAACGGTGCTAGTAAATTAACAAATGGACTTGTTAAACTGGATGATGGTGCGAAAGAACTTTCTGCGAAATTGGGAGAGGGTGCAGAGAAGATAGCGAATGTTCGTAATGATGATGCACGTAATACGATGTTCTCAGAGCCAGTTCAGTTAGTGAAGTCAACAGTTTCTGACGTTCCTAACTACGGTTCAGGCATTGCACCATATTTCTTATCGCTTGCATTTTATGTTGGCGGAATTATGGCATCGAATATTTTACCGCTTGGTCGTAGACAAAATATGAAGGTAAGCGGAACGGTACATTTTATTAATAAACTAGGATTGGTATATTTAATTGGACTTATTCAAGCGCTACTCGTAGATGTAGTTGTGCTAGGTGTTATGAAATTAGAAGTTGCCAGTGTACCACTCTTTGTTTTATCAAGTATTGTGATTTCCTTTACGTTCATGACATTTATTCTTATGTTAGTAACAGTATTTGGTCTTGTTGGAAAGTTCTTAGCAGTAACGCTTCTTGTCTTGCAATTAGCGACGAGCGGAGGTACTTTCCCAGGAGAATTAAATATAGCTGTTCTTAGTAAAATTGGACAGTTTCTCCCAATGTCTCATTCTCTTAGAGGATTACAAGATGTTATCTCTTTAGGAGATTGGTCGCAATTAAAAATACAAATTTTAATATTGTTATGTTATCTCGTTGTTGCCGGTGGAATTGCTTGGATCACGAGCCATATACAGCATAGAGAAACGAATGTAGAACAAGTTTCTTAACAGGAAATAAGCTATCCGATTTTTTCGGATAGCTTATTTTTTATTTACGTTCCATTACTGCAAAGTAATTATTTTCATTATCAGCAAAGTTGAATGCTCTACCAGTAGGTAAATCTACAACCTGTCCAACTGTGACATTTTTCTCAGAAAGATCTTTATATAGACGGTCTAAGTCATTTGAGAAGAACATAAGTGAAGGTGTATTAAGGTTTAGTTCAGGTTGCATCTTCGCGATTAACGCTTTATCGTGAAGGACGATGCTTGTTCCTGCTTCTTTCGCCGGTGCAATTTCAATCCAGCGGAATCCGTTTCCGTTATTCTCTTCCGCAATGATTTGGAACCCTACTTTTTCTGTCCAAAATTGTACTGTTTCGTCTTGGTTATTTACATATAGCATAATTTGTCCAACTTGATTAATCATAGGTGTCTCTCGCTTTCTTTTTATATGCGTATCATTATATCAAATATATGGCTTGAATAGTTTTTTATGATTTTTTCGGAATACAACCTTCGTCCATTTCATCTTTGTTGTAGGAGAAGGACCTGTAATCCAAGTATGAAATGGTATTGTGCTACAAATGACCATTGTTGAAATAGAGATAATAGCCGTTAACACAAATAGTAATAGGCTATATAATATAGTATTTTCTTGCAGTGTGAATAAAGAAAGAAACTTTGTGCATAGTTGCAAGAAGAATAAGTGAGCTAAATAAGCACCATACGTGTAATTTCCAATGAAACGTAACGTTTTATATAAGAAACCACGACGCTGTACTATCATAATAGATAACACATACAGTATGATAATTTCGCATACGATATATAAAAACATAGATGGTTTTAAATAGGTAGAAACAGTTAAATGAATAGAGTTTGCTCCGTAAAAACTAAACAACTCATAATTGATGAATAAAAATAAGATGAAAAATAATATTGTTATAAGCGGGATATGTTTCATGACGAATAGACGCCAAGTTTTTAGTGCTACAGCGGCAATGCCACCCATAACGAAATAGAATGAGTAGAATAGAAATGATCGATCTGTATAATGTAAAATTGTTGAGCTTGTTAATTTTTCTCCATTAAAAATATAGTGAGAAGAGAACCACATTAATAGAAAATATAGGCAAGCGAAAAAGGTCATATATTTATATATGTCTTTTTTATTTTCTGTTCGTTTTTGAAACCAATAAAAAAGTGTGCATAGTAAAGGGAACAATAAGTGAATTTGGAACATCATAATAACGTACCAAAGATGGGGCGCGGCTGTTCCGAGTAATAAACTTTTTATTCCGCCTTGTAATGTAATAAAATCATTTGTTGTTAATAAGTAAAGAATAGACCAAAAGAAATAAGGAATGAGTAAGTGTGTCGCTTTTTCAGAAATATATTCTTTATATACTAATTGCTTCGTATAGTGACGAATTAAGTGAAATCCAACGATAAATATGAATGCTGGTGCTGAGAATTTTGCAAGATTAAATAGCATGCCCATAATGAGGGATTGCTCAAGTAAGACATTTCCTTGCTTCATTGTATATAATAAGGAACTTTGCAAAACGACAGCGAGAAATGCAATGCTTTGCAAAACTTTAAATTCAGGTGCGCTTTGTGTCATTATTTCCATCTCCTTTTCCATACATGATTATAGTACGGAGAATGGATAATGGATGTGGAATATTTGTGAAGATTTTAACAAATTTGTGGCGAGAGGAAATATCAACTTATCAACAAATAACGACAAAAAGAGGATGCTCGTTTAGAGCATCCTCTTTCTAGCTATTAAGCAAATTTGTTTTTGATCCAATTCTTACCTTCTACAAGGCGAGCTGTCATTACCGCACAAGCGTTATCTGCTGTTACGTTTAACATCGTTGCAGGTGGATCAATGATTGTACTAATTGCTGCGATAATTGGCAGTGCTTCTGGCGGGAAACCGTATAGAGATACGATTAACATTTCACCAATCATACCACCGCCTGGAATAGCACCCATTACTGTTCCTACTAATAAAGAAACAACAAGTGCGATTGCTAATGTTTTCGGTCCTTCGAATTCCATGTTGAAAATACCGAATAAGAAAGCAATTTTTAATACGCCACCTAAAACAGAGCCGTCTTTATGAAGTGTAGAACCAAGAAGGACAACTGTTTCACGAACGTCTGAAGAAATACCCATTTTCTTCGTTGCTTCTAAGTTCGCTGGAATACTTGCGGCACTACTACAAGTTGCAAGTGATGTAACTGTAGGAGAGACCATGTTCTTCCAAAATACTTGTACACCTTGCTTGCGACCTGCAAGGTATGCATAGAATGTGAAGAATACAAAGAAATAAATTAGAGAAGCTGGATAGTATACCATTGCCGCTCGGAAGTAAGTTCCAAGAAGTTGTGGTCCGAATTCACCAACTAATGCTGCGAAGTAAGCAGCAAGTCCGATTGGAGCGTAGTACATAATGAAAGATACAACCTTCATTGAAATCTCTGCACCAGCTTGTAGGAATGTAGCGAATGGTTTTCCTTTTTCGCCAACTGCTGAAGTTGCAATCCCCATTAAGATAGAGAAGAAAATAAGAGCTAACATATTTTCACGAGATAGTAACTTCGAGAAGTCAGATACTGTTAAAATACCGACGATTTGATCTGCAACACTAACAGCTTTGCCGGCTTTGTCAGGTTGTGTTAGTTCTAGTACAACACCTTGTGCTGGCGGGAATACTTTCACGACAATAATCATAAAAATAGCAGCCAAAATACTTGTAAATAAGAAAGTCCCAGCCATACTAGACATAATTTTACCGAAACGTTTTAATCCATCCATATTAGCAATAGACGATGCGATGCTAAAGAACACTAGAGGTACAACAATCGTAAACATTAAGTTTAAGAAAATGTCACCAAGCGGCTTTAAAGCAACTGCATCGGCACCCATGAAATAACCAATGAAACCACCAATTAGGATAGAAGATAATAAAATAAGCGGAAAGCGATATGCCTTCATAAATATATCCTCCTATCAATTAAAAAAATCATACTGAATCATTATAGCGAGTTAGAGTCCTCTTTACTAGGAGAATACGGATAAATGGAATAGCGTGAAAACCAAGAAATTTTTGTTTTTAAGCTCGGCATACAGCAGGAAATCTAGACATATATATTTGTAACCTAGTGGTGGCAAGGGATGCACCATAACTTAGGTTTAGAAAAAGGGGGAGGGAAGCGGAATGAATATTTTGCTTTGCTGTGCAGCGGGAATGTCTTCCAGTTTGATTGTTACAAAGATGGAGAAAGCAGCAGAGGCAAGAGGGATAGAAGTAAAAATCTGGGCAGTATCAGGTTCTGAAGTGAATAGTCATATTGATAAAGCTGATGTCCTTTTACTTGGACCGCAAGTACGTTATTTATTACCGAAAATGAAAGAATTATGTAAGGATAAAGGGATACCTGTTGATGTCATTCAATCCGTTCATTACGGACTTTGTAATGGAGAAGCTATCTTGCAAGCAGCTTTGTCAATGAAACCATGAGGAGAGTGGGATAGATGATACGGTTTTTAGAGAAGTACGTGATGCCGGTAGCAGGGAAGGTTGCAGAGCAGAGGCATTTGCAAGCAATTCGAGATGGAATTATTTTAACGATGCCTTTCTTAATTATTGGATCGTTTTTCCTCATTATTAGTGCACTGCCGATACCTGGATATAACGAGTTTATGGCAGGTTTGTTTGGTGAGAATTGGCAGAGAGCTTTAGGGTATCCAGTTAGTGCAACTTTTAATATAATGGCTTTAATAGCTGTTTTTGGAATCGCTTACAGGCTTGGAGAGTATTATAAAGTGGATGCTTTAGCATCCGGGGCATTGTCGCTTGTGACGTTTTTACTTGCGACTCCATTTCAAGTTGCATATATTATACCAAGTACAAAAGAGAGTGTACTTGTAGAAGGCGCTATCCCAGCAGCATTAATGGGAAGCCAAGGGTTATTTGTAGCAATGATTATCGCACTTATATCTACTGAACTTTATCGGTTTATTGTACAAAAAAAGATAATTATAAAGATGCCAGAGACAGTTCCACCAGCTGTCACGCGTTCATTTGCCGCACTTGTTCCAGGATTTATTGTTGTAACAGTTATTTGGATTTTACGCTTAATTATAGAAAATACTTCTTTTGGCAGTATCCATAATATCGTAGGACAAATTTTACAGGAACCACTTAGTGTACTTGGTGCTAGTCTTTGGGGCGCAATAATAGCAGTTATTCTTGTTCATGTTCTTTGGTCGTGTGGAATTCATGGTGCTACTATTGTTGGTGGTGTAATGAGCCCCGTTTGGTTGTCTTTAATGGATCAAAACCGAGTTGCTTTTCAAGCTGGGCAAGATGTACCAAATACAATTACGGCACAGTTTTTTGACTTATGGATTTATATGGGCGGTTCTGGTGCAACGCTTGCTCTAGTTGTCGGAATGTTACTATTTGCACGAAGTCAACAATTAAAAAGTTTAGGGAGATTGTCAATTGCACCTGGTATATTTAATATTAATGAGATGGTAACTTTTGGTATGCCGATTGTGATGAACCCACTTTTACTAATTCCATTTATATTAGTTCCAGTTGTGTTAACAATTGTTTCTTACTTTGCAATGGAATGGGGATGGGTCGCACGTCCGAGTGGGGCCGCTGTACCTTGGACGACACCTATTCTTTTTAGTGGATATTTAGGATCGGGCGGGAAAATTTCAGGTGTTATTTTGCAACTTGTTAACTTTGCGCTAGCATTCTTCATTTATTTACCGTTCTTAAAAATATGGGATAAACAAAAACTGGCGGAAGAAAAGGGGGAGTAAAGAACTAAAATGGATACGATAGAGACGAAAGCTTTTCATTTAATCTTGCATGGGGGAAACGCGAGAAGTTGTTCAATGGAAGCAATTGATTGTGCGAAGCGTGGGGAGTTTACAGAAGCTGAAGCTAAATTACAAGAAGCACTAGAGGAATTAAAAGAGGCGCATCGTGTACAAACGGAGCTTATCCAGAAAGAAGCTGGTGGCGAAAAGACCGAAGTTACTCTTTTAATGGTACACGCGCAAGATCATTTAATGAATGCAATTACGGTGAAAGAATTAGCGAGTGAGTTTGTAGAGTTATATAGGAAGATGTCGGTGGATGAATGAACCTTGCTTATGCAAGGTTTTTTTATCTCGAATTAACGGGCAGTAAAACTCCCACTAATTAAAATTTCATTTTATGTATGTGCCTGTACCATCAGTGGAATGTTCATCCCACTGATGGTATTTTACAATCCTCCTTTTTTCGGATGAGTAAGAGTTATAATTAATCGGCAGTAACAATTTCTCCTATACCACGAATTAATCTTTTTATATGCATCCGTTCCGGTTTTAATATATTTACGATATAATCAATCGCTATTTGTGGTTCAACGGTTGTACCGCAAGTATAACAGTCAATAGCTGCAAAATTTTGTTCCGGGTAAGTGTGAATGGAAAGATGGCTTTCTGATAATAACACTAATACAGTAACACCATATGGCTGGAACTCTTTTTTACTTACGTTTAAAACATGGGCACCAGAGCAATCTGCAGCGTTAACTAAATGGTATTCTAAAAAGTGAATATCATCTAATAGGGAAAAATCCACTCCCCATAAATCCACTATTATATGCTTGCCAAAGGTAGAGTATTCCATAGGGCAGCACTCCTTACTATTAATATCGTCAAAACTTCATTTCCTGTTTGTAGCATTGATGTAAGATAAGATTTGATTCTGAATTTAAAAGAGCGAGGTTACGTTGTTCTAGATGTTCTTCTTTAAATTGAAATAAAGGAAAAAGAAGAGCAGGCAATGTTCGAGGAGTTGGTACTACATATAATTGTTCAATTTGATCGAGTACATGTGCAGAATTAGTAGCAAGATGAAATCCCCAGTCAGTTCCGAAAGAAGGAACGATTGTATGATAGCTTTTTACAGTTAATCCAGCGTGTTCAATTGTATTACCGATACTCCAATATACTAGAGGTGCATCAGCAGGTGAATTAGATTGACAGACGAAAGCACCATCTTCTGTTAAGAATGTAGCTATACGAGCGAATAGTTCGCTTGTATATAAAGTACTTAACAACTCTGTCGCTGGGTCTGGAAAATCAATAATGATTACATCGTATAAAGATGAAGGTGAATTTAGAAATTCTTTTGCATCGCATACGTGCACGTTCACGCGATTATCAAAAAAAGCATTTTTGTTTAAAGATACTATTTCTGGAACATTACGTGCCATATTAATCATCGCCTCGTCTAAATCAACAAGGTCTACATGTAGCACAGTTTCATATTTCAAAACTTCTCGTAAGGCAAGACCATCGCCACCACCTAATATGAGAACACGTTTTGGATCGATTACTTTTGACATAATTGGATGTACAAGTGCTTCATGATAGATTTGCTCATCAACGGAACTAAATTGTAGTTGCTTGTCCAAGTATAAGCGAACATCGTTTACTTGGACTAAATTAATATTTTGATAATTACTTTTTTCTTCAAATAGGTTCGTATGTTCACCAGCTTGTATTTCTTTTAGAGAAATTTCATCCCACACATCTAAGCTGTGTGAATCTGTAGGTACTATAATTACATTTTCTGATTGTACTTGCTTATCTTGCTTATTCTGTTTGTCCTGTTTATCTTGTTTGTCTTGTGTATCATGCTTGTCCTGCTGTTCTAGTTCAAATTTATCAGAGTCTAATTCAGAACGCTTGTCCTTTTTATAGCTTGTTATTCTATAAATCTTTATTTTGCTTTGTTTTCTATGTTTTGGCATAGGAATCCCCTTTCGAATTGTGTTATTTTATTCTATTTTATTTTATGTAATTTAGTAGAGTGTGCTTGGACAATAGAATAGATAGAAGACTGAGCTCAAGAAAATGTTGTTTTTTACTAGATTTCTACGATAAAAAATTTTTTTAGTGTTTTTTCATATTAAACATAACTAGACAACTAAACACTAATCTATTTTCATACAGTTATGTGTTAAAAACGTGTTGTTTTATAACACACTGTGTGTTTTTTGGACGACACACTAATTGAAAGCGTTAACACACAAAGAAAATGCTCGAAAAAGCACTGATTTTAGTGGTTTTAAAAAGTTGGCACGCTAATTGCATTAATAAATAGCGTAAAGAAAAATAAATAAACATAAATTTTTTATACTACACAAGGGGGATTTTCAAATGAATATTTTATTATGTTGCTCAGCAGGGATGTCTACAAGTTTACTAGTTACAAAAATGGAAGCGGCTGCAAAAGCTCGCGGTTTAGAAGGCAAGATTTGGGCTGTATCTGGGGATGCAGTAAAAACGAATATCGATCAAGCAGATGTATTATTACTAGGACCACAAGTTCGTTACATGCTCTCTTCAATGAAAACGCTTGCTGACGAGAGAAACGTTGGAATCGACGTTATCAATCCAATGCACTACGGCATGATGAATGGGGAAGCAGTTTTAGATCACGCATTAACACTTAAAAAATAATTAGGGGGGAAGCGAAATGCAAAAGTTTATTGCATTTATGGAGAAATATATTGTTCCTGTCGCTGGTAAAATCGGATCGCAACGTCACTTAGCTGCAATCCGTGACGGATTTATTGCAGTTATGCCACTTATTTTAGTTGGTGCACTAGCATCACTAATTAATGGTTTTCCGTCTGAAGCTTTCCAAGATTTCATGAAAGGTATGTTTGGTGAAACGTGGAAACAAGTTGGCGGTGGAATGTGGACTGGTTCTTTCGCGATTCTAGCACTAATCATAGCATTTACAACAAGTTATAACTTAGCAAAATCTTACGGCGTTGATGGTTTGTCAGCAGGTATTATTTCATTTGGTGCGTTAATTATTCTTACGCCAACAACACCGAAAGAAGGCGGATTGAACTTAGCTTGGACAGGTGCACAAGGGTTATTCGTAGCAATTATTGTGGCACTCCTTGTTACTGAAGTATTCCGTTTCTTTGTACAAAGAAATATTACTTTTAAAATGCCTGATGGAGTACCACCAGCAGTTTTAAGATCTTTCGCAGCTATAGTTCCAGCATTTGTTATCTTAACAGTAGTTGCAGGTATTCAATTAGCAGTGAAATTATCTGGTACAAGTGTTCATGAATTTATTTTTAATACGATTCAATCACCACTGCAAAGTTTAGCAGGGACATTACCAAGTGCAATTATCATTGTAATCCTTGTTCATCTTCTTTGGTTCTTCGGTTTACATGGGCCAAATATCGTTGGTGGTATTATTGAGCCGTTATACTTACCGGCATTAGAGAAAAATATGAATTTATTCAAAGGTGGTACATCTGCATTTGATGTTCCAAACATTGTTACAAAACCATTCTTTGATACTTTCGTATATCTTGGTGGTTCTGGTGCAACATTAGCATTCTTAGTAGTGGTATTACTTGTAGCAAAAAGTGCACAATTACGCGGTGTATCGCGCCTATCAATTGGACCAGGTGCATTCAATATTAATGAACCGGTAATATTCGGTACACCAATTATTTTAAATCCAATTTTATTCTTACCTTTTATCATAACACCAATTGTATTAGTAATTACTTCTTATACAGCTATATCTATGGGGTGGGTACCAAAAACAGTTGTGATGATTCCATGGGCAACACCACCAATTATTAGTGGTTATCTTGTAACAGGTGGACATATTTCTGGTGCAATTCTACAGTTATTCAACTTTGTAATTGCAATGGTAATTTATTATCCATTCGTTGTGTTATGTGACCGTTCAGTTGTTCGTACTGAAAAAGCAGCAGCACAAGGTAATAGTAATTCTTTACCTATGTAACATAGTAATTGTTCTCATAGACAACGATACCTGTGAGAACAATTACCTTTATATCATGTTCAAAAAGATGAAAAACATCTATATGAACACTAAACTATCATTAATAAATTCATACTTTAATAGACATGTTCAAACTGAAGGGGTATTTAAATCGGTTGAACTTTATAGAGAGGGCGGTAATTATGATGACTACAGCAGAACAAATTCCATTCCAATTGATTTTAAATAGTGGTAACGCACGAAGCTTTGCGATGGAGGCACTTCAATTTGCCAAACAGGGGAAAATGGCAGAAGCAGATGAAGCGATGGTAAAGGCGAAAGAAGCGATTAATGAAGCGCATCATTTCCAAACAGAGCTCATACAATCAGAAGCAAGAGGAGAAAAAACAGAGATTAGTGTTCTTTTAATTCACGCACAAGATCATTTAATGAATGCGATTACAGTGAAAGAATTAGCAGCAGAGTTTATCGATCTTTATAAAAAGCTTGAAGCGAAAGGGGAATAAAGCATGACTGGAATTAAAATTGCTACAATCGGCGGTGGATCTAGTTATACACCAGAGTTAATTGAAGGATTTATTAAGCGTTATGATGAGCTTCCTGTTCGTGAAATTTGGTTAGTAGATATTGAGGCAGGAAAAGAAAAGTTAGAAATCGTTGGTAACTTAGCGAAACGTATGGTGAAAAAATCAGGTTTACCAATCGAGGTACATTTAACACTTGATCGCCGTGAGGCATTAAAAGATGCTGACTTCGTAACAACACAACTTCGCGTTGGTTTATTAGAAGCACGTGCAAAAGATGAAGCAATCCCGTTAAAATATGATGTAATCGGTCAGGAAACGAATGGTCCTGGTGGTCTATTCAAAGCGTTGAGAACGATTCCTGTTATTTTAGATATTTGTAAAGATATGGAGGAGCTCTGTCCGAATGCATGGTTAATTAACTTTGCAAATCCAGCTGGTATGGTAACAGAAGCTGTCCTTCGTTATACAAATATTCAAAGAGTAGTTGGTCTATGTAACGTTCCAATCGGAATTCGTATGGGTCTTGCAAGATTACTGGAAGTAGATGCGAGTCGTGTTCACGTTGATTTCGCAGGTTTAAATCATATGGTATACGGACTAGACGTATATTTAGATGGCGTGAGTGTAATGGACCGCGTGTTAGAGCTTGTAACAGATCCAGAAAAGCAAATTACGATGGAAAATATCGCAGCGCTTAACTGGGAACCAGACTTTATTCGCGGACTTCGTGCAATTCCATGTCCATACCATCGTTACTACTACAAAACACGTGAAATGTTAGAAGAAGAGAAAGAAGCTTCTGTTGAAAAAGGTACACGTGCAGAAGTAGTAAAACAATTAGAAAATGATTTATTTGAGTTATATAAAGACCCGAACTTAGATATTAAACCACCACAATTAGAAAAACGTGGCGGAGCTTATTATAGTGATGCAGCATGTAGCTTAATTACGTCTATTTACAATAATAAAGGTGATATCCAGCCTGTTAATACACGAAACAACGGAACAATTGCAAGCTTACCACATGATTCTGCTGTTGAAGTGAACTGTATTATTACGAAAGAAGGTCCAAAACCAATTGCAGTGGGAGATCTTCCAGTACCAGTTCGCGGTTTAGTACAACAAATTAAATCATTCGAGCGCACAACAATTGAAGCTGCTGTTACAGGGGATTATCATAAGGCGCTGCTTGCTATGACAATCAATCCACTTGTACCATCAGATAAAGTTGCAAAACAAATTTTAGATGAAATGTTGGAAGCACATAAAGAATATCTTCCACAGTTCTTTAAAAAGGTAGAGAAGTAAAAGCGGCGCTATTTAGCCCGCTTTTTTTATTCTATTAGGAGGTATTAGGATGATTAAGTTAATTGTAAATGCAGATGATTTCGGTCTTACAGAGGGTACAAATTATGGAATTATTGATGGGCATATAAATGGACTTGTAAATTCAACGACAATGATGATGAATATGCCAGGAACAGAGCATGCGGTACGCTTAGCGAAAGAGTACAACCTACTCGGAGTAGGCGTACATCTCGTATTAACAGCAGGGGAACCATTTCTTGGAGACGTACCATCACTTGTAGGTAGCGACGGATCGTTTCATAAACAAAGTGTTGTAAGGGAAGGGAATATAAATCCAGAAGAAGTTGAGAGAGAATGGATTGCTCAAATTGAGAAGTTTTTATCTTACGGATTAACACCAACTCATTTAGATAGTCATCATCATGTGCATGGTTTACCGATTTTACATGATGTTCTAGAGAGATTAGCGGCTAAATATAATGTTCCGATTCGTCGTTGTGAGGAAGATAGAGCGGTGCATCCATTTTCTGATGTGTTTTACAGTGACTTTTATGCGGATGGTGTGACGGAAGATTACTTTGTGAAGTTAAAAGAAAGAGTACAAGGTGAACAAACGGTAGAAATTATGGTTCATCCAGCTTATATTGATCCAGAGCTTGTGAAGCGTTCTTCTTACGTAATGGATCGTGTGAAGGAATTGCGTATTTTAACAGAGAGTGAGTTGCCAGAAGGAATAGAGCTTGTGAAGTTCTAATAGAAAAACGACGGCTACATCATGCCGTCGTTTTTTCTATTTATAAAATGGACAGAATATATCCGCCAAAGGCTCCGAGTATAACGATAACCCAAGGTGGTGTTTTCCAAAAAGCTAGTAAGCAAAAAAGAAGCGAAGCGAAAACGAAATCTGAAGTATTTATAATTGTACTCGTCCAAATGGGATCGTAAAAAGCGGCAATTAAAATACCAACAACTGCGGCGTTAACACCAAGTAGTGCGCCTTGTATGAATGATATTTTTCTCACACTGTTCCAAAATGGTAAAACACCAATAACGAGTAAGAAAGCAGGGAGGAAAATCGCAATTGTTGCGAGTATTGCCCCAAGCGTCCCGTTTAACACTGCTCCTATATAAGAGGCGAATGTAAATAGTGGTCCTGGTACTGCTTGTGTTAATCCGTATCCAGCTAGGAACTGTTCTTTCGTCATCATTCCGTTTTGTACGAACTCACCTTCAAGAAGAGGCAGCACGACGTGTCCTCCTCCAAATACAAGTGCGCCAGAGCGATAGAAACTATCAAATAAAGCGATGTAATAAGAGAACGGTCTTAATATCGGTAGCAGTAGTAATAGTCCAAAGAATAAGACGAGACAAGAAACTGCTATCTTTTTTGAAATAGGTACTTTTATATGTTGAGATTGGCTAATTGGTTGGTTGCGATATAAAAACCAGCCGATAAAGCCACATATTATAATGAGGATGACTTGCGTCCAACTACTTGGCCATAATAAGGCGATTGCGGCAGTTACAATCGCAATCGTCGCACGGTTGCGATCTGGAGTTAACTTTTGCGCCATTCCCCATATGGCGTGAGCGACAATAGCGACTGCTACAAGTTTTAGTCCATGAATCCAGCCAGCACTCCCAAGATCGAACTGATTAAGGAATGAGGCGAAGAAAACTAAAACAAGGACAGACGGTAAAGTGAATCCAATCCATGAAATAATAGCTCCTAAAAGCCCGCCCCGTAATAATCCAACCCCCATACCGACTTGACTGCTGGCAGGACCAGGAAGGAATTGACATAGCGCTACTAAATCTCCATAGCTTCGTTCATCCATCCATTTTCTTTTTTGCACGTATTCGTGGTGAAAATAGCCGAGATGAGCGACAGGACCGCCGAATGAAGTAAGTCCTAATTTAAATGAGACGAGAAAAATCTCTAATAATGTGTGAAAGGTGTGTTTGTTTTTTTTCAAAATAACCTCCTAGAATGTTTTTGCTATGTGCATTATACAAGAAGTGGTAAAGCAAAAGGAACAAATCTAATGTAAAGATTTTGTGAATCTTTTCTTTGTAATTAAAATTGAAAAAGTCATAAATGATTATGTCTAAACCATAAAGTAGTAGAAGTAGTGCTGGGAAATTTATATAAGGAGAATGCCTTATGACAACACATTTCTTTGCCAGGTTAACAGGTAAGAGGGAAGTGCCTCCTGTAAATACAGAAGCTTTTGGGGTAGCAGAGTTTATTTTTAGTGATGATTTAACGAAATTGCATTACAGAGTAATACTAAAAAATATAGAAAAGGTTACATCGTGTCAAATTCATTTAGGGAAGTCTACTCAAATTGGTCCTGTTGTTTTATATTTGTATGGTCCGCTGGAGCAAGGGATTAGCTTGAACGAGGGAAGTATTACTGGTGTAGTGAATGTGGAGGATTTTGAGGGACCTTTACAAGGGAAATCATTTGTACATTTACTTCAAGAAATTATTCAAGCAAACGTATATGTTAATGTCCATACGAAATCACAAAAAAGAGGAGAAATAAGAGGGCGAGTTAGAAAAGTAAAGAAATAGAGGAAAAGGCTGTCCATATGTTGGAACAGCCTTTTCTCATTATATAAGGTGCTAGTTTTAGCGATTATTGTCGGTAAATCGATATATTTTGAAAATCGCTGATATAATCTGAGTTGCGCCGATATATTTCAATAATCGCCGATATAACTCGCGTTACGGTCGATATTTTTAAAAACTGCCTCGATTAATTTTTAACAGGTTGATTTTTAATAAAGAAGTCCATAACGTAAAATACTTCGTCATCTGGTATTTGTATTTCAAATGTATTTTCAATTGGTTGCAATGCTTTTTTTACTTTCATATACATCCAGTATTCATCTTGTCTCCTTTTCTCCTTATCAGGATGAGGGAGAAGGCTTTCTCCTTTTTGGAGACGGTCAACCATACAGCTCATATGCAGAATAACACCCATTAAGCTATCAGGAGTTAGTTGTAAGGAAATTAATTCTTGGATTGTATTTAATGCGTAACGAATTGTTTTGATCAGTAATGCCCCGTCGTTACGTTGCATTTGTTGTTCAAGAATATCCGCCATTTTTGCATATGTTTCTTCATACGTAATTAATTCTTGAATGGGCTGAATCGCTGTGTAGTTTACGATGTCTTGGAAATGATATGTTAAGCACGGCACTTGCACATCGAAATTCGTGACGATACAAATGATGTTACGCTCTTTTTTTATGTTCTCGATCATTTTCGTTAAATCTTTTTCATGGACGATACTAATCGGAATAATTTCAATTAAGTCTTTATCAAATCGTAAATAGTTCTCTAACATTTTTTGAATAGCTAAAGCACTTCCTTCACCAGTTAAACAAGCTGTTAAAATAACAGATTTCATTGGAGAGAGAGGTTTTTTCTTTTCTTCTTGTACGTTTAAGTAAAATGGTGTTAAATTTTTTACTGTTTCATACAGCGCATCTAATGAATAACCGAGCTGAGCTTTTCGAGCTGCTTCTAGTGCATGTGGTGTGCTCGTCATCGAGAGAACACGTACAGGGATTTTGAACTCCGTTTCTAATATGTCACCGATATAAGCAAGTGACCCCATATCGACAAGTAAGAGAAGCCCATTTACATTTTGTAGTGTTTTCATATACACTTTCACACGTTCCAAGAAATCTTTCGGTGATTCGTGTAACGGCATATCAATACCGGTTACTTCCTCAATGCCGAGAAGTTCGTTTGCAACGTTTGCCATTTCAGTTGCGATGCCATTACCGTGTGCTAATATTAATACTTTTACTTCTGTTTGTGAGGCAGGAATTGGATCAACAACGAAGAACATTGTTAAAAAGCCAGCTTCATCAATAGGCATTGTTATTTGTAATTCTTCCTCCAGTAGTTGAATGCATTGCATAGCTACGGAAAAAGCTTCTTTATATTTCGTACGAATTTGATTTAATTGTGGGTGATGTATTTGTTTTCCGCTTTGTAAACGTTGTAGAGTTGTCTGTACATGTAAACTTAAAGCGAGAAATACTTTTTCATCAAACGTCTTAGATAAATGCTTTTCAGCAAGTTCCGCTATTTTTTCACATACGGACACGATATTACGATCCACAATTTTAAAAACATTTTCATGGCTTGTTTTTTTTGATATTTGGTTAAAATATTGTACGAAAAAGCTTTGAACATCATTTTCTATTAGTAATTCCAATTCTTCCTCTTCAATACCACGTGCTTGAAGTTCTTCGTATTTATAGTCAATATAATCGTAAATAGAAGAGCGTTTTTCATCTTCTGTTTTATGATTACTCCAACCTTCCTCACCTGTAAATACAAATGTTTCATTTGGTATTTGGTATAAGTGACGGCTCTTCCTTTCAATGAACAACCCTTCTTTCATATACCAAGGTAAATCTGTACTTGAAACATAGACAGAATCACGTTTCTTTGTGACCAAATCAGAATAGGCTTTCGCACAGGCAATTTGAACATCTGTTTTTAATTGACCAATGTTATTGGGACAATTGTAAAAGACGAAAGCACGCATTGCATTTGGGCTAACGTGAATGTCTTTTCGCAGACGAATTGCTTCATTTGTGAAAAATAGCTGTAGTAAAGCAAAGCGCTCTTTATGTGTACGCTCACGAAGTGGTGGCAGCGTAACAGTCATCGGTATACGTCTTGTAAATGTTTTTAATAAAAAGGAATTTGGTTCTTCTGTTGTTGCAGTAATGATTAATACTTGTGCTTTACGTTCGTTCTCTGTTTCTCCAAGGCGGCGGTACACTCCGCGGTCAATAAAGGTGAAAAGCATTTCTTGTCCCTCTGGAGGTAGGCGATGTACTTCATCTAAGAAAAGAATTCCTTCATGTGCTTTTTCAATTAACCCTTTTTGATCACTTGCTCCTGTGTAAGCTCCTTTTTTAATCCCAAATAACTGTCCAAGTAGTAGTTGTGGATTGTTTGCGTAATCAGCACAGTTAAAGACGATAAATGGTGCATTTTTGGGAAGCTGTTCAACTTCAATTGCATATTCGTGCATTAAAGAAGCAAACATAGACTTTCCGACCCCTGTTTCTCCCAGTAGTAAAGTATGCATACCGTTTGGAGGGTAGAGAATAGAAGCTTTCGCTTTTTCAATTGCGATTTTAAGGCTCGTATTTTCAATTGCAAATGTATCTAATGAAGTTATGTCTTTTGAATGCGTTTCCAACGAAGTGTTCGTTTCTATGTAAAAACGAACAGGTCGCGTATTTGTTTTTAATAACCGTTTATCTTTTACAAGTTTGTTTAAGTCGCTACTTACATTGGCGCGATCTAGTTGTAGAAATGTAGCGAGTTCTGATGCGGTTACACCTTCTGTATAATTTCCTTCTTGTATTGCATTAAAAATGAGATCTATTCGTTTCATTTCCATTCACCTCGAAACTTCATCACTATTTAAAATTTTACACAAAAATGGGAAGGGTGGGAAGAGAAAAATAAAACAGCTTTAGTCTAGAAGTACTAAAGCTGTTACAATCTTGTGTCTTTCCAAAAATTTACCTCGAGATGAGAAGATGGATTATAGGGAAGAAGTTTGTATCCTTGTGACTGTAAATAATCAATTACTTTTGGCAGTATTTGTACGGTCACACTCGAATCATGCATTAAAATAACTTCGACTTGTTCATCACTTTGATTACGCACTCTTTCGAGTATGGCAGAAGGATTATCATAGCTTTTCCAGTCATAAGTATCAATCGTCCAATCCCACATTTTATACTGGGCTGATACAAGTGCGTCACGGTAATTCTTTTTTAAGTAAGGCATACTACCATATGGAACGCGAACGAGATGTGTATTTAATTTCGTAACTTGCTGGACAATACTTTGTGTTTGTTCCATTTCTGCAATTAAAGTGGAAGGGTCACCAGTGTAAAGGCGTTTTACATCATGTGACATGCTATGGAGCCCGATATAATGTCCTTCTTTAATTAATCGTTGCATCGTTTTTCTGTAATGCGGCACTTTTCCGCCAATAACAAAGAAAGTTGCTTTTCCGTTCTTTTCTTTTAAGATGTTTAAAATTTGCGTCGTATATTTGTTTGGTCCGTCATCAAATGTTAAGTACGCAATTTTTTGTGTAGGAGAAGTTGTTTCAGTATTTGGATGATGTTCAGCAGGAATAACGGTTGTTGCTTCAGTATTAGATGATGCGTACGTAGTAATTGTTAAGAATAAAATAATACATTGAAATACTCGCTTAATCATAACATTCACCCTCAGTTTGACAATCAAGATGTAAAAAAACTTGATACTTTTCTTATTATGTATATCTTTCTCCAATAGAGGAACTCTCAAACAATCTATATTTTGGAAATATAAAATAAGGAATAAAAAATAGCATCCTAAAGGATGCTATTTGAATATTTCATAATGGTAAAGGCTATACTACAATTAGTCTTCGCGTTTTTTCACTTTTTTATAAAAGGAAATAAGTGGTTTGTAACGTTCATGTACAAGTCCGATTATTTCAGCAATGATTTCTGTGAAGAAAATCAAAGCGAAAAGAAGAATAATGGATAACCATAACGTTGCACTAGTGAAAATAATGGCATTTACACTAAAGAAAATACCGAATGCGTATATAATTAGTACCGTTTTACGATGAGAGAATCCCATTGCAAGTAAGCGGTGATGTAAATGCGATTTATCTGGTGCTGAAATAGGTTTTTTATTTACGATACGACGGATGATTGCAAATATCGTATCAAATATAGGTACACCTAAAATGATAATTGGAACGATAAAACTGAATAACGTTACACTTTTGTATAATCCAAGTAACGATATAACAGAAATACAGTATCCTAAAAATAGTGCTCCTGTATCTCCCATGAAAATTTTTGCTGGATGGAAGTTGAAGAATAAAAATCCAATTGTACTTGCTAATATAATTAATGCGAGTGGCAAGATAATAGCTGTTCCAGTACCCCATGGGCTAGTGAAGGCCATATATGCTAGCGTTGCAAGTACGATAGATGAAATACCAGCAGATAATCCATCTAAGCCGTCAATTAAGTTGATTGCATTCGTAATACCTACAAGCCAAAATACTGTAATTGGATAAGCAAGCCATCCAAGTTCAGTATCCCCAAGGAATGGGATATATAATACTTGCACTAATAATCCACTTTTTACAATCATAATGGCAACTAACAGTTGTCCACCGAATTTTACTTTCGCAGATAACTCGTACATATCATCTAAAATTCCGATGATTACAATGATAATCGCACCTAGTGTTATCGATAACATTCTTTGCTCATATAAGCCGCCGACAACAAATCCTACAGCTACACCAATAAATATTGCTAACCCGCCAAGACGTGGCATAATCTTTTGGTGCACTTTACGTGCGTTTGGCTTATCTGTCGCTCCTATTTTAAAAGCTAATTTAATAACTAAAGGAGTAACGACGAGTACAGTGATGAAAGATGCCAAAATGGCATAAATCACTTGTGAGTCCATTAATACCCCACCCTTTATATTCTAACGTAATTTTTTTTTTTGAAAATATATTTATCTGAAAATTATGATGTTTATTTACAGGCTCATAACATATGGTATCACAAAAAGATTAGAATTCAATCTTTTTTTCTCTTTACGGTTAATGGAAGCGGATAGAATATATGACAATTGTATATAGAATGTTGCATCATATGAGAAGGTTAATCGTACTGGACTTTGGAATATGACATTTCCTTTTTTCTTCGATAGTGAATACTTTTAGTTCAGTATTATAAGTGTTACACGTAGAAATGAGTAAGTTTCATGTTAAAATGTGGGAATTTATCTCGCGTCAACTAGTAGCCCCATTCCTACTAATTAAAGTTTTACTTTATCCCGCATTAACGGGCAGTAAGACCCCCACCTCAAAATTCAGCGAAGCAAAGAAGTTAGGTGGGGACCAACTGCCCGTAAAAGCCCCACTGATTAAAGTTTCACTTTATATTATAGTGCATTTAATTTTACAAAAACTTTAAAAAGAATGAGGGAAGTAATTCATATAATGAAGAAGGAAAAGGGTTTTCTCATTTTTAATGTGAGAGGGGGAAGCACAGGGAGAATTCTGTATTTCATATCTTTTCTATTGTAAATTCCTGTGCGAAAAGGAAATGAAAATTACGATAATAGGTACTGGATATGTTGGGTTGATTACAGGAGTAGGATTGGCAAAGTTGGGGCATTCAGTTACATGTTTTGATATAGATGATGAAAAAATTGAACGGATAAAACAAGGGGATTTACCTATTTATGAGGTTAGATTACATGAATTAATAAATTATGCATATGAGAATAATGCTTTAACTTTTACATCAAATAAAGAAGAGGCATTTGATGATGTAGAGTTTATATTTATTGCAGTTGGAACACCATCTTTATTAGATGGGACGGCGGATTTAACGTATATTCAGAGTGCTTGTAAAGATATTGGATTATATGCGAAGAACGATATTATTGTTGTTACGAAAAGTACAGTTCCAGTAGGTACAAATGATGTAATGAAGGAATGGATTGAGGGGAATTTAAAAGGGAGGCATACAGTACATATCGTATCGAATCCAGAGTTTTTGCGTGAAGGTTCAGGTATTTATGATTTCTTTCATGGAGATCGTATTGTAATTGGAGCGGATAGTGAGGAAGTAGCAAGAAGAGTAGAGAGTTTGTATAGCCAATTATGCTTAGAAACGTATGTTACAGATATTAAAAGTGCAGAGATGATTAAATACGCATCGAATGCCTTTTTAGCTACAAAGATTAGTTTCATTAATGAAATTTCAAATATATGTGAGAAGATAGGCGCAAATGTATTGGATGTTGCCAAAGGGATGGGAATGGATAAGAGAATTGGTGCATCTTTTTTAAATGCGGGCATTGGATACGGGGGATCGTGTTTCCCGAAAGATACGAAAGCACTGGTGCAAATTGCGGGAAATGTTGCTCATGATTTTCGTTTGTTAAAAGCGGTTATTGAAGTAAATAATAAGCAACAGCTGCTATTGATTGAAAAAGCGAAAAAAGTTATGAACATGAATAAAAAGCGGATTGCAGTTCTTGGCGCGTCATTTAAACCGAATACGGATGATATTAGAGAGGCATCATCTCTTATTATAATAGAAGCATTACTTAATATAGGTGCAGAAATTGTTCTGTACGACCCAAAAGCAATTCAATATGTGAAAAATATATTTGGAGATGCTATACAATATAGTAGATGTATAGATGAATCGATTAGAGATGCGAGTGCGGTTTTTATCGTAACAGAATGGGAAGCTATTCGAGTGTACCCATTAGAAAAGTACGTACAACTTATGAGAGAGCCTATTTTATTCGATGGGAGAAATTGTTATACTGATGAAGATGTTAAGAAACAAAAGATAGATTATTACTCGGTGGGCAGAAAAAGTATTTGTAATAGAAAAGTTTCTGTTATGCGTTAAAAAGGGATGTACTCATGCATATTTTTATATGTCATAATAGAAGCTGTAATTAGTGAAAGAAAAGAGGCAATCACATGACTGAACGTTTAAAAGTAATGACAATTTTCGGGACACGTCCAGAAGCAATTAAAATGGCACCTCTTGTATTAGAGTTGCAAAAACACCCAGAAAAAATTGAATCGATTGTGACTGTAACAGCACAGCATCGCCAAATGTTAGATCAAGTATTAAATATCTTTGGAATTACGCCAGATTTCGATTTAAATATCATGAAAGACCGCCAAACTTTAATTGATGTTACAACACGCGGTTTAGAAGGTTTGGATAAAGTAATGAAAGAAGCGAAGCCGGATATTGTACTTGTACATGGTGATACAACAACAACATTTATTGCAAGCTTAGCTGCTTTTTATAATCAAATTCCAGTAGGTCATGTTGAGGCGGGCCTTCGTACTTGGGATAAGTATTCTCCATACCCAGAAGAGATGAATCGTCAATTAACAGGTGTAATGGCGGATCTTCATTTCTCACCAACAGCAAAATCAGCAACGAACTTACAGAAGGAAAATAAAGATGAGTCACGTATTTTCATCACAGGAAATACAGCGATTGACGCGCTGCAAACGACTGTAAAAGAAACATATAGTCATCCTGTACTAGAGAAACTTGGAAATGATCGTCTTGTACTTATGACAGCTCACCGTCGTGAAAACTTAGGTGAACCTATGCGTAATATGTTCCGTGCAATTAAGCGTCTTGTTGATAAGCATGAAGATGTACAAGTTGTGTACCCTGTTCATATGAACCCTGTTGTTCGTGAAATAGCAAATGAAATTTTAGGTGAACATAATCGTATTCATTTAATTGAGCCGCTAGATGTAATTGATTTCCACAATGTTGCAGCTCGTTCATACTTAATGTTAACGGATTCTGGTGGTGTACAAGAAGAAGCTCCATCACTTGGGGTACCAGTTCTTGTTCTTCGTGATACAACAGAGCGCCCTGAAGGTATTGAAGCAGGTACGCTGAAATTAGCAGGAACAGACGAAGAGACAATCTTTGGTCTTGCAGATGAGTTGTTATCAGATAAAGAAGCTCATGATAAGATGGCGAAAGCATCTAACCCTTACGGTGATGGTCGTGCATCAGAGCGCATTGTAGAAGCGATTTTACAACACTTTAATAAGTAAATAAAAAAGGCCCAATCGGATAGATTGGGCCTTTTTGTTACGGCTGATTGCGCATAATCCACTCTGCATGAGCATTTGTAGAAGGTGGCGGATCAGTTGGTGTTTTATTTTGGTTTGTTTCTTTTTTTGCTTGTTCGTTAGAGTTAGAACTTGAATTTGAATCAGGATTTGAGTTGTTTTTTGTAGTTGGATTTTTTGCTTTTTCCCCTAATTCTTTTTCAATTTCGTTACGCACCGTTTCTACACTGATTGGATCTGGAAGGAAGTAATAAATACCGCCTATCTTTTTGTCTTCGCCTTCAAGCTTTAACGTTTGCATTGTAGAAGGATCAAATCCAGAAAGTTTATTGTAAAGAGCAAGTCCGTCTGAAATAGGAATGTCGGTTTTTATATATTTTCCAACGACAGCTGTTAAATCTTTAATTTTAAATACAGTAGAGGTGGAGTTTAGTTTATGAGCAACAGCGGCCAGTAATTGTCTTTGTCTAGCAGCTCGACCATAATCGCCATTTGGATCTTGCTTTCGCATACGGACGTAAGCAAGTGCTTCTTCACCGTTTAAGTTTTGCTGTCCTTGCTTAAATTGAATTTTTTTGTAGTAATCTACGTCAGAGCGCTCCCAGAAATCGAAGGGTACGTCAACCGTAACGCCGCCGACAGCATCAACGATACCTTTAAAGCCTTGGAAATCAATTTTAAGATAATGGTCTACAGGAACTTTTAGAAAGCCTTCGACAGTTTTGATTGCCATTTCTTCTCCGCCGTAAGCATGGGCAGCGTTAATTTTGTCTTCCTTATTTTTACCAACAATTTTAACTCGAGAATCACGAGGAATACTCATAAGTGAAATCTTTTGAGTTTTCGGATTGACTGTTGCAAACATTAATGAGTCTGTACGACCATTTTGACCGTCTGTCGCATAATCTTCTATACCCATAATGAGAATTGTAAAAGGTTCCTTTGTAATTTCTACATCTTTGTTTCTTAAATCCGATTTTTCACGAGTAAAACCACTATACATCCCCATAAGAGAAGAGTAAGAATTTAACACATAAACTCCTATACTGCCAAATAAAAATGCGAAAATAAGGAAGAAGAAAAGTTTCCTTCTTCGCTTCTTTTTTATTCTGCTATTTTGGAGATGATAATAACGTTCTTCCATATATAATCTCCTTAGTTCGTTAGTTCATTTGTAGGGAAGTAATTCACTACATTAATCTTTGAAGGTGATAAATGGGTTATGCTTAGATAACATCTTGTTCTAAGTACAACATATCTCCTTCTGTAATTGTACATTTCCCGTTTGTTAATTCAATCATCCAATCTGTAAATGCTTGTTTGCCGTCTTCTTCTACATACGTATCAAATGTGACATTTTCTAGATAATGTATATCTTTAATGGCATATTTTGAATTACGTAATTCATTTTCCACTTTGCCAAGTAATGTGTAATCAATCTCGGTTTGCATCACACGCATTAGTTTTCGCTGGACAACACCGACATGATTAATGCCTTCGCTTGTACACTTTCCATATGCACGAATTAATCCACCTGCGCCAAGTTTAATGCCACCAAAATAGCGTGTTACGACAACGACGGTATCTTTTAGCCCACGTTTTTTTAGTACTTCTAGCATTGGTACGCCAGCTGTACCGCTAGGCTCGCCGTCATCATTTGCTTTTTGAATATGATCTTGTTCGCCAATTAAATAAGCGGAACAATTATGTGTTGCATTCCAATGCTGTTTTTTTATTTTTTGTATAAATTCTTGAGCCTCTTCCTCAGTCGTTGCTCGGCTAATATAACAAATAAATCTTGATTTTTGAATGACGATTTCGTGTTCGCCGTAGTCTTTGATTGTTAAATATTGTAATAGCACTTGTATACGCCCCTATCTATCAAAATGACTAGTACTTTCCATTTTAAAAGCGAGCCTTTTTATATTCAAACATTTTTTCTAAATAGGCTGAAGTTTTTGGTGAGTATTTTATCTTTTTGTTGTAATTTGTCGAGATGGTGAGTATAATTTCAACCGGCATTTCCCTGTATGGATGCACCATTTGTAGTTTTCGTGTAAAATTAGGAAATAAAACTTTTTATAAGGCAGGTACGAAAATGAAAATAGCTATTGTTACTGATAGTACAGCATATATACCGAAGCAAATCCGTGATGAACTCAATATATATATGATTCCATTAAACGTTGTGTTTGGAACAGAATCTTATCAAGAAGAAGCTGAAATTTCAGCAGATGATTTTTATGTGAAAGTACGTGAACAAGAGGAACTTCCAAAAACTTCTCAACCAGCAATCGGAAAGTTTGTTGAGCTATATGAAGAACTAGCTAAAGATTATGATGCAGTTATTAGTATTCACCTATCAAGTGGAATTAGTGGTACATATCAAACATCAACGACAGCTGGACAGATGGTAGAGGGTATTGATGTATACACGTATGACTCTGAAATTAGTTGTGAAGTACAAGGATTTTATGTGCGTGAAGGTGCAAGGTTAGCAAGTGAAGGAAAGAGTCCAAAAGAGATTATTGCTCGTTTTGATGAAATGAAGAAAACGATGGACGCCTATTTTGTAGTTGATGATTTACATCATTTACAACGTGGTGGTCGATTAAATAGCGCGCAAGCTTTCATCGGCAGTCTGTTACAAGTGAAGCCAGTTTTATATTTTAGAGATAAAATCATTATTCCGTTTGAAAAGATTCGTACACGTAAAAAAGCATTAAAACGTATCATTGAAATTTTTGATGAGCAAGCAAGTAAAGGTGTACCTATGGAAGCAGTTATCATTCATGCGCAACGTGAAGAGGAAGCGAATGAATGGAAGAAAGAATTAGAAGCAAAATATCCTCACGTCACAATTCGTACAGGTTATTTTGGAGCTGTAATTGGTACGCACTTAGGTGAAGGTGCATTAGGTCTTGGATGGTATACGAAGTAATAAAGATATAAAAAGCTCTCTTTTTAAGAGGGTTTTTTTACGGGTATGTTACGTTTAGTTGACAAGTTAATATTTGGAAATGGTAAAATGTACGTAAAATAAAATAATGAGGAAAGTTTTATAACTTACTTTTTACAAGAAACTATATTATAATAGAAGAGAGGTGAAACATATGGAGCATAATTCTTGTTTATGTCCAAAGTTTGAGTCAGCTTTTACTCTGCTTAGTAAGAAGTGGACTGGCTTAATTATTAAATCTTTGCTTGAAGAGTCGAAACGTTTTAGAGAAATCGCAGATATTATCCCAAATATGAGCGATCGTATGTTGTCAGAGCGTTTGAAGGAATTGGAAAGCGAGGGCATTGTAGTTCGTAATGTCTATCCAGAAGTACCAGTTCGAATCGAGTATGGCTTAACTGACAAGGGAAAAGCGTTAGAAAGTGTTATGGATGAGGTCCAAAATTGGGCTGAGAAATGGATGAAGTAGCATTTCATTTGTATTCGTATATTTAATAAAACGTAAGGGATTCCTTACGTTTTTTCTTTGTTTATAGAAGTAAGAAAAGTATATAAATTTCTACACACACATACAAAAATATACGAATTTTGCGCTAGAGCTACATATAATATTACATTTGTTTTACAAAAACGTAACATTAGCAAAAAAAATCCCGAATTATGGTATAAATTTTATAGGTTATATACGGAAAAAGAAAAAAGAAAGCGGTGTAAAAAATAAAATGAAAAAGCTAAAAATGGCATCTTGCGCATTAGTTGCAGGGTTAATGTTTTCAGGGCTAACACCAAATGTATTTGCAGAAGATAAAATTTCTGACGTGAAATCACAAATTAATACACAAAATGACACTTTACATAAACAACAACAAGAACGTGATGAATTACAAAAACAAATGAATGACTTAAACAAAACAATTCAAGGTTTAGATAAGTCTGTTCAAGAGAATGCTGCAAAGCTTGATGAAACAACGAAAAAAGTTTCTGATACTGAGCAATTAATTGAAAAGAAAAATAAAGATATTGCAGAATTACAAACGAAGATTGCAAAACGTGAAGAGTTATTAAGAAAGCGTTTAGTTGCACTTCAAGAACAACCAAATACGAACGTTGTAACAGAAGTTCTTGTAAACTCTAAAAACGTTGCAGATTTAGTTGATCGTTTAACTTCTGTCTCTAAAATTCTTGAGTCTGATGAAGATATCATGAAAACACAGCAAGAAGACCAAGCTAGTGTGAAAAAAGATGTTGCAACGGTAAAAGAGAAACAAAAAGAATTAAAAGAAGCACAAACTCAAATTGAAACTGCTAAGAAAGAACTTGACGCTGAAAAAGAGAAAAAAGCAACAGCGGTAAACGATTTAAGCGGTAAAATGGATACAGTTGTAACTTCAATGACAAGTACGGAAGGTCAATTGAAAGAGCTTGAGAAACAAGCGCTACAATTACAACGCATTGCAGAAGAAGAAGCACAAGCAAAAGCTGCACAAGAAGCTGCTGCTCAAAAACAAGCAGAGCAAGCTGCTAAAGCTGCGCAAGCTCAGCCAGCACAAGCACCTGCAGAGCAAGCTGCACCAGCAAACAATGGTGGACAAGCTCAAAAAGAAGAGCCTAAAAAAGAAGAACCTAAAAAAGAGGAACCAAAAAAAGAAGAGCCTAAGAAAGAAGCACCTAAACAAGAAGAGAAAAAGCCAGCTCCAAATGTGGGTGGCGTAATTGGTAAAGCGCAAAGCTACTTAGGTTTACCATATGTTTGGGGAAGTGCATCTCCATCAAACGGTGGTTTTGATTGTAGTGGATTCATTTCTTACGTATTCGGTGTAGGTCGTCAAGACGTTAATGGTTACTGGCATTCAGTTTCAAAAGTAAGTAGCCCACAACCAGGAGACTTAGTATTCTTCCAAGGTACTTATAAAGCAGGTCCATCTCACATCGGTATTTACGTTGGTAATGGTCAAATGATTCATGCTAGTGATAAAGGAATTGCGTACGGTGATATTAACAGCTCATATAACCAAAAACATTTCTTAGGATACGGTCGATTCTAGGATTTATAAAAGAATAAAAAATGTGTATAAAGTCGATAGCTTACTATTTTATAAGTAGGTTATCGGCTTTTTTGAGTTTTTACGAGATGATGAGAAAGGTTTATAGTAGTGCTGGAGGTGATTGTTGATGCTAGCGGGGAAACAGTTGCTATTAGAAGAACTTTCTTCAGATTTACAGAGGGAATTAAACGATTTGAAAAAGAAGGGAGAGATCGTATGTGTACAAGGTGTAAAAAAGAAGAATTCTAAATATATGTGCCAACGCTGCGGAAATGTAGATCGGCGGCTATTTGCGTCGTTTTTATGTAAAAGGTGCAGTAAAGTGTGCGCATATTGCCGGAAGTGTATAACGATGGGGAGAGTAAGTGAATGTGCTGTACTTGTTCGCGGGATTGCTGAAAGAAAGAGAGAAAAGAATTCAAATTTGTTACAGTGGAACGGAACGTTGTCTACTGGTCAGAATTTGGCGGCGCAAGGAGTTATAGAGGCTATTAAGCGAAAAGAATCATTTTTTATTTGGGCTGTATGCGGGGCTGGGAAAACAGAGATGTTGTTTTACGGTATTAACGAAGCGCTTCAAAAAGGAGAAAGAGTTTGTATCGCAACGCCGAGAACGGATGTTGTTCTGGAATTAGCACCGAGATTACAAGAAGTATTTCCATATATAAAGGTAGCGGCTTTATATGGAGGGAGTGTGGATAAAGAAAAAGATGCAGTACTAGTCGTTGCAACCACGCATCAATTATTGCGTTATTATAGGGCGTTTCATGTCATGGTTGTAGATGAGATAGATGCTTTTCCATATTGTGCAGATCAAATGTTACAGTACGCGGTAAAACAAGCGATGAAAGAAAGAGCGGCGCGTATTTATTTAACTGCGACTCCAGATGAAACGTGGAAGCGGAAATTTAGAAGAGGTGAACAAAAAGGTGTTATTGTTTCTGGACGATATCACCGTCATCCTTTGCCAGTTCCTTTGTTTTGTTGGTGCTGGAATTGGAAAAAAAGCCTCATTCATAAAAGAATTCCTCGAGTTTTACTACAGTGGTTACAAACGTACTTAAATAAAAAATATCCTATTTTTTTATTTGTTCCCCATGTGCGATATATAGAAGAGATAAGCCTGTTGTTAAAGTCATTAAACAAGCGAATTGAAGGTGTACATGCAGAAGATCCGGGTAGAAAAGAAAAAGTAGCGGCTTTCAGAAAAGGAGAAATCCCATTATTAGTTACAACGACAATTTTAGAGCGAGGCGTAACAGTAAAAAATTTGCAAGTAGCGGTTTTAGGGGCGGAAGAAGAAATATTCTCAGAAAGTGCACTCGTACAAATTGCGGGCCGAGCAGGGCGGAGCTTTGAAGCACCGTATGGAGAGGTCGTTTATTTTCACTATGGTAAGACAGAGGCGATGGTGCGCGCGAAAAAACATATTCAAGGTATGAATAAAAATGCGAAAGAACAAGGATTGATCGATTGATGCATTGTTTACTTTGTGATGAGTGTTTTGTAGAAACGGTTAGTTGGTACAATTTTTTTGTAAAGTGTCATAGAAAATATATATGTGATAGATGTGAGCAGAAACTTTCCTATATTATAGGAGAAATTTGCATGGAGTGTGGGCGGCCTTTAGAATATGTTCCTGCCTCATTTCAAGAAGACGGTATTTGTATAGATTGTCTAAGGTGGATGAAAGAGGCGAAGTATCGTTCTTTTAAAAACCGTTCGTTATATATGTATGATGATGAGATGAAAGAAATAGTAGCGCAGTTTAAGTTTCGGGGGGATGCAGAGTTAGTGCGCATTTTTTATCGTCCTTTTCGAAGTTTATTTCAAAAGTATTTTGCTAATGTTTCAACCGTTATCGCTGTTCCGCTTAGTAAGGAAAGGGCAGTTGAACGTGGTTTTAATCAAGCTGAGTTATTAGCAATTTGTTTACCTGTCAAAATTTCTTATCCATCATTAAGAAGAAGGGAAACAGAAAAGCAAAGTAAGAAGACACGTAAAGAAAGGGTGTCAGGAAGCAATCCTTTTTATTTTCAGGGAGAAGAGATGTTTTCTGGGCAACATATTTTACTCGTTGATGATGTGTATACGACTGGAATTACAGTTAGGCAAATCGGAAGTTTGTTATATGAAAGAGGGGCAAGGGAAGTATCTAGTTTGACACTTTGTAGAAGTTAATATGGCAGTGTCGAAAGGGATAATAAAAAGGCGATAAGTCTTCTTTGACTTCATATGTTGTCATTCGTTATAGTCAAAATATGGGGCGAATGCCCTGATTTTTAGAGTGAAGGGAATGGAATGAACATGCAAGGAAGAGTGAAATGGTTCAATGCAGAAAAGGGATTTGGGTTTATTGAGCGTGAAGATGGTGACGATGTATTTGTCCATTTTTCTGCTATTCAACAAGATGGGTATAAGTCATTAGAAGAAGGGCAACAAGTAGAGTTTGACATTGTAGATGGAGCACGTGGACCACAAGCAGCTAATGTTGTGAAACTGTAGGGGATATTGTTTTGGGAAGAGAAAGCTGCGTTTGTGGCAACGTTATATATATGTAGTAGAACCTCTTGTTTTTCGCAAGGGGTTTTTTGTTATAGGGTAAGTTGTCAAAAAGTTGTTTCTTTTCTGTAACGAATTGTCCACAGTTATATTCGTTATTCACGATGTTAATAGGATAAAATAAAGATAGAAACGATGCATCTTTTCATTTCAACAAAAAACGATAAAAAAATCGCAATTCCACTAATTTTTTTAAAAAAGTTAGAAGGAGTTTTTAAGCCAGTGTCGAAATTATAGTACATAGGCTTGAAAGGAGGAATTCATCTATGAAATTCAACATTCGTGGTGAAAATATTGAAGTAACTCCAGCATTAAAGGAATATGTAGAGAAAAAACTAAGTAAGTTAGAGCGTTATTTTGATACATTCCCAGAGATTAAAGTTAATTTAAAAGTATACTCTGACAAGCAACGTGTCGAGGTAACAATACCATTTACTGATTTATTACTTCGTGCAGAAGAAACTAATAGCGATATGTACGCTGCTATCGATTTAGTAGTTGATAAACTTGAGCGACAAATTCGTAAACATAAAACAAAGGTAAATCGTAAGTTACGTGAGAAAGGTTCTGTGAAAACGAACTTTATCCTTCCAGAAGCAGTAGCTGTTCTGGATGCGGTAGAAGAGGATGAATTAGAACTTGTACGTACAAAACGATTCGATTTAAAACCGATGGACGTTGAAGAAGCGATCCTACAAATGGATATGCTAGGACATAATTTCTTCGTCTTCACAAATGCTGATACAAATGAAACTAATGTTGTATATGGCCGTAAAGATGGGAAATACGGTTTAATCGAAACTAAATAATAATTCAAAAGCGCAGCCGAAATGGCTGCGCTTTTTTTGCTGAAAATAGATTTTTAAAAAACTTTTCTTAATTTAGAACGAGACATTCGGCCGATTGTTGTCATAGTTATAAGACAAGTGTTACAATTATCATTAGGTATATACATTTTAGTTTTTTTAATTAGGAGAAAAATTGGCATAACATACATTTGATTTTTACAACGACTGATTGTAATAGAGAAAAAGAAAAACAATCGGAAGTTTTATTTTAATAAAAAGAGGAGCGTATTTCCTATGATCGGTATTTTAAAAAAGGTATTTGATGTAAATCAACGCCAAATTAAACGTATGCAAAAGACAGTTGAGCAAATTGATGCATTAGAGTCATCTATTAAGCCACTAACTGATGAACAATTAAAAGGAAAGACGCTTGAATTTAAAGAACGTCTAACAAAAGGTGAAACAGTAGATGATCTACTACCTGAAGCTTTTGCAGTTGTTCGCGAAGCGGCAACTCGTGTTCTTGGAATGCGTCCATATGGCGTACAGTTAATGGGTGGTATTGCCTTACATGAAGGGAATATTTCTGAGATGAAAACGGGTGAAGGTAAAACGTTAACCTCTACATTACCTGTATATTTAAATGCTTTAACAGGAAAAGGTGTTCACGTTGTTACAGTCAATGAATACTTAGCACAACGTGATGCTAGCGAAATGGGACAACTTCATGAGTTCCTAGGCTTAACGGTAGGAATTAACTTAAACAGTATGTCACGTGAAGAGAAACAAGAGGCTTATGCTGCTGATATTACGTATAGCACAAATAATGAGCTTGGATTCGATTACTTACGTGACAACATGGTTTTATATAAAGAGCAGTGCGTTCAACGTCCACTTCACTTTGCTATTATCGATGAAGTCGATTCTATTTTAGTCGATGAAGCACGTACGCCGCTTATTATTTCGGGACAAGCTCAAAAATCAACAGAGCTATACATGTTTGCAAATGCATTCGTTCGTACATTAGAAAATGAAAAAGAGTATTCATTTGATGTGAAAACGAAAAATGTAATGTTAACTGAAGATGGTATTACGAAAGCAGAGAAAGCTTTCCATATTGAAAACTTATTCGATTTAAAACATGTAGCACTTCTTCACCATATTAATCAGGCGCTTCGTGCACACGTTGTTATGCATCGTGATACAGATTATGTTGTACAAGAGGGCGAAATCGTAATTGTAGACCAATTCACTGGTCGTCTTATGAAAGGTCGTCGCTATAGCGAAGGTTTGCACCAAGCGATTGAAGCAAAAGAAGGTGTAGAAATTCAAAATGAAAGTATGACGCTTGCAACAATTACGTTCCAGAACTATTTCCGTATGTATGAAAAGTTATCTGGTATGACTGGTACAGCGAAAACGGAAGAAGAAGAATTCCGTAGTATTTACAATATGAATGTTATCGTAATTCCAACAAACAAACCGATTATTCGTGATGATCGTGCCGATTTAATCTTTAAATCAATGGAAGGTAAGTTCAATGCAGTTGTTGAGGATATTGTGAATCGTCATAAACAAGGGCAACCTATTCTTGTAGGTACAGTTGCAATTGAAACTTCAGAGCTTATTTCAAAAATGTTAACACGTAAAGGTGTACGTCATAACATTTTAAATGCGAAAAACCATGCGCGTGAAGCAGATATCATTGCAGAAGCTGGTATGAAAGGTGCTGTAACGATCGCAACGAATATGGCTGGTCGTGGTACAGATATCAAGCTTGGAGACGATGTGAAAATCTTCGGTCTAGCAGTTATCGGTACAGAACGTCATGAAAGCCGTCGTATTGATAATCAGTTACGTGGTCGTGCTGGTCGTCAAGGGGACCCTGGTGTGACGCAGTTCTACTTATCAATGGAAGATGAATTAATGCGCCGATTTGGTTCAGATAATATGAAAGCAATGATGGATCGTCTTGGTATGGATGATTCTCAGCCAATTGAAAGTAAAATGGTTTCTCGTGCGGTAGAGTCTGCACAAAAACGTGTTGAAGGAAATAACTATGATGCACGTAAGCAGTTATTACAATACGATGATGTACTTCGTCAGCAACGTGAAGTTATTTATAAGCAACGTCAAGAAGTAATGGAATCGGAAAACTTACGTGGCATTATTGAAGGTATGATGAAATCTACAGTAGAACGTGCTGTTGCGCTTCATACACAAGAGGAAATTGAAGAGGATTGGAACATTAAAGGTCTTGTTGACTACTTAAATACAAACCTTCTTCAAGAAGGAGACATAAAAGAAGAAGAATTACGTCGCCTTGCTCCTGAGGAAATGAGCGAACCGATTATCGCGAAATTAATAGAGCGTTATAATGACAAAGAAAAGCTTATGCCAGAAGAGCAAATGCGTGAGTTTGAGAAGGTTGTTGTATTCCGCGTTGTAGATACGAAATGGACAGAGCATATTGATGCGATGGATCACCTTCGTGAAGGTATTCATTTACGTGCTTACGGTCAAATTGATCCACTTCGTGAGTACCAAATGGAAGGATTCGCGATGTTCGAGTCAATGGTTGCTTCTATTGAAGAGGAAATTTCTCGTTACATTATGAAAGCTGAAATTGAACAAAACTTAGAACGTCAAGAAGTTGTTCAAGGTGAAGCTGTTCATCCATCTAGCGATGGCGAAGAAGCGAAGAAAAAGCCAGTTGTAAAAGGTGACCAAGTGGGCCGCAACGATTTATGTAAATGTGGTAGCGGTAAAAAATATAAAAACTGCTGTGGTATTGTTCAGTAATATAGGGCGGTAGCTTTGGCTGCTTTGCAAACTTTTATATCAAAAATGTATAATTAAGAAGAATTAAACTCTCTCCGTAATAAGTGGAGAGAGTTTCCCTTGTTTTCATACGAAAGTAACAGCAATTACATAGAGGTGAAGGAAATGGAATTAGTAGAAATTAGACAGGAATTAGAGAAAATGGCTAAGCGATTAGCGGCTTTTAGGGGGTCTCTTTGACCTCCCTACTAAGGAGAACCAAATTGCAGAATTAGAAGAAAAAATGATGGGCGCAGGATTTTGGGATGACCAACAAGGCGCACAAGTTGTAATTAATGAAGCGAATGCGTTAAAAGATATGGTTGGAAGTTTCCGTCAGTTAGATGAGACGTTCGAAAATTTAGAAGTAACGCATGAGCTTTTAAAAGAAGAATATGATGAAGATTTACATGAGGAATTAGAATCAGAAGTAAAAGGCTTAATTCAAGAAATGAATGAGTATGAGCTTCAGTTACTATTAAGTGATCCTTATGATAAAAATAATGCGATTTTAGAATTACATCCAGGTGCAGGTGGAACTGAGTCACAAGACTGGGGTTCTATGTTATTACGTATGTATACACGTTGGGCTGAAAAACGTGGTTTTAAAGTAGAAACGGTTGACTATTTACCAGGTGATGAAGCTGGTATTAAGAGTGTAACTTTATTAATTAAAGGTCATAACGCTTACGGTTACTTAAAAGCAGAGAAAGGTGTACATCGTCTTGTACGTATTTCACCATTCGATTCTTCAGGTCGTCGTCATACATCGTTTGTATCTTGTGAAGTTGTACCAGAGTTCAATGATGAAGTTGAAATCGAAGTACGTACAGAAGATTTAAAAATTGATACGTACCGCGCAAGTGGAGCGGGTGGACAGCACGTAAATACGACAGATTCAGCAGTTCGTATTACACATACACCGACAAATACAGTTGTAACGTGTCAGTCAGAGCGTTCACAAATTAAAAACCGTGAGCATGCGATGAAGATGTTAAAAGCGAAATTATATCAAAAGAAACTAGAAGAGCAACAGGCACAATTAGATGAAATCCGTGGGGAACAAAAAGAAATCGGATGGGGTAGCCAAATCCGTTCTTACGTATTCCACCCGTATTCTCTTGTAAAAGACCACCGTACAAATACGGAGGTTGGTAACGTACAAGCAGTTATGGATGGAGAGATTGATCCATTTATTGATGCTTACTTACGTTCTCGCATCTAATAAGCGAAAAAAAGCCAACAAAATTGTTGGCGCATGCTGAGGATATAGAGGATATAAGGCATTTGATTTTATTTTTATAGATGAAGTAAAGAGGAAGAGAAGTTGGAAACGACAACTTCTCTTTTTGATGGGATTATATGTAGATTACAATGCTGTATATTGTTTTGTAAAAAGTAGAGAATAGTAAAATAGAGCGGTAATAGGGTGAAGATTTATATAGAACTTTTCTAATTTTCCTTTTAAAAAGGATTCTTTATAGAAGTTTTTTAAGTTGTTCACAGAATTGAAACAACTTATGAAAGCTTTATTTTATCAAGGTTCTCACTGTATTTTTGAGGAATATGAAATACACCTTAGTTTTTCTATATAAAGATAATGCTTATAATGAAAATGAGTGTGTTAGGAATAAAAAGAATATCAACAATGGGGAGCGATAGAAGTGAAAAAGAAATTGTTGGCTATTGCGCTAGGGACATCGGTTGTTTTTACTTTAGGAGCATGCGGAAATAAAGAAGAGAGTAAGTCTTCGAAACAGTCTGCAAGCACAGACAGCGCAGAACAAATTTTCCAAAGAAGTTGTGCTGGATGTCACGCAACAGATTTATCAGGGGCAACTGGACCTGATTTAAGAAAAGTGGGCGGTAAGTACGACGCCGCAGATATCGAAGAGATTATTAAAAAAGGCCGCGGTTCAATGTCACCAGGACTTATTCAAGGTGAAGATGCGAAAAAAGTATCTGAATGGTTAGCAGAACATAAATAAAAAAGGTGAAATGGACGAGTTGATAATATATTCAACTCGTTTTCCTTTTTCTGGAATGTAACATAACTGTAACAAAAATGTATCCAAATTGGAAACCGTTTGATGTTACAATGGGGTTTGTAGAATTTTGCTGAAATATATTACATAGAGTGGTATTGCTTATGAGAAAGCATAAGTAAACTACCTTCAACAAGGATGAATAAGTGAAAATGAAGGATGTCTTTTATTTTCAGATGTACAGAAAAGTATTTCGAAAAAAATCATTAAGTATTGGGTGATAAATAATGATAAAAATGACGAATGTTTATAAGGAGTACCCGAATGGTATGAAAGCCATTGCTGGTCTTACAGTTAACATTAAACAAGGTGAATTCGTATACGTAGTTGGACCGAGTGGAGCCGGAAAATCTACATTTATTAAAATGATGTATCGTGAAGAGAAACCATCTACAGGATCTATTAATGTAAATGGACTTACTATCGAAACATTGGCAGAAAGAGACGTTCCGTATTTTCGTCGTCAATTAGGCGTAATTTTCCAAGATTTTAAATTGCTACCTAAATTAACGGTATATGAGAATGTTGCGTTTGCTTTAGAAGTAATTGAAGAAGAACCGGATGCAATTCGTGAGCGTGTAACAGAAGTTCTAGGTCTTGTAGGCCTTGAAGATCGTGCAGACGCACTTCCAAGTGAGCTTTCGGGCGGGGAGCAACAACGTGTGGCTATTGCAAGAGCAATTGTAAATAGACCAAAGGTTGTAATTGCCGATGAGCCAACAGGTAACTTAGATATTGAAACAGCTCTTGATATTATGAATATTTTTACTCGCATTAATGAGCGCGGCACAACGATCGTTATGGCGACGCATAATGCAGATATCGTAAATACAATCCGTCATCGTGTAATCGCGATTGAAGGCGGAAAAATTGTTCGAGATGAGATTGAGGGAGGATACGGATATGAAGGCTAAGACCCTTAGTCGACATTTGCGAGAAGGTGTAAAGAATCTATCACGTAACGGATGGATGACATTTGCTTCTGTTAGTGCAGTAACAGTTACATTATTACTTGTAGGTGTCTTTTTAACAGCGATTATGAATATGAACCATTTTGCGACGAAAGTAGAGCAAGATGTAGAGATTCGTGTACACATTGATCCAGCTGCAAAAGAAGCGGATCAAAAGAAATTAGAAGAAGATATGAGTAAGATTGCAAAAGTAGATTCTATTAAATATTCTTCTAAAGAAGAAGAGTTAAAACGTTTAATTAAAAGCTTAGGTGATAGTGGAAAAACGTTTGAGTTATTTGAACAAGATAACCCACTTAAAAACGTATTCGTTGTAAAAGCAAAAGAACCAACAGATACAGCGACAATCGCGAAGAAAGTTGAAAAAATGCAGTTTGTCAGTAATGTTCAGTACGGAAAAGGGCAAGTTGAACGATTATTTGATACTGTAAAAACTGGTCGTAACATTGGGATTGCGTTAATTGCTGGTCTTTTATTCACAGCGATGTTCTTAATCTCTAATACAATTAAAATTACAATTTATGCTCGTAGTACAGAAATTGAAATTATGAAACTTGTTGGTGCAACAAACTGGTTTATTCGTTGGCCATTCTTGCTAGAGGGATTATTCTTAGGAGTATTAGGATCAATTATTCCAATTGGCCTAATTCTAGTTACGTATAATTCGTTGCAAGGTGTGTTTAACGAAAAACTTGGCGGAACAATTTTCGAGCTTCTACCATACAGTCCTTTCGTATTCCAATTAGCTGGTTTACTAGTGTTAATCGGTGCTTTAATCGGTATGTGGGGAAGTGTAATGTCAATTCGTCGCTTCTTAAAAGTATAAAAAGTTGCAAACATAATTCGTACAAGCTTATCATATAGTAGAAATAGGTAAAGGCATCACACACTGTGTGATGCCTTTTGCTACACCACCTGTGTGTTTTGGAAAGGGGAATTCCGCATTGAAACGTAGAGTTGCAATTATTGGAATGGTTGTTGCATTTTTAATTGGTGCTGGCGGAATGTTTGCAGGCATGTCTGTATTTGGGGTTACCCCAGCAGAAGTAACGCAAACAATTTCGAGTGGGAATGCTAGCACTGCGCAAGGGAATTTGGCAAAAATTAATGAGGCGTATGCACTAATTGATTCACGTTATGTGGAAGACGTGAAAGATGAAAAGTTAGTTGAAGGTGCAATACAAGGTATGTTGTCTACGCTGAAGGACCCTTATTCCACGTATATGGATAAAGAAACAGCCAAACAGTTTAGTGAATCGCTTGATCCTGAATTAGAGGGGATTGGGGCTGAGGTGAACAAGACGGACGATAAGCTTATTATCGTATCGCCAATTAAAGGTTCACCAGCAGAAAAGATAGGAATTAAACCGAATGACCAAATTTTATCTGTAGATGGAAACAGTGTGAAAGACTTATCACGTGAAGAAGCGGTATTAAAAATTCGTGGTAAAAAGGGAACGACTGTCGCAATTGAAATTAAACGTGCGGGAGTAACTGATCCGATTGTATTTAAAATTAAGCGTGAAAAGATTCCAATCTTTACAGTGTTTAGTTCTGTGAAGCAAGAGAGTGGAAAAGATATCGGTTATATGCAAATCACTTCTTTTGCTGAGAATACAGCGAAGGAATTTAAGGATCAGTTAAAAGAGTTAGAGAAGAAAAATATAAAAGGCTTAGTTATTGACGTGCGTGGTAATCCTGGTGGCTATTTAAATAGTGTAGAAGATATACTAGGGGAAATTATGACGAATAAAAAGCCAATGCTACAAGTAGAGCAGCGAAATGGTGAGAAGAAGAAATTCTCTACGGAACTGAAAGAGAGAAAACCATATCCAATTTCAGTATTAATTGATAATGGAAGTGCTTCTGCTTCAGAGATTTTAGCGGGTGCGCTGAAAGAAGGAGAAGGATACGATTTAATTGGTGAAAAAACATTTGGTAAAGGTACTGTCCAGCAAGCTGTTCCATTTAAAGACGGCAGCAACATTAAATTAACAATGTTTAAATGGTTAACACCGGATGGGAACTGGATTCATAAAAAAGGAATCGCACCAACAGTAGAAGTGAAGCAACCAAATTATTATCATGCGACACCAATTCAAATTGAAAAAACACTTTCATACAATTCAAATGATGTACAAGTAAAACATGCTCAAGAAATGCTTAAGAGCTTAGGGTATGTACCAGGTCGTGAAGATGGATACTTTAGTAAAGAGACAGAATCGGCGCTGAAAGCATTCCAAAATGCGAATGAGATGGAAGCGACAGGACAGCTTGATAAAAAGACAGCTGAAGCGATTCAAACTAAAATTATCGAAAAAATCCGTTCTGGAGAAAATGATTTACAATTACAGTCAGCATTAAAGTTAATGGCAAAATAAGAAGAAATACAGGCAGTTTGCTGCCTGTATTTTTTTGTGTTAAACAAACGTTTGTTTAGTTGTGATAATATAAAAAGAAAGAATGATATAAATGGTGGTGAATGAGTTCGTGGAGGCGTGGATTTTTGAAATAATGCGGGCAGTTGGACGTTTTTTCTTACACCCTGCTGTCTATATATTTGTAATAAGTAGTATCTTCGTTGGATACTTACGTATGTTAAGAGAACGAAAAGATTTTTCTTTTAAAGTTTATGATATTTGGTTTGAACTGCGAACCTCTCTATTTGCAGGGATTGGATACGGATTAGTAGTATCTATTATGACGATTGGGCTTGGACTTGTTGTTTCTAAAGCAAGCTTATGGGCCATTTTAATTTGGACATTACTATTTGGATTAACGGCTATGTATCGATATTTATCGGCAGCTTATACATTTAGCATTGCGATTGTATGTGTTCTATTATCTTCTAAGCTACCAGTTTCCTTCTTACAGCTTCGAGAAGGTGAAGAGAGTACCATTGTATCCCTTGCTATTTTACTAGGCGTTATGCTTATTGTAGAAGGCTTATTGATTTCTAAAAACGCGGTAGGATACTCTACACCGAAGATTAGGAAGGGGAAGCGTGGATTAAAGATTGGTTTACACGAATCAAAGCGTTTATGGATCGTTCCTATTTTTATTCTTGTACCGGGTGATGCGGTAACGCAGTTTATTTCATGGTGGCCTGTCGTTTCAATAGGTTCAAATACATATTCTCTATTCCTCGTACCATTTTTAATTGGGTTTATGAGAAAGATTAAAAGTTATGAGCCGACGGAAGCTTTATTATTTACAGGAAGACGTGTTTATGGATTAGCAGGACTTGTGCTCGTTTTAGGAATCGCAAGTTACTGGTGGCACGTACTTGCAATTATCGCGATGGGAGTCGCGATGCTTGGGCGTTTCACAATTTCGATGCAAGAGAAAATTTCCGATGAAACAAGACCAGCGTATTTTGCTGCACGTAATGATGGGCTCATTGTACTAGATACAATTCCAAATACAATTGGAGCAGAGCTGAAATTACTGCCTGGAGAAATTATTACGAAAGTAAATGGAGTCATTCCAAAAAGCGCCGAGGAATTTTATGATGCGCTTCAAACGAAGACGACAGGAGCATTTTGTAAATTAGAAGTATTAGATACAAATGGTGAGCTTCGTCTTGCACAAACTGCATTATATGCTGGTGGACATCACGAATTAGGTGTTGTGTTTGTTCAGCAGGAGCATGAGTGGGATTCGGAAGCGATGTAATAGAAGGAATGGTATCACCTTGTGGTGGTACCTTTTTTTGTTTTTTGGGGGGAGGGTAGTTAGTAAATGAAATTTATATCGGCGATTTTGCAAATATATCAGCGTAACTCGAAATATATCGGCGATTATTCGAATATATCGACTTTCCGGCCAAAAACGACAGCTATCGCAAAGCTTATTTTCAGTTTCATAGACGGATAACTTGAATAATTATTTGATAATGGTTATCATTTAGGGAGTCTTTTTAATTTTGGAAAATGGAGGTAAGATATGCTGCGTAAATTTTTCTCGTACTATAAACCGTATAAAGGTTTATTTATACTCGACTTTTCTTGTGCGGTTGTCGCAGGATTATTAGAACTCGGCTTCCCGCTTATCGTAAATCAATTTATTGATAAGTTATTGCCAGGGCAAAACTGGACGCTTATTTTATGGGCTTGTTTCGGTTTACTCGCAGTTTATATGTTAAATGCAGGCTTACAATATGTCGTTACATATTGGGGACATATGCTTGGTGTTAACATTGAAACAGATATGAGGCAGAAATTATTTGATCATATTCAAAAGCTATCATTCAGATTTTTTGATAATAATAAAACAGGTCATTTAATTTCGCGCCTGACAAACGATTTAATGGAAATTGGGGAAATTGCTCACCATGGACCAGAAGATTTATTTATCGCCGTAATGACTTTAGTTGGGGCATTCTCATTTATGATGATGATCAACTGGAAGTTAGCGTTATTAACGTTCTTCGTCATTCCATTCCTATTATGGTTAGCACTTTACTTCAATAAAAAAATGACAGGTACATTTAGACGTTTATTCTCAGACGTTGCTGATTTCAATGCATGTATTGAGAACAACGTTGGTGGTATTCGCGTTGTACAAGCATTCGGAAATGAAAAGTTTGAGAAAGAGCAATTCGCTGTGAACAACGCTCGTTTCCGTACAACGAAATTAATGGCGTATAAAATTATGGCTTTAAATTCATCGATTAGTTATATGCTCATGCGTCTCGTAACGCTCTTCGTATTAATATGCGGTACATGGTTTGTTCTGCAAGGAGAATTAACATACGGTGGATTTATCGGATTCGTTCTATTAACGAATATTTTCTTCCGTCCAATTGAAAAAATTAACGCGGTAATCGAAAGCTATCCGAAAGGAATCGCTGGTTTTAAAAGGTATGTAGAGCTTCTTGAAACAGAGCCTGACATTGTAGACTCTAAAGATGCAATGGAAGTTAAACAAGTACATGGTGATATTCAATATAACAACATTACGTTCGGATATGAAAATAAAGAACCGATTTTAAATGATATTAGTTTGAACATACATGCAGGTGAAACGGTTGCGTTCGTTGGACCATCAGGAGCAGGGAAAACGACGTTATGTAGCCTATTACCACGTTTTTATGAGCAATCATCTGGATCAATTCAAATTGATGGTATTGATACGAAAGATATGACATTATCTTCACTTCGTAAGCAAATTGGAATTGTGCAGCAAGATGTGTTCTTATTCTCAGGAACAATTCGTGAAAATATTGCTTACGGGAACTTAAAGGCGTCAGAAGCTGAAATTTGGCAGGCAGTAAAACGTGCGCAGTTAGAAGATTTAATTTACTCACAACCAGACGGTTTAGATACTGTTATCGGTGAGCGTGGTGTAAAACTTTCTGGTGGACAGAAGCAGCGTCTAGCAATTGCTCGTATGTTCTTGAAAAACCCGCCAATTTTAATACTAGATGAAGCTACTTCCGCACTAGATACTGAGACGGAACTTGCAATTCAAAAATCACTTGCTGAATTAGCAGCTGGTCGTACAACGTTAGTTATCGCTCACAGACTTGCAACGATTAAAAATGCAGATCGAATCGTCGTTGTAAATAAAGACGGTATTGCAGAACAAGGTTCACATGATGAATTAATTGAGCGTGGCGGAGGATACAGTAGGTTATACGAAGCTCAGTTTAGTTCGTAAATATAATTTGTACTGAATTAGTGCACCATAAGTAGGTAAAAATCTCATATGGGAGGAAATAAAGTATGATTGTAACAACAACGTCTACAATTCAAGGAAAAGAAATTATTGAGTATATCGATATCGTCAATGGAGAAGCGATTATGGGCGCGAATATCGTTCGTGACCTTTTTGCCTCTGTCCGTGACGTTGTCGGCGGTCGTGCTGGCGCTTATGAAAGTAAATTAAAAGAAGCGCGTGACATCGCAATGGAAGAGATGAAAACTTTCGCAAGACAAAAAAATGCAAATGCAATTGTCGGTATCGACGTGGATTACGAAGTAGTTCGTGAAGGGATGCTAATGGTTGCAGTGAGCGGGACTGCTGTCCGAATATAAAGTGAAACTTTAATCAGTGGGGGTGTTTGTTCCCCACTGATTATTAGTTGAACCAATCGGGCATTTACGGACAGTTGGTCTCCCATCTACCTTCTTTGCCTTAACCGAATTTTGAGGTGGGAGTCTTATTGCCCGTTAATGCGGGATAAAGTAAAAAGCCGTGCTGATGCATGGCTTTTTACTTTATATGTCGAAGTTTCAATATTTCTTGGGAAATGCGGAAGGTCCCGTCGATATATAGGGAAGACATTAGAGCGCTTCTTTACATTTCCGTATTTGAACTAATAATGTTTCGTATTCTTGGTTGAGAGATGTGATGTCATCGTGATGATTGGGCATAGAAATCCGGCTGATGACTTCAGTTAATTTTGTTTGTAACCTTAATAATTCTTGTTCAGTAACGTTTACAGAATTCCCGGTTGTTCTTTTTGTGTATTGCTCGTAATTACCGTGGAATACTCTTGGTTCACTCTCATCTACTTGTAGAATATGGTCTGCAACAGAGCGAATAAAGGCACGATCATGGCTAATGAAAAGTATTGTGCCAGGATATTCTTGTAACATGGTTTCTAATTCTTCTTGCGTTGCTAAGTCTAAATAGTTTGTCGGTTCATCTAGCAGAAGCATATTATAGTTTCCTAAAAATACTTTTGCGAGTGCAACCTTCATTCGTTCACCCCCGCTTAGAACGTGCACAGGTTTATGAACATCCTCACGACGGAATAGAAGCCGTGCAAGTATTGTGCGAACGAATGCTTCCATATATTTTGTTTCTTCTAGAACGTTTTCTAAAATGGTTTTATCTATTTTTAAAATAGATAATGTTTGTTCGAAGTATCCAACTTTACAACTTTTCGATAGCTGCATGCCACGCTCGTTTGTGAGAAGCATGTTGAACAAAGTGGTTTTGCCACTTCCATTTGCCCCTAAAATAGCTAGTTTTGCACCAGGGACAATAGTTCCATTCATATTTTTAAATAGTGTGCGGTCGCCTATTTTCTTTGTTGCTTTATTGAACTGTACTGCCACCTTACTATGAATGGGTGTATGGTATTGTACGTCAAACTGAGCTTGAGAAAAATCCTTTGGCTTTTCTTTCTTTTCTAATTTTTCGAGACGTGTCTCTAATGCTTTTGCTGCTTTACTAACCTGTTCTTGACCATGAGCTCCACTTAATTTATAAAGTTTAGATTCAGATGAACTGAACCGTGTTGGGATTTTTGTCATGCTAGAAGCACGTTGCTTTTTTTGTAGAATGGATTGTTCTAAACGATTTTTTTCTTGTACATATTGCTCATATTCTGCTTGTTTTTGTATTCGTTCACGTTCTTTTTGCTTTCGATAGTTGGAATAATTCCCTTTATACTCTTGAATAATACCGTCTTCAATTTCAATAATTTTGGTACATATATTATCTAGAAATTCACGATCATGCGATATTAAAACAAGTGCTCCTTTATAGGATGAAAGTGCCTTTTCTAATTGCTCTGTACCGACCATATCTAAGTGGCTTGTTGGTTCATCAGCGAATAAAATGCCTGCATTTTGTTCGAGAGCATGGGCAATCTTTAGCCGCATTCGTTCACCGCCGCTCATTACGTCGGTAACGTTTGAAATACTCCATTTTCCTTTTGCAAGGGAAGAGGTAGTTTCCGGTAATTCCTCGCTAAGCTGAGGAATGATGCTGATAGAACTATGATGAGTTACTATGCCTCTGTCAGCTTCTATTTCTTTACTTAATATTTGTAATAACGTAGATTTACCAGCTCCGTTGACTCCGACAATACCTATGCGATCCTGTGCTTGAATTTCCAGTGATGGTAACGTAAATAGTGTGCGATCACCAAAGCTCTTTTCAATATTACTTGCGAATAAAATAGTCATAAAAAAACCTCCCTAGTTTCACTAGAGAGGATAAACGTCGCCCTTGTATGTAAAAAATCGTATATAAATAAACGATTTTTTACATGATCGTTTCGAAAGAAAGTATCGACAAATGGACAGACTAATCCCCTGCTAGTTTTCATCATTTTTGTTCACTATTTGTGATGGATGAAATAAATAAGAGAATTAGAACTTCATTGGTCAAAGTACCTTCCTTTCATAATATTACTTTATTGTATGCGCATACAAAAGGGTTTGTCAAACTTATTTCTGTTCGCTATTTTTGAATTTATTATTATACAATTGTACTTTTGCCAGCGCCTCAGCATCGTTTTTGATTTCATCTAATCCATTCGCATCTCCAATGATATATCCTTCAAATGATGAACCAACAAAATCGAAGATGTATTGAAACTGAGCAATAAGCGGCAATGCCTTCAGTTTTGGATTGTCTCCGCCAACGATGACAACATACATCTTTTTATCTTTCATTTTCTCTTTGAAATGAAGAGATGTATCGCGCAAGCTTTGTGACCAGCGATCAACAAAGTTTTTCATATGTCCACTCATTCCGTACCAATATAATGGTGTAGCAAAGATAATTGTGTCGTGCTCTAACATGCGTTTCGTTAACTGCTCGTAGTCATCATTTACAGGTTGGAATCCTTCTGCATCATGACGCTTATCTGTAATAGGATAGACTGTGTGATCACGTAAATAAATTTGTTCTGTTTCAATTCCATCAATCATCATATGTGTTAAAGCTTCCGTATTTCCGTTTTGTCTTGAACTGCCATGTATAACAAACATGTAATCATCCCTTTTCTTTTGCTTGTTTTAGGAGTGAAACGTGTTTTTGCAAATTCGTTTGGATGTTGGAAAGTAATGTGATTTGCTTTGTTACTTCATTGAGTTTATCTTCGTAAAGCGTAAGGATACTGCTGCACGGATTGTCGTACAGGTGCGGTTCAATTTCAAGGCAGCGCAGCATCCTTGCTGTCTCTTCTAAATTTAAGCCAATTTGTAAGTACATTTGAATAAGCTCCACTTTTTCGACGGCACTTTCATCAAAATCACGGTAGCCATTTGCGAGGCGCTTAGAAGGGAGTAATCCCTTTTCTTCGTAATGTCTTAGTGATCTTTCACTAACGCCAGTTTCTTTTGATAATTCTCCAATTCGCAATGTGTTTCACTCCTTTTACATGTATTGTAAACCTTCACACTAATGTGAAGGTCAACTCTGTTTTTTCGCAAAAGAATTTACATAATTTAAGAACACTTGAATGGCTTTAGATGGAATGAAATATTTGCCGCGAACGATAGAGAACGGACGGATTAGTTGTTCATTTGGAACTTCGACGTGGAATAGTTCTTTTGCTAGTAGCTCTTTCCGTACAGTCCAATCAGAAAGTATAGCGATGCCAAGACCGGCACTAACAGCTTCCTTTACGCTTTGGATACTACTGAATGTAAAGAATCGTTTCATTTTTAAATGGTGTTGATGAATAAAGCGGTCACTATAAGCACGTGTACCAGAACCACTTTCTCTTAGTACCCATACTTGATCTTGGAGTGTGCTTTCATTTATTTCATTTGTGCGGAGCAATGGATGATTTGGCGGAACGACGAGCTTCATTTCATCTTGCATAAACGTTTCAACGTTAACGTCAGCGTATACGACTTGTCCTTCCACTAAGCCGATATCAATTTGATTAGAGCGAAGGCTTTGCAAAACGTCTTCTGTATTTGAGATAAAAGTATGAACTTCGACGTGTGGATTTTCATTCGCATAGTTAGCCAGTATTTTTGGAAGTAAGTATTCGCCAATTGTAAAACTAGCACCAATGCGAAGTGTTCCTGTTACAACGTTATGTAGTTCATTAATCTCTTGCTTAGCATCTTCGTAAAGAGAGAGCATTTGCTTTGCATGTATATATAATATGTTTCCAGCTTCCGTAACTTGGACGTGCTTCGGGGAGCGTTGAATAAGTGTAGTGCCAAATTCGTTTTCTAAGTTGCGTATATGCATACTTACTCCGGGCTGTGAAAGGTTTAATAATTCTGCTGCACGGGAGAAATGTTTCTGTTCAACGACAGTAACAAAAATTTTTAAAATGTCTACGTTCATTTGCAAAGCTCCTTTCGTTTTTCTTTCATTTTATCATAAGTATTTCTGATGATAGAGATTTGGTATTGGTATTAAACTTATTATAGAAACTCTCTTATAATGTAAGTAGAAAGAACATGCATGTTCCAATACGATTATTGGGGTGGTACAAGGTGGAACAAACACTTGTTATACAAAAGAAGAAGGGCTTTGGATTTTCGCAAGGAATTGGGATTACATTATTAATCGCAATTGCCGCGAAATATTTAGCGGAGCTTCCATTTTTAAATATTATGGGACAATTAGTAATTGCTATTCTAATTGGGATGGTTTGGCGCGCTGCAATTGGAGTTCCTCATGATGCGATTGCAGGAACGAACTTTGCGAGTAAGAAGTTACTGCGCTTTGGGATCATCTTACTTGGAATGCGATTAAATCTTGTTGATATTGCGAAGGCGGGACCGAAAGTATTGGTCATCGCGGCGGTTGTTATTACATTTACTATTTTTGTTGTATACGGACTAACGAAAGTATTTAAAGTAGAAAAGAAACTTGGGATTTTAACAGCATGCGGTACGGCAATTTGCGGCGCAGCCGCGGTCGTGGCAATTGCACCGCAAGTCAAAGCGAAGGACGATGAAACAGCAGTTGGGGCAGCAATCATTGCGATTTTAGGTACCATATTTACGCTTATTTATACGTTATTATATCCAGTGCTTGGTTTATCTCCGTACGGTTATGGTGTATTCTCAGGTGCGACGCTTCATGAAATCGCTCATGTCATCGCAGCTGCGGCGCCAGGAGGAAGTACTGCTGTAGACATCGCAGTTATTGTGAAGTTAACGCGCGTAGCAATGCTTGTGCCAGTAGCGATTTTAATTGGTCTATGGTTTGGTAAGAGTGAAGGTAGCAAAGAAAAGAAATCGTGGCGCGAACTTCCAATACCATGGTTCATTTTCGGGTTCTTAGCGATGAGTGCAGTGCACTCGCTCGGGATTATTCCAGAAGTTGTTGCGGGATACATTGTTGTTCTTGCTTACATGCTTATCGCAATGGCGATGGCAGGGCTCGGTTTAAATGTAGAGTTTAAAACGTTCCGTAAATTAGGAAGTAAAGCATTCGTGGCAGGGCTGATTGGCTCGGTTTGCTTATCGGTTCTTGGATACGTTCTTGTATATGCGTTAGGATTTATGTAGTAGAGGAGAAAGCTGTTCCCGAAGGTGTTTGGGGACAGCTTTTTCTTATGATTATAGTAGCGCTACGGATGTCGATATATTTGGAAAATCGCCGATATAAATGGAGTTGCGCTGATATATTTGGGAAATCGCCGATATATTTCAAGTTGCGCTGATATATTTAGAAAATCGCTGATATAAATTGAATTACTCTTGTACTTTGTTAGAGTAGATGTTCAATGAAACATTTTTCTAAAATTTGTAAAGATATCTTTACTTATAACTGGAAAATATTTATAATTTAAGTAAAGATATCTTTACTTTTGAAGGTGGATCCTATGGGTGTGAAAAATAAAATAAAAGAGTTAAGAAAGCAAAATCATATAACACAAGTTGAAATGGCAAAGGCGATGCAGGTGACGCGGCAGACGATAGTGGCGATTGAAAATCATCATTACAATCCGAGTCTAGAGTTATCTTTAAAAATTGCCAAATATTTTGGAGTGAAGGTGGAGGAAATCTTTACGCTGGAGTAAGGGGAGAGAAAAAAAAGGATAAGCTTGAGAGATTTCAATTAGATTAAACGTTTAAATATATAAGGATTGGTTTTGGTTTATTAATTAGTACGGCATCAACGAGCGTGTTAGCAACAAGGAATAATAGATAGAAAAAGGGGAACTGGGATGGGATTACCGGTGTTATGTGTCGCTACAGCTATATTTGCGCTTCTTTGGGGAATGCAAAATTTTTCTCGTAATCCAGTGCCGAGTATTTGTATTATGATTGGTACTGTAGGTTTATCGTATTATTTATTATTATTAGCCCATTATCATAAAACGGCAACGAGTGTTGTTGTTGGAGCACTTATTTTATTTTGTGGGCGCGCCATACAAAAGGGGTTATTTCCATAAAAGCTGTTTATACACTTTGTATAAACAGCTTTTTGTATTTTTTTTACAAAACACTTGAAAGTTACGTAACGTCATCTTCTATAATGAGGGGGAAGAGGTGATGGTAGTGATTTCAATACAAGAACTGACGAGAGAAACAGGGGTTACAGTACGTACACTACGTTATTATGATCAAATAGATTTATTAAAGCCGAGCGGAAAAACAGAGGGTGGGCATCGGTTATATAGTGAAGCTGACGTTATTCGTTTGCAACAAATTTTATTTTTAAAAGAAATGGGATTTTCATTAAAAGAAGTTGCGAATATGTTAGTAAAAGGTGAGCTGGATTTGAAAAAATCACTTGAAAACCAACTTCGATTTGTACAAGAAGAGCAAAAGAAGTTCAATCGAATGGAGCGTGTTTTACAAGCAGTTGTTTATTCGGTAGATGTAGAGGGAGAACTTGATTGGAAAGTTATGTTTGAACTTATTCAGCTTTCAAAACAGTCTCCTCGTATACGTGAAATATTTCAAAATGAAGTATTTTCAAAGGAAGAACAAAAGTTGCTTCATAATTTGCCGAATATGAGTGAGGAAGATCCGAATGTTTTAGAATGGGTAGATTTATTAAAGCAATTACGTATTTTTATGAAAGAGGGTAAAGAAGCCACTAGTGATGAAGTACAAAGGGCAATGAAGAGATTAATGCAGAAGTGTTTAGAAATGGCTAATGGTGACGAAGCGTTTTTAGATAAGTTATGGGAAGTTAGAAAATCAAAGGAAGATTCACAGAAAATGAGCATGTATCCAATTGAAGAAGAGTTTTTATTATATATGGATGAAGCTTTTCGTATTTATGATGAAAGGGAGAAGGATAAATGAGCATACTCGCAGAATATCGTTGGTATTTTTTAATTGGAGCAGAGATTGTATTTTGGTTATCGGCTATCGGTTTCTTTTTACTCCGTTACGGATTCCGTTTGAAGAAGGCGAGCTTTATTATGGGGATTGTACTACTCGTAAATGAAGTGTTTATTTTAACATTAGGGGCAGTGGACTATTATCAAACAGGAAAGTTCTCTAATTTTCAAATCATTACTGTAATTATTTTACTGTATGCAGTTTTCTACGGGAAAAATGATTTGAAGAAGCTGGATATATTTGCGCAAAAGCTAGTTGCGAAATGGCGTAATGAACCGGCGCCTATTATTGAAGAACAGGTAGAATTAACAGGTATGGCCTATGCAAAGCAGGAAATAAAAAATTGGGTATTACATCTTGTTTTATTCGTTGGTGTGCACATATTCTTTTTCTTCGCGTATGGATTTATTCCATTTGAACAATGGGGTAATTGGTTAGAATCGGGAATCGTTTTAAATAAAGCTGCAAGTCGCGTGAGCCAAGTTTGGGTGATTATACTTTTAGTGGATGCAGCTATTTCATTTTCATATGTTCTTTTTCCGAAGAAGGAGAAAGGGAACAAGAAGCTACTTTCTTAGGGGAAAGTAGCTTTTGCGGTATACAAATAATTTTTATAGGAGAGGATGACAATAGGAAAAAGAACCAGTTTTATATGGATATTTCTCTTTAGCTTAGTAGCATGCTCACCATCTAACACTACAATTGATAAGAAGAACGATGTCATTGTAAAGGGAACCAGGATTTCCAATCTAGATAAATTTGAAAATTTCGTTTTGAATGTCGAACAAAGGGAAGTTGATAAAATAAGAATTGTACAGTATACCCTTGAAGGGGACCCGATTTTTCAAACGTTAGAGTATAGTGGGAACGATATATTTTATGTGTCAGATAATAGAAAAGACAAATTTGCTGGGAAGGATAAAGGGTTACATAAAGATAGTTGTAAAAGTATTGTTAAAGACCAGCGCGAATCAGGAATCACTTATAGACTAATAGATTGTACGAATGAAGCTGGGCGCAATGGATATGACTTAGTATATGTACCTAAAAAATAGAGTTAGTAGAGGAAGGAAGTATTTACTCCTTCCTTTTTCTATGTGTATATTGTCGAAAACTTTACCGAATATCTGTTCGTTTTTTTAGGTTTTTTATAGGCATTCGTGGTAAAATAATAATACAGATTTTTATGAGGAGGTCGGATTTTACTTGGAACATCAATTTGAAATTATATCAGCGTATTCCCCGCAAGGTGATCAGCCGGTAGCTATAGAGAAGCTTGTAGAGGGAATTAATAGTGGAAAGAAAAAGCAAGTGTTGCTTGGAGCGACAGGAACGGGTAAGACATTTACGATTTCAAATGTCATTAAAGAAGTGCAAAAGCCAACACTTGTTATGGCTCACAATAAAACGTTAGCAGGACAGTTATATAGTGAGTTGAAAGACTTTTTCCCGAATAATGCAGTTGAGTATTTTGTTAGTTATTACGATTATTATCAGCCAGAAGCGTATGTACCACAAACAGATACGTTTATTGAAAAGGACGCGCAGATTAATGATGAAATTGATAAATTGCGTCACTCAGCAACGTCTGCATTATTTGAACGGGACGATGTAATTATCGTTGCGAGTGTTTCGTGTATATATGGTTTAGGTTCTCCTGAAGAATACCGCGAGTTAGTTGTATCACTTCGAGTTGGTATGGAGAAGGACCGCAATCAATTGCTTCGTGAACTTGTTGATGTACAGTATGGACGTAATGATATTGATTTCAAGCGTGGTACATTCCGTGTGCGCGGAGATGTAGTTGAAATCTTCCCAGCATCACTTGATGAGCATTGTATTCGAATTGAATTTTTCGGTGATGAAATCGATCGTATTCGTGAAGTAAATGCGTTAACAGGTGAAGTATTAGCAGAACGTGATCATGTAGCAATCTTCCCAGCATCTCACTTCGTTACGCGTGAAGAGAAAATGAAGGTCGCTATTGAAAATATTGAAAAAGAATTAGAAGAGCGTTTAAAGGAATTAAATGATAACGGTAAGTTGTTAGAAGCGCAGCGTATAGAGCAGCGTACACGTTATGATTTAGAAATGATGCGCGAGATGGGCTTTTGTTCAGGGATTGAAAACTATTCCCGTCATTTAACACTTCGTCCAGCGGGTGCAACACCGTATACGTTATTGGACTATTTCCCGGAAGATTTCTTAATTGTTATGGATGAGTCGCACGTATCAGTGCCACAAGTAAGAGCGATGTATAACGGGGACCAAGCACGTAAGCAAGTGCTTGTGGATCATGGATTCCGTCTGCCGTCAGCTTTAGATAATAGACCGCTCATGTTTGATGAGTTTGAGGAGAAAACGAATCAAGTTATTTACGTTTCGGCGACGCCAGGACCGTACGAGTTAGAGCAGTCACCAGAAGTAATAGAACAAATTATTCGTCCAACAGGGCTTTTAGATCCACCAATCGATATACGACCTATTGAAGGGCAAATTGACGATTTATTAGGAGAGATTCAAGATCGTATTGCAAAAAATGAACGTGTATTAATTACGACTTTAACGAAGAAAATGTCCGAGGATTTAACGGACTACTTAAAAGATGTAGGAATTAAAGTTAACTATCTTCACTCTGAAATTAAAACGTTAGAACGTATTGAAATTATCCGCGATCTTCGCCTTGGTAAGTTTGATGTACTGGTCGGTATTAACTTATTACGAGAAGGATTAGATATTCCAGAAGTATCACTTGTAGCGATTTTAGATGCTGATAAGGAAGGGTTCTTACGTTCAGAGCGCTCATTAATTCAAACAATTGGTCGTGCCGCGCGTAATGAAAACGGCCGAGTTATTATGTACGCAGATCGTATAACAAGATCAATGGGAATTGCAATTGAAGAAACGCAGCGTCGTCGTACTATACAAGAAGCCTACAATAAAGAGCATGGTATTACGCCGAAAACGATTCAAAAAGGCGTACGTGATGTAATCCGTGCAACGACAACTGCTGAAGAGACAGAAACATACGAAGCAACTCCTGCTAAGAAAATGACGAAAAAAGAGCGTGAAAAGACAATTGCGAAGATGGAAGCAGAGATGAAAGAAGCAGCAAAAGCGTTAGACTTCGAGCGTGCAGCTGAACTAAGAGATTTACTATTAGAATTAAAAGCGGAAGGGTGAAAAGAGTGAGTAAGAGCAAGGATTTTATCGTTGTAAAAGGTGCTAGAGCACATAACTTAAAAAATATTGATGTAACCATTCCGAGAAATCAGCTTGTCGTTGTAACGGGATTGTCTGGTTCGGGGAAATCATCATTAGCATTTGATACGATTTATGCAGAAGGGCAGCGCAGATACGTAGAATCGTTATCTGCGTATGCGCGCCAGTTTTTAGGACAAATGGATAAGCCGGATGTAGATACGATTGAAGGATTGTCACCAGCGATTTCAATCGATCAAAAAACGACGAGTCGTAATCCACGTTCAACTGTCGGAACGGTAACGGAGATTTATGATTATTTACGTTTATTATTTGCGCGAATTGGTACGCCAATTTGTCCAAATCATGGGATTGAAATTACATCACAAACAGTAGAGCAGATGGTAGACCGTGTTCTTGAATATCCTGAACGTACGAAATTACAAGTGTTAGCTCCTATCGTTTCTGGTCGTAAAGGTGCACATGTGAAAGTACTTGAAGATATTAAGAAGCAAGGATATGTTCGTGTACGTGTTGATGGTGAAATGCTCGATGTGTCTGAAGAGATTACGTTAGATAAAAATAAGAAGCATTCCATTGAAGTTGTAATTGACCGTATTGTTGTAAAAGAAGGAATCGCAAGCCGTCTTGCTGATTCACTTGAAAGTGCATTAAAGCTTGGCGGAGGCCGAGTTTTAATCGATGTAATGGGAGAAGAGGAACTTCTATTTAGTGAACATCATGCTTGTCCGCATTGTGGTTTTTCAATCGGAGAATTAGAGCCGCGTATGTTCTCATTCAACAGTCCGTTCGGAGCTTGTCCTTCTTGTGATGGACTTGGTTCAAAGCTAGAGGTAGATTTAGAACTTGTTATCCCGAACTGGGATTTATCATTAAATGAACATGCGATTGCACCTTGGGAACCGACAAGTTCACAATACTATCCACAACTTTTACAATCTGTATGTAATCACTACGGCGTTGATATGGATATGCCTGTGAAAGATATACCGAAAGATTTATTTGATAAAGTGTTGTACGGAAGCGGGGAAGAGAAGGTTTATTTCCGCTATGTAAATGAATTCGGTCAAGTAAAGGAAAATGAGATTTTATTTGAAGGTGTTATTCCAAACATTGAACGTCGTTATCGTGAAACGAGTTCCGATTACATTCGTGAGCAAATGGAAAAGTATATGGCAGAACAAGCTTGTCCGAAGTGTAAAGGCGGCCGTTTAAAGCCTGAAAGCTTAGCTGTTTTTGTTGGTGATAAAACGATTGCTGACGTAACGAAGTATTCAGTTCAAGAAGTACAAGAATTTTTCTCGAATGTAGAGCTAACGGAGAAGCAACAAAAAATAGCTCATTTAATTTTAAGAGAAATTCAGGAGCGCGTTGGATTCTTAGTGAACGTTGGTTTAGATTATTTAACGCTAAGTCGTGCGGCTGGTACGTTATCAGGTGGTGAGGCGCAGCGTATTCGTTTAGCGACGCAAATTGGTTCTCGTCTAACTGGCGTACTTTATATTCTTGATGAGCCTTCAATTGGTTTACACCAGCGCGATAACGATCGTCTTATTCGTACATTGCAAGAAATGCGCGATTTAGGTAATACGTTAATTGTGGTTGAACATGATGAAGATACGATGATGGCTGCTGACTATTTACTTGATATCGGACCTGGTGCAGGTATTCACGGTGGTCAAGTTGTGTCAGCAGGTACACCAGCTGAAGTGATGCAGGATGAGAATTCGCTGACAGGTAAGTATTTAAGCGGTAAAGAGTTTATTCCAGTTCCACTTGAAAGACGTAAAGGTGATGGACGTAAAGTAGAGATTGTCGGCGCAAAAGAGAATAACTTAAAGAATGCAAAAATGTCATTCCCACTCGGTACGTTTGTAGCGGTAACAGGTGTATCTGGATCAGGTAAAAGTACGATGATTAATGAAGTACTATATAAATCGTTAGCGCAAAAGTTATATAAAGCGAAAGCGAAGCCAGGTACTCATAAAGAGATTAAAGGTCTTGAACATTTAGATAAAGTAATTGATATTGATCAATCGCCAATTGGTCGTACACCACGTTCTAATCCAGCGACGTACACAGGTGTATTCGATGATATTCGTGATGTGTTTGCACAAACGAATGAAGCGAAAGTGCGCGGATATCAAAAAGGACGTTTCAGTTTTAATGTAAAAGGTGGACGTTGTGAAGCGTGCCGTGGTGATGGAATTATTAAAATCGAAATGCACTTCTTACCAGATGTGTATGTTCCGTGTGAAGTTTGTCACGGTAAACGATATAATCGTGAAACGTTAGAAGTGAAATATAAAGATAAGAATATTTCTGAAGTGTTAGGGATGACAATTGAAGATGGAGTAGAATTCTTCGCCAATATTCCTAAAATTAAGCGTAAACTTCAAACGCTTGTAGATGTTGGGCTTGGTTATATGAAATTAGGTCAACCAGCAACAACATTATCTGGTGGGGAAGCACAGCGTGTGAAATTAGCTTCTGAATTACACCGTCGTTCTACAGGTCGTACGTTATATATTTTAGATGAGCCAACGACTGGTTTACATGCGCATGATATTGCACGTCTTCTAGAAGTGCTGCAACGTCTTGTTGAGAGCGGTGAGACGGTACTTGTAATTGAACATAATTTAGATGTGATAAAAACAGCTGATTATATCGTTGATCTTGGACCAGAAGGCGGGGACAAAGGTGGACAAATTGTTGCTTCCGGAACGCCAGAGCAAGTAGTGAAAGAAGAGCGCTCGTATACAGGTAAGTATTTAAAAGAGATTTTAAATCGTGATAAAGCAAGAATGAAAGAGAAAATAAAAGAAGTAGAATTATCGCAATAAGTGTGTGAATAAAAACCGAGTGGAAATGACACTCGGTTTTTATTGTATAGGGGGAGAAGATGGAGTTTTTAGAGGTGTTAAGAAAGAAAAATATGAAGGTAAGAGAATTTCAAAGTTGGGGTGTATATTTTCGAAAGTGCTGGGAGGATCACTTTGCAAATCATTTAAGTGATAAAGAAAAAGAAGATATTTTTCTTCATGGAGATAGGTATGCATGTGGTTATCTATGGCACATATTTAGTTATGAGAAAAAGAAGTGTTTAGAGGGTAAAGAAGCGGAAAACGAGTTTCATAATGAAGTGAAAAAGGATTGCTACATTTTCTACCAACACTGTGATGAGGTACTGTTAATAAAGGATGCGAGTTTGTTACATATGGATGATATATTGTGTGAGACAGACGATGCGTATAAAGGTGATATCTATATTGTAGATAAAGATTTCACTTGGACCTTTGTGAAAACTCATGAACATAGGTGGTGTGGTCCTTATTTTGCGAGGAAGTGTTAGTAGGTATACAAGCATGAAAGATAGAATAAGTTGATATAAGTGTTTGTATCATACTTGCGTTTATTATCTATTAGCGTATGATGAAATATATATGTTTAAAAGGATGTGTAACGAAATGAGATGGATTGTATCACTTCTTGTAAATAGCGTTGTGTTAATCGCTGTATCGGGGCTTTTAAAAGGGATTGCACCAGATGCATTTTACGTAGCAAATATACAAACTGCAATTATTGCGAGTATTATATTGGCGGTTTTAAATATGTTCGTAAAGCCGTTTTTAATTTTAATTACGCTACCAATTACTGTTGTAACTTTCGGCTTCTTCTTAATTGTTATTAATGCGATTACGTTAAAAATAGCAGATTCATTATTAGGAGATGCTTTTAATATATCAGGATTTGGTGTAGCGATTGTTGCGGCAATTTGTATTTCAATTTTTAATATGATTATTGAGAAGGCAATTGTGGAACCTCTATATGAAAAAAAGAGAAAATGACAAAAAGAAAAACATTTCATTATTCGTATGAAATGTTTTTTTCTATTTATTAGAAACCGTATTTCTTGTTTCCAGAAAAAAATGGTACAATATCCGGTAGAATGGAATTTTACATCAAACGAGACTGAACCCGCAGCGGAGTGGAGGTTTATACATATGCCAAAAGTAAGGACAAAAGATTTAATTGAACAATTTCAATTGGAGTTAATAAGTGGTGAGGAAGGAATTCATCGTCCGATTGATACAAGTGATTTATCACGACCTGGAATTGAAATGGCAGGATTCTTTACATATTATCCAGCTGATCGCGTGCAGCTTCTTGGAAAAACGGAGCTCACGTTCTTTGATACGTTAACAACAGAGCAAAAACAAGAGAGAATGAAAGCGCTTTGTACCGAGGAGACGCCATGTATTATTATAACTCGTAATCAAGATGTACCAGATGAGTTATTACAAGCATCACGTGAATCAGGCATGCCTTTATTACGTTCTTCTCAAACGACAACGAGATTATCAAGTCGTTTAACTAATTATTTAGAAGGTAAGCTAGCACCAACAACTGCTGTTCATGGTGTATTAGTAGATATTTATGGTGTTGGTGTTTTAATTACAGGTCAAAGTGGTGTTGGTAAAAGTGAGACAGCTCTTGAACTTGTGAAGCGTGGTCACCGCCTTGTTGCGGATGATAGTGTAGAAATTCGCCAAGAAGATGAAGACACATTAGTAGGAAGCTCACCAGATTTAATTGAGCATTTATTAGAAATTCGTGGTCTAGGTATCATTAACGTTATGACGTTATTCGGTGCAGGGGCAGTGCGAAATTATAAGCGTATTACACTTGTTATTAATCTTGAAATTTGGGATCAAAAGAAAAACTATGATCGCTTAGGTCTTGATGAAGAGAAGATGAAAATTATTGATACAGAACTTACGAAGATTACACTTCCAGTTCGTCCTGGTCGAAACTTGGCTGTTATTATTGAAGTAGCAGCGATGAACTTCCGTTTAAAGCGTATGGGAGTCAATGCAGCACAGCAGTTCTCAGAACGATTAATGAGTGCGATTGAGTTAGGGAATCAGGAGTAAACATTGGAGAGGGAGGTCATACATATGCTGTTAGGTTCTGTACCGCAGCTTGACCGCGTAGCTGTCCAACTTGGGCCGTTTCCTGTTTATTGGTACGGGATTATTATCGGTACAGGTGTGCTATTAGGTCTTTGGCTAGCAACTCGCGAGGGAGAAAGGCTAGGTATTCCAAAAGATACATTTGTTGACCTTGTATTAATTGCAGTACCGATCGCTATTCTATTTGCGAGAATGTACTATGTTATTTTTGAATGGGAATATTACGCGCAAAACCCGAGTCAAATTATTAATATTCGTCAAGGTGGCTTGGCGATTCATGGTGGTTTAATCGGAGCGGTTATTACAGGGATTCTTTTTGCAAAGCGACGCGGGGTTTCATTCTGGAAGTTGGCGGATATTGCTGCACCAAGTATTTTATTAGGACAAGCAATTGGCCGATGGGGAAACTTTATGAACCAAGAGGCGCATGGTGATGAAGTAACGAGACAGTTTTTAGAAGGTCTTCATTTACCAGATTTCATTATTAATCAAATGTATATTGAGGGTGTGTACTATCATCCGACGTTTTTATATGAATCATTATGGAATTTTGCAGGTGTAATTTTACTACTTGCATTAAGAAAAGTGAATTTACGCCGCGGGGAATTATTCTTCACATATTTAATTTGGTATTCAGTAGGACGCTTCTTCGTAGAAGGCTTACGTACTGATAGTTTAATGCTAGGACCACTTCGTATTGCACAAGTAATGTCAATTGGACTTGTTGTTATTTCTATTATTTTCATTATTGTGAGACGAAAAATGGGGCAAGCTGATAAAAGATATTCGGAAAATTAGAGAAAAGTAGCATCTTATTATAAGATGCTGCTTCTTTCATATTCAGGAAGGCGAAAGGACTAAGGCAATGAGAATAAATACAGTGTTATTTGATTTAGATGGAACTTTAATTAATACAAACGAACTTATTATTTCTTCTTTTTTACATACTTTAAATACGTATTATCCAAATCAATATAAGCGTGAAGATGTGTTGCCATTTATCGGTCCATCTTTGCATGATACTTTCAGTAAGATTGATGAAAGTAAGGTTGAAGAGATGATTACAAGTTATCGCGAATTTAACCATGATCATCATGATGAATTAGTAGAAGAATATGAAACTGTATATGAAACAGTTCGAGAGTTGAAGAAGCAAGGTTATAAAGTTGGTATTGTTACAACGAAAGCGAGACACACCGTTGAGATGGGATTACAGTTGTCAAAGCTTGATGAATTTTTTGATGTTGTCGTGACAATTGATGATGTAGAGCATGTGAAACCACATCCAGAGCCACTTCAAAAAGCGCTTGAATTATTAGATGCAAAACCAGAAGAGGCATTGATGGTTGGAGATAATCATCATGATATTGTCGGTGGTCAAAATGCGGGGACGAAAACAGCTGCGGTTTCATGGACGCTGAAAGGTAGAGCGTATTTAGAGGCTTACAAGCCGGACTTTATGCTAGATAAAATGAGTGATTTGCTACCAATTTTGTCTAATATGAACCGTTCATAAAGGTCCAAGTAAGTTAGTAGAGGAGCGAGCTAAGTGCGACGGACAACGCGCTATCCTGTTTCAGGAGAAAATTCATTATGGAATGTGTATAAAACAGTGTCTTTTTGGAAGGTAATGAAAAACTTTATTATTATCCAAATTGCGCGTTACACGCCATTTTTATCTGTGAAGAATTGGTTGTACCGTACTTTTTTACGGATGAAAGTAGGAAAGAAAACATCATTTGCGCTTATGGTAATGCCGGATATTATGTTCCCGGAAAAGATAACTGTGGGAGAGAATTCGATTATTGGCTATAATACAACGCTTTTAGCGCATGAATATTTAATTCGTGAATATCGACTTGGGGAAATCGTCATTGGAAATGAAGTGATGATTGGAGCGAATGTAACAATATTACCAGGTGTGAAAATTGGAGACGGTGCGACTGTCTCAGCTGGCACACTTGTTCATAGAGATGTACCGAGCGGTGCTTTCGTAGGTGGAAATCCAATGCGTATTATTTATACGAAAGAGCAAATGACCGCAAGAGAAGGTTCATGGTGAAAATGTAACATTTCTCCTCTTTTTTTATGAATAAAAAGGAAATAATTGAGTATAATATACTGTTTTGTTTTTTACGGAATCGTTTATACTTATAGATAGAAGAATGTGTGAGCGAAGAAAACAAAAAACTGGAGGATATATGGGGAAAAATCAAAGGATATATAAGGAGAACGGACAAGTTATCTCTTTTAATCAATTAGCGGACTTCTTTTATAAAAAAGGGATGAGAGCTTACAAAGGGCAAAAATTACAAGATGCAATTAAATATTTTCGAAGAGCGGCACAAAGTGAGAAGGAGCCGTTTATTTTATGTCAATTAGCAACAGTATTATCTGAGGCTGGTGAATATCAAGAGTCGAACCAAATATTCTTAAAGTTAGTTAGATCTAATCCAGAACTTGAACAGTGCTATTATTTTATTGCAAATAATTATGCATATATGGGGTTATTTCAACAGGCGAAGAAATATGCGGATCGTTATTTAGAAGTTGCAAAAGAGAAGGAATTCGTAGAAGATACATTAGAACTTCTTGAGATTATGGAAGAAGAAGCAATGGGTGCGGAAGAGATTGAAGATGAAGATGATTTAATTGTTATGCAGGAAGAAGCGAATCGTTATATTCGTAATGGACAATTGGAAGAAGCAATTGCTACATTAGAAATTGTTACGAAAGATTATCCGGAATTTTGGTCAGGTCATAATAATTTAGCCATTGCACATTTTCAATCGGGTAATGTAGACAAAGCACTGAAGTTAACAGAAATGATTTTAGAGAAAAATCCTGGTAATATACATGCGCTTTGTAATACGCTTATTTTTCTATATTCAATTGGAGAGCATAAACAAGTAGAAGCGTTAGCGGGACAGCTAGTTTCGGTATATCCGATTTCATTTGAACATCGTTTGAAACTGGGAACTACACTTGCAACAATTGGTTATTTCGAGCATGCATATAAATGGTTCAAACTATTAAAGCGTCAAGGGTACGAAGGAGACGTTAGTTTTTATTATTGGTTTGCATATTCTGCGTATATGGTGAAAGATCAGCAACTAGCTGAAAAAATGTGGCAACATGTCGTGGAATTGCATCCTGATAAAAAGGGAAAAGAACCGTGGAATGCGCTGAATTTAGCAGATGAAGGACAAAACGTGTTATTTGAAGAATTACGAAAATCATTTCAGCAAAGTGCGACGCTAGAAGAACAAATGCTAGCTTTATATTTAATGAATGAATTGTCAACGCCGGAGAAGGTTGGATTCTTCTTTGATATAACGCAAGCGAAGAACGGTGTTCCCATCGTATCGCAACTTGCAAAGTACTTCTTTTTACTTAATAGTCATAAGAGTATTCCAGCTGATTTACAACAATTTGAGCAGTGCGCGAGAATCGCGGATGCCTTATACAATTATACGAAAAAAGATGATGAATTAATTGAAGAGTGTTTACACTTTTGGTTTTGTACGTTCATACGTTTATATACATCTGGAGACATATTTACAAATGTGTACGGCTGGTCAGCTGCGATTGAATACATTGTACGCGGCGAACAAGGAAATAAAATGACACAGTCGGAGCTTGGGGATGTATATAATGTATCTGTAGCGACTGTCCGAAAGTATGTGCAAGCTGTTAAGCGTACGCACACATAAGATAAGCAAATCATTGGGAAAAAAATGATGCTAACAGTATAATGAGGGTAACTTAATTGTGTAGGAATGGATAGGAGTGAATAGTGTGTCAGAAGAAAAAATTTATGATGTCGTTATTATTGGTGCAGGACCAGCTGGTATGACAGCTGCAGTATATACATCTCGTGCAAATTTAAGCACATTAATGCTTGAGCGTGGTATTCCAGGTGGCCAAATGGCAAACACGGAAGATGTAGAAAACTACCCAGGTTATGAGTCTATTTTAGGACCAGACTTATCAAATAAAATGTTCGAGCATGCGAAGAAATTTGGTGCTGAATATGCATACGGTGATGTGAAAGAAGTCATCGATGGTAAAGAATACAAAACAATTATTGCTGGTAAAAAAGAATATAAAGCACGTGCAATTATCGTTGCAAGCGGTGCAGAGTATAAAAAAATTGGTGTACCGGGTGAAACAGAACTTGGCGGCCGTGGTGTATCATATTGTGCAGTATGTGATGGGGCATTCTTTAAAGGAAAAGAACTTATCGTAATTGGCGGTGGAGATTCTGCTGTTGAAGAGGGTGTATTCTTAACACGCTTCGCATCAAAAGTAACGATCGTTCACCGTCGTGACACGCTTCGTGCACAGAAAATTTTACAAGACCGTGCTTTCCAAAACGAAAAAGTAGATTTCATTTGGAACCACACTATAAAAGAAATTAACGAAGCAAGCGGTAAAGTAGGAAGTGTAACACTTGTAGACGTAAACAGTGGAGAAGAGAAAGAAGTCAAAACTGACGGCGTATTCGTATACATCGGTATGTTACCATTATCAAAACCATTTGTTGAACTAGGTATTACAAATGAAAATGGTTACCTTGAAACGAACGAACGTATGGAAACTAAAATCCCTGGTATTTTCGCAGCTGGTGATGTTCGTGAAAAAATGCTTCGTCAAATTGTAACTGCAACAGGTGACGGTAGTATTGCAGCACAAAGTGCACAACATTACGTAGAAGAATTATTAGAGGAATTAAAAAATGTATCAGAAAAATAAGGGATAATATACCTTGTGAGAAGAAAGCTACCGACAGGAGCTTTCTTCTTTTTTTGTGTGAAAATGTCAAAGTATTGTCAAAAAATATAAGGATTATAAGCTTTCTTATTGATATACTGGACTTTACGGAAAAAATCACTATAAGAAATGAGGAATTTATTCAGTATGGAATGGCGTAATATATATCGTGGATTTTGTATGGGCGTTAGTGATTTAATTCCTGGTGTGAGCGGCGGTACAATCGCTGTTGTGTTAGGGATTTATGAACAATTGCTTGCGGCAATTAGTGGATTCTTTAGTCGTGAATGGAAAAAACATTTAGGGTTTTTAATTCCACTTGCAGCTGGTGTGGCAGCAGCGTTTTTAACGTTAAGTCATGTTATTAAATATTTACTTGCAAATCATTATGAACCGACTCAATTTTTCTTCCTCGGTTTAATTATTAGTATATTACCGATGTTAATGAGAGAAGCTGATGCAAAGTCGTCGTTTAAAGGTAAGCACATTGTTTTATTAATAGTTGCAGCAATTCTTGTTGCGATCACAGCTTTCTTTAAACCAGATAAGGCAGCAGATCCAATTACGACGTTAACAATTTTAAATGCAATTGGTTTATTTTTCGCAGGATGGATGGCTAGTATGGCTATGCTACTTCCTGGGATTAGTGGATCGTTTATTTTATTAATTATTGGTGTGTATCCAACAGCAATTAACGCTTTAACTACACTTAACTTACCTTTAATCGTGGTTATCGGTGCTGGTGTTATGGTTGGATTTGTTGTAAGTAGTAAAGGCATTAGTTTTTTATTAGATCGTTATAAAAGTATGACATTTGCGGCAATTATTGGACTAGTTATCGGTTCGATTGTAATTGTGTTCCCTGGTATTCCAACTGGCGGATTTTCAATTATAAGTTCAATTATTACCTTTATTTTAGGATTTGCGATTGTTACTTATTTCGGTAAGAAATAAGGGCTTTAATCCCCTTGGCGATAAAAATCGTTAAGGGGATTTTTCATGCTATTCATTAAAAGTCTAAGCATTTACATTGCTTGTTATGGAAAGCTTTTTTAAAATTGTTGAGTAGCATATGCTTAGCGAAAGAGGACTGGCTCCTTCGTTGTAGCAAACTGTTTTTGATAGTATAATGAAAGAAGTATGCAGTGAGAAATTTTACTGCAAGTAGCTGAGGTGAAGAAACATGCAAAGAGTGACAAACTGTGTGTTAATTAGAGATAATGAAGTACTCTTACTCCAAAAACCTCGCCGAAATTGGTGGGTTGCACCAGGCGGGAAAATGGAGCGTGGTGAGACTGTAAGAGATTCCGTTGTTCGCGAATATCGCGAAGAAACAGGTATTTATTTGAAAAACCCAGCGTTAAAGGGGGTCTTCACCTTTGTCATCCAAGAAGGTGATAAAGTTGTTTCTGAATGGATGATGTTCTCCTTTTTAGCGACAGATTTTGCAGGAGAAAACAAACTAGAGAGCGAAGAAGGCATCATTGGTTGGCATACATTTGATAAAATTGATGATTTAGCAATGGCGCCAGGAGATTATCACATTATTGATTATTTAATTAAAGGAAATGGCATAATCTACGGTACATTTGTATATACCCCAGATTTTGAGTTGCTTTCATATCGATTAGATCCGAGTTAAACCGTCAAGGAGAGGATACGATGACAGAGAATAATGATATAAAAATGGTAATTATTACAGGGATGTCTGGAGCTGGAAAAACAGTAGCTTTACAAAGTTTTGAAGATTTAGGATATTTTTGTGTAGATAATTTACCACCGATGTTATTGCCAAAGTTTATTGAGCTTATGGCGGATTCAAAAGGGAAAATGAATAAAGTGGCACTTGGTATTGATTTACGTGGCCGCGAGTTTTTCGAGCATTTATGGGGAGCACTTGATGATTTATCAGAACGTACATGGATTATTCCTCATATTTTATTTTTAGATGCGAAAGATAGTACGCTTGTAACTCGTTATAAAGAAACGAGACGTTCGCATCCACTTGCACCAACTGGTTTGCCGTTAAAGGGAATCGAAGCAGAGCGCAATTTATTAACAGATATGAAGGCACGAGCAAATATTGTGCTTGATACATCGGATTTAAAACCGAAAGAATTACGTGAAAAAATTGTTCACTTGTTCTCAACAGAAACTGAGCAAGCATTTCGTGTAAATGTTATGTCATTTGGATTTAAGTACGGTATTCCAATTGATGCAGATTTAGTATTTGATGTTCGTTTTTTACCAAATCCATATTACATTCCACATATGAAGCCATTAACAGGACTAGATGAAGAAGTTTCTTCCTATGTACTGAAATTTAATGAGACACATAAGTTTTTAGAGAAGTTGACGGATCTGATTACTTTCATGCTGCCTCATTATAAAAGAGAAGGCAAAAGTCAACTTGTAATTGCAATTGGATGTACAGGTGGACAGCATCGTTCTGTTACGCTTACAGAATACCTTGGGAAACATTTGAAACCAGAGTATAGTGTTCATGTATCTCATCGTGATGTGGAGAAGAGAAAGGGCCATTAAGGGATGAAAAAAGAGAGAAAGCCTAAAATTGTCATTATGGGAGGCGGGACTGGACTTTCTGTTTTATTAAGAGGATTAAAGCAATATCCTGTTGATATTACAGCAGTTGTTACAATCGCTGATGATGGTGGCAGTTCGGGTAGATTACGTGATGAGCTAGAAATTCCACCTCCAGGTGACATCCGTAACGTACTGGTTGCGTTATCGGATGTAGAGCCACTGGTGGAAGCTTTATTTCAGCACCGTTTCACAACAGGAGACGGACTGAAAGGTCATGCGTTAGGAAATCTATTGTTGGCAGGTATGACCTCGATTACAGGAGACTTTTTCCATGCAATTACGGAAACAAGTAAAGTATTAAATGTCAGAGGACGTGTATTACCAGCAGCGAATCAAAGTGCGGTACTTCATGCGGAACTTGAAGATGGGGAAATTGTAACAGGTGAATCAAAGATTCCTTATTACGGAAAGAAGATTAATCGTGTCTTTTTAACTCCAGAAGATGTAGAGCCATTGCATGAAACGTTGGCTGAGATTAAACGAGCTGATTTACTTGTTTTCGGCCCAGGAAGTTTGTATACGAGTATATTACCCAACTTAGTTGTTAACAAAATTGGGGACGCTGTTCTTGCTGCAAAGGCGAAGAAGGTATATGTATGTAACGTTATGACACAAGCGGGTGAAACGATGGGATATACTGCTTTTGATCATGTGCAGGCGTTACACGATCATTTAGGGCAACCATTTATTAATACTGCAATTGTAAATAACCGTGAGATTCCTTGTGAATTACGTAAGTTATATGAGGAAGAAATGTCTACACCAGTTGTAGTGGATGAAGAACGTTTTGCTGAAAATAATATTGATGTTATTCAAGAGGGATTAGCGAAGTATGATGATCGTGTTGTAAGGCATGATACGTTAAAGTTAGCTTCGATTTTATATTCATTGTTATAAATGTGCGTTGCCTCGTTTGAGGTGGCGCTCCTCATTCATATAGGACAAGAATTTTGTTCCATAATAATCGTATAAGGAGGTGTTGACTGTGTCATTTGCATCAGAAACAAAGAAAGAGTTGACGAATCTTGAAGTGAAAGAATGCTGTGAGAAAGCAGAATTATCGGCGTTACTTCGAATGAACGGATCGCTTTCTTTTTCAAACCGTCGTCTATCTATCGATATTCAAACAGAAAATGCGGCAATTGCAAGAAGGATTTATACGCTTTTGAAAAAAGGATATGATGTGACGGTAGAATTACTTGTTCGTAAAAAAATGCGATTGAAGAAAAATAATGTATATATCGTAAGGCTTGTTGAAAAGTCTCGCGAAATATTAGCCGATCTTCATATCGTTCGAGATGACTTTTCATTTATTCGAAATATATCACAAGAATTGATTGAGAAGAAGTGTTGTAAACGATCGTATTTACGCGGTGCATTTTTAGCAGGTGGTTCAGTAAATAACCCAGAAACATCATCTTATCATTTAGAGATCTTTTCGTTATATAAGGAACATAATGATGCTATATGTGAACTGATGAACGGATTTGATTTAAATAGTAAGACGTTGGAAAGAAGAAAAGGGTACATTACGTATTTGAAAGAAGCGGAGAAAATTACGGAATTTTTAAATATTATTGGTGCTCATAATGCACTTTTAAGGTTTGAAGATATTCGAATCGTACGTGATATGCGTAATTCCGTAAATCGTTTAGTGAACTGCGAAACAGCTAATTTAAATAAAACAATTGGTGCAGCGCTAAGGCAGATTGAAAATATCCGCTATATTGATGAGACGGTTGGTCTTGATATATTGCCAGATAAACTACAAGAGATTGCGCAACTACGAAGAGATTATCAAGATGTAACATTGAAAGAGTTAGGTGAGATGGTATCCGGGGGGAAAATTAGTAAATCGGGTATTAATCATCGTTTGCGTAAAATCGATGAAATTGCAGAGAAATTACGCGCGGGGGAAACGGTAGCAAAAAAATAAGAGGTTAAAGGGGAAATGGAGCTGTGGTTCAAAAACGAGTTCAGGTTTCATTAAAAAACGGTTTACAAGCACGTCCGGCTGCGTTGTTTGTACAAGAGGCAAATCGCTTTCATGCAGATATCTTTATTGAGAAAGATGGAAAGACAGTAAATGCAAAGAGCATAATGGGGATTATGAGCTTAGCAATTGGAACTGGAAGCATGATAACAATTACAACAGAAGGTTCAGATGCAGAAGAGGCTTTAGAAGCATTAGCTGCATATGTACAATAAAGAGCTATCGCGTATATGCGATAGTTTTTTTGTTTTGTTGTTTGTGCGGATTAGCGGGGAGGGGTATTTAGCTGGTTTGTCCTTGTCGGAGATTGTCGGTAAATCGATATGTTGTGTCGAACCGTTGATATATTAAAAAAATCGTTGATATAATTTGAGTTTTGTTCGATATAATTGCAAAATCGTTGATATATTTAGAGGGATACTGGATGGGGTATGTGAGCGGGGAACAATATATAAAAGAAGCGCCCACTTATAGGGCGCTTCCACTTTTAGTTATATCTAGCTCTAGCGTTTAGAATCTCCGGTTGTTTCGCCCCTTCATTCGAGGCAAAAAGCGCCTCGGAATCAGGGGCTCCATCGCCCTGCGATTCTAAACGAGCCGCTTTCGCTTTTAAGTATTAACGATTTGTAAAGATCTTATCGATTAAACCGTATTCTAAAGCTTTTTCAGCTGTCATGAAGTTGTCGCGGTCTGTGTCGCGTTGTAGTACTTCAAGTGGTTGACCAGTGCGGTCAGCAAGAATTTGGTTTAGTTTTTCACGTAAGAATAGGATACGTTTTGCAGCGATTTCGATTTCAGTCGCTTGACCTTGTGCTCCACCAAGTGGTTGGTGAATCATTACTTCACTGTTTGGAAGTGCATAACGTTTTCCTTTTTCACCTGCTGCAAGTAAGAATGCACCCATAGATGCAGCCATACCGATACAGATTGTTGATACTTGTGGTTTAATAAACTGCATTGTATCATAGATTGCCATACCCGCTGTGATAGAACCACCAGGGCTGTTGATGTAGATGTGAATATCTTTTTCTGGATCTTGAGATTCCAAGAATAAAAGCTGGGAAACGATTGAGTTAGCTACGTTGTCATCAATTGCACTACCAAGCATAATGATGCGGTCTTTTAATAGTCGAGAGTAAATATCGTAAGCGCGTTCTCCACGATTTGTTTGTTCAATTACTGTAGGAATTAAATTCATCTGTTATTTCCTCCTTATAAAGCTTTCTTAGTCTTATAATACAATTATGGTCAATAAAGGTCAAACGAAACCACTTTAAATCAAAAAAATATGTAGTTGTACCATGAAATATTCGCTATGTTTTCGAAATTCCCTGCTTATGTATCTTCAACATCATAACCGAATTATATAAATTTAAACGTTATGAAAACTGGAGAAAAAAGAAAAGAACGCCTTTTAACTGAAGCGTTCTTTCGATAATTAGTCTTTTAAAAGATAGGTTACTTTATTTAAAATCTTTTCGATTTGTTTGGCGTTTTTACTATACATTTCGCTTGCTGATTTCGACTTTGTTTCTAGGGAAAATAGTTCAAGATCAGCATGACATTTTTTTAAAGATGCTAATAATAAAGGTTTATTTTGAGGAGAAGGCATTTGGAGTTTGTCATTGTAAATGTCGATAGTAAGTTGTCCGTATGAATCCACTTGACCGAGGAAGACATTTTCAATAACAACACCGAGTTTTTCTAATTCTGAATGTAGCCAAGCGCGGTTATGTCCGCTTGCTGAAAGAGGTTCATCTAGTACATTTCCATCCATAATAACAGTTTGTGGTTCTTTCTCGTTTGGTACTTTTAAACCGATGTCTTTTGCTGTAAGTGGCTGAGAATCTTTCTTTAATAATACATTTAATTCTCCGCTCGGTTCTAAGACAGCAAATTCGACTTCAGCTACGCTGAACGCACTTTTCCCTCGGAGTAGTTCAAGTAATTCGTCACTCGTATATTTTTCTTTCTTTAAGTTATCTTCGAGTATCTTTCCATCTTTTATTAATACGGTAGATTTCCCTTCAAAGAAATCCCGAGCTGTTTTGTTCTTTAAGGAGAGGATTCCTGTGAAAAAAGGTACCGCAGCGAAAATGAGTATCGCAAAGACGCCGTGGAAAAATTTCGAATCGAGCCCTGTAGATACTTGGGCAGCGATGTCACCGATTGTCATTCCGGCAATGTATTCAAAAAAGGAGAGCTGAGAGATTTGTCTTTTCCCTAACCATTTCGTAATAGCGAATAAAATAATTAATATGAATACAGAGCGAAGAATGACAAGTGTCCATTCCGGCAGGTGAGACATAGTCATTTCCTCCAGTCTACTTAAAACCCTTTATATTGAGGTTCTTCACGTTCTAATACTGAAACTCTATTCTGTAAATCAGCGATGACGTTGTCCATTTCTAACATACATTCATGAAATACGCGTTTGGATTCGTCGTCTTGTGAATTTAATGAAAGAGAGCTTAAACTTGCTTGAGCTCCTCTTACACTAGCAAGGCAAGTTTTTACGCTAGCGATAACAGTCATACAAACACTCCTTATCCTTTCGGTTTAAATAACAATGCACCTATGAAGCCGAAAATAATAGCCGCGGATACGCCGGCGCTCGTTACTTTAAACATGCCAGTAATAACGCCAACGATGCCATGTTTTGCAGCTTCTTCCATTGCGCCATGAACAAGGGCATTACCAAAGCTTGTAATAGGTACAGTTGCCCCGGCTCCAGCGAAATCAATTAATGGTTCATACAAATTGAATCCATCTAATATTGCTCCGGCAACAACGAGTGTTGCCATTGTATGAGCTGGTGTTAACTTGCCGACATCAAACATAAGTTGTCCGATTACGCATATGAGTCCGCCGATGACGAAAGCCCAGAAAAAAATCATTGCGTTGCACCTCCAAATTCAATCGAAACGGCGTGAGCGATACACGGAATCGTTTCTTCTTGTTGGAATGTAAGTGGAGATAGTAAAGCGCCTGTCGCAACGACAAGTATTTTTTTGAACTCTCCTCTTTTCATTCGGTTTAATAAATGACCGTATACGACTGTTGCGGAACATCCAGGCCCGCTAGCACCAGCTATGACAGGTTGTCCTTCTCTATAAATGATAATTCCGCAATCTTGAAATTGTTCGCTCGTTACTTTCGTTCCGTGTTTATGTAGTAAGTCATAAGCAATTTCGCGTCCTACATGTCCGAGATCGCCTGTTACGATTAAATCGTAGTAAGAGGCATCAATTTGGCGTTCACGTAAATGGGCTTCAATTGTATCAACTGCAGCTGGAGCCATTGCGCCTCCCATATTAAAAGGGTCTGTTAATCCCATATCAATAACTCGCCCAATCGTTGCAGAGGTTACTCTTGGACCATGTCCAGTATCGCTTAAAATGGCGGCTCCTGCTCCGGTTACTGTCCACTGTGCAGTAGGTGGCTTTTGTCCGCCGTATTCGGTAGGATAGCGGAATTGTTTTTCTACAGCTGTATTATGACTGGATGCACCAGTTAATAAATATTTTGCGCCTTTTGCATTTACGATACTTGCCCCAAGTGCTAAACCTTCCATAGAAGTAGAACAAGCCCCGAATAATCCGAGATAAGGAGTGCCAAGTGTCCGGCAAGCAAAGCTTGTTGGAGTAATTTGATTGATTAAATCTCCTGCAAGTACAAATTGAATATCATCTTTACGAAGTTCTGCTTTTTCAGTAGCACGACTACAAGCTTCTTCGAATAAAATTTTATGTGCTTTTTCATAGGAATCTTGTCCGAGCCATAAATCTTCATGAAGGATATCGAAGTCTTCTGGAATGTTTCCCTTTGCTTCAAATGGTCCACCGACAACCCCTGTTGAGATAATGACTGGTTTGTTTTCAAATACCCACGTTCGGTGTCCTTGTAACATTTATAGACCTCCCCATTGAACGAGAATCGTTTTAATAAGTGCGATGACAAAAGCTGAAAATACACCAAATAAAATAACAGAACCCGCTAGTTTAAACATATTGCCGCCAACACCAAGGACGAATCCTTCCGTTCGGTGTTCGATACATGCTGCAATAACAGAGTTACCAAATCCAGTAACAGGTACAGCTGTACCAGCACCAGCAAACTGTCCAAAACGATCGTATATACCAAATCCAGTTAGTAACATAGAAATGAAAATAAGAGTTGCGACTGTTGGATTTCCTGCTGAGCGTTCAGTGAAATCAAAATATGTGATGTAAAAAGTAGAAATGAGTTGTCCGATGAAGCAAATAAAACCACCGACGAAAAAGGCTTTTATACAATTTTTTAAGACAGGTCGTTTCGGTTCGCGTTCTTGTTCGAATTTTTTATACTCCTGTTGTACAGGGGTTAAGTTTTTATCTTTACTAGACATTGCAATCCTTCCTTTTCTTTTAAAAAGCGTTAAGTGTTAGACTCCATTTTTTTACCAATGAATTTTAATTGTTTATTAATTTCATCTTTAGATACTTCTTTTTCCTTAATTTTTCTTTCGAGTTTTTCGAGTAACATAAAGATTTTTTTATCTGTACTGACACGAACATCGAAAGTAGGATGCTCATCACTTAGCTGCTTTTGAAGCTTTTTACGAAGAGGTTTTAATCCAAACCTTTCGTGATGCTCAGGTGTAACTGCTATGTAGAGATCTAAATTTGAATTCACTGCTGTGCTTTTTATAATTTCATCCATAGCGAGAGCTCTTTTCTTCGCTCCTTGTGATATAGATTGATTAAAGGATTCCGTACTCGTCTTTGTTAACTTTGGACCTTTTTCTTTCTCCGTTCGTTTTGCTTCTTCTTTCACTTTTTTATCTAAAGGACTATTATCACATCCGGTAAAAGAGCTAAATAGAAGTGCAAATAATGCGGTTATGAGGCCGAGTTTTCGCATAATTATCATTCCATTTCTATTGCAATATGTAATGTGATAGAAAAAGGATGACTGCATATCATCCTTTTTCTATTTCACAGCAAGACTGATTCGTTATTGCTGTGAGTATTGTGGTTCTTCTTGTTGGACTTCTTCAACGCGTGGGTTTAAAGAATCGATAATCGTTTGTGTTTGCTGCGCAGCTGTTTGGAAAAGTTGCTTAGCTTGTTGGTTATCCGTATCAAGAGCGAATCCCTCTAAGCTAGCTTGTGCACTTTTTAATCCAGAAACAGTTTGCTTTAATTTTGTAATTACAGTCATTGAATGAAGCCCCCTTTGGAATATCAATTCAAAGATTATAATTTGTGAGTTGGGGTGAATTTATGATTGGAAAATTTAGGGGTGGAATAGATTTTATATGCTTTTAGCTAAGATGCATAAGGTATCACGGGGATATTTTTATTGATTTAGATGGATTTTATTGCTATTATTATGAGAAGAAAATGAAGTGTTTTCTATAATCATGCGCCCATAGCTCAGTCGGATAGAGCGGTGGTTTCCGGTACCACGTCTGCCGGGGGTTCGAATCCCTCTGGGCGCGTCAAAAAGTCCTAACTTACGTTTTGTAGGTTAGGACTTTTTTATTTATCTCATTATTTGAGGGTTAAACAAAACAAACTGATGGAAGTCTCATTTTATATGTGTACTTTCAAAATGCCTTGTCTCATTGCTTCTGTTAAAGCTTCGGAGCGTGATCCTACTTTTAATTTTTTGAAGATTTTTGTTAGGTTGTATTCTACAGCTCTTGAACTCATGTACAGTTCATCAGCAATTTGTTTATTGCTACTTCCTTTAGAGACGGATTCTAAGATTTCTAATTCTTTTTGTGTAAGAAGAGCGGTTTTATTTTCAAGTTGTTGAGTCGTTATATCGTCTGTACGTAGTTGACGTAATAACGAAATAGGAAGTAAAGTATATCCGTTTACAGCTGCACGAATTGCCATTAATAGCTCTTGTTGAGAAGCTGATTTACTAATAATGCCGCTGATACCAGAGTTTATTAATAAATTGAATTGGGATACATATTCAAAACCTGTATATAAAATGATTTTTGCATCTGTTTGAATATGTAATATTTTCTGGGCGAGTTCAATACCACTACAATTGGGCATATTCATATCCAAGAGGTATACGTCAAAAGGTGTAGCGTCACTTTTTATGAGTGCTTCCTGTTCATTTAAAATATATTCTGCTTGCATATCTTCTTCTAATTCAATCATGCTCTTTGTTCCTTCGCCTACAATTTGATGATCATCTACAATTAATACTCGAATCATTATTTACCACCTCGGAACTGTAATGTTTATTTGAAGTCCTTTTTTAGCTTCGGATACTATATGTATTTCTCCACCAATTGATTGAAGCCTTCCTTTTATACCGGAAAGCCCCATATGCTGCTTAGGAGAGTAGGGAGTGTCTATATTAAAACCTTTGCCGTTGTCTCGGTAGTCTAGGAAAATACAGTTATTCTCTTCCCATAAAAAAATCGATACGATGGTTGCCTCGGAATGTTTATCTGCGTTTGTTAGTAGTTCTTGAATGATACGATATAAAGATAAAATTTTGTCAAAATCGTAATGATGTTCTTGAATTGATTCATGATCAAATTGAATTTGAAACTGCACACGCAATTGTGTTTGGGCTAGCAATTCTCTTAATGCACCAATTAAACCAGCATCTGATAAAAGTGATGGACGCAATTCATTACATGTGTCGCGAATTTGTTGTATTACATCGTGCATACCGAAATGGATTTTTTTTAGTTCATTTTTTAATTCTAGTGGAACGGATTTGTTTTTTAATAAAGAGTCTAGTTTGCGGTACCATACAATTTGATCTTGTAATGCAGAGTCGTGTAAATCTGAAGCAAGTCGGCGCCTTTCTTGTTCAGAAATTTGAAAGAGTAGGCGTGATAAGCTTGCAGAATTTGTTTTGGATTCTAAACTCTCCTGCTCTAGAGAATGAATAATTTCATTAATGGTATACAAGTTTTCATAAATAAGACGGACGTATGTCGTGACAGTGATGAACCATGATTTTTCATGCGTATTATATTTAATATTATTCACTTTTGTTCCAATCCAGATGTAGTGTTTTATATGTTTAGTAGAGTATAAGTAAATACCGATGCATCCATCATCCTCTAATAAATCATTAATTAGTAATGCTGCCATACTCCATTTTTTCTTTTTAGAAAGTGTGAAATCTTTCGTTTGTCCATATCCGTTGCATTGTGTATATGTGTTTTCTTTCATATCATATTGAACAAATTGAATAAAAGAAGGTTTCAACATTGAAACGATTTCATTAGTGAATTTTTTCTCTAACTCTTCTGTTTTCATAATAGATGATAGCTGTGCGGTAAACTGTTCAATGTTTACGTATAAGTTTGTTTTAGTCCGAAAGAGGTGATTACGAAATGTAAAATCTAATCTTTCTTTTAATATGAGAAATAGAATATTTAACGGAAAAATAATAATAAAACTTTGCAGCAGTCGAGAGAGAAAATTGTCTTTGTAATAAATGCTCCAGCTCGTAATGATTGCAATTAATAGAGTTGGAATTAGTGACAGAAATGCGTAATACCGTAAACGATCAAATACAAACTCTATATCAAAAATCTGCTTCGTCGCTACTAAATAAAAATAACCGATTGGTAGAGCGATTAGGAACATAGCGCCAATATCTGCTGAGAGAATCGGTGTTCTGAATATTGCATCTGGAAGAGCATAGAGTGTAACGAACGGAAAGAAGGCAATGGAATGAATCGTGAGCATTAATTTTAAAAATGGTTTATGTACTGTACTGTGATATTTGATATAGGCACGGATTAAAAAATATATACAAAAGATAATATTTATTGAAAGGTAAATTAGTTCTAATCCATCGGTATTAACTATTGGAAATGGAATGAACATCGTTAAATTAGAGAGTAATAGTAAAATAATGCCGATTGTAATATCGATTTTTAGAAATCTCATAGAAATAACGTATAGTTGCTTTTTCTTGAATAATTCATTCAACAATAAAATGAGAGACATAGGTGTACCTTGAAATACAATACTTAAAATAATGAGAGCGATAAAATCACCTTTACCAGATTCAACTGCGATTAGAAGACTTGAGGAAGTCATGAATAGAAACGTGATCAAAAAGAATGTTTCCCGGTTCAAAGGCTTCTTTGTATAAAGAAAAATAGATAACCCTAAACAAATAAAAGCGAGTAGGAAGGGAAAGTATACAGAAATAATTTTGTCACGAGAATCAATAAAATGTTGTGTTCCTTTATAAGTTTGGGTGATATCGTCTTTTTTAATTTGTATTTCAGATGCATTTAGTGATTGGTTTTGATATCCAGGAAGTATTCCTAAATGAGGCTTTTCTTTATTTATCGAATAGATTATATCTCCTTCTTTTAAGTCCGTCTGAAAAGCCCAACCGGAGGATTTAATTTTTGCTATTGTGTATGTAGTTGAGTCTGTTTTAGAAATAAGAACTCCACTATATGGTTGGTTTATTTTATATAAGATATAGCCTTGTAAACAAAAATACAGGATAGTTACACATAAAATGAAAACGAAGTTACGTTGTATCTGCAACGGTTTAGACACCTCTCTTTGTAGGTATATCGTTTAATTTCTGAATGTTTTTATAATAATATTTAAGAAGTTTTCATACAATCAATGTCATCTGTTGAAATTGCGGTGAACCACATAAGAGTGGTTCGCCTTTTTTACGGTAAATACAGTACGGATTGCGGACAATAGCATCAGAAAGAAGTCTATGATAAAGATACAACTTAACAAGTAAATGAAGGAGGCAATAGTGATGAAAAAGTTTTTTTTGATGATAGGCGGGATTGTATTAGGAATGGCGGTTATTTATTTCGTAAAAAGCTAAAAGGAGCTGTTATGGATGGCATTTGAAATTCAAGGATTAAATAAAACATTTGGTGAATATAAAGCCGTTAATGATTTAAATATACGTGTAGAAGAAGGTGGAATTTTAGGGATGCTGGGCCGAAATGGTGCTGGTAAGACGACAACGATTCGTATGATCTTAGATTTAATCAAACCGGATAGCGGCCAAATTCTATGGAATAATCGCCCTTTTTCAAAGAAAGACCTATCTATTGGCTATTTACCAGAAGAGCGTGGATTATACCCGAAAATGAATGTAGTGGAGCAATTGGTGTATTTCGGCAAGTTAGAAGGAATGCCAGCTAATCTTGCAAAAAGGCATGCGTTACAGTGGCTAGAAAAATTAGAAATGACACCACATTTAAAGAAGAAAACAGAGGAATTGTCAAAGGGAAATCAACAAAAAATTCAATTGATTTCAGCGATATTGCATAATCCGGAATTCATCATACTAGATGAACCATTTAGTGGATTGGATCCTGTAAATGCAGAGATGTTAAAAAATGTTGTGCTCGAGTTAATCGCGCAAAGAAAAACGATTATCTTCTGTAGTCATCAAATGGACAGTGTAGAAACGTTCTGTGAGGAAATTTGTATTATGAAAAATGGTCAACTTGTATTATCGGGTGCCTTGTCAGATATTAAGAAAAGTTACCAATACAAATATATGACGTTGCAAACGGAAGGGGATATTGAACCTATTCTTAAGGAGAAGAATTTCAATTTTGAAAAAGTTAATCGTACGTTCATGATTAAAGTTAATGATGGAGAGGATGCATTTTCGCTGCTTGAAGACATTAAAAATAAACAATATATCCGAGATGTTTCTATTAAAGAACCTTCTTTACATCAAATCTTTGTTGAAAAGGCGGGTGCATAAGTAATGAGGAATTTCTGGATTGTTTTAGGGCAAACGTATTGGGATCGTGTGAGGACGAAAATATTTATTGGGATGACATTGTTATTAATAGGGGGAGGGATATTCTTATTCTCCTTTCCAACTTTAGTACAAAAGTTTTCTGGAGAGAAAGAAAAAGCAAAAGTTGTATTTATTTCCGAAGCATCTAATGTTACTTTGGATCAATCTAATCTTAGTAAAGCTCTTCCAGAATGGGATTGGTCTTTAGGCGATAAAACAAAATTAAATCAATATAAGCAAGATTTGTTAGATAAGAAAGTCGAAGCGCTCTTTATATTAAAAGAGGGTGCGGGTGCTGAACCAGTATTAGATTACTTTATGAAGGTGGATAATCCTAAGTTGATTCAAAGTGCGCAGGTCTTTGTACAAAATCAGTATTTTCAAAGTGCGGTAGTTAAACAACAGTTATCAGAAGAGGCTGTGAAATCACTGACGATGAACGTGCAAGCGAAAAAGCAAAACTTAAATAACGAAGAAACAAGCTCATTCTTACTGGTGTATTTATTAGTAGCGATTATGTACTTAGCAATTACTTCGTATGGAAATGCGATTGCTACAGCGGTAGCGTCAGAGAAGGCGTCGCGTGTTATGGAAGTGATGGTAACGAAGGTGTCGCCTGTTCACATGGTCTTTGGGAAGATATTAGGAGTCGGTCTTGCTAGTTTGACACAGTTATTTATTTTCTTCCTTAGTATGGCGCTATATATTAAATCTGGAATTTTTAAGGTATCGGATTCGTTTTTTGGAGTGAATATTGATGTAAATATGATTACAGGTGAGCATGCTGCATATTTCTTGTTATATTTTGTTCTCGGTTACTTCGTTTATGCGGCACTTTTCGCAGTGTTTGGTTCTATGGTAAGCAGGCCAGAAGAATTATCCGGAACAACGATGCCGATTACTCTTATATTGATGGGAAGCTTAGTGGTGGAGTTATTAGTAGTACTTGATAACCCTGAAGGGCTAGTATCAAGGGTGACATCATATGTTCCGTTTACAGCTCCAATTAGTATGGTAGTTAGGATTATTAATGGGTCTGTGAGTGGTATGGAAATTGCAATGTCTATATTGGTTTTGTTAAGTAGTATTAGCCTGATTTCTTTATTTGCTGCGAAAGTATATCCAAAGGGTATTTTGCGAAGTGGTAAGAGCTTGAAGTTATTTCAGCTTTTGAAAAATAGTTGATTAGTGGAAGAGAAGATGGGATCTTCTCTTTTTTGTTGCTCATTTTAACATCTTGTATTAATATTTACTATTAGTACTTAGTATTAAATTTGAATATTATTATTTTCTTTCAATATTATTCAAATTTAGGTTGTAAGTTGTAAATCTCATTAATACATATAAATTAATAATATTTTGGAATGGGTGTCTGTGATAGCATTCTCCTTTTACCAAACTTATTGTACAATAGAAACAAGGGGGAGATTAGTTTGAAGGCAAGTCTTTTACAAGAACAAAGCTTACGTTTGGCAATGACACAAGAGTTAAGGCAAGCGATTACAATGCTCCAGTATAATGTACAAGAATTATCGGAGTTTTTGTATGAGCAATCGTTAGAGAATCCCCTTATTGAGTTAGGTGGTTTTGAGAGGGAGAAGAAAAAGAGCTCTAACAACAGTAAAAGTACCAGCAAACAAGTCGAGAATCAGATGGAGATCTACAGTGTGGATTCTACAACGATTCAGCAACATTTATTAAATCAAATACAGTATTATAAAATAGATGAAGAAGAGCGAAAAGTAGCTTCTTTCATTATTATGAACATGGATGGAAATGGATATTTACAAGAAACGAATGAAGAGTTAGCAGAGCTCCTTTCTGCGCATATTCATGTAGTCGACCGCTCCGTAGAGCTTGTCCAATCACTGGAACCAGCAGGGGTAGGGGCGCGTAATATTCAGGAATGTTTAACCTTACAATTGAAGCGCTTACAAAGACGGAATGGATTAGCAGAAGAGGTTGTAGAAGATCATTTCGCTTATTTTGTGAAGAAAGATTGGCGAAAGCTCGTTCAAGTGTTGAAATGTAGTAATGAGGAATTACAGAGTGCGGTAAATTGTATAACGTCATTACAACCAAAACCAGGTCTTGCGTTTTCTTCAGATAAACCACTTTATATTGTGCCTGATATGGCGGTGAAAAAAGATGGCGATCGCCTCGTTTTACAAATGAATGAGAGAAATATGCCGAGAATTGAAATTCATTCTGAATATAGTGCGCTTCTTAATAATAGTGAAAGTGAAGTAGCATCTTACGTATCAGAAAAGTATCAGCATGTGCAGTGGATTATGCGCAGTTTGAAGCAGAGAAAACAGACGCTGCTGCAAGTGATGAATATTATTATGGAAAAACAACGTGATTTCTTCTGGAAAGGTCCAGAGTATTTAAGACCTCTCGCTTTAAAAGAGGTAGCGGAAGAGTTAAGTGTGCATGAATCAACAATTAGTCGTGCGACGCGAAATAAATATGTGCAAACACCACACGGTTTATTTGAGATGAAATCGTTCTTTAGCAATGCCGTTTCGACGACTGAAGATGAAGCAGTTTCTACAAAACGTGTAAAACAATTTATTCAAACGCTAATTGGGGCAGAGGATAAGAAAAAGCCACTTTCAGATCAAAAGATTTCAAAATTATTAGAAGAAGAGCATGAAATTGTTATTTCTCGAAGAACAGTGGCGAAGTATAGAGAACAAATGCATATCCCAGCTTCGTCATTACGAAAAACGATCGGATAGGTGAAGAAGATGAAAGTTGTACTGTATACTAAAAAAGATTGTGGCCTTTGCGTGAAGGCGAAACAAGTTTTACAGGAAGTACAATGTGAATATTCTTTTCAAATCGAGGAAATAGATATATATGAAGATAATGACCTTTTAGAAAAATATCACTTAATGATTCCGGTTGTAGAAATGGACGGAAAACAAGTAGAATATGGTAACATTCACAAAGGTGTCATAATAAACTATATAAAGAATGCAGTTAAGAGTTGAATAAGTTTCTATCTCCTGTTACAATAATACACGTAGCAGGGATTATTTTTTTAACCTATGTGGGACACAAAATGTCACTACGGGACGTAAAGTGACCACTAAGGAAAAATGAACCAATGTAGTGAGGAGAAAAGATATGCGCTCATGGATTCAGAACACAAAAAAATTATTACCTGATCTGCTACCTGTTATGCAAACGAGAATGCAAATTCTTCAATACATTAGGCTCATGCAGCCGATTGGAAGAAGAAACTTATCAGCAAGCCTCGGTATGACAGAACGAGTATTGCGAAGTGAAGTTCAAGTTTTGAAAGAACAAAACTTAGTTCACGTCGCTTCTTCTGGAATGACTTTGACAGAAGAAGGAACAGCTTTAGTTCTTGCTTTGGAAGACTTTATGAAAGAAATTTCCGGGTTAAAGGTTTTAGAAAAGCAACTTAAGGAAACATTAGACTTGGATGAAGTTTTCGTTGTCCCTGGTGATAGTGATGAATCACCTTGGGTCAAACTGGAGATGGGCCGTGCTTGTGTGACTTGTATAAAAGACCGTCTGACAGCGAATAATATCGTTGCTGTGGCTGGAGGAACTACGCTAGCTGCTGCTGCGGACATGATGCAACTTGATTGCAAAGATTTACATATGCTATTTGTCCCAGCACGTGGTGGAATTGGAGAAGGTGTTGAATTAGAAGCCAATACCATTTGTGCCAAGATGGCGCAAAATACGATGAGTAATTATCGCTTATTGTATGTTCCAGACCATGTTAGTAGCGAAGCATATGCGTCTATTGTGACAGAGCCTTCCGTGAAAGAAGTTCTTGAGTTGATTCGATCTTCCAATATCGTCATTCATGGAATAGGTGATGCGTTAACAATGGCACGTCGCAGAAGTACTTCAGAAGCAGATTGGTTAAAGATTCAGGCAAGCGAAGCAGTTGGCGAAGCTTTCGGTTACTACTTTAATGAAGAAGGAAATGTTGTTCATAAAGTAAGAACAGTTGGTATGCAACTTGAGGATTTACAAAATGTATCTCACGTTGTTGCAGTCGCTGGAGGTTCTTCAAAGGCAAAAGCAATACAGGCTGTAATAAAGCAAGGGCACACTTCAATTCTAATTACAGATGAAGGTGCAGCAAAACAATTAACAAAGGGTTTTACCCTTTAATATAATCCCCCAAGGAGGAAATTCAAATGACTAAAATTGGTATTAATGGATTTGGACGTATCGGACGTAACGTATTCCGCGCAGCTCTTAACAACTCTGAGGTAGAAGTAGTAGCAATCAACGACTTAACAGATGCTAAAACATTAGCTCACCTTTTAAAATATGACACAGTTCACGGAACTTTAAATGCAGAAGTATCTGCTAACGAAAACAGCATCGTTGTTAACGGTAAAGAAATTAAAGTTATCGCTGAGCGTGACCCAGCTCAATTACCATGGAGCGACTACGGAGTAGAAGTAGTAGTAGAATCTACTGGCCGTTTCACTAAAAAATCAGACGCTGAAAAACACTTAGGTGGATCAGTTAAGAAAGTTATCATCTCAGCTCCAGCTTCTGACGAAGATATCACTGTAGTTATGGGTGTTAACCATGAACAATACGATGCAGCTAACCACAACGTAGTATCTAACGCTTCTTGTACTACAAACTGTCTAGCTCCATTCGCTAAAGTATTAAACGAAAAATTCGGCGTAAAACGCGGAATGATGACAACAATTCACTCTTACACTAACGACCAACAAATCTTAGACTTACCACACAAAGATTTACGTCGTGCTCGTGCAGCAGCTGAAAACATGATCCCAACATCTACTGGTGCAGCTAAAGCTGTAGCATTAGTATTACCAGAACTTAAAGGTAAATTAAACGGTGGCGCTGTACGTGTTCCAACTGCTAACGTTTCTCTTGTTGACTTAGTTGTTGAACTTGACAAAGAAGTAACAGTTGAAGATGTAAACGCAGCATTCAAAGCAGCAGCTGAAGGCGAATTAAAAGGTATCCTTGGATACAGCGAAGAGCCATTAGTATCTATCGACTATAACGGATGTACAGCTTCTTCTACAATCGATGCATTATCTACAATGGTAATGGAAGGTAACATGGTTAAAGTACTTTCTTGGTACGATAACGAAACTGGTTACTCTAACCGCGTAGTAGACTTAGCAGCTTACATGACTTCAAAAGGTCTTTAATTCTTAATTATATAAGTTATCAATGACAAAACGAGGGAGAGGGTTTGTTCCCTCTCTCTCTTCTTTCGTTTTAAAAGCAAATGTGTTAAGCTTTTGAATGGGTTTTGTCAATCCTAACTAGTAGTCGGAGGGAAATCCAATGAACAAAAAATCAATTCGTGACGTAGATTTAAAAGGTAAGCGTGTATTTTGCCGCGTTGATTTCAACGTACCTATGAAAGAAGGCAAAATTACAGATGAAACTCGTATCCGTGCAGCTCTTCCTACAATTCAATATTTAGTAGAGCAAGGTGCGAAAGTTATTTTAGCAAGCCACTTAGGCCGTCCAAAAGGTCAAGCAGTAGAAGAATTACGTCTTACTCCAGTAGCAGCACGTTTAGGCGAGCTTCTTGGTAAAGATGTTAAAAAAGCGGACGAAGCATTCGGACCAGTTGCACAAGAAATGGTTGCAGCAATGAACGAAGGCGACGTATTAGTTCTTGAAAACGTACGTTTCTATGCGGGCGAAGAAAAGAACGATGCAGAACTTGCGAAAGAATTTGCAGCACTTGCTGACATCTTCGTAAACGATGCATTCGGTGCAGCTCACCGTGCTCATGCTTCTACAGCAGGTATCGCAGACTACCTACCAGCAGTATCTGGTCTATTAATGGAAAAAGAGTTAGATGTACTTGGTAAAGCACTTTCTAACCCAGAACGTCCATTTACAGCTATCATCGGTGGTGCGAAAGTAAAAGATAAAATCGGTGTAATTCGTCATCTATTAGACAAAGTAGATAACTTAATCATCGGTGGCGGACTTGCTTACACATTCGTTAAAGCTTTAGGTCATGAAATTGGTCTATCTCTATGTGAAGACGACAAGATTGAACTAGCTAAAGAATTTATGCAACTTGCAAAAGAAAAAGGCGTAAACTTCTATATGCCAGTTGATGTTGTAATCACTGAGGAATTCTCTGAAACTGCAACAACTAAAATTGTTGGTATCGACTCTATCCCTTCTAACTGGGAAGGCGTGGACATCGGTCCTAAAACACGTGAAATTTATGCAGATGTAATTAAAAATTCTAAGCTTGTTGTATGGAATGGACCAATGGGTGTATTCGAAATGACTCCATTCGCAGAAGGTACAAAAGCAGTAGGACAAGCATTAGCAGATGCAGAAGATACATACTCTGTTATCGGCGGTGGTGACTCTGCAGCAGCTGTTGAAAAATTCGGTATGGCTGATAAAATGAGCCACATTTCTACTGGCGGCGGTGCGTCATTAGAATTCATGGAAGGTAAAGAGCTTCCAGGTGTAGTTTGTCTTAACGACAAATAAGTAGCAGCCAAAGAAAAAGGACGGTGCAAAGCATGCGTAAACCAATTATCGCAGGTAACTGGAAAATGAATAAAACTCTATCTGAAGCAGTTAGCTTCGTAGAGGAAGTTAAAGGTCAAATCCCAGCAGCTTCAGCTGTTGATGCAGTAGTTTGCTCTCCAGCTCTATTCTTAGAGCGCCTTGTAGCAGCAACTGAAGGAACTGACTTACAAGTAGGTGCACAAAACATGCACTTCGAAAAAAATGGTGCATTCACTGGCGAAATTAGCCCAGTAGCACTTAGCGACTTAAAAGTAGGCTACGTAGTACTTGGCCACTCTGAGCGTCGTGAAATGTTTGCTGAAACAGACGAATCAGTAAACAAAAAGACTATCGCAGCATTTGAACATGGTTTAACACCAATCGTATGTTGTGGTGAGACTTTAGAAGAGCGCGAAAGCGGAAAAACATTTGATCTAGTAGCAGGTCAAGTGACAAAAGCACTTGCAGGTTTAACAGAAGAGCAAGTTAAAGCAACTGTTATCGCTTATGAGCCAATCTGGGCTATCGGTACAGGTAAATCTTCTTCTTCTGCAGATGCAAACGAAGTATGTGCGCACATCCGTAAAGTTGTTGCAGAAGCTGTTTCTCCAGACGCTGCAGAAGCTGTTCGTATCCAATACGGCGGTAGCGTAAAACCAGAAAACATTAAAGAGTATATGGCACAATCTGACATCGACGGCGCTTTAGTTGGCGGTGCTAGCTTAGAGCCTGCTTCGTTCTTAGGTCTTCTGGGGGCGGTAAAATGAGAAAGCCAACAGCTTTAATCATTCTTGACGGTTTCGGACTTCGTGAAGAAACTTACGGGAATGCTGTAGCACAAGCTAAGAAACCTAATTTTGATGGTTACTGGAACAAATTCCCTCATACAACGCTTACAGCTTGTGGTGAGGCGGTAGGTCTTCCAGAAGGTCAAATGGGTAACTCTGAGGTTGGTCACTTAAATATCGGTGCTGGCCGCGTAGTATATCAAAGCTTAACACGCGTTAACGTTGCAATTCGTGAAGGTGAGTTCGATAAGAACGAAACTTTCCAAAATGCAATTAAAAGCGTAAAAGAAAAAGGTACTGCACTTCATTTATTCGGTTTACTTTCTGACGGTGGTGTGCACAGTCACATGAACCATATGTTTGCTCTTCTTCGCTTAGCAGCAAAAGAAGGCGTGGAGAAAGTTTATATCCATGCATTCTTAGACGGCCGCGATGTTGGACCACAAACAGCAAAAGGTTATATCGATGCAACGAATGAAGTAATTAAAGAAACAGGAGTAGGACAATTCGCGACTATCTCTGGTCGTTATTACTCTATGGACCGTGACAAGCGTTGGGATCGCGTAGAAAAATGTTACAGTGCTATGGTGAATGGTGAAGGCCCTACTTATAAATCAGCAGAAGAGTGTGTAGAAGACTCTTATGCGAACGGTATCTATGATGAATTCGTATTGCCGTCTGTAATTGTTAACGAAGATAACACGCCAGTTGCAACAATCAATGATGATGATGCAGTTATCTTCTATAACTTCCGTCCAGACCGTGCAATTCAAATTGCTCGTGTATTTACAAACGAAGACTTCCGTGAGTTCGATCGTGGTGAAAAAGTACCTCACATTCCAGAATTCGTATGTATGACACACTTCAGTGAAACTGTAGATGGTTACGTGGCATTCAAGCCAATGAACCTTGATAACACTTTAGGTGAAGTTGTTGCGCAAGCGGGATTAAAGCAACTTCGCATCGCGGAAACTGAAAAGTATCCGCACGTTACATTCTTCTTTAGCGGTGGTCGTGAGGCTGAATTCCCAGGAGAAGAGCGTATCTTAATTAACTCACCAAAGGTTGCAACGTATGACTTGAAACCTGAAATGAGCATTTACGAAGTAACGGACGCTTTAGTAAATGAAATCGAAAATGATAAACATGATGTTATCATTCTTAACTTTGCGAACTGTGATATGGTTGGCCATTCTGGGATGATGGAACCAACAATTAAAGCAGTAGAAGCAACTGACGAATGTTTAGGAAAAGTTGTAGAAGCGATTCTTGCAAAAGATGGTGTAGCACTTATTACTGCTGACCATGGTAATGCTGATCAGGAGTTAACTGCTGATGGCGGTCCTATGACAGCTCATACAACTAACCCGGTTCCTTTCATCGTTACAAAAAATGATGTAGAGCTTCGTGAAGGTGGTATTTTAGGAGATATCGCTCCAACAATGCTTACACTTTTAAATGTGGAACAACCGAAAGAAATGACAGGTAAAACAATTATTAAATAATTTGCTTATATAAAAAGGAGAGAATTTATTATGTCAACAATTATTGATGTTTATGCTCGCGAAGTCCTTGACTCTCGTGGTAACCCAACTGTAGAAGTAGAAGTTTACACAGAAAGCGGCGCTTTCGGACGCGCTATCGTACCAAGTGGTGCATCTACTGGTGAGCACGAAGCAGTAGAATTACGTGACGGTGACAAATCTCGTTACCTTGGTAAAGGTGTTGTTAACGCAGTAAACAACGTTAACGAAATTATCGCTCCAGAAATCGCTGGTTTCGATGTAACTGACCAAGCTGGTATCGACCGTGCTATGATCGAATTAGATGGCACTCCAAACAAAGGTAAACTAGGCGCTAACGCTATCCTTGGTGTATCTATGGCAGTAGCTCACGCAGCAGCTGACTTCGTAGGTCTTCCATTATACCGTTACCTTGGTGGATTCAATGCAAAACAATTACCAACTCCAATGATGAACATCATCAACGGTGGTTCTCACGCTGATAACAACGTTGACTTCCAAGAGTTCATGATCTTACCAGTTGGTGCTCCAACATTCAAAGAATCAATCCGTATGGGTGCTGAAGTATTCCATGCACTTAAAGCTGTATTACATGACAAAGGTCTTAACACTGCAGTAGGTGACGAAGGTGGATTCGCTCCAAACCTTGGTTCTAACCGTGAAGCTCTAGAAGTAATCATCGAAGCTATCGAAAAAGCTGGTTACAAAGCTGGCGAGAACGTATTCTTAGGAATGGACGTTGCTTCTTCTGAGTTCTACAACAAAGAAACTGGTAAATATGACCTTGCAGGCGAAGGCCGTACTGGCTTAACTTCTGCAGAAATGGTTGATTTCTACGAAGAGCTTTGCAAAGACTTCCCAATCATCTCTATCGAAGATGGTTTAGACGAAAACGACTGGGATGGTCACAAATTATTAACTGAGCGTATCGGTGATAAAGTACAATTAGTTGGTGACGATTTATTCGTAACTAACACTCAAAAACTTGCTGAAGGTATCGAAAAAGGTATCTCTAACTCAATCTTAATTAAAGTTAACCAAATCGGTACTTTAACTGAGACTTTTGAAGCTATCGAAATGGCTAAACGTGCTGGTTACACAGCAGTTGTATCTCACCGTTCTGGTGAAACTGAAGATGCTACAATCGCTGACATCGCAGTTGCAACTAACGCTGGCCAAATCAAAACTGGTTCTATGAGCCGTACTGACCGTATTGCTAAGTACAACCAATTATTACGCATCGAAGACGAACTAGGCGAAATCGCTGTTTACGATGGTATCAAATCTTTCTATAACATCAAACGATAATTGTAGAAAATAAACGACAGACCGTGAGAAATCACGGTCTGTTTTTTTATGTTAAAATTGTTCACCTGTCATAAGTGACATGAAATGTTTGAAGAAGCGGTTATAATCAAAATCAATTGCTATTTGATGACTCGGCCAATCAATAAATGGTTTAGGTTCTCCTAAAGAGCGAAATTCTCCAATGCTTGCCCCCTGTGCATAAGATTCTGTCATGACAACGATAGGTGATTTGTGATAGGTAAACATAGAGTTATCAAGTAAAGCGAGTATTGGCATTGTGTCATGGAAGGGGCTGCCCTTTAAATGTGGTAGGGTGTCTTTATAATATCCGTAGTAATAATGATCGAATAACGGTTTGACAAGTGGGGCTTTTCCTTTTGCCTCAATGTATTCGGCCATTTCTGGTGTAATGATGGAATATTGGGTGACGTTTAATGGGTATATGTACATGTTAGCTGCGGATTGAAGGACTATATTAGCTGCAGTAGGGTCGCCATAAAAGTTTGCTTCGGAAATAGGGGTAACATTACCAGGATGTAAAAAGGCACCGCCCATTACGTAGTAAGATTTAACTTGCTCCATTAATTGTTTACATACGATAAATAAAATTGCTAGGGAGGTAAGTCTTCCTAAGCTCACAATAATTAATTCATCTTTATACTGTTCAATAAGAGGAATAACTTCAAAAAAATTCTCCATTTCTTCGTTAGTTACATTCACCTTTGGAATAATTGGCCCGAGCCCTTGTTTCCCGTGTACATCTGTAAAAAAAGCAGGAGGAGCACCAGTAATTGGACGTTCTGATCCACCAAAGATTTTGATATTTCTACCCTTTACTTCGCTTGTAAGAAAATGAGCATTTTCTACGGCCATTTTTTTTGGAACATTGCCGTAATCAGCAACGATACCGACGATTTCTATTTCATTGATAAAGAATGCTAAGAGGAGAGCCATCGTATCATCAATCCCAGGATCACAAAAAATGAGAACTTTTTTGGGCATATGTTCACCACCTATCTTGTTTATCCCGTACAAACCCGCTTGGTGAGGAATGATCAATGGGGATGAGGAAACCCTCAATGATTAAAGTTTCACTTTATATATATGTAAGTTTAAGGATAAAAAGATTATTTTATTGAAATAACAGTCTTATAAATTCAGAAAATAAAAACTTTTTATATTAGGTCAAGGTTTTTGACGTAATTTTCATTTGGAAATGCAGTCATATCAAGGTTGTAAGCGTATAACATCGGCTTTTTTTGCTGTCAAGTTGATAAATTGCAGCTTTTTACAATTTATACTATGATAAAGATATTAACAGAAGATCGTATAAACATGAGGGATGATGAACATGAAATTTACAAAGATTCTTGTCCAAATTGCTGCTCTTTACGTGTTTTATATGGTTGGAACTTGGGTGCAAGAAATGTTAAACATTCCAATCCCAGGAAGTTTGATTGGGATGTTCCTCTTACTTGTTTTACTTAGCCTAAAAGTTCTTCCAGTGAAATGGTTCGATTTAGGAGCAGAAACACTCGTTGCTATTATGCCGTTTTTATTAATTCCGCCAACGCTTGGCCTAATGAATTACGGTGCTTTTTTTATGAGTAAAGGAATTTCTCTTTTCATTACAGTTGTAGCGAGTACGTTTTTAATTATTATTGTCGCAGGACATACAGGACAATATCTTGCGAATAGGAAGGAAAGAGAGTCGCGATGAGCCAAATATTAATCGGAATCGGTTGGGTTCTTTTTACGGTGCTATTATATCAATTATCTAAAAAAATCTATAAATTATTTCCAACACCATTCACCATTCCAATGCTTGTAGCAACAGGATTAATGGCTTTCCTATTTATCGTGCTTGATATACCATATCAACATTATATGGAAAGTGGTGGTGGCTGGATTGCAAAGCTACTTGGACCCGGTGTTGTAGCATTTGCAATTCCTCTTTATAAACAACGTCATGTTCTGCAAAAATATGTTGTACCGATTGCTGGTGGGGTATTAGTAGGTACAACAGTTGCAATCGCTAGTGATTTTGCCATTGCTTCACTTATGGGAACAGATAAAAGCTTAATCTTATCGTCTTTACCAAAATCGGTAACAATGCCAGTTGCGATGAGCGTTTCTGAACAAGTTGGTGGTGTACCTTCCTTAACAGCAGCTTTCGTTGTTATCGCAGGTATTACTGGAACAATTACAGGACCTCTCTTGTTGAAATGGAGCCGTGTTACAAACTCAGTTGGTAAAGGTATCGGATTTGGATGTGCTTCTCATATTATGGGTGTTATGAGAGCAATGAAAAATAACGAACATGAAGGTGTTATTGGATCGGTAACAATGACATTAACAGCAATTTTGACATGTTTACTTGGACCGTTATTTGCAATGATGTTTATGTAATAGAAGAAAAGCGAGGGCAACTCTATAGCTCTCGCTTTTCTATAGGATTTATGCTACAGTTACAATAACTGAATCTTTGTAGGAGGTACGCCAAGTGCATACGTTATTATCCGTTTTACTTATTACTGTATCGATTTTAATGATTGTTATGGTACTTATGCAGTCTAGTAATAGCTCAGGCCTTTCAGGTGCAATTTCAGGCGGTGCAGAGCAATTATTTGGTAAGCAAAAAGCACGTGGAATTGAAGCAGTATTAAACCGTATTACAATTGTTTTAGCTGTATTGTTCTTTGTATTAACAATTGCTGTTACGTACTTAAACTTATAGAATTGAAAGAAGAAGCGTTAGTAAGATGTACTAATGGTTCTTCTTTTTTGTTTTGCCATTTGAAAGATGTTTCTAATTAGATTATAGAAATACAAATATGGTACACTAGATATAGAAAGAATACGACTAGATTACAGAAGAGAAAGAGGAGAAGTACATGATGAAATTAGCATCTCCGAAACCATTTACATTTGAGGGTGGAGACCGCGCTGTTTTATTACTACATGGATTCACAGGGAACTCAGCTGATGTACGTATGTTAGGGCGTTTCTTAGAAAAGAAAGGCTATACTTGTCATGCGCCAATTTATAAAGGGCACGGTGTACCACCAGAAGAGCTTGTTCATACAGGCCCTACAGATTGGTGGCAAGATGTAACGGAGGCATATCAGCTTTTAAAAGATAAAGGTTTTGAGAAAATTGCTGTTGTTGGATTGTCACTTGGCGGCGTATTTTCTTTAAAATTAGGTTATACAGTACCGGTTTTAGGTGTAGTACCAATGTGTGCACCGATGTATATTAAGAGCGAAGAAACGATGTACCAAGGTATATTGGCATATGCCCGCGAATATAAAAAACGTGAGCAAAAATCACCAGAACAAATTGAACAAGAAATGTTGGAATTCCAAAAGACACCGATGAATACATTAAAAGCATTACAACAATTAATTGCTGACGTACGTAACAATGTGGATATGATTTATGCACCAACATTTGTTGTACAAGCACGTCATGACGAAATGATTAATACAGATAGTGCTAACATTATTTATAACGGTGTAGAATCTACGTTAAAAGACATTAAATGGTATGAAGACTCTACGCATGTCATTACACTTGATAAACAACGTGACGAGCTACATGAGGATGTATATAACTTCTTGGAGCAACTAGATTGGTAAGATCTAGTTGCCTCTTTTTTTCATAAGGAATTTTTTGTGAAAACTGTAAAAATCATAAGGGGAGTATTGAAGTTTCGCTTTATCCCGCATTAACGGGCAGTAAGCCTCCCACCTTAAAATTCAGCGAAAGCAAAGAAGTTAGGTAGGGATCAACTGCCCGTAAAGGCCCGATTGGTTCAACTAATAATCAGTGGGGGGATGAACAAACCCCCACTGATTAAAGTTTCACTTTATACATCCCCTATCTTTCGGATACACTAAATAATATAAGGTTTTAAAGGAGGTATTTTTGCTTGGAAGAAATCATACAAGAACATATTGATAAGTTGTTATTATTTATGAGAGAAGAAGCGTATAAACCGCTAACGATACAAGAGTTAGAAGAGGCATTTGGAATTGAAGGTTCTGAGGGCTTTAAAGACTTTGTAAAGGCACTTGTAATGATGGAAGAGAAGGGACTTGTTATTCGTACACGTAGCAACCGTTACGGTCTTCCTGAAAAGATGAATTTAGTAAGAGGTAAGTTAATTGGACATGCACGTGGCTTTGCATTCGTTGTACCAGACGAGAAGAAAACGGGAGACGATGATCTTTTCATCCCTCCTACAGAATTAAACGGTGCACTTCATGGCGATACAGTATTAGCACGACTTAGTTCTCAATCGAGCGGTTCACGTCAAGAAGGTTCAATTGTACGCATTTTAGAGCGTGGAACGAAAGAACTTGTTGGTACATATACAGAATCGAAAAACTTTGGCTTTGTTATACCTGACAATAAGCGCTGGACGAGTGATATCTTTATCTTGAAAAGTGCATCAATGGGTGCTGTAGAAGGTCATAAGGTAGTTGTGAAAATTACGAGCTACCCAGAAAACCGTTTAAGTGCAGAAGGTGAAGTTATTCAAATTCTAGGTCATAAAAATGATCCAGGAGTAGATATTTTATCTGTCATTCATAAACATCATTTACCTTTAGCATTCCCTGAAGAAGTGATGGAGCATGCAAACAGTGTACCAGAAACGATTTCAGAAGAAGATTTAAAAGATCGCCGTGATTTACGTGATCAAATGATCGTAACGATTGATGGTGCAGATGCGAAAGATTTAGATGACGCTGTTACAGTAACGAAGCTTGAGAACGGCAATTACAAGCTAGGCGTTCACATTGCGGATGTAAGTCATTACGTTCAAGAAGGTTCTCCAATTGATGTAGAAGCAGCGGAAAGAGCGACAAGTGTGTATCTTGTTGACCGTGTAATTCCAATGATTCCACATCGTCTATCTAACGGTATTTGCTCATTAAATCCGAAAGTAGACCGTCTGACATTATCTTGTGAAATGGAAATCAACAACTTAGGTGATGTTGTTAAACACGAGATTTTCCAAAGTGTGATTAAAACGACAGAGCGTATGACGTATGCTGACGTAAGAAGCATTTTAGAAGATGAGGACGAAGAGTTAATTAAGCGTTATGAGCCATTAGTACCGATGTTTAAAGAGATGGGGCAATTGGCACAAATTCTACGTGAAAAACGTATGCGCCGTGGTGCAATTGACTTTGACTTTAAAGAAGCGAAAGTATTAGTAGATGAAGAAGGAAAACCGACTGATGTTGTTATGCGCGATCGCTCTGTATCAGAGAAGTTAATTGAAGAATTTATGCTTGTTGCGAATGAAACAGTAGCAGAGCACTTCCACTGGATGAACGTACCGTTTATGTACCGTGTCCATGAAGATCCGAAAGAAGATAAGCTTGAGCGTTTCTTCGAGTTTGTAACGAACTTCGGATATGCGGTAAAAGGACGTGCGAATGAAGTGCACCCTCGTGCGCTGCAACAAATTCTTGAAATGGTTCAAGGACAGCCAGAAGAAGTAGTTATTTCAACAGTTATGCTTCGTTCTATGAAGCAAGCTCGTTACGATTCGGATAGTTTAGGACATTTCGGTTTATCAACTGAGTTCTACACACATTTCACATCACCAATTCGTCGTTACCCAGATACAATTGTTCATAGATTAATTCGTGAATACATTATTAATGGTAAAGTCGACAATGAAACGCAAGCAAAATGGCGTGAAAAATTACCTGAGATTGCAGAGCACTCTTCTAATATGGAACGCCGTGCTGTTGAAGCAGAGCGTGAAACAGATGAGATGAAAAAAGCAGAGTATATGGTTGATAAGATCGGTGAAGAGTATGACGGTATGATTAGCTCTGTAACAAACTTCGGTTTATTCGTAGAGCTTCCAAATACAATCGAAGGTCTTGTACACGTTAGTTATTTAACGGATGATTACTACCGTTATGACGAGCAGCATTTCGCTATGATCGGAGAGCGTACAGGAAACGTATTCCGCATCGGTGACGAAATTACAATTCGCGTTATTAACGTAAATAAAGACGAGCGTGCAATCGACTTTGAAATCGTTGGTATGAAAGGCACACCTCGCCGTAAGTTCAAAGATCGTCCAGTCGTTATCGAGCAGCCAAGAACAGGCAGAAAGAAACGCGGTGGACGTAGCGAGCGCAGTAATGAGCGCGGCGGTGAACGTGGCACAGGTAGAAAATTTGACCGTGGTGGCAAAGGAAAAGGAAGAGGATCCGCATCTGCATCCACATCCGCATCCGCAAGTCAGCCAGGGAAAAAAGATGGTAACGGCAAGAAGAAAAAAGGATTTTTCGAAAACGTACCAGGATTCAAGAAGAAAAAGAAAAAGCGTAAGTAAGAAAAGAGTGGCTTCGCTTTGATGAAAAGCGGGGCTTTTTCTTTTTTTATTGGTGGCTTGAGAGCGAGCCACTTTCGCTTTTAATGGAATCCAGCTACAGTGGCTAGAATCTGTGGGCCATTTCACTCCCTCGGACGAAGCAAAAAGCGCTTCTCTGTCGGGAGTTCCAATGTCCAAAGATTCTGAGCGAGCCACTTTCGCTTTTTATTAACATTTGTTACAATAGTAAAAATAGAGGAGGGACGTTATATGCCAAAAGGTACAGGTAAGGTTATTGCACAAAATAAAAAGGCGTTTCATGATTATTTCATCGAAGAAACATACGAAGCAGGGCTTGTCCTTCAAGGAACGGAAATTAAGTCGATTCGCGCTGGTCGCGTGAACTTGAAAGATGCGTTTGCACGTGTACATAATGGTGAAGTATGGGTTCATAATATGCACATTAATACATACGAACAAGGGAATCGTTTCAACCATGATCCACTTCGTACGAGAAAGTTACTTCTTCATAAAAAAGAAATTGATAAGCTAGCGGGCGCTGCAAAAGAAACAGGTTACGCATTAGTTCCACTTAGAATCTATTTGAAAAATGGATTTGCAAAAATGGCACTTGGTTTAGCAAAAGGTAAGAAACAATACGATAAACGTCACGATTTAAAAGAGAAAGAAGCAAAACGTGAAATTGCACGCGTGTTCCGTGATCGCCAAAAGATGTAATACAGATATTTACATTTGTAAAACGGCGCGCGTATGATATAATAACTTATGTAAGGTTGTTGCACATTGAAAAATAGCTCTTAGTAGCTATCACGATATTTTCTTCGTATGCTCCATTTTTATCATGGGGACGTTACGGATTCGACAGGGATAGTTCGAGCTTAGGTTGCGAGTCGAGGGGATCGGCCTCGTTAAAACGTCAAAGCCTATAATTGGCAAACAAAACAATCTTTCTTTAGCTGCTTAATTGCACTAAAGGTTCCTCCCTCCATCGTCCATGTGGTAGGGTAAGGGACTCAAACTAAGTGGACTACGCCGGAGTTCGCCGTCTGAGGGCGAAGGAAGAGAACAATCAGACTAGCAACTTGGAAGCCTGTCGATAGGCCGAAGAGTTCGCGAAATGCTAATATATCGACTACACTCGTAGAAGCTTAAGTGCCGATATTTTTGGACGTGGGTTCGACTCCCACCGTCTCCACCAATACATATTTGGTGGTTTTTTTATTTTGTATGATATGAACCATAATTTTGCCAGATTGGCGAGGTTATGGTTCTTTTTGTTTGTGGCAAAGTTATGGTTCCAAAAATAAAAGATTTTAAACCGTATCTTTATTATTGTCTACTTGACAGGGAAGTGACCACCTTACGTGTATATGATATTCATTGAATTTCTACAATTTAAAAGGACAATTTGTACCCATTGATAAAATTACTAGATTTATACTAAAAACACGCATTTTGATTAAGTTTTTTCAAAATGCGTGTTTCATTTATTTTTATATTTTACAATGATGCAAACAAACCTTCTTAAATTGTTTTTACCTATATTTGTATAAATAGCAAAGGAAATCTATACTTTCTCTAAAAAACCGCTTCTCTTTTATAAGAAAGCGGTTTTTTTATGAATATAACTATGAATTAACTTTAACTGTTCTGTTTATATATCTTTTCACTTTTGTTTTCCATTTGATGTATAATGCTTTCGCCTTCAACATCAATGTTAGGCAAAATTTTATCCAGCCATTTTGGCAAGTACCAGGCCGACTTACCCATGAGAGCCATGACCGCAGGTACGATTGTCATTCTCACGATGAATGCGTCGAAGAAAACACCGAATGTAAGAGCCATGCCTATGGATTTAATGATGCTATCAGGTGCCAACATGAATCCAATAAATACAGACATCATAATTAATCCTGCTGAGACTACGACTTTACCGCTCTCTCGCATTCCTTCTAAAATAGCTCTCTTCGGGTCGCCTGTATGCGTATATACTTCCCGCATCTTGCTTACTAGGAACACCTCATAGTCCATGGCAAGTCCGAACAGGATGCCAATCAGAATAACAGGCAAGAAAGCTAAGATTGGACTGGCAGCTGGGAAACCAAATAAATTTTGGAAATGCCCATCCTGCACGAAAAATACCACGGCTCCCAACGTAGCACCAAGAGACAGTAGAAACCCTAATACTGCTTTTAATGGAATGAGTAGAGATCTAAACACTAGAACTAAGAGTACATATGCGAGTCCCACAATAAGAGCAGCGAAAACTGGCAAGGCATCACTCAGCTTTTGCACAATATCAATATTCATCGCTGCTGTGCCCGTTACCATTAGTTCAATTCCATTTTTTTTCTCGGTCTGGTTTGATCTGTCCCGAATCGTATTTACCAAATCCTTCGTCTTTGTATCGTCAGGTCCTGTTTTTGGTGTGATGGAAATCATATAAATCTTTCCAGAAGGACCAGGGATAGCTGGTGTCACACTTTTCACGTCAGATAAGTCACCCAATTCTTTTGCAACGGTGTTCATAGTATTTTGCGTTTCAGCTGTTGCTTCCTCAGCTTTTGCCACTACCGCTAAAGAGGCATGAATTCCTTCTCCATATGCTTCCGTCAATAAATCATATGCTCTTCGTTCTGTCGTTTCTGTGGACTTTGATGTTCCATCAGAAAGCAGCCCAAGGTTCATATGGAAAAATGGAATCGTAATCACTGCAAGTAGTCCGATTGCGAAAATCGAAACAGCCAGAGGACGTCTTACGACAAATTCCCCCCATTTATTTGAACCAGTGCGTTTCTTACCTGCCCCAGTCATCTTTTCTAAGAATCGATTTTGTTTAGTTGGGGCAATCTTATGGCCGATAATTCCTAATATGGCCGGTAATATGACGACGGAAACCACCACAGCTATGAACACAGTGAAAGCAGCGGATACGCCCATCGCTATTAGGAATGGAATCTTTGTAACAGACAGTCCCAAAAGACCAATAATAACAGTTAATCCTGCAAAGATTACGGCACTTCCCGCTGTTCCAGTTGCAATGGCAATAGATTCTGGAACAGAATCTCCTTGTGCGAGCTGCTGTCTAAAGCGATTGATAATGAAAAGCGCATAGTCAATGCCTACTGCGAGTCCCAGCATGGCAGCTAATGTTAAGGAAACAGATTGGATTTCCACATAATTGGTTCCAATCATGATTCCTAGCATTCCAATCGCTAATCCGATTATCGCAGTGAGAATCGGAAGTCCAGCTGCTAGAAAAGACACAAAAGTAAATGTGAGGACTACGAAGGCAACAAGTACTCCAACAATTTCAGTCATACCTGAAGTCTCTGAGTCGGAAAACTTAATATCGCCTCCTGATAGCTCCGTTTGAATGCCGGCATCCCTTGTTGTTTCAATACTATCTAAAATCTTATCCTTAGAAGCTTCTGTGACCTTTTCCGCTTCCACTTTGTACGTAACAACTGCATATCCGATTTTCTTATTTTCACTAAGGTTCTGCAGTTGCATCGGTGCTGCCACAGAATCAACAGCTGAATCTTTTTTTATCTCACTTAGAACTTCTGCAATTTTCTGTTGTACTTCCGCTGACTCCAAGGTTCCGTTTTTTGGTGCTCGAAATACTACTTTTACTTGTGCACCTGCTGGTTGCATCGCTTTAAACTCTTTTTTAATTACTTTTCCTGCTTTATCTGCCGGTGTATTCGGAATGCTCATTTCATCATTGAAAGAGGAACCCATGTTGACTCCAATAAGTACAAATGCAATAAGAATTGCGAGTGCACTGAATATAACCTTTTTCCTATGATTTACTGCCCAATGTCCTAACTTATAAAGATATTTTGCCAATTAAATCTCACCCTACTCTCGTTGAAAATTTGTCTTGTTCTTACGTTGTAATTTAGAAATGTACAAACACCAAAATCTTATATTATTTATATAAAAGGATTTTAAAATGTATATTATAAATTGTATCAGTATATCTCACCCTATTTATAGCTTGCAAAATGGCGGAAAATTGCCAGTAGGAAACAAAGAAAATGGTACACATTGACAGCAATGATGGCCTTTTATACACTAACAATTGTACTTACATGTGTAAGTATAACAGTGAATTTTCATCTTTCAAGCACTATGTGAAAATTTGCACTTAAAACGAACAGAATGAAGGGATGTGTTAGTTTTGAGGAAGTCAAGAGAAGACAGTATACACTCTCAGAAATACATTATGGAGGCATTGAGCGCACTGTTGCATGAACATAAACTGCAAGATATAACTGTAACAGCTATTTGCAAAAAGGCTGGAGTTGCCAGAGTCACATTCTACAAATACTACCGCAACGTTTACGACGTCGTACAAGTATCAGTGGATGAAATTGTTCAACAATTTTTGAAAGAGGTTGATAGTTTGGATCCTTATGAAAGTATGCAGCTAATTATTGAATATATTATAGAGGGCTTTGTGTCTGCACAGAAGCCGTCAGGAAAGTTAATTGATGCAAATATATCTAGTATGATGCTTGATTATTTGAATTACACAATGGAAAAGGTCTTTCAAGCGGATATTACGCGCAATCATGACATAAGCAGAATGCAAATCCTGTTTTTAGCAGGCGGTATCTATAATATTGTTAACGATTGGATTAAAAGAGGGGCAAAGGAATCTCCCCAGGCACTTGCTGCAAAAATATACGAGATCCTTCCATATGGGACAACAGACACAAGGAATTTGGCAAATTCATGATGCAACTGTACTACCTTTGATTACATCTAAAAAATGGCATCACATAAATAGCTGTGAGTAGTTCATCTAACCATAAACGACCATTTTTGGTTAAAAGAACAAAACTTTCTTTCATATAAAATTTTCTTAACGTTGTTGAAAGCGGAGGAATCGTCAGGAAAATGGGCTTAGTGTTGTAAATCCGCATTTTCCTGACGGTACCTCTAAAAGCAAAGGATATCATTACAAACACTTTTATCATTAAGCCAATATACTAAAACTCCGTTGTTAAAGTTATTGAATTTGTTGTATAAAAGCTTTAATGAATAAAATAGTAAGATTAAATGCCACATGCTGATAATAGGTATTTTTATTTGTCTTGTTGTAACATTCACGGCAAGTTTATGCTTCTTTTGTTTGTGGAAAAGTTAGGATTCTAAAAATAGAATGCTTTTAATTCTTCACTTCTTTCAATTCTATCCTTAATGCGTATCCCTTAATGATTACAAGTCTATCCCGTCAAAGCCTGGTTGATAAGACTTAATTAAGTTTTCATTTTATTCAAATCTTCATATGTTTTGTATTTTTATCTATATCTATTGTAAGATTATATAGAGTTCTCCTAATAAACTGTTTTAATGGATTATTTAGGGGTTTTAAATTTATAAATCTTAAATTGTTTTTTGGGGATAATTTTTTATCTAACTAAGTTATATTGAAGTAGAGGTGAACCATCGGTGAAGCAAGTGTTGGTGATTAAAAATGAACGGTCTTCAGCAAAGAAAATCGTAAGCGGTCTAACGCAAGAAGGCTATTTCATTTTAAAACTTCACAATGAAAACGAAGGTTTAAATATAATATATGAACAAGACTGGGATATTATCATATTAGATTGGGATTCATTAAGTATATCGGGACCAGAAATTTGCAGACAAATACGGCTTGTTAAAAAGACACCGATCATTATTGTGACCGACAATATTTCTAGTAAGGATTGCGTAGCAGGATTACAAGCAGGAGCAGATGATTATATAAGAAAACCATTTGCGAAAGAAGAATTGGTAGCAAGGGTTCAAGCTATTTTAAGGAGAAGTAATTGTAACCAGCAAAATGAGATAAACTTTTTTCAGTTTAAAGATCTCTTTGTTGATGCATCTAGCAATATTGTGAAAAAAGGTGGCGAGAACCTCTCCCTTACTAAGCGCGAGTATGATTTGCTTGTATTTTTAATCAAAAACAAAAACACAATATTGAGCCGTGAAATGCTTTTGAATCAAGTTTGGGGATATAACGTAGTAGTAAATCCAAATGTAGTAGACTTATATATTGGGTATGTAAGAAAAAAGTTAAAGTGCGAGAAGAAAGACAGATATATTCAAACGATACATGGCAGAGGCTATTCAATGATTGACTGATAAAAATAAGATAATAAAAAAATGAGTAAAACTATTTCATTCGGTTTTACTCATTTTTTTATTAAATATGATAATCAAATAGTTTCTTAGAAGTATTAAAAGACGTAAAAAAATGGATTATGAAAGTATTAGCTATTAATGAGCGTGTTTTGTAGAGGAAATCATGGTTAATCAACACGCCCGACTTCACATATTACTTTGTGTGCCTGATTTTATTAATTCACACCATTCACAAGATTTTCACAGAATTAATGACTATACTAATTAACAGGATGTTCAAGTGAAAATGATTATCAATAGCGATTCAATTGAATGAAAATTACTTTCTAATTCAATCTATGGATGTCATCATTTTCGAAATAAATCACACTATAAGGAGTATACATATGAAAAAATCTATGCTTTTAAAATTAGTGAGTATTCTAGCAATTTTCACTTTAATGTTAGTAGCTTGCTCAGATTCAAGTAAAGAAACTTCGAAGGCTAATAATAAAGATAATGGTAGTGATAAGCCAAAAACGGTTGAAATCACTGATGCTCATGGAACTGTTAAAGTCCCTGTAAACCCAAAGAATGTAGTTGCTTTGGATAACAGAACGTTTGAAACTTTATCTGATTGGGGAATTAAATTAGCGGCTGCTCCAAAGGATATCATGCCTGCTGATTCAGCATATAAAAAGGATGAAAAAGTTCAAAATATTGGGAATCACCGTGAACCAAATCTAGAAATTATTGCAGCGGCAAATCCTGAACTTGTAATTGTTGGTCAAAGATTTGCTGACCATTACGAAGAAATCAAAAAATTAGTACCAAATGCAGCAGTTATTGATCTTAATTTTGATGTTTCTGAGAAAGCTACTAAGCCTGGCGAAAACTTAGTAAAAGGACTTAAAGATTCTACAATTACTTTAGGAAAAATCTTTAATAAAGATAAAGAAGCTAAACAATTAGTAGCTGATTTTGATAAATCTATTGAAAAAGCAAAATCTGCTTATAACGGAAAAGATAAAGTTATGAGTGTTATCGTTACTGGTGGTAATATTGGTTTTGCTGCTCCACATTCTGGTCGTGTTTGGGGACCAATGTATGAAATTTTCGGTTGGACTCCAGCGTTAGAAGTTTCAAATTCTACTGCAGGTCATAAAGGTGATGACGTTTCTGTTGAAGCTATTGCACAAACAAATCCTGATTGGATTTTCGTATTAGATCGTGATGCTGCAACATCTGATGCAGCTAAGTCAACACCTGCTAAGGATGTTATTTCTAAATCACCTGCTCTTCAAAACACAACTGCTGTTTCTAAAAAACAAGTTATTTATGCACCAGAAGATACTTACACGAATGAATCAATTCAAACTTATATAGAGTTATTTGGAAATATGGCAAAAACTTTAGCTAAGTAGTGTAAAGGAGTACGAAACAGTGTCAAAAAATATAATTTCTAGGGTTGAGAATATTTCTCAACCCCAGTTTTATAATCACAATAAATTATGGACAAAACCTTTTATAATAGCAGTTATAGTTGTTATAATTTTAGGGATTATATCACTGTTTACTGGAGTTTATGATATACGTGGACAAGAGGACGGGACAGAGATGTTTTTCATAACTCGTGTTCCGAGAACAGCTGCATTAATGCTTACTGGAGCTGCGATGGCGATGGCAGGGCTCGTAATGCAACTCATTACACAGAATCGCTTTGTTGAACCTACTACAACGGGGACTATTGAATGGTCAGGCTTAGGCCTGCTTTTTGTGTATTTATTATTTCCTGCCCCGACTTTAGTTCAAAGAATGACTGGTGCAATCATTTTTTCTTTTATAGGAACTATGATTTTCTTTCTATTTTTAAGAAGAGTTAAGCTTCGTTCGTCTTTAATTGTTCCGATTATTGGATTGATGCTTGGAGCAGTAATTTCTGCAGTGTCTACTTTTTTAGGACTCCTTTTTCAAAAGACGCAAAGTATTGAAACTTGGTTTGTAGGTTCATTTGCTAACATTCAGGTGGGAAGATATGAATATTTATGGCTGATTGTTATCATTACTTTTCTTATTTTTATGTATGCTAATAGATTGACTTTAGCTGGACTAGGAGAAGATGTCGCAACAAGTCTTGGAGTTAATTACAATAGAATTGTTCTTTTTGGGACTGCTCTTATCTCTGTTGCAGTTGGAATTGTTGCAGCTGTTATTGGACACTTACCTTTCTTAGGATTAATTGTGCCAAATATCGTTTCAATGTTTAGAGGTGATGATCTTAGGAGTAATTTACCTTGGGTTTGTGTGATCGGAATGGGATCAATAACTGCCTGTGACATCATTTCTCGAACAATTATACAGCCTTTTGAATTACCTGTTTCTTTAATACTTGCAACAGTGGGAGCAGTCGTGTTTATTACTATTTTATTGAGACAAAGAAAACCAAGGAGGCTACGATGATCACATTAGAATATAGAAAAAAAGAAAATGTCGAAATCGATTCTAGCCTTCATAATGAAAGTAGATCAGCTAGCGCTTTTCGGTCTAAGAAGGAAGCAAGACGTTATTGGATTTTACTGATAACATTGATTGCTTTAGGTCTTCTTTCTTCATATGGACTTTTAGTTTATAACAATCCAGTTCCGATAGATTCACCTTCTTTTATCCCAGTCGTTAAGAGAAGGATAGTAGCTATTGTTGCAATGATTATTGCTGCGGTTTGCCATAGCTTGTCGACAGTTGCTTTCCAATCTATTACGAATAATAAAATTATTACTCCATCGCTTTTAGGTTTCGAATCACTTTATTCAGCAATTCAAACGAGTACAGTATTCTTCTTTGGTGCTAGTGCGTTAATAAATTTTAATGGAATTGGATCATTTTTATTCCAAGTTGTTGTTATGGTCTTCATGAGTTTGATACTTTATGGATGGTTACTTTCCGGTAAATACGGGAATTTACAACTTATGCTTTTAGTTGGAATTATTATTGGTACCGGGCTAAATTCAGTGTCAACTTTCATGAGAAAACTACTTGCGCCTTCAGAATTTGATATTTTACAAGCAAGATTATTTGGTTCTGTTAATCATGCAGATCCTGCATATTTTCCTATTGTAATTCCTATGATCATAATTGTAGCAGTATTAATTTTTGCTCATTCTAAGAATTTAAATGTTTTGTCACTAGGAAAGGATGTTGCTACTTCTTTTGGGGTTAAATATCAACCTAGTGTAATTTATACGCTTGTATTAGTAGCTATTTTAATGTCCATTTCAACAGCTCTAATTGGGCCACTTACTTTCTACGGCTTTTTAGTGGCAACTTTGAGTTATCAGGCAGCGTCAACTTATGATCATAGATATATTTTTCCGATGGCTTTTGCTATAGGATTTTTAATAATGACGAGCGCATACTTTTTAATGTATCATGTATTCCATGCTCAAGGTGTAGTTTCAGTTATTATTGAATTATTCGGTGGAATCATATTCTTAACTATAGTTTTAAGGAAGAGGGCTTTATGATAAAAATTGATAATGTTAAAAAGTTCTATACTGATAAGGTAAAAATAGGACCTTTGGATATTGAAATACCAAAAGCGGGCTTTACTTCTTTAATTGGACCAAATGGCGCTGGAAAGTCAACGACACTTTTGATGATTGGCAGACTTTTAGATATGGATGAAGGTCAAATTCAGGTAGCAAATATGGATGTTTCTGAATCCAAATCAAAAGACTTAGCAAAAGTTTTGACTATATTGCGACAAGAAAATCATTTTGTAACTAGGCTTACAGTTAGACAATTAGTTGGATTTGGGCGCTTTCCTTATTCAAAGGGAAGATTGACTAAAGAAGATGAGGTTATCATTTCTAAATATATCGATTTCTTAGATTTAACTAGTTTAGAGAATAGATATTTAGATGAGCTTTCTGGTGGTCAAAGACAAAGGGCATATGTAGCGATGGTATTGTGCCAAGAGACTGAATATGTACTTTTGGACGAACCTTTGAACAACCTTGATGTTGCTCGTTCTGTTCAAATGATGGAGCATTTAAGACGTGCAGCTAATGAATTTGGAAGAACAATTTTGACTGTCATGCATGACATAAATTTTGCAGCTAAATACTCGGATAAAATTTGTGCTATGAAAGATGGACAAATTGCTGCTTTTGGAACAGTAGAAGAAGTTATGGACCCAACACTTTTGACAGATATTTTTGAAACAAAAATAGAGATTATTAATGGTCCTTATGGGCCAATCGCTGTTTATTAGTTATAAAATGTCTTGCGTAGATTATGCAAGACACTCTAGTTGAAGTTGCTGTCTGTATTTTATAGGCAGCAGCTTTTTTTATGTGATTACTCATAAAATGCAAAAGAATGCTTCATCTTTTCAAGTATGTACCAAGTGGAAAAAATATCTCTGTATAATTTTTCAAAAGAATTCAGCTTGTTTTTTGTATATGTAATATTGCATATCAGAGTGTATTGATAAAAGTGTAAGGGGTCACTATAATGAGGGCATAAAGATAAATCACATTTTCGTAGCAATAAAAAGGAGGAAATAATATGGAAATCGCAATGGCAGTTTTAAAATTTGTAGGTGGCGTAATCCCGTTAATTCAAGAACTTTTAAAAGCATTTATGTAAGTTTATTAGTTAGCTATCATTTATCAATCATTATCATATTTTACTAAAAAAAGAACGGGGTGATTTTTCTGAATATTAAGAAAAACACTAAAAGAAGAAAGTTCCTTACATGTTTATTAGTTAGTCTATGCACTATTAATTATTCATCTATTTCCTTCGCAGAAACACAAGCAAGTAATGTAACTGATGTGACCAAAAATGCTAGTGGCATTAATACTGGTATAGCAAATCTTAAATATAATAATCAAGAGGTTTTAGCTGTAAATGGTGATAAAGTAGAAAGTTTTGTTCCGAAAGAAAGTATTAATTCAAATGGTAAATTTGTAGTAGTGGAACGCGAGAAAAAATCACTTACAACGTCACCAGTCGATATTTCAATTATTGATTCTGTAGTGAATCGCACGTATCCAGGAGCTGTACAACTTGCAAATAAAGCTTTTGCAGACAATCAACCAAGTTTATTAGTGGCTAAGAGAAAGCCTTTGAATATTAGTATAGACTTACCGGGCATGAGAAAAGAAAATACAATCACTGTCCAAAATCCGACATATGGTAATGTAGCTGGAGCAGTAGACGATTTAGTATCTACTTGGAATGAAAAGTATTCTACAACACATACGTTACCTGCAAGAATGCAGTATACGGAATCTATGGTTTATAGTAAATCACAAATCGCAAGCGCTCTTAATGTTAACGCTAAATATCTTGATAACAGTCTAAACATTGATTTTAATGCGGTTGCAAATGGAGAGAAAAAAGTGATGGTAGCGGCGTATAAGCAAATATTTTATACGGTAAGTGCTGAACTACCTAACAATCCATCCGACCTTTTTGATAATAGCGTTACTTTTGACGAGTTAACTCGAAAAGGCGTAAGTAATTCGGCTCCACCTGTTATGGTTTCAAATGTAGCTTATGGTAGAACGATTTATGTAAAATTAGAAACAACATCTAAGAGCAAAGATGTACAAGCTGCTTTTAAAGCCTTACTTAAGAATAACAGCGTTGAAACAAGTGGACAGTATAAAGATATTTTTGAAGAGAGTACCTTTACTGCTGTAGTATTAGGCGGAGATGCGAAAGAGCATAACAGGGTTGTTACTAAAGATTTCAATGAAATCCGAAATATTATTAAAGATAATGCTGAATTAAGTCTTAAAAATCCAGCATACCCAATTTCATATACAAGTACTTTCTTAAAAGATAATGCAACTGCTGCTGTTCATAACAATACAGATTATATTGAGACTACAACTACAGAATATTCAAGTGCTAAAATGACACTTGATCATTACGGTGCTTACGTTGCTCAATTTGATGTATCTTGGGATGAATTCACATTTGATCAAAAGGGTAACGAAGTACTAACACATAAAACGTGGGATGGTAGTGGAAAAGACAAAACGGCTCATTACTCTACAGTTATCCCTCTTCCACCGAATTCAAAAAATATAAAAATTGTAGCAAGAGAATGTACAGGTCTTGCATGGGAATGGTGGAGAACAATTATTAATGAACAAAACGTTCCATTAACAAATGAAATAAAAGTTTCAATTGGAGGAACAACATTATACCCAACAGCTAGTATTAGTCATTAAGTATAAAAAAAGCGCCCTATAAGTAGGGCGCTTTTTTACTTAGTCACAAATTTTATTCCTCTATTTGCCGGGCGGCCCGATCGGTGAGGGCTGATTAATAATGTAATTCCTAATATAGTTAATCGGCGTTGATTTACTTCTTCACGTAAAATGGATTGAAATGAAATTCCTATTACTTGGACAAGTGTTGCTAAAAGTGTGGCAATTGGAGGAATAAAACTTTATGTTCCTTTGTTTTGGGCCAACTTAAGAAACTTTTGTAAAATGATAGGATTACAAAAATGTAATGTGGATGTAAGGAAACTGGATTGTACCATCTTTATGGTTAAAGCATACTTAAGGTAAGGAAGGTTTATATTTTAACGGGTATAAATCTTACAAGTATAATAGAAAGGTTAGGTATTATCATATGAAATGGATCATGAGAATTTTTGTGTTATTAGCTATAGTAGGAGGTGCTTTCTACTATATGAAGTCAGGGAATGGGTACTATTCGACTAAACAATATTATGTAAAAGTAACGACGGATTCTACAGTAGAAAATGAAAAATTGAGTAATGGAGAAGTTCTTACGTATCATGTTTATGATGAGAAGGTGTACGATAAAAAAGGGGAAGAAAGAGAACTGAAAATTTCCTTGCAAAATGAATTGGAAAAAAATCAATATTATTTGATTGATTGGGAAGATCGCCGTGGGATTGTTTCTAAAATAGCTAAAGTGAATCAGGCAAAAATAGAAAAAGGTATTTTAGATAAGTTGAACGCAAATTCATAATATTTCAGGATAAGTTAATCAAAAGCTGTGTTAGCGTAAGATGTATATAAAAAAGGTATTGTAGCAAAAATAAAAGAGATTATTATAAAACAAAAAGGACCGAACCGTCTGGTTCTGTCCTTTTTTAGGAGTGAAGAATGAATTTTACAAATGATGTGGCACAAAGCTGGATTGCTACAATTGGGATGACATGTATGAATAGTGGACTGTAACACTTATGTAGATGGTTTGCAGAGATATAAAATCAATATAGAAGAGGAGTATTATTCTAGATGACTTATGTAACTACAATTTTATCAATAGCGGGTATCGTTATCATGTCTTTAGCGAGGATTAATTTTAAAATAAGGGCGTTTGCTAATAAACCAGCTTGGGGTGGCTTCACTCTTCCCTTAATTCTAATTGGATTTATTTTATTTTGTATCGGTATGTTTTTAGGTTTTGTAAATCATCAACTATAAGGTGGGAATATTGTGAAGACGAAAAGCTACATGTTTTTCGTCTTTTCGTTCTCTTGCTTAATAAGAAAGATCCTGCAACTCAGTACAGGATCTTTAATCAAACGTATTTAAAAACTAAATTGTGGTTTCATATCACCTTTATAAGGTTCATGTTCAACGAATATAGTTATATCCTTACCAGTTTGGTCTTTACCAGTTCTTTTATACGTAAATTTATTCTTATTTAGTTCAGTAAGCTCAAGAGCAGCACCGTATTTATTATTTCCAATTGAAACATGGGCTCTTATTTTATTTTCGTGTACAACATCGAAGTAGCCATAATCACCGCGGCTTTGACCTGTTTCGCTATTGAAGAACTCATATTTATTAGATTTGTCATCAAATTTTGCTAGACTTATAAAATTCGAATTAAACTGTGTTACATCGTTACCAGCTTCATCTAATACCTTTGTTCCGTGCCAAAGGGTACCGCCCAAAATTTTATCTCCATCAACGTTTTTAACAATATCTCCTGTAGTCGTGTTCAGCTGCTTGTCCGGATCAGTGAAAGAAAGTTCTTTTTCTTTATATGGAACATGTTCAACGAAAACTTCTACATCTTTACCGTTAGCGTCTTTCCCCATTCGTTTATAAGTAAATACATTTTTATTTAGTTTTGTCATGTCAACGACAGCTTGATACTTCATTGATTCTGAAATTAATATTCTCTTCTTCCCATCATTTGTGACAAAGAAAGTTCCTTTATCGCCACGACTTGCACCTGTTTTAGCATCAAAAAATTCATATCTGCCTGACTTCGCATCATATTTTGCAAGACCAATGAAGTTTGCATTCTCTTTTGTTAAGTCATTCTTATCTTTGTCATACACTCGTGTACCTTGCCAATTTGTCTCGCTAAGAATATTAGCCATTTTTTGTCCTTTAGTTAATTTATTTTCCTTTTTTGTTTCTTTGGCAACTTGTTCTTGTTTTTGTTTCCCATGATTTTCTTCAGCTTTAGTACCAGCACACCCTGTTAATGCTAATGTGAATCCGAGCAGTACGGATGATAGTGCTTTTGCTTTTTTGTTCATGTTTTATCGTCTCCTTATTTTATGATTTCAAGTAGTACGGTTAGCGATTATAGTAGCAGTGCGTCATAGATGAACTTAGTTGCTACGTTTCCTATGTTAATCCCCGACTATAAACTGCCTCTAAATAAAACATTAAAAAAAGATAAACTAATTCCTAAAAAATGTTCATATTTATAAAAAATCGCTAGATTACTGTAGTGCCTACGAGTAATCCAAAAAATACATTGTAAAGAAGAAGGAAAGCCGCTAACAATAATGTAATTGCTAATAGAGCTAATCGATTGTAGTACAAAACTTTTGAGAAAAACTGTAGGAGTGGTGTTTTTGTAAGACTCTTTCGTTAGCAATCGGTTGTACATCATCATAAATTTGAACACCTATTGTATCGGGTAAGAAGAAAGTAGCCCCTTCATTGTTCGCAATATGTTGTACGTGAATAACTGTTTTATGTTTTTCACGAAATGCTTTCAAAACTTCTTTCGCTTTTTGTGCGGCTTTTTCAGGTTGATGTAATTCCATATTGCCGCCTTCAAAGTAATCATTTTGTATGTCTACTAATAGTAACGCTTCGTTCATCGTTATTCCCCCATACTTAGTGATTCAGCACGTTATTTGTACTGTACCGTTATTATATAAATTGTAGCTATGCGGAAGTAATAACGTTATGAAACGATTTTAACGGATATAGTTTCAGTGTGAAAAAAGTGAAAGTTGGTATAAGTACAAATGGATTTTGTGGAATTCACAGCAAGGTTATAGATAGAGTGGCATCGCAGGGTTAAAAATCATACCTTTGCTGGAGGAGCGGGTTATGTTTTTTTATGAGGAAATGCGATTTTAAGTTTTTGCTGAAGATGTTTTTCTAGGATATGCTGTGAGTGATTGGAGTGAGGTAGTGTCAGATATTGTCGACCAATCGATATATTGGAAAAATCGTTGATATATTGTGAGTTGTGATAGATATATTGAGAAAATCGTTGATATATTGTGAGTTATGATAGATATATTGGAAAAATCGTTGATATATTTGTAAAGGGGTGTTTGAGGTGATTGTGAAAGAGAGAAAAATGCCGATTTATATAAGACAGTTAGAAGCACTTCTTAGAAGGTTACCTGTACATCATCCGAAACGAAATTTAATTGGAGAAAACTTGGCAAAACACATGGCGGGGTATAAAGGAGAGCAAGCGATTGATTATCCGCTTAGTTTTATTTCTGAGAAAGAGTATAGTGTTTTACATGATGTTCGCTTATGTAATTATGATAAATACTTTCAAATTGATACTATTATCCTTTCCACAAAGTTTCTTCTTTTTCTTGAGATAAAAAATATAGCAGGTACATTAATGTTTGATGCAAAGTTTAATCAACTTATCCGAATAACAGAAGGAAATTCAGAGGGATTTCCAGATCCGGTTTTACAAATAAAAAGGCAAGAAATACAACTAAAGAAATGGTTAAACTCACATGGATTTTCCTCTAGTCTTCCAATTGAGTCCCTCGTTGTTATTAGCTCGCCTCGTACCATTATAAAATCTTCAGATGACAATCTTCTTCATACAATTATTCATAGTGCCAATTTACCTCATAAAATAAAGTGGTTTGAAAGTAAATATAAGAGAAAAGTTATAGATAATGTAGATAGGCTCATTCATCAAATAATAGCGGAGCATTCTCCACTTCAACAAAATATACTTGAGCAATATAAAATAGAAAAAGAGGAGTTGCTAAATGGAGTACAATGTGAGAAATGCTTAGTTATTCCAATGGTTAAAGTTAAGAAGGGTTGGCGTTGTACAAGTTGTAAAGATTTTTCAAAAGTGGCACATGTGGATGCTATACGAGATTATGCATTGCTCATTAGTAAGACATGTACGAATGGTAATTTGAAGGAGTTTCTCAATGTTTCGTCGGGTATGGTTGTAAACAGAATTCTCCACACACTAAATCTTCCCTACACTGGAAACAACAAAGGACGAATATATGATTTAACTTCTTTCCAATCGTAATTTTGCTATAATAAATAAGTACTTATACGAAGGGGAGTCTAAAGAGAAAATGAAGTCATTTAATATCGATCATGTTATAGCTAGTGTTTTGCAATGGATATTAAATATAGCTTTAATTATATTATCCATTGTGTTATCAATTTTCTTAGTGAATGAGACGATCACGTTTGTGCAGTATATTTTTTCGTCAAAAGAGTATACGTCTTATAAATTGGTTGAAAGTATCATCGTCTATTTCTTATACTTCGAGTTCATTGCATTAATTATTAAGTATTTTAAATCGAATTATCATTTCCCGTTACGTTATTTTATTTATATCGGAATTACGGCTTTAATTCGATTAATTATTGTGTCTCATGAGGAACCGATGGAGACGTTATTATACGCAGGAGCAATTCTTGTTTTAGTTATTGCTTTATACATATCGAATATGAGAGATTTGAGAAAAGAGTAGTAGTGCAGACGTAAGTTTGCACTACTTTTTTACATCTTGACCTTCAAGTTACTTGAAAGTTTACAATGAAATTAGGGCGTTTGAAATCGAAAAAAATTGAGAAATTAAGTGAAGAGGTTTCTTTTACTTGGAGGTTATAGGAATGAATCAGGAATTGAAGTTACGTCCATTGGAACGAGAAGATTTAAAGTTCGTACACGAACTGAATAATAATGCGCATATTATGTCGTATTGGTTTGAAGAGCCATATGAGGCATTTGTGGAGCTGCAAGACTTATACGATAAACATATACATGATCAAAGCGAACGCCGATTTATCGTTGAGAAAGACAATGAAATGGTTGGATTAGTTGAGTTAGTAGAAATCGATTATATTCATCGTAGAACAGAATTCCAAATTATTATTGATCCGAATTATCAAGGGTATGGTTATGCAGTAGAGGCGACGCGTTTAGCAATGGATTATGCTTTCGCTGTATTAAATATGCATAAGATATATTTAGTTGTGGATAAGGAAAATGAAAAAGCAGTACATGTTTATAAAAAGGTTGGATTTATTGTAGAAGGTGAGCTTATCGATGAGTTTTTCGTTGATGGTAACTATCATAATGCGATAAGAATGTGTATGTTTCAGAAGCAATATTTTGAAAACAAGTAGTTGAAAGATTCGGAAGTAATGTTGACGCTTCATAAAACCGTATGCTAAAATCCCTTTTAAGTATTAAGGAAGGTGCAGAATATGCTTTATATAAAATTTGTAAAACTCATTAGAAAACTTTGCTCCGCACAAATGTATACGGTGAAGCGTTGTACGGAGCTTAATCAAGGGGTATAAATCCCCTATATTCATCGGCTGAATAACTTTTCTAAAAAAGTATAGTTTATCTATGCTTATTTCGTTATGGTTTTTCAGCTGGTGTATAAAATAGATTAAGGGGCCATAGACAATGCTTTGTCTATGGCCCTTTGTGTATATTATTCCGATGAGTCTTTACCGTAAATTGGAGTAGTATAGGAAAAAACACGAAGCAGAGGGCTAGTGTCGAATGACGCTATCTCTCTGCTTTTTTTAATTTCAGGAAAAGAGGAATAAAAATGAGTTTACTTAAAGTTGAAAGTTTATCACATAGTTTTATAGATAAAGTATTATACGAGAATGCTTCTTTTGATTTGCATAAAGGGGAGCATATGGGAATTGTTGGGCAGAATGGTGCAGGAAAAAGCACATTAATGAAAATATTGGTGGGGGAAATTATTTCTGATAAGGGAGACATAAAGTGGCAACCTAATATTCAAATTGGGCATCTTGATCAATACGCTGAAATTGATGAGGGTTATACCATTTCACAATATTTAAAGAGAGCTTTTTATGATTTGTATGAAATGGAAAAGAGAATGAACAAGTTATATGAAGAAAGTGCGATGACTGGAGATGAGAATCAACTACTAAAAGCGGCTGAAATGCAAGAGCAGCTTGAGGCTCGTGATTTTTATTCAGTAGACAGTATTACGAATAAGGTGGCAGCCGGTTTAGGTATTGATGCAATTGGGATGGATCGTGTTATTGGTGAATTAAGCGGAGGGCAGCGTGCAAAGGTAATTTTAGCGAAGCTCTTATTAGAAGAGCCTAATATTTTATTACTAGATGAACCGACGAATTTTCTTGATAAGGAGCATGTGGAGTGGCTTGCTAATTATTTAATGAATTTTGAAGGAGCGTTTATTGTAGTGTCACATGATTTTGATTTTCTGGAAAAAGTAACTTCTTGCATATGTGATGTAGAGTTCGGAACAGTTAAGAAGTATTACGGTAAATACTCAGATTTTGTAAGGCAGAAGGAGCATTTGCGAAAAGATTACATTCGCCAATATTATGCACAGCAAAAGAAAATTGAAAAAACGGAAGAGTATATTCGTAGAAATATTGCTGGGGTGAATTCAAAAATAGCGCAAGGTCGTCGAAAACAATTGGAGCGTATGGAAAGAATTGCGCCACCAAGTTTTACTCATAAACCGTCTATTCATTTTCAGGAACTTCCCATTTCAGTTCAGACAGTTTTTGAAGTAAATAACCTTGAAGTTGGTTACGACTTCGCTCTCTTACCAAAGTTGAATTTTTCAGTAATGGGTGGGCAAAAACTTGTTATTACAGGTTTCAATGGAGTAGGGAAATCTACTTTATTAAAAACAATCGTTGGAAATATTGCTAGTATTTCTGGAGAGTTTCACTTTTCAGAGCAACTAAAGATTGGATATTATGAGCAAGATTTAAATTGGAGCAATGATTCTTTAACGCCGCTTCAAATTATTTCAGAGCAGTTTCCTAAACTGAATATGAAGGAAATACGCCATCATTTAGCTGCGTGTGGTGTGAAGGATACGCACGTTTCGCAAGAAATTCGTACGTTAAGTGGTGGTGAACAATCGAAGGTGAAACTGTGCGGATTATTACTATCACCGTGTAACTTCTTAATTTTAGATGAGCCGACAAATCATTTAGATGCAGAAGCGAAGGAAGCTTTGCAAAAGGCGCTAATTAATTTTAAGGGCAGCATTATACTCGTATCTCACGAAGCGAGTTTTTATCTTGATTGGGCAGATAGCATCTTTCATATAGAGACAGGATTAGTTAAGGGGGTGTGAAACATATGAGTGAAAACAATTGGAAAACGAAAATTATATTATTTTTGACCGCTCAAACTACTTCGTTGTTCGGCTCCTCTCTCGTGCAATACGCGATTATATGGTATATCACCCTTACAACATCATCAGGAGTGATGTTGACTATTTCAACTGTTTGCGGTTTCCTACCACAAATTGCGATATCTTTGTTTGCAGGTGTTTGGATTGATCGTTATGACCGTAAAAAGATGATTATGTTATCGGACGGAATTATAGCGATTGCGACGTTAGTCTTAGCAATTTTATTTTTAACAGGATATAAAAGTATTTGGTTACTTTTTATCGTGTTACTCATTCGTTCAGCTGGAACAGGAGTACAAACGCCAGCTGTGAATGCATTAATTCCGCAAATCGTTCCGAAAGAGTATCTTATGAAAGTAAATGGAATAAATAGCAGTATTACATCTTTAATTATGTTTCTTTCTCCAGCAGCAAGTGCGACGATTCTTTCTATTGCCAGCATTGAAACAACATTTTTTATTGATGTTATTACGGCTATGATTGGAATTAGTATTATGTTTATCATTCAGGTGGAAGGACATGTGAATGTAGAGAATAAGCAAAAATCTAATCTACAAGGAATTAAAGAAGGATTCTCTTATTTAAAAGAAAATGTATTCATTAAAAGGCTAATCGTTTTATTAATTATCGTCATGATTTTAATAAGTCCAGCTGCTTTTTTAACACCTTTAATGGTAACTCGTTCTTTCGGGGGCGAAATGTGGAGACTTACTGCTAGTGAGATGACCTTTAGTGCGGGTGCGGCAGCTGGTGGCGTATTGATTGCGGCGTGGGGTGGCTTTCGTAATCGTATGTATACAACAGCGCTAGCTTGTGCTTTATATGGACTGCTTATGATTGGACTCGGAATAGCACCGATATTTATTATGTATTTAGTATTTAATTTTTTAATTGGTATAACAATGCCGTGCTTCAATACACCAGTTACTGTGTTATTGCAGGAGAAAGTAGAACCATCGATGCACGGACGGATGTTCAGCCTTGTACAAATTGCGAATTCATGCGCGCTTCCTTTAGGAATGATAATATTTGGTCCGTTGTCGGATATGCTTAGTGTAGAGATTTTGTTAATTTATGCTGGGATATTCGTGTTATTTTGCGCAATGTATATTGTATTAAGCAAGAGGTTTGAAGTGTAAATATTTATAATTTAGAAGGTTTGTGAAGTGATTTAAGATGCTTCGTAAACCTTTTTGTTATTAGTCTAGTCAATAACTATTTATTGTTAAACGATAAATAGTTATTGACTGTTAATGTTATTTTAGATAATATGATGTTAACGATTTAAGGAGAATTACATAAGTAGAGGAGAATGTGAAATGAAAAATAAATACGTAGTAGCTATTTCTTTCATGATTTTAGCGATTATTTCTTTAACTATACATGCTTCAAACAGTAAAGTAGGAGCGGATGGATTCCTTGAAGAACCTTTCTTTTTCCTAGTACCGATAAGTTATGTATTGTTCCTTAGTGGCATTGGTGTATCATTATTTGGATTTATTACTTCAAAGCTGAAAAAGGGCAATAGATAGGGGCTACCAATAGGGACAAAACACTCACTATGAAATAGAAACATACCATATGGAAAAAAAGAATAAGTGAGATGAATCATGATGAACCATCATTTTTATAATGGAAGACAAGTAGGATCGGCTATTACTTGGGCAGGGGCACAGGGAACAATTCATGCTGTGTATCAGGCTATTCACATGCAGCAGCAAGCACAAGCAGCACAAATGATGCAAAGTCAGTATATGCCGTATTCACAGCTTCCGATGCAAATTGTACATTACGATGTACATCCAGCTGGTTTATTTTCCATTCCATATGGCGGGACATATTTCTTATGAAAGAAAGCGACTCAATAGAGTCGCTTTTTTTATATTCCACCTAGCTTCATCCCAAGGAATGCGAAGAGGATACCAATTATGTAAGTAGCACTTAAATATAAAAGGAAGATGTACGGTTTTTTAAGATTGAGAAGCTGAACAGATTCTAATTTAAACGTAGAAAATGTAGTGAATGCGCCCATAAATCCAGTACCTAATAATAGTTGCCAGCCTGTAGTAACTCCGTTGCCAATTATATATCCGAGTAAAAATGCTCCTGTTATATTAATAAGGAATGTAGCAATTGGAAATTGTGTTTTATTTCTTTTCTTAAACCAATTGCTAATTGCAAATCGTGTAATCGCACCGAAAAATCCTCCTGTTGCGACTAATAAAGCTTCTATCATGAGTAATCACCTTCCGTAAGAGATTTCTTAATTAAGAAATCTCCAAGTGTATAGCCAAGGCCAGACATAATGAGGCCACCAAGTATGCTACATGATACATATAAGAAGGCTATGCTCCACTCAGAATGATTGATCAATTGCACAGTTTCTACACTAAATGTTGAAAAAGTCGTAAAGGAACCGATGAATCCAGTCCCGATGCCTGTGATAACCTCTGAAGGTAAGATGTTTAGCCGAGCGATATAAGTAGTTAGCCACGCTAAGAAGAAGCAACCGATTAAGTTAATGAGTAATGTTGCTAATGGAAATGAATGATGCCAAAATGTGGAGATATTAAGACCTAAATAATAACGAGAAAGAGCTCCTAATATACCGGCAATGCCGACGATAATATAAATCAATTTTCTCACCTCTTTAAATAGCTTGCTCAAAAAAATAGACTCCTACCAGTATGTATACTGGTAGGAGTCATTAGCTAAGCAGCGTTTATGGCGAACTCCATCGCCTATGATTATTACATATAGTGTACTAAATATACCGTTTAATTTCCAGTGAGGAGGTGGGTGTAACGTTTCTTTTTTTGATGCCTGAAGGTTTTTTTTAGTAATTAAAATGGGATCGATTACTTATCAACTAAATATAGTGATATACGGTTTTAATTATGATAAAATGTTTCTTATGTGTGTCGTTTTGTTTTATTTGACTGAAAATAAAGAAAAATAAATTCGCGTGAAAAGGAGTCATTTATTTGAAGAAATTTTTAAAAATCGTATTTATATGTGTTTTAGTAGTAGCGGGCATTGTAGGAGGATTTCTAGCGTATATGACACTTACTAAAGAACAGCCTGCTGATGTTATAAGCTTGAAGGTGGAGAATAATAAGGAGCGCGTATTAGCGACTGGAAATGAATTTAAAGTTACAACATTTAATATTGGATATGCTGGGTTAGATAAGGACCAAGATTTCTTTATGGATGGTGGAAAGGGATCTGGTTCAAGTAGTAAAGAGCAAACGGAAACTAATTTAAAGAATATGCTTTCGTTTTTACAAAATGAGAATAGTGATTTTGCACTATTACAAGAAGTTGATATAAAGTCACTTCGTTCATTTGATGTAAATGAACATGAATTTTTGAAAAAAGGATTACCTGATTATGTTTCATCATTTGGTAAGAACTACGATACGAAATGGGTTCCAGTGCCAATAACAAATCCAATGGGCTATGCGGAGGCTGGATTAAGTACGTTTTCTAAATACACTGTTCAAGAAGCGAAGAGGTTCCAGCTTCCTGGAATGGAGCCTTGGCCAAAGCGTTTGTTTGATTTAGATCGAGCAATTGTGGAATATAAAATCCCTGTTAATAATGGGAAACATGTTAGACTCGTAAATTTACATTTGTCTGCTTATGATGAAGGCGGGAAAATTAGAAAACAGCAAGTAGAGTATTTAAAAGAATATATGAACAAGCATTATGAAAATGGTGATTACGTAATAATGGGCGGAGATTGGAATCAATTAGTTTCAAACGCTCAATTAAGTGATCCGAAGTTCGTGAAAGAGCGTCCTGAGTGGTTAGTAGAGTTACCGAAGGACTTTACGGACGGTGGCTTTAAGTGGGCTGTAGATCCGTCTGTTATGACTGTGAGAGATGATGTAAAGAAATATGTAGAAGGTGAAAATTTCGTCACTATTATTGATGGCTTTATCGTTTCACCGAATGTAGAGATCGTAAATGTACAAGGGAAAGATTTAAAGTTTGAAAATAGCGATCATAACCCAGTAAGTGCGGTATTTAAACTGAAGTAATTGATATGTATAAGTAGAAGGTGGGGCTTCATATGGAGTGGTTAAAGAGGACTTGTTTTTCTAACCTTGAGAAAGAATCACAGAAAAATCATTTATTACTGTTTATAACGATTTGTAGTTTCTTCCTTGGGATAATCGCGATTGGGTATTATGGATATATTTTTACAGAGAGAGCAATAGCGTTTTGGATTTGTGGTATTTCTGTCGTTGTATTTGGAACGCTTTTTACTTTTATAAAAAGTATGGAATCAGCGTATAAATATATCATGACATTTATGTTGCTTACAATGTCTTACATTATGGTACAAGCTTTTAATGAAAGCCCGGCTGTATTTCAAATGGTCTATTTTACATTAGCTGTTTCACTTATTTACTTAAGTGAGCGCCTCATTTTAATTCTTGGCGGGGTAGCTGTTGTGATCACATTTATCCTTTGTAGCTATTGGCCGGAGCAATTTTTTGCTTATACAGCCTCATCTGAAGCTGCTAATTTCGCAAGTTTGTTAGCGATTGTAACAATCGCTATGTGGGGCGTCACGAAAATCGGTTCTAATCTGCTCCTTCGTTTAAGTGATGAGAAGCAAGAAGTAATGAGAAAAGCTCAGGAGTTAGAAGAGACGCAAAGACTTATTGAAGAAACAGTTTTGAAACTAGATAGTAATTTCAATCATTTAAGACAAAATATGAACACGTCGATGGAATCGATGAGTGAAATTAATTTTGCCTTTGAAGAGGTGGCAGTTGGTACGCAATCACAATCAGAGATGATGTATCGTTCGGTAGAAGTATTGAATGATATGGAGGGAAATATTGAACAAATCATCTCTCAAGTAAGAACTGCATCGGCTCGTGTGGATGAAAGCTTAGAAATTTCAAAAGGTAGTGTACATACTCTAAGAAATTTTGAAACTAACATGAGAAGTTTAAATGATGTTGTTTCACAGTCTGGAATTATATTTAGAGATTTAATGATGCAATCGAAACAAATTAATGAAATTGTAGATGTAATAACGAATATTTCAAGTCAGACGAGTTTGCTAGCTTTAAATGCAAATATTGAAGCTGCCAGGGCAGGCGAGCATGGAAAAGGTTTTGCTATTGTAGCGAGTGAAGTGTTAAAGCTTGCTGAAGAATCAAATCGTTCTGCGGGAAGAATTCAAGGGATTTTGAAGGAGTTTAGTAATCAAGCAAGTAAGGTAGAAGTGCAGGTAGAGAAGTCAGAAAGAGTACAAGAAGAGTGTAACGAAATGTTAGCAAGCGTTTTAACAAACGTAACTGATTTAGGGAAGTTTATTGATGCGATTAATGAAGTAATGCGAGAGGTTGTTGTTCATCAAGAAAGTTTCCAAGTTAAAACGACGAATATCGTAAAGGATGTTACGCATGCTTCTAACGTAATTCAGCAAACTTCTACAGCTACAGAAGAAGTGCTAGCGAGTGTGGAAGAAGAAAAACATCGAAATGATACGTCAGTGAAGACGTTACAAACTGTTAGCGAGCAAGTGAAGTTGTTAGAAGATATTTTAGAAAAGTAATATTGCTTGGAAAGAGCACAAATGATGTGCTCTTTTTTCATTGAAACGAATACTTGATAGGAATTTAATTGCTTTTCTGCGCGTTTTCTGCCAAGCTTAAGGAGATAAAGTGAGACTAGTACATACTGATTATTAGCCCTCACCAATCAAGCTATCCGCAAATAGCGGAATAAAATACTTCAAAGAAAGAATTATATAGGTGACGCATATGATCGAAGTTAAGACTTCTGAACTTAGTGATGGAGAATTTAATAGAGGTGTATTTGCAACTCGTGATATTAAAAAGGGTGAGTTGATACACGCAGCACCAGTTATCTCTTATCCGAATGAACAGCATGAACATATTGAGAAAACGTTACTTGCTGACTACGCATTTGAGTATGGGATCAATCATACGGCAATCCTTTTAGGATACGGTATGTTATTTAATCATTCATATAAACCGAATGCAACGTATGATATTGTCTTCGAGAACCATACGTTTAACTTCTTTGCTTATAAAGATATAAAAGCAGGAGAAGAAATTTTAATCAATTATAATGGTGAAGTTGATAACGATGAGCTGTTATGGTTTGATAAAGAAAAAGAAGAGAACGAAAAGTAATATAAAGAGTATAGAAAGAGCACATTCTGTCGGATGTGCTCTTTTTTATTGATGTAAATAAAGTAAAAAGTACAAAAAAATACCACTTTCTTTTTGTATGGTATAGTAAGATACTGAGGGATAGTGTTTTGAAAAAGTCACATATTTTACAAATTGTTGTCTTTCTGATGACATGTCAAGTTTAGTAGTCCATTTGGGTTGCTTTATTATGCAATATATATTTTAATATGAGTGGCACCTCTTATAAATTAAGAGGTTTATAGGTGTCTCGAATTGATTTTGGGTACACTGTATCCACCACTTTAGGTTCTTTCATGTACGTGGGGATATTATGGGCCCGTATAACGGGATAAAATGAATATAGAAATAGAGGAATCGTAAAATGAATATGCAAGAGGTTTATAAATATTTAAGTACGGTATTGCCTGAAGGACATGTTAAACAAGATGAAATGTTAAAGAATCATACGCATATTAAAGTTGGCGGAAAAGCAGATGTTTTTGTTGCGCCTACAAATTATGATGAAATTCAAGAAGTTATCAAATATGCGAACGAATATAATATTCCAGTTACGTTTTTAGGAAATGGATCGAATGTCATTATTAAAGATGGTGGAATTCGCGGGATTACAGTAAGTTTAATTCATATTACAGGTGTTACTGTAACAGGAACGACGATTGTAGCACAGTGTGGTGCAGCAATTATTGACGTATCACGTATTGCTTTAGACCATAACTTAACGGGTCTTGAGTTTGCTTGTGGTATTCCAGGTTCAGTTGGCGGAGCGTTATATATGAATGCTGGTGCTTACGGTGGTGAAGTATCGTTTGTGTTAACAGAAGCTGTTGTAATGACAGGTGATGGAGAGCTACGTACTTTGACGAAAGAAGCATTTGAATTTGGATATCGTAAGAGTGTATTTGCTAACAACCATTACATTATTCTTGAAGCGAGATTTGAACTTGAAGAAGGTGTACGTGAAGAAATTAAAGCAAAAATGGATGATTTAACGTTTAAGCGTGAGTCAAAACAGCCTCTAGAATATCCTTCATGTGGTAGCGTATTTAAGCGTCCACCAAATAACTTTGCTGGTAAGTTGATTCAAGACTCAGGACTACAAGGTAAGCGAATTGGTGGAGTGGAAGTTTCTTTAAAACACGCTGGATTTATGGTGAATGTTGATAACGGAACAGCACAAGATTACATCGATTTAATTCACTTCGTACAAAAGACAGTTGAAGAGAAATTTGGCGTGAAGTTAGAGCGAGAAGTAAGGATTATTGGAGAAGATAAGGAATAACGAAATACGTATGAAGATATGAATTATTTTAAAATAATATTTGGGTATTGTTGACAATTTGTTTTCAATTCAATATAATGCTAATAATTTAACAAATAACATACGTTGAAAGAGCCCAGTAGCAGTTTGTCACTGTTAACGAGAGAGCTAGGGGTTGCTGGAACCTAGCACAAACAAACTTGCGAATTACACTCTGGAGTATCTTAGGTAATGCTAAGCGGACTAGCAATCGATATTATTGCTAAGAGTGGTATGAGTAGCTATGCTATTTATGCAAACTGGGTGGTAACACGGTGAATAATCGTCCCTATGTCTATCGTAGACATAGGGGCTTTTTTGTTTTTAAAAAATAAAGGGGATGACAAAAGATGAATATTATTGATGAATTAGAATGGCGTGGCGCCGTTAATCAGCAGACTGACGAAGAAGGTTTACGTAAGCTAGTAGAAGAGAAAAAGATTTCACTATACTGCGGAGTTGATCCGACTGGTGATAGTATGCATATCGGACATTTGATTCCGTTTATGATGATGAAGAGATTCCAATTAGCTGGCCATCATCCTGTTATTTTAATTGGCGGGGCAACAGGAACAATTGGTGATCCGAGTGGACGACAATCGGAGCGTCAACTTCAAACGTTAGAAGTGGTTCAGCATAATGTAGATGCGTTAACAGCACAAATGAAAAAGCTATTTGATTTTGGCGGAAATAGCGAAGTGAAGATGGTAAATAACTATGATTGGACACATGAAATAAATATTATTGAGTTTTTACGTGATTACGGGAAAAACTTTAGCATCAATAGCATGTTAGCGAAGGATATTGTAGCAAGCCGTTTAGATACAGGTATTTCTTTCACAGAATTCACGTACCAAATTTTGCAAGCGCTGGATTTCCATCATTTATACACGAAAGAGGATGTTCAACTTCAAATTGGTGGTAGTGACCAGTGGGGAAATATTACGAGTGGTTTAGATTTAATTCGTAAGTTAGAAGGTCATGAGGCGAAAGTATTCGGATTAACGATTCCGTTATTATTAAAATCGGACGGTACGAAGTTTGGTAAATCAGCAGGTGGTGCGGTTTGGCTTGATCCTGAAAAAACGACACCGTTTGAATTTTACCAGTTCTGGGTAAATACAGATGACCGTGACGTAATTAAATACTTGAAATACTTTACGTTCTTAACGAAAGAGCGTATTGATGAATTAGCAGCGAAGGTAGAAGCGGAACCTCATAAACGTGAAGCGCAAAAAGTGTTAGCGGAAGAAATGACGAAATTCGTTCATGGAGAAGAGGCATTATTACAAGCTGAGAAGATTACAGCAGCGTTATTTAGCGGGGATATTAAATCGTTAACAGCTGATGAAATTGAACAAGGCTTTAAAGAAATGCCAACGTTCCAGTCTTCAAAAGAGACGAAAAACATCGTAGAGTGGCTAGTCGATTTAGGAATTGAACCATCTAGACGCCAAGCACGCGAAGACATTAATAATGGTGCGATTTCTATGAATGGTGAGAAAGTAACAGATGTGGGTACGGATGTTACTGTAGAAAATTCATTTGATGGCAGATTTATTATTATTCGTAAAGGGAAGAAGAACTACAGCCTTGTGAAGTTAGGCGAATAGTTTGTGTGAAAGGATGGGAGTAGGAAGAATACTTCCATCTTTTCGTATACACAATTTGGACATAAAATAATCAGTAAATTTAGATAATTAAAAGGGTTATATTATTCTTTTGCCGAATAAATAAGTTAGAGAAAATTACGGATAAAAATAGCCCGAACCATGCTGGGCATGATTCGGGCTTATATTCAGATTAGTAAGCTAAGCTGAATAGACCTTTAATGTGTGATAAGTAACGAACGTTACTTGCTTCTTTCATTAATGATGCTGGTAAGCCTTTAAGTGGAGTATTGCTTGCTCCAATTGTAGCAACCGCATCTTTACGTCCTAGACTAGCAAGTGTTCCAGAGTTTACAGGTGCGAACTCTTCGAATGCTTTGCCTTCTAGTGCTGCGTATAAGTTGTATCCAATTAACTCACCCATTTGCCAAGCGATTTGTGCAGTTGGTGGGTATGGACGACCGTCTGGAGAGAAGACAACAGCGCTGTCTCCAGCAACAAATACGTCTTTGTGAGAAGTAGATTGTAGGTATGCATCAACTGTTGCACGTCCACGGTTAACTTCAAGACCTGATTCACCGATTAATGGGTTACCTTGAACGCCACCTGTCCAAACGAATGTGTTAGCAACAAGTTTTTGACCGTCTTTTAAGTCGATTTCATTGCCAGCAACGTTTGTTACAGGAAGACCAGTTAAGAATGTAACGCCGCGTGCTTCTAGGCTAGTAGTTGCACGTTCGATTAAGTGGTCTGGTAATACTGGAAGGATTTTTGGACCTGCTTCAACAAGAAGAAGTTTAACTTCTTTTGGATTTACGCCGTGGCTTTTTGCAAGTTTAGGCATAATGTCAGCAAGCTCACCAACTAGCTCAACGCCAGTTAATCCGCCACCACCGATTACGATTGTAGCATCAGCTTCGTTTTTCGTTTTCGCGTATTCACGAATACGGTCTTCAACGTGTTTGTAGATTTTGTTTGCATCAGCAGCAGATTTTAATACCATGCTGTTTTCTTCTAGTCCTGGAATACCGAAGTAAGCAGTTTTACTTCCTAAAGCAACTACAAGTGCATCGTAAGATAAAGTAGTGCCGCCAGCTAGTTTGATTTCTTTGCTATCAACTGAGAATGACTCAACTGTTGCAATTTTAAGATCGATATCTTTACCTTTGAAAAGCTTTGTAAGTGGCATTGCAATTGCTTGCTCAGACACGTTACCAGCTGCAAGGCGGTGTAATTCAGTGATGATTTGGTGTGTTGGGTATTGGTTAATCACTGTAACTTGTGCTTCTGATTTGCTGTAATATTTACGTACGTTTAAAGCGGCAAGAAGACCGCCATAACCAGCGCCTAAGATGACAATTTGTTTTGACATAGTATGATATCCCCCGTCTTTACTAATTGTTGTTATAAGTTAAATTATTTATTGTTACGTTCTGCACTAATTTGAAGATATGCGTTCACAAAGCGGAACATTTTTTGTGCTTGTGGATCTTTTAGTAATTTTAATAGACCGAATAGGCCGATAACTTCAGTACTTTCGTCAGCACGATCTTTCGCTTCGATTGCAGTTGCCGCCATGCTTTTCACTGTATCTTTTACAGGTTCTACAAGCTCTGTAATTGCACCAACAGTGTCGCTTTTTAATACTTCATCAGTAGCAACAGTTTGAGCGAAGTCATAAGACTTAGTTAAAATGTTAACAAGCTCAGTTAATTTTGGAAGCTGTTCTACTAGTGTTGTTAATGATTCTTGTACCTCAGGTTTTAACAACTGATCAAGTACATCAAGTTGTCCTTGGCTAGCAGAAATTTGTACAGTTTCTTGTTCTGGCTTTGTTTGAGTCATAGTTTCTGGCATCTCCAATTCTCCTTTACGATAGCAATACTCTTATTTTTTATAAGTAAGATAGTAAACGTTTACGAAACTTTATGCAAAGTTTCACAAAACACAATAAAATGCCTTTAAATTTATGACAGCAAGTAAGCTGCAAACATAAATCTAAAACCATAACGTCTTACTTATTATTTATGAACTGTCCGATATATGGCTTGTCCGCATAATGGAAAAGCTCCGTTACCGGAAAGTGTATATAATATATATCCTATATTATATACTATATACACCTATGTTAACATAAAAATGATTCCTAATTATTTGATATTGAGTGTATAACGTAGTGCTGACAAGGTATGAAAGCGTATAAAATATTTTGTTTCAGTTAGAAATGTACATATATATATAGAAAAAAAGGAAAAAACGAACAAATTCATGTTCGTTTTTTCCTTTTTCCTATTATTCACCTTCTGCAATTAGCATCGATGTGTTACCTTCTTTTTCAAGATGGCATTCGCCCCAAGAACAAAGAGAGTCAAGAATGGATTCTAAAGACCAACCGTAGTCGGTAAGAGAATATTCTACTTTCGGTGGGACTTGGTTGTATACTTTTCTTTGAATGACCCCGTCGTCTTCTAATTCACGTAATTGCTGCGTTAACATTTTTTGTGTAATACCAGGCATTGAGCGTTTTAATTCACTCGTTCTCTTTGTACCTTTCGTTAAGTGACAAAGAATCACAACTTTCCATTTGCCGCCGATAACTTCTAAAGTCGCCTCTACAGGAATATTGTATTTCTTCATATGAACCCCTCCCTTTTTGAGTAAAGTAAGTTTAATAATACAAATGTTACTTTTTAGTACCTATAGCACTTTAAAGTACGTACTTTTTATTATGTTAAATATGTTTCATAATAGCACATGTAAGAGGCAAATGAGTAGTACGGTACCAAAAAGTGACTATGTTACTTTTTAGTGCCTATCGTACTTTAAAGTGCGTTCTTCAAAAAAGGAATGAAACCATTCATAATAGCATTTGTAAGTATGAAATATATTTTTTAGAAGATAAAAGGGCCTTTTTATCATACTATTATGATTGGATTTCTTGTAATAAGGAGGAATTCAATTGAGTTCATATACAGTACCATCTTCGGAAGCTCAGACGAGCCGAAGAAGTATGTTTGCTTTATTAGCGCTAGCAATTAGTGCGTTTGGGATTGGTACGACCGAGTTTATTAGTGTCGGTTTACTACCATCTATTTCAAAAGATTTAAATGTTTCGGTTACAACAGCCGGTTTAACGGTTTCCTTATATGCGTTAGGAGCAGCGGTAGGAGCTCCTGTTTTAACAGCGTTAACGGCTAGTATGTCGCGAAAGACATTATTAATGTGGATTATGGTTATTTTCATTATTGGTAATGGCATTGCGGCGGTAGCAACAAGCTTCACTGTATTAATTATCGCAAGAATTGTATCCGCGTTTGCACATGGTGTGTTTATGTCAATTGGATCTACAATTGCAGCTGCAATCGTACCAGAGAATAAACGTGCTAGCGCAATTGCGATTATGTTTACTGGATTAACAGTTGCGACTATTACTGGTGTGCCAATTGGAACATTTATCGGTCAAGAGTTTGGCTGGAGAGCGTCATTTATGGCGATTGTCGTAATTGGAATTATTGCTTTCATCGCAAACAGTATACTCGTCCCATCTAATTTAAAAAATGGTGTACCTGTATCGTTTCGTGATCAATTTAAATTGATTAAAAATGGAAGACTATTACTTGTTTTCATTATTACTGCACTTGGATACGGTGGTACATTCGTAACATTTACGTATTTATCACCCCTATTACAAGAAGTAACAGGATTTGAAGCAAGTACCGTTACTATCATTTTATTAGTGTATGGAATCGCAATTGCGATAGGGAATATGGTTGGCGGGAAATTATCGAATCATAATCCGATTCGAGCGCTATTTTACATGTTCTTTATTCAAGCGATCATATTATTTGTTTTAACATTTACAGCGCCATTTAAAGTAGCTGGATTAATCACAATTATTTTCATGGGACTATTCGCATTTATGAATGTTCCAGGGCTACAAGTATATGTAGTTATATTGGCAGAGCGCTTTGTTCCAAGTGCGGTTGATGTTGCTTCAGCAATTAATATTGCCGCATTTAACGGAGGAATCGCTTTAGGTTCTTATATAGGTGGCCTTGTAACGAATTCGTTAGGATTAATCCATACTGCTTGGGTAGGCGGTCTTATGGTAGTAGGTGCCGTGATTTTAACAGCATGGAGCATGACATTAGAAAAAAGAGATCAAGTAAAATAAAAGGAGAGAAAATAAAATGAAAAACTTACAAAGTAAAGCAGTATTAAATAACGGTGTAGAAATGCCTTGGTTCGGTTTAGGTGTATTTAAAGTAGAAGAAGGACCAGAACTTGTAGAAGCAATTAAATCAGCAATTAAAGCAGGATACCGCAGCATCGATACAGCTGCAATTTACGGAAATGAAAAAGCTGTAGGTGAAGGAATTCGTGCAGGTATTGAAGCGACTGGTATTGCAAGAGAAGAATTATTTATTACTTCAAAAGTATGGAACGCAGATCAAGGATATGAAACAACAATCGCTGCATACGAAGAGAGTTTAAAAAAATTAGGACTAGATTATTTAGATTTATATCTTGTTCACTGGCCTTCAGAAGGAAAATATAAAGATACATGGAGAGCGCTAGAAACACTTTATAAAGAAAAGCGCGTACGTGCAATTGGTGTAAGTAACTTCCAAATCCATCACTTACAAGATGTAATGAAAGATGCAGAAATTAAACCAATGATTAACCAAGTAGAATACCACCCTCGTTTAACACAAAAAGAACTACAAGCTTTCTGTAAAGAACAAGGTATTCAAATGGAAGCATGGTCACCACTTATGCAAGGTCAATTATTAGATAATGAAACATTACAAGAAATTGCTGAGAAACACGGTAAAACAACAGCACAAGTGATTTTACGTTGGGATCTTCAAAACGGAGTAATTACAATTCCAAAATCAACGAAAGAACACCGCATTATTGCAAATGCTGATGTATTTAACTTTGAATTAACAAAAGAAGACATGGAAAAAATCGATGCGTTAAACCAAAATCACCGCGTTGGTCCAGATCCTGATAACTTCGATTTCTAAGATTAAAGTAAGAAAGAAAAAAGAGTGCTTTTATGCGCTCTTTTTTTTGCATAAAAATATTTTCTAATTAAATACTACTTAGTATTAAGTTTGTTATTAAGGGGCTGTAAACATGAATATAAAGCAATCGTTCAAACTTTTAGCTATGTTTTTAAGTGTCTTATTTGTATTATTCCCACTTCAAAAAGCATTCGCAGAAGTGATGGACCATACAAAGTATGAAATGGATTGGAGTTATAGTAAGTCCAAGAAGAAGCCAATTCGAACAGAGCTTATTAAAACGGCAGATGGCAAAATTGCTTTTTGCTTAAATGTAGATTTGAAATCTCCAAGCGGTCAAGATTTACCGGAAATGGGGAAAGTGGATATTAATGTGTACCGTGTACTATTGAATGGATATCCACAAAAGAGTCCACAAGAATTAGGAGTATCTGATTGGAGAGAGGCGCATTACGCAACGCAGCTTGCAGTGTGGAATGCGTTAAAACAAATTGATGTTAATGATTTAGACTTCCGTAATAAAAATGTAGAAAAGGTAACGAAAGATATCGTTGCAAAAGCAAGTGCTAGTGAAGAACTACAAGAAATTACGATGAGTGTAACTCCTACAGAAGAACAAGAAGCAGTCTTAAAAAATGATTTCTTTGAAACAGGCTTATATACAGTAGAAACAAATGCAAAAAGCGGAACGTATAAAGTGCAAGCAACAGGTGCACCAGCGGGCGTGAAATTTGCAAATGAAAAAGGCGAAACAAAAACAGAATTTAATGTAGGAGAAAAGTTCCGCATTTTAATTCCGAAACAAACACCAGCTGGTGGATTTAGCTTTAAAGTATCAGGAAATTTAACGAAATTACAAGGGATTGCGCATAAAGGTACACCGACTATTCAAAATGCAGTAGTATTACTTGAGCGTAGTGAAGAAAAAACAAGTCCAGAGTTAGCGGTAAGTTGGAAAAAGGCTGAGGCTCCAAATAAGCCATATACTCCAAATGAACCGCATAAACCGAATCAAAAGAGATAATGAGAAAGCATTGGCGTATGCCAATGCTTTTTCATTCGTTTGAACTTTTGCCGCGAAAAGAGTTAGAATTAGTTTATTTTGGCTTCATTACACCACTGTAAAGTATAATGAAAATGAGAAATTAGAAAGAGAGAGAATTATGGCTCTTCATATTTATAAAATAACGAATGAAAATCGAAATGAAATTGCTAATTTGAAAGTAACCAGAGAACAGCTTGAATTTATTGAAAGTACAGTTGCAGAATGTTTAGTCGATGTTGATACGAAATATAAAGGCGATGCTGCTTCATTAGGGTTTTATGATGGTGACACGCCAATCGGATATGCGATGTACGGTTGGTTTGAAGAAAAAGAGAAGGCTGTATATTTAAATCAATTTATGATTGATAGTAATTGCCAAGGTAAAGGTTACGCAAAACCATTATTACATTTGCTAATAGAATACTTACAAAAAGAATATGATCGAAAAGTTATATATTTAAGTATACATCCAGAGAATAGACTTGCCCAAAAATTATATGAATCAATTGGATTTCATTTAACTGGTGAAATTGAAGGTGAATGGATAAATGGAAAAGGATTTATAATGAAACGTATACTGAACTAATAAAAACCTGTCAAAAAGAGTAGCGTCTTTTTGATAGGTTTTTATTTTGAAATAATATTAAATACGATTAATCGTAACGTTAAGATGATAGGTTTTTATTCACAAAATTGTAATATTATTCTTGGTTGAAGTCTATCAAATGTAGGAAAAAGCATGTAAAATTCAGTTGAAAAAACTACCTATAGATGGTCATATATGAAGAAAATGTAAGATTTTATTGTCGCTCATGTTTTTAGATGTATAGATGACAAGACTGAAAAATATCTATTACTATTCTTTTTTTATGTAGAAAGAGAACTCGTCACAAGTAGAGAAGTGAGGAGGATACAATACATAAAAGCTTTACAATGTAAGAAAGTGAATATGTGGAAAGGGATGCGGTAGTAATAGATATAGGTGCGAGAGATCTTAGTCTGTACATTAAATGTTTTTATAAAGATAATAGGATTTTTAATTAAATGGATATATGTAGGATGGTTTGTCTAAAAAAAGAATAGAGGACACAGATTATGTCAAAGAAGAAAAAGAGTAGGGTATTAGTAGCTGGTGTTTGTTTAGCTACGTTATTAACACCATATGGTCTTGAAGTGCCTAGGGTGTATGCACAGATGTCACTTGCAAATATGGAGAAACAGCAAGAAGAGCGAGTGTATCAATTGTTGCCAAAAGGTGACGTGAAAGAGATACGTGACTTGCATAAACGTCAATTTAGTTTTTCTCCATATGAACCAACAGGTATTTATGCAAAACCAGGTGAAGAAATAGTTATTCAAGTAGGTGGCAATCAGCAAATTAAAGCTTATATTGGTACATATTCTTATAAAAATGAAAATGTATTAGGAGGACCTATCGAATTTAATTTAAATCCTGGTGAGAACAAAATTTCTTCTCCAAAGGGTGGGTTATTGTACTTTTATAATTACAATGATTCAGGTGAAATAACTGCTAAAGTGGAGAAAGGTGGAAGTACAAATCCTTTATTTATTTTAGGGAAACATACGACAGAAGATTGGAAGCGTATGTTGGCAGAGAATCCTAACCCTTATGCAATAGAGATGAAGGGGGAAAATAGTTTATTGACTATGCACCCTGAAACTGTGAAGGAACATTTGAAGCAAGCAGATCCAACTGAGTTACTAAAGAAACATGATGAAATCATTAATATAGAAAGTAGAATATCAGGTTTATCAAAAGATGGTGTAGGTGCTACGAATAGGGGCAAACATTATATTCATTTCGTGGAAGATTGGTATACAAAAACTCATATGTACGCTATGGAGTATAGAACAGCCTATTCAAAAGGAAGTTTAAAACCAGTATTAGATGTAGAAGAATTAAATGCTAATGGATGGGGCCCTTGGCATGAATTAGGTCATCAACATCAGCAGGATCCTTGGTTATGGAATGGGCTTGGAGAGGTAACTGTTAATATTTATTCTTTAGCGGTTCAAACTACATTTGGGCATAAAACGAGATTAGAAAAAGAAGGGCGTTATGAAGCTGCATTTGCATATTTAGGTAAACCGGATGCGCAAGAGAAAATGGGGGTATTCGAGAAATTAGTTATGTTTTGGCAGCTGCATTTAGCTTATGGAGATCAATTCTATCCGAAACTGCACCAAATGTACCGTATGTTACATGATGTAGAAATGCCTCAATCTGATGAAGAGAAAAAGCAGATGTTTATTTATATGACGTCCAAAGCAGCTGGACAAAATTTAATTTCTTTCTTTGAAAAATGGGGATTAACTCCAAATGATGATACAAGAGAGAAAATAGAGGGATTAAATTTACCTAAATTAGAAAAAGAAATATGGTTATCGACAGATAGTAATCCAATTCGAGAAAAACAAACTGAGCTATATGAAGTTCCATATGGTGAGCCAAATGATACAAAAATACAAAATATAGCAGTTGGTACTACATATGATGAGAAAAAAGCAAACGAACTTGTACAAAATTTAGGAGAAAGTGTAAAAGTAACAGGTGTAATTATACAAGATAAACCTGGAATTGGAGAAAAAACTGTAAAAGTAGAAATTATAGATGAAAAAGGGAATAAAAATTTAATTCCAGTTTTAGTGAATGTTGGCTACGAAAATAGTATAGTCTTCCAGGGCAATGGTGATGCGATACGTTCTATCGTAACTGTGAATCATAATACGAAAAAGCTACAGACAACATTTACGGATGCTAAAGTTCATTATCGTTTTGAGAATGAAAAGTATATGGGAATCACGCTATATGATCAAAATGGAAACGAAAAGAAAGTTATTTCGCTAGAAGGGCAAGAGAGTTCGAAAAACTTTGCAGAACAGTTAAATGGTATAGACTTTGCATATGGTGATGTTGTGGAAGTGTATCATGCAGAATCAGAACGATTAAACTGGTATCAAAATAACGAGTTTGTAGGTAAGGGAAAAGGGGAAGCAGAACAAAAGTTATATTTCAAAATAACAGAGCATGGTTTCGAAAGAATGGAAGCGCAACAAGAAGTAACAGCAGTCCCACAAAAAGTAGTAATCGGAACAGACGTTGAAAAATTAGATGTAAAAAACTTTGTTCAAGTGAAGGATGGAGAAGTAGTTGGATTTGTAGAAAAACCGGATACAACAAAAATCGGTGAACAAAAAGTGAAAGTAGAAACGAAAGATCGTTTTGGAAATAAGAAAGTGACGGAAGTACCATTGGAAGTAATTTATGGCGATAGCTTAGTCTTCCAAGGTGATGGTAATAATACGCGTTCTATCGTAACTGCGGATCATAATACGAAAAAGCTACAGGCAACATTTACGGATGCTAAAGTTCATTATCGTTTTGCGAATGAAAAATATATGGGAATCACGCTATACGATCAAAATGGAAATGAAAAGAAAGTTATTTCGGCAGAAGGGCAAGAGAGTTCGAAAAACTTTGCAGAACAGTTAAATGGTGTAGACTTCGCATATGGTGATGTTATTAAGGTATATCATGCAGAATCAGATCGATTGAAGTGGTATCAAAAAAATGAGTTTGTAAGTAACGGTAAAGGAAAACAAGAGTTGTACTTTAAATTAACGGAAAAAGGTTTCGAGAGAATGGAAGCGCAACAAGAAGTAACAGCAGTCCCACAAAAAGTAGTAATCGGAACGGACGCTGAAAAATTAGATGCGAAAGACTTTGTTCAAGTGAAAGATGGAGAAGTACTCGGATTTGTAGAGAAACCGGATACAACAAAAATTGGTGAACAAAAAGCAAAAGTAGAAACGAAAGATCGCTTTGGGAATAAGAAAGTGACAGAAGTATTTGTGGAAGTTACATATGGAGATAGCATAGTATATCAAGGTGTGTCGAATGTAACACGTTCAATTGTTACGTTAAACCACGCTGAAAAGAAATTACATGCAACATTTACAAATGAGGAGATTCATTATCGCTTTGTAAATGAGCAGTATATAGGCCTTACGATTTATGATCAAAATGGAAATGAGAAAAAGCATGTAACGGCAGAAGGACAAGAGACTTCAAAGAATTTTGCTGGGCAAGTAAATGGAACGGCATTTGAGTATGGAGACGTGTTGAAAGTATATCATGCGGAACCGAGTCGTTTGAATTGGTACAAAAAGAATGAGTTCGTTAAAAAAGAGGATGCGATGAAGGGGCAAGAAATATCCTTTAAGATTACTCAAAATGGATTAGAGCAAGTGCAATAATAAGAAAAAGCTCGTAAAACATAATGTTTTACGAGCTTTTTTTATTATTCAGCTTCAGAAACTACTGTGAAGCGTTCGTTTACGTGTTTTGGGTTTTCGATTTCATCAAGTGCTGCAACTGCGAAGTCTTCGTAACTTACGTAGCTATCACCTTTTGAGTTAACAAGAAGATTGTCTTTGCCAGATTTGTAAGAACCAGTGCGTTTTCCTAATGCGAATAGTGCAGAAGGGCTGATGAATGTCCAAGTGATATCATTTGTTTGTTGCAAGATTTCTAAGTTTTTACCTTGGTTTTGAGCTGTTGCAAGGTATTCGCCCGGGAAACCTGGTGTATCAAATACACGTGTTGTTTTTTCTTCGTCTACAAATAAGCTTCCTGCTCCGCCAACTACAAGTAATTTTGTATTTGGTGCACCTTTCACAGCTTCAATAAGTACGTTTCCTGCATCTACGTGAAGGTGTTCTTCGCCTGCTGGAGCACCGAATGCATTTACAACTACGTCAAATGCCTGCAGGTCGTTAGATGTAAGAGAGAATACATCTTTCTCTAAAACTTTTACATTGTCTTCTGTAATTTTTGCAGCGTTTCTTACGATTGCAGTTACTTCATGTCCGCGATCCAATGCTTCTTTTAAAATACGACTTCCTGCTTTACCAGTTGCTCCGATAATTCCGATTTTCATAATAAATCCCTCCAAAGTGTTTTGTTAAAGTGTATATCTGAAAGTAAATGAATTTGTTGTAATTAGGTTTGTTACAACCTGTTGTAATCATTATAGTTACAGGTTGGTATTTTTGTCAATAGGGTTGTTTGTGAATTTATTTTTTGTTTTAGTATGCACAGTTAGAGGGAGGGTAGTCAGTCATAAAGATATTGTTACTGTGAACCTGGCTAATATTTGGAAATTGCAAATTGTCGAAAAATGTTGATTTTTGAATGTTTTTTAAATATAATTCGTTTTATGGAGAAAAGGAGGGGGTTAATTGTATGAATATTTTAGAGCAATTTATTTCATCAACGAATACAATTCTTTGGTCATATATTCTTATTGCAATGTTAATTGGTTTAGGGCTTTATTTTTCTATTAAATTAAAATTCGTACAACTTACTCATTTAGGGGAAATGATTCGTTTAATGAGTGATGGACTAACTGGCAAGACACGTAAAAAGGGCAGCGTATCATCGTTCCAAGCATTTTGTATGAGTTCTGCAGCTCGTATTGGTATCGGGAACTTAGCTGGTGTAGCGTTAGCTATTTCTATGGGAGGACCTGGAGCTGTATTTTGGATGTGGGTTATTGCGATTATCGGTGCGTCTTCAAGTTTCGTAGAAAGTACGCTTGCGCAAATTTATAAAATAAAAGATGGCAGTGGCTTCCGCGGTGGTCCTGCTTATTATATGGAAAAAGGTTTAAATAAACGTTGGATGGGGATTTGGTTCTCTATTCTGATTACAATTAGTTACGGTTTAATTTTCAACTCAGTACAAGCAAATACAGTAACATTAGCGTTTGAAAATGCATTTGGCTTAGAGCGTTATATTGTTGGTATTGTATTAGCTGCATTAGTTGGGGTTATTATTTTTGGTGGTGTAAAAAGTATTGCACGTATGTCGGAAATGATTGTTCCGCCAATGGCGCTTATTTATATTGCAGTAGCTATTTTTGTTGTCATTAAAAACTTCTATTTAATACCAGATGTGTTTACGGAAATCTTTAAAGGTGCATTCGGTTTAGATTCAGCTGTAGGTGGCGGTATCGGTGCTGCGATGAAATATGGTATTCAGCGCGGATTATTTGCGAACGAAGCAGGTATGGGTAGTGCGCCGAACGCGGCAGCAACAGCTGATGTAACGCATCCAGCGAAACAAGGTTTTATTCAAACAATTGGAGTATTAGTAGATACATTCTTAGTATGTACATCAACAGCGTTTATCGTACTATGTTCTGGTGCATATAAAGCAACGAATTTAGAAGGTATTGAATTAACACAAAATGCATTAAGTTCACAAATTGGCCCATGGGCGAGCAGTTTCTTAGCGATTATTATTTTCTTATTTGCATTTAGTTCACTTCTAGGAAACTACTATTATGGTGAAACAAATATTGAATTCATTAAGCAAAGCAAAACGTGGTTAACAATTTACCGTATTGCGGTAGTTGGAATGGTATTATTCGGTTCTGTTGCGACGCTTCAAGTTGTATGGAATATGGCAGACTTATTTATGGGTCTAATGGTAATCACGAACTTAATTGCGATTACACTTCTTGGCCGATTTGCGTATGCAGCATTAGCAGACTATGTAAGGCAAAAGAAACAAGGAAAAGATCCAGTCTTCAGTGCAGATTCTATTCCTGGTTTAACGAATACAGAGTGCTGGGATAAGTCAGCGGTAACAGATAAAGAAAAAGCAGTGTAAATGAAAAGGCGAGCATCGAGGCAAATTCGATGCTCGCCTTTTTTGTTGTAGTAAATGATGAAAAGGGTGAGAGGTAATTATCAATATAACTTTTTTTGTTTGTTTCTCTCGTTATTTATGGGGAACGTACTATTTTAAAAGTATGACTGGTCGAAGAGGATAAGTGATTGAGTATTGGATAAATGCATGTAATAGCTATATTTTATGAAAAAAACACGTATGTTAAGAGAATTAACATACTCATGTCATAAAACCTTACATAAAGTTCTTGATTACTTAAAGTTTTTAGAATATAATTTTCTTATTGTTAGGAAGAGGGGGCAATACAAATATGGATTTTTTAGCTAGGGTAATTGGGGATGTAAATAATATCCTTTGGTCATATGTCATTATTGCGATGTTAATTGGGTTAGGGCTCTATTTTTCATTTCGTGTGAAATTTGTCCAAGTTCGTTACTTCGGTGAAATGATTCGTTTGCTTGGGGATGGAGCAAGCTCGAAAACGAGGAAAGCGCAAAAAGAGAAGAGCGGTGTATCGTCATTCCAAGCATTTTGTATGAGTACAGCTTCTCGTGTAGGTACTGGTAACTTAGCTGGTGTAGCTATTGCAATCTCAGCAGGTGGACCAGGAGCAGTATTTTGGATGTGGTTAATCGCGGTAATTGGGGGTGCTTCTGCATTTGTAGAGAGCACATTAGCGCAAATTTATAAAGTAAAAGATGGGAATGCATTCCGTGGGGGCCCAGCGTATTATATGGAAAAGGGTTTAAATAAACGCTGGTTAGGTGTTGTGTTCTCTGTTCTAATAACAGTAAGTTTCGGATTGATTTTTAACGCTGTACAGTCTAATACTGTAGCAGCTGCCTTTGATGGTGCATTTAAAACAGATAGCAGATTAGTAGGTCTTGTTATGGCTGGTTTACTTGCAGTTATTATTTTCGGCGGAGTAAAACGAATTGCTCGCGCGGTTGAAATGATTGTTCCAGTAATGGCAATTATTTATGTAGCAGTGGCATTATTTGTTGTTGTAACAAACATTACGGCAATTCCATATGTATTTAAAGAAATTTTCTTACATGCTTTCGGAATTAAAGAAGTAGTAGGCGGAGGATTAGGAGCTGCGATTTTATTAGGGGTAAAACGTGGGTTATTCTCAAATGAAGCAGGTATGGGTAGTGCGCCGAACGCAGCAGCGACTGCAAACGTAACGCACCCAGTTAAACAAGGTTTCATTCAAACTTTAGGGGTATTTACAGATACATTATTAATTTGTAGTTGTACAGCATTTATCATTCTTTTATCAGACGTGCATAATGCAGCTGATTTAAATGGAATTCAATTAACGCAGCAGGCGTTAAGTCAACATATCGGTCCATGGGCTTCTATATTTGTAGCAGTTGCGATCTTCTTGTTTGCATTTAGTTCATTAGTAGGTAACTACTACTATGGTGAAACAAATATTGAGTTCTTAAATGGAAGTAAAGTGCTATTAAATGCATACCGCATTGCTGTACTTGGTATGGTTATGCTAGGATCTGTAGCGACAATTCAAATCGTTTGGGATTTAGCAGATTTATTTATGGGAATTATGGCTGTTATTAACTTAGTAGCAATTGTATTCCTTTCTAAGTATGCTTTCGCAGCTTTATCAGATTATATTAAGCAAAAGAAACAAGGGAAAGATCCAGTCTTTTATGCGGAGTCTATTCCAGGTTTGAACAATACAGAGTGTTGGGATAAGCCAGCGGTAGCTGATAAAGAAAAAGCAGTATAATGAGGTGAGCATCAAGTGAAACTTGATGCTCATTTTTTGTTGGTTCAGCTATTTGTGTGAAGTGAAACTCCTGCTCATTAAAGTTTCGCTTTATAATGAAAAAGACGAACATTAATGGATGTTTCGTAATAAAATGTATTTTTTTAAGAAAAGTGCGGATATGAGTTGTGATTTATGTTAGAATGGAAAATGCCTTTGAAATAAGAGGTTTTATGATCTTTCCTATCCGATTGAAGATTTTGGAGGAGAAATGGAAAGTTCGGATTATTTCTTGTTTTGAATGGTCAGACGTTCAACGTTAATGAAGAGTTAAATGGAGGATTTTATTAATGAAGTTTGTTATGTTCCTTGTAGGATTACTCGTTGTATTTGTACTCGGTTTTCTTATAAGTGCCGATCGAAAGAAGATTAAGTATAAACCAATCGCAATTATGCTTATTATTCAGCTAGCATTATCTTATTTCTTATTAAATACGCAAGTTGGTTATATTTTAGTAAAAGGAATTTCAGATGGATTTGGCGCACTTCTTGGATATGCGGAAGCTGGAATCGTTTTCGTATTTGGTGGTCTTGTTAATAAAGGAGAGGTTTCATTCTTCTTAACAGCGTTATTACCAATCGTATTCTTTGCGGTTTTAATCGGAATTCTGCAACACTTTAAAATTTTACCGATATTTATTCGTGCTATTGGTACGTTGTTAAGTAAAGTAAATGGTCTAGGAAAACTAGAATCATATAACGCAGTAGCAGCTGCCATTGTTGGACAAGCAGAAGTATTTATTACAGTAAAAGATCAATTAAGTAAAATCCCAAAACATCGTTTATATACATTATGTGCATCTTCTATGTCGACAGTGTCGATGTCAATCGTTGGTTCTTATATGAAAATGATCGAACCGAAATATGTAGTAACAGCACTTGTATTAAATTTATTTAGTGGTTTCATTATCATTCATATTATTAACCCGTACGATATTACAGAAGAAGAAGATACACTGAAATTAGAAAATAAGAAAAAACAATCATTCTTTGAAATGCTGAGCGAGTACATTATGCTTGGTTTCACGATTGCGATTACAGTAGCAGCTATGTTACTCGGTTTCGTAGCATTAATTACAGCAATCAATAGCTTGTTTGATACAATGTTCGGTATTACATTCCAAGCTATTTTAGGATATATTTTCTCACCATTAGCATTCGTAATGGGCATCCCGCAAGCAGAAATGGTAACAGCGGGACAAATTATGGCAACAAAATTAGTATCAAACGAGTTTGTTGCGATGCTTGATCTTGGTAAAGTAGCTGGTGATTTATCGGCTCGTACGGTTGGTATTCTTTCTGTATTCCTTGTATCATTTGCGAACTTCTCATCTATCGGAATTATTGCAGGTGCAACGAAAGGTATCGATGAAAATCAATCAAATGTTGTATCATCATTCGGTCTACGCCTTGTGTACGGTGCGACGTTAGTAAGTATTCTATCAGCGATTATCGTTGGTGTTATGTTATAAAAAAAGGATGGCTCTAGCTCATAGCTAGGGCTATTTTTTTTATGGTAAATTTGCATGAAAAAACCAATTAATTAGGAATATATTAACATATAAAAATCTTTTAAAATTTATATTGCATTTCACCTAGATAACGCTTACAATTTGATTTGTAGGTGGTATCAATTTCAGACTTTCAAGTATGGTAGGAGAGAAGAAGCTACCTTTTATAAATTGCAATTTATGTAAACGCTTACTGATTTTAGATGACAGTTGAATAGTTTTAGGGGTTTTAAATTTTTTTAACAACAATGGTCAGACGTCATTCGTTATACGTTATACGACCAATAACTCGTGGGAGAAGTGGAGGATTCACATATGAAGTTCGTAATGTTTCTAGTCGGTTTACTTGTAGTGTTTGTACTAGGTTTCCTTATCAGTTCAGATCGTAAGAAGATTAAATATAAACCAATTGCACTTATGCTCGTCATTCAATTGGTACTTGCGTATTTCTTACTAAATACAAAGGTCGGATTTGTATTAGTAAAAGGGATCGCAGATGGATTTGGTTCTATTTTAAAATTTGCGGAAGCTGGGGTTAATTTCGTATTTGGTGGTCTAGCAAACGATGGACAAGCACCATTCTTCTTAACAGTATTATTACCGATTATTTTCTTAGCAGTATTAATCGGGATTCTGCAACATATTAAAGTTTTACCGATTATCATTCGTGCAGTCGGTTTCCTATTAAGTAAAGTTAACGGTTTAGGAAAACTAGAATCATATAATGCGGTAGCAGCTGCAATCGTTGGTCAAGGGGAAGTATTCATTACAGTAAAAGATCAACTAAGCAAATTACCGAAAAATCGTTTATACACACTTTGTGCATCTTCAATGTCTACAGTATCGATGTCAATTGTCGGTTCTTATATGAAAATGATTGATCCAAAATATGTAGTAACAGCACTTGTATTAAACTTATTCAGTGGATTCATTATCGTTCATATCATTAATCCATATGAAGTAAAAGAAGAAGACGATATTTTAGAATTACAAGAAGACAAGAAACAAACATTCTTTGAAATGTTAGGCGAATATATTATGCTTGGTTTCTCAATCGCTGTAACAGTAGCGGCGATGTTAATCGGTTTCGTAGCATTAATTACAGCAATTAACGGTGTATTCGATTCAATTTTCGGAATCACATTCCAAAGCATTTTAGGATACATCTTCTCACCATTAGCATTCGTAATGGGTATTCCAACATCAGAGATGCTACAAGCAGGACAAATTATGGCAACAAAATTAGTAACGAACGAATTCGTTGCAATGCTTGACCTTGGAAAAGTAGCTGGCGATTTATCAGCTCGTACAGTAGGTATTTTATCTATCTTCCTTGTATCATTTGCGAACTTCTCATCTATCGGAATTATCGCAGGTGCAACGAAGAGTATCGATGGCAAACAAGCAAACGTTGTATCATCATTCGGTTTAAAACTTGTATACGGTGCAACGTTAGTAAGTATATTATCAGCGATTATCGTTGGGGTTATGCTTTAATAAATTAAGAAAAGCAATGAGCGTAGGCTCATTGCTTTTTTTGTTTAACTTGCTTTATCCAAGTCTCTTTTAAAACGTGGTTTCTCTAAATAAGTTCCCAGTCTCCAGACATATTCCACTGGCCCCATTCGGTATTTCTGGAGCCAATAGGTGCTAACGAATAATTGAATCGTATAAATTCCGATGGTTAAAAGAATACCGAAGAAATAGCCGATTTTCCCGTATAAGCCAAATCCATATGCGTAAAAAATGGTTGTTGCGATAATAGATTGCGCTAAGTAATTACTAACGGACATTTTCCCCATGTTCGCCATGTATGTTAGTAGACGGGTTGCTTTTTTGTAATGGAATAATAAAATGATTGTGCTTCCGTAAAAGAAGGTCATAGTTACTGGTGTAAGGCCATCTTGTAACATAATTAAAACCGGGTGTTTTATGAACATAGCTAAGATTTTAATTGTAAAAGAGAAGAGACCGGTGGCAAACCATATTTTTTTGACAGCAGGTATATGTTTACTGACCTCAAATAGCCAGCCTTTTTTCCCTACATACATTCCGAGTAGGAACAGTGGAGACATAAAAATTATTGCGAAAACTGATATGAAAAATAATCCGAATGCACCGTCAATTCCCATGTAATCAAAAGGATTTTCAGTCAATCTAAAGTTGACGTGATCCATATAGCTTCCAGTTTGATGGACTTTATGTTCTTTTTCAGTATAAGGTGCGAAATCATTTATATTTGTAGATGGATCAGTTTGATAAGACATAAATGTAGTAAGTGCGAGTAGAATAATCGCCCAAATAAGCAAAGTTTTCGGTTTTCGATTGATGAATATCATTAAAAAAATCCCGATTATTCCGTATGCAAATAAAATATCTCCCTCCCAAACAAAAGTGCCATGAATGTAGCCGAGTAGTAAAAGAATGATAATACGTCTTATGTATGTGGGGAAGAATTTTTTTCCTTTTGCGATAATACTTTTTTGTAACAAAATAATGCTAAGCCCAAATAGAAAAGAAAATAGGGATATAAAGTTATGTGTGCCGAAAAATTGAATAAACCAATTAGCACCTTTATCAAGATCGCCAAATAGATAAGTTGGTTTTTCACTGGTGAAGAACCCAAATTGAATTAATGTCATATTGACTAGTAAAATGCCAAACAAAGCGAAACCACGAATTGCATCAACAGCTTCTACACGTTGATTCATTTTTCCTCTCCTCGTATATTCGTTTTTATATTGAAAATAATACCATTTTATATCTGGCACTATGTCAAATATGAGGAAATTTAAGGTGATTTTAAGATAGAGAGCAAACAAAAAAATCACCTTAATACATGTATTAAGGTGATTGAAATATTACTCAGCTGGAGGTGTAAATGTACGTTTCTCTAATTCAGCATCTAGCATAAACAGTGCGTTTGAATCGCTTGTAATACGTTTTAGTTTTTGGATGATGCTATCGAATGAAGCTTCTTCTTCAACTTGTTCGTCAACGAACCATTTTAAGAATGTAATTGTTGCATGTTCACGCTCATCCCAAGCGATATCAGATAAGTTATAAATACGTTTCGTTACTTCACGCTCGTGCTCAAGTGCGACTTCAAAAGCGTTTAATACAGATTCGTATTCGTTATTCGGATTATCAAATCCAGTAATAATAGCGCGCTCTCCGCGGTCATTAATATAGTTGTAAAGCTTCATTGCGTGGAAACGTTCTTCTTCAGCTTGTACAAGGAAAAAGTTAGCGAATCCATCATAGCTCTCAGCTGTACAGTAAGCAGCCATTGCCATATAAGCATGGGCAGAGTAAAATTCAAAGTTCATTTGTTCATTTAATGCGTCGTGCAATTTTTTTGATAACATAAAATCCCCCTTAGTATTGTGACAAGAATATTATACCATAATTGATAATATTCTCATTTAGATACTTCGAACCTTTTCGAAAGCTTTGTGACGTGTGCGTCCATAATGTCTTGTAAGTCTAAATCATATTTTTGCGAAAGAATAATAAGGTTAGATAGTACATCGCCAAGTTCTTCTTTTAGTTCTTGTTTTAGCTCTTCTTCTGTTTTCGCATCTTCATCAGGGCGATCGCGGCCGATTTCAATAGCACGAACGACTCGTGAAACTTCCCCAACTTCCTCGGTTAAGAAATTTAAGCGAATAAAGGCATTATACTGTGACCAGCTTCGTTTTTCGTAAAATTCCTCAACCCATCTTTGAAATGCAACGATATCCATTTCTTCCTCATCTCCTCAATATGTTGTACAATGTTCATTGTATCATAACAATATATAGTTTCGGGGTGTAGGGATGAGAAAGATTTGTGTGTTTGCAGGTTCTAATTTAGGGGAGAGACCAGAGTTTAAAGAGCAGGCAATTCAGTTAGGTAAAATGTTTGTTGAGAACGAGTATGAGCTCGTATACGGTGGTTCATGCGTTGGATTAATGGGAGAAGTAGCAAACGAAGTTCTTCGTTTAGGTGGGCGTGTAACAGGTGTTATGCCACGCGGTCTATTCCGAGGAGAAATTGTGCATACAGGATTAACAGAATTAATTGAAGTAGAGACGATGCATGAACGTAAAGCGAAAATGGCAGAGCTTGCAGATGCTTTTATTGCGCTTCCAGGCGGATACGGAACGTTTGAAGAACTATTTGAAGTTGTATGTTGGTCACAAATTGGTATACACAATAAGCCGGTTGGTTTATTAAACATAAAAGGTTTTTACGGACCAATTCTGCAAATGGTTGAACGTGCAGCAGAAGAAGGATTTATGAATCCATCAAATAAAGAATTGATCGTTTCAGCTGAGACGGCAGATAAACTAATTCATGCAATCCAAAATTATGAGCGTCCTGTTTTGGGAACGAAGTGGAAGCAACTATCATAGCAAATACGGAAACACATGTCGTTTTAATTTAAGATGGCATGTGTTTTTAATTTGGTTCAATATGTTAATGTTGAGATATGATGTTTTTTGGAAAAGGAGAAATTGATGGAGGAGTTTGTGTATTTACGTCCTGTTTTTAAAAGTATTTTAGCAGCGTCTATTCTTGTTATGCTAATCGTTTCAACACAGAAGAAAGAGCTAATTAATGAATTTTGGCTTTGGTTTATTTCGATATTGTGTATCGGTGTTTCGGCGATAACACTCTTTATGATTGGCTTTATTGTTGATGAGTATAATTTGGCTGGAGATCCACAATCGTTTTGTATGTTTATTGCGATTGGTTGTATTAGTGGCCTGAATTTCATTATTTATTACAGAAGGCAATAAAAGAGGCATTCCATATTACTTTGGAATGCCTTTATCATTTTGATTGCTTTGTTTTTTATAGATGTCTTTGGAAACACATGAAAGTTTATTTTAAAAAAGCATGTGTTTTTAATTTGGTTCAATATATTGATAGTGAGATGTGGAAGCGTTTGAAGAGGGGAAGTAGATGGAGGGATGTTTTGATGAATTAAAAAAGAACATCTGAATAAAGGGTGAGTAAGGAATTATTGAGTGACATATAATTGTTCCGTTAAAGGGTCAGATTGTGGAAGATACCGAATGTTTTTATGAAGTTAGTAGAGGTTTTTTTAATCGAAATGAGAATAAATTTTATAGATGTAATCCTTTGGAAATTTTTAATCAGCTATGTATCATAATCTAATCATTAAAATGAAAATTGGAGGAGAGATGAGCATGGGGCGTTCTGTATTAAAAATGTATAACTACCACTTATGGGCAAATGAAGTTATTTTAAATCGTTTAAAAGAACTACCGCAAGACATTTTCCATAAGGAAGTTAAGAGTGGTTTTTCTTCGGTTGCAAAAGTAATGTCTCACATATACCTCACAGATTTAGCCTGGTTTGAGATTATTTCTGGTAAAAGCATGAGTGATGCAATGGTACACACAGACCAATTGAGAGAGCAGCTGGAAACAAAAAATATTGAGGAAATGAAAACTAGTTTTTATGAATTATCTAAACGATATAAAGTACTTTTAAGTAGTCAACAAGATTATGAAAAAGTGGTTGAGGTTGATAATCCATATGCTGGGCACCTAGATACGACGGTTTCTGAAACAATACTACACGTCGTCACCCACGGAGCATATCACCGTGGGAATATAGCCACAATGTTGCGGCAAATGGGTTATACCTCTGTTATGCAAGATTTTGGACTGTTTCTATATTCAAAATGAATTCTTTTTATTTACCATAGAATATGGGTTTTATGATATTTTTTGGGGACTGCTTTTATTATTGGCTTAAGTTTAATTATGTAATATAGAATAAAGGCATTCCATATTATTTCGGAATGCCTTTATTGTTATTTTTATTTTGTTTTTTATACAGGTACCAGCCACCCCATCCGCCACCAATTGCTACGACAACGAGGAAAGCATAGTCTTTAACCTCGACACGTATATTGAAAATATTAGCTATAAGTAAGAGAATCCCAACTGTTATCAACGCAAAAAATGCTCTAATTAAGTAGTCTTTCAACTGAACCACTCCCGTCATTTAAGTAGTAAATGATGAATTTGGAAAAGCTTTTTGGATCTATGATACTAAAGGGTGTTTCTTATATTTTAACATAGATGAGATTGTAATATATTGATAAAAGTAGGGGAGAGGGGCGCTGATATTGTCGTGATTTGTCGGCAAATTGATATCCTTTGTCAAATCGTTGATATATTGCGGGTAATGATCGATATAATGAAAAAATCGTTGATATATTGCGAGTTATGATCGATATATTTGAAAAATCGTTGATATAATTTCGTGTACCGTTAAGTGCGACCATTACATAAAAAAGCGACTCTAAACGAGCCGCTTCCGCTTTAAAGTCTATTATTGATTCAAGAACGCACGTAGCATCCAAGCGTGTTTTTCTAGTTCTGTGTAGATACCTAGTAGTAGGTCAGATGTCATTTCATCGTCAGAGTCTTGAGCGATTTCCATGCCTTTTTTCAGTTCGACTAGCATCATTTCGTAGTCTTTCATGATTGCTTCGACCATCCCTTCTGCAGTTTCTCCGTATGCTGCTTCTTGAATAGAAGATAGTTCTAAGTATTCTTTCATTGTTGCTACTGGTTTGCCGCCAATTGCTAAAATACGTTCTGCAATTTCATCGATGTGAGTAGCTGATTCTGTGTAAAGTTCTTCGAATTTCTCGTGTAATGTGAAGAATTGAGGTCCTTTTACATACCAATGGAAGTTGTGAAGTTTTGTGAATAAAACGCTCCAGTCTGCTACTTGTTTGTTTAATACTTCGATTACTTGTTTGTTCATTATGATCAATCTCCTTTTGAGTTGTTATGTGATATCAATTACTAATTTATAATTATTATAATCTAGTAATCTCTATAAATCAACCCTTTTGCTGGAATTAATTTGAACAAATTATGAACTGTTGTAAATAAAAGGCCCTATTACGGTGAAGTAATAGGGCCTTTGTTTGAGATATGGCTCTTGTTCTAAACGAGCCGCTTCCGCTTTTATTTGTTAAACAGCCTTTTGTTTTTCTTCTACATCCTGTCCATCCCAGCACTCTGTATTCTTTAAGCCAGGGATAGAGTTTGCAACGAAGACAGGATCTTTGCCTTGTTTCTTTTGCTTCAAATAGTCTACTAATGCAGCGTAAGCAAATTTGCTAAGGAATGAGATGGCAATTAAGTTTGTGAATACCATTAGTCCCATGAATAAATCAGCTAAACTCCAAACTGTTTTAAGAGCAGCGATTGATCCGAAGAATACCATTCCGACAACTGCAACACGATAAATCATTAACCATGTTTTGCTTTCTTTAATGAATGCGATATTTGTTTCACCATAATAGTAGTTTCCTAGAAGTGAACTGAAAGCGAATAGGAAAATAATAATCGCTAAGAAAGTGCTTGCCCACGGTCCAATTTGTGAACTTAATGCGTTTTGTGTTAATTCGATGCCTTCTAAATTTGATCCTTTGTAAAGTCCAGAACATAATACGATAAATGCTGTTGATGTACATACTAAGAATGTATCTACGAAAACGCCTAATGCTTGAACAAGCCCTTGTTTTACAGGGTGAGATACATCAGATGTTGCGGCTGCATTAGGAGAACTACCCATTCCTGCTTCTGTAGCGAATAAACCGCGCTGAATACCGAACTTGATTGCTGCTCCAATACCACCAGCGATGGCTTGGTCTAAACCGAATGCACCGTTAAAGATTTCCATGAAAATGCTTGGTAACATACTGAAGTTGTTAATAACGACAAAAATAGCCACGCCGATATAAACGATTGCCATTGGCGGAACAATCATTTCTGTAATACGTGAAATGCTCTTAATACCACCAAAAATAATAACTGCAACTAATAAGGCTAATAGAGCTCCTACGATCGTTCGCTCTAGTCCAAAAGCATTTTCAAACGCTATTGTTACTGTATTCGCTTGAACTGAATTGAAAATTAATCCGTACGCAACTGTAATAAGAAGTGAAAACCAGACGCCCATCCAGCGTTTGTTTAACCCTTTTTCCATGTAATATGCTGGTCCACCACGGAACCTACTTCCATCTTTTACTTTATAAATTTGCGCAAGTGTACATTCTACGAAACTAGTAGCTGCTCCGATAATCGCGATAAACCACATCCAAAATATTGCGCCAGGTCCACCCATTGAAATTGCTAATGCTACGCCAGCTAAGTTCCCAATACCGATACGTGCTGCTGCACTTAAGCAAAATGCTTGGAATGGGGAGATGCTATCTTTCTTTTTTTCTTTTCGATTAAACCCTTTACTAATTAAGCTGACCATCTCACTGAAATGAGTAATTTGGACAAATTTTAATTTAAAAGAGAAGTAAAGACCGAAGCCGATTAGCATTGCAATAAGAATATATGACCATAAAATATTATTCGTTACCTCAAGGAATCTGCTAAAGATATCAACCATATAATACACTTCCTTTTTTTCGTAATAAGAAAATTATATGCAAAAAATATACGAGAATCAATTTTTCTAAAAAATTATGTTACTTAAGTCATTTTTGTGTTATGATTATGTTACATCGTAATATTTTTAGAATTATTTACATTTTAAAAAACTAAATTTAAAGCGAGAAGGTGGGGATAATTTGAAAGAAGATTCTTTATTGAAAGTAAGCCTTGAGAGTTTGAAAATGAGAAGTAATATATTTTTTATCATTACATCTTTAAGTATCTTTTTAGGGTCCACTTATTATTACAATAAAAGATTTCCAAATCACAAATATCCTGAGTGGTTAGAATTTCTAAAGCTGATTGGATGAATAAAAGACAGAAAAACAGAAAATTAAAATAAATAAGTTATGGAGGAGCTAAAAATGAATATTAGAGAAAGTGAACTTCCGGGTATTGGTTATAAGTTTCAAATCGTTACGAAAGGTAACGAAAAGATGGTAATTGTTATTCATGATGATGGACGTAGAGAAATGTATCATTTTGATTCAGACCATGAAGAAAGCATCTCAAGTATTTCACTACGTGACTCAGAGGCAAGACAAATTGCAGCAATATTAGGTGGAATGGTATATAAGCCTAGGGCGTTAGAAAATGTTGAGATGGTTTTTGAAGGTTTAGCGATTGAGTGGTTCAAAGTGGAGAATACAGCTCCAGCAATCGGAAAAACAATTGGCGATCTTGAAATAAGAAAAACATATAGCGTAACGATAATCGCGGTTATGAAGAAGAACATGAAGAAGCTATTTAATCCAGGACCAGAAACAGTAATTGAAGAAGGAGATATGCTGGTAGTTTCAGGTGAGAGAGAAGAAATTAAAAAAATCATTAATGAATTACTTTCAAATAGGGGGGACTGATTAGATGGATACGTTAATTTTTGAAGTTGGTACAGCTTTAGTTTTAGTGGCAATTGCAGCAGTAATTGCTGGAAAATTTAAGTTCTCAGTAATTCCTTTTCTAATCGTTCTTGGAATGTTAGTAGGACCGCATGCACCGACAATAGGTGTTATCGATCTCAAATTTATTGAAAGTGCAAGTGTAATTTCCTTCCTTGGACGGATTGGGGTTCTATTCCTTCTATTCTATCTAGGATTAGAATTTTCAATGAAAAAACTAATTAAATCTGGACGCTCTATTGCGATTGGTGGAACGATTTATATTTTAATTAACTTTTCACTTGGTTTGTTATACGGATTTATAATGGGATTCCCATTACTAGAAATCTTAATTATTGCGGGTATTATTACGATTTCTTCTAGCGCTATCGTTGCTAAAGTGTTAGTGGACTTAAGAAGAACTGGTAATAATGAAACCGAATTAATTTTAGGAATTATTATGTTTGAAGATATATTCCTTGCTGTATATTTATCAGTTGTTTCTGGTTTAGTACTTGGGGATCACGCTTCCTTCTTAGGTGCCCTTACTTCAATTGGAATTGCTTTAGGATATATGCTTCTATTCTTTATAGTAGCTAGAAAGGCTACGCCGTTATTAAATAAATTGCTCAACATTAGCTCAGATGAGATCTTTATTATTGTAGTATTTGCTTCGTTATTCTTCATTGCTGGTTTTTCAGAAACAATTCACGTTGCAGAAGCAATTGGAGCACTTCTTCTAGGATTAGTTTTCTCTGAGACAGAGCATAGTGACCGAATTGAACATCTTGTTGTTCCATTTAGAGACTTTTTCGGAGCTATTTTCTTCTTCAGCTTCGGGTTAAGTATTGATCCGTTCTCATTAGGCGGAGCGATATGGTTAACGTTAGGCGCTGTCCTTCTTACGATAATCGGTAACTTTGTAGCAGGAATGATCGCAGGAAGACAAGCTGGATTATCTCATAAAGCATCAACAAATATCGGATTAACAATCGTTTCAAGAGGAGAGTTCTCCATCATTATGGCTAATATCGGTATCGCTGGTGGTTTAATGTCAGTACTGAAACCATTCTCAGCACTATACGTGCTTATACTATCCATTTTAGGCCCACTTTTGACAAAAGAGTCGAAGAATGTATATAAATTCTTAAATAAAATCTTTAAGTGGGATACGAAGACTAACTAAATTAAAAAAAATAAAAGTACAAGATATTTCCTGCTTGTACTTTTATTTTTGTAATGAAAACAGTAAAGAGAGGTAAATGATGTTAGGAGAGTTGATTCATTCGGTTTTAGTTTTTTTAGAAGGACTTGGTTATTGGGGAATTATGCTTGGATTAATGCTAGAGGTTATTCCAAGTGAAATCGTATTGTCTTATGCAGGTTATTTAGTATCAACAGGAAGCATTACATTTTGGGGCGCTGTCGCGTTCGGTACAATTGGTGGTGTAATTGCACAACTATTCATTTATTGGATTGGTCGATATGGAGGAAGACCTGTTCTTGAGCGATATGGAAAATATATTTTAATTCAGAAGAAACATATTGATTATGCTGAAGATTGGTTTAATCGTTATGGAACTGGCGTTATCTTTACCGCACGTTTTATTCCGGTTGTGCGTCATGCTATTTCGATACCAGCGGGTATTGCGAAAATGTCACATGCTAAGTTTATTACGCTAACTACATTAGCTGTTATTCCGTGGTCAATTGTGTTTGTATATTTAGGTTTTAAATTAGGAACAGAATGGGAAAGTATTAATAAAGTTGCGGGGCCATATGTGAAATACTTTGCACTTGCTGCTATTGTTTGTGCAATTGGTTATTTTGTATTAAAAAAAATGATGAAAAAAAAGTGATTACAGAAAAGGAATCTATGTCGACGTAGATTCCTTTTTTATTGGCATTTTTTCAAGGATGAAAGAATACGTTTAATATTTACCATATTGTGGCATACATATAGAAAAAGGGTGCTTGGAAAGGGGAATAAAGAGAAATGGAACTCCAGTTTCAAAATGTATATCAACAGGTAGAGAATTGGTATGTGTTGGATTCGGAGCTTCCTTGGGATATCAAAAAGTTGAGAGAGGATTTGTTTTCTCTTATTGAAGTATGTAAAACGCCCGTTATTTTTTGTGATACGTGTGATGCAAACGATGTGCTTCTATCATTAGGAGAAGAGGAAGAAGAGTTCCTATTCCCAGTAGGTGGTTTTTATCATAAAGAAAAGCAATTAATTTTCGTTTGTATATGGGAAGAGTATGAGCAAGTTCTCAAAACGCTACTGCATGAATTCCGCCATGCGATGCAGCATAAGAGAGATATATTGTATGTGGGAAGTGAACGGTACGAAGAGCGGTGGATTGAAAAAGATGCGAGGAAGTTCGCGGAGAGGAAATTGGATGAATATAAGAGTAGAAAGTTAATGTAAAGCATAGTGGAGAAATAGCGCTGTGCTTTCTTTGTGCTTATTAAAAATAAGTATTTGACTTTTATAAAGTTTAGTTCTAAACTAATGGTATGAAACGAGCGAGGTGATGAAATGAAAACAGAAGATAGACTAGGGCTACTATTATGGTTTCGTTTATCACGTTTTTATAATAAGAGTATTCGTGAGACGAATCAGCATTTGAAGAAATGGAATGTATCTGCCGCCCAGTTTGATGTGTTAGCTCAAGTTGGAGGACATGATCGTTTAACGCAGCAAGAACTTGGAAATAAGCTATTTGTTACGAAAGGAAATGTAACGCAGCTTTTAAATAAAATGGAGCAGCTTGAGTGGATTTCGCGTGAACAAGAGGGTACTACGAAATATATTTCTTTAACAGAAAAGGGAAGAGCTTTATATGAGGAAATCGTCCCACCTCAAGAAACGTTCCAAGCAGAGAAGTTTCATAATTTAAATATAGAGGAACAAAAGCAATTATTAACACTACTAAAAAAGTTACAGTAAGAAAAAATTTTAAAATAAATCTCGAATTCGAGATAGTATGAGGTGAAGGATATGTTTAGAAAAGTTGATCATAAAAATATGGGCAGAGCAAATCATGGCTGGTTAAATACACATTTTCATTTTTCTTTTGCTAATTACTATAACCCAAATAACATGAACTTCGGAGCGTTACGTGTTATTAATGATGATCTAGTAGCGGCACAAACTGGTTTTGATATGCATCCGCACCGTGATATGGAGATTATTTCTTACGTTGTAGATGGTGCTTTAACACATGAAGACAGCATGGGAAATCGCGGAACGATTGAGCGTGGACATGTTCAATATATGAGTGCTGGCACGGGTGTATTTCATAGCGAGCATAATTTAGGAAATGAAACGCTGCGTTTATTACAAATTTGGATTTTACCAGACCGTGCGGATCATAAACCAAACTATGGTGAGTTTAAATTTGATTGGAGCAAGCGCGAAAATGAATGGTTCCATATGGTATCTTCAGTAGAAGGAAATGCACCAATTCAAATTCACCAAGATGCGAATTTATACTCCTTATCATTAGAGGCTGGAAAAGAAATTCATTTTCCAGTGAAAGAAGGCCGTCAATTGTACCTTGTACAAATTGAAGGAAGCAGTGTAATCAATGGTGAAAATCTTGTTATGCGTGATGCAGCAGAAGCGGTAGAAGAAGATATTCATATTGAAGCAAAAGAGCAATCACACTATTTAGCAATTGAATTGAAAAAATAATAAAATGCGTAAAAAAAAGAGGACATCCGATCGGATGTCCTCTTTTTTTGATTGGAATTGTCTGAAAAATGTTTCTCAAATTTTGGGTAGAGGTATCAGCTGTAAAAATCAGAATTGTATAAAAGTGTCAAAAATCTTTATGGGAATGGGGAATGTTATAGTGAAAAAGCAAGTCATTTCATCAGCATTAGCGTTAACTGTTATCACCGGGGGATTTGGAGCGTTTGGGGCAACGACAACGAAAGCGGAAGAACAAAAAATTCAATATCATCAAGAATTTAAAACACCTGCATACATAGGTGAAGAATGGAAAGCACCGGAAGGGCTAGATAAAAAAGAGACGGTCTTTCAATACTTAGAGAGTAAGAAAGATATGTTTAAATTAGCAGGAAATATTGAAAAGCATTTTAATATCGTTGGGGAAGAAAAAGACGCTGAATCTGATACGACACATGTAAAGCTAGTTGAGAAACATAATAACATTCCTGTGTACGGTTCTGATCAAACTGTTACACTTGATAAAGAGAATAATGTAAAAGCATTCTTCGGACAAGTTATTCCGAATTTAGATGATAAAAATATTCCTGCAGCTGCAAGCATTACTGCGGAACAAGCAGAAACAATTGCTAAGGCAGATATTGAGAAAGAAATTGGTAAAGTAAAGAGTTATGACGGTGTGAAAAAAGATTTATTTGTATATGAAAAGGACGGTAATTACTATCTTGCATACTTAGTTAAGGCATCGATTTCAAAACCAGCTCCAGGATATTGGCATTATTTTGTTGATGCAACGAATGGAAATGTTATTGAGAAATATAACGCTGTAGATAACATTACTGGATTTGGTTACGGAGTATTAGGTGCTAGACAATCATTTGAAATTGCTCAAGATACGAAAACAGGACAATTCAACTTGTTTGATGGTAAACGAGGACAAGGTGTTCATACATTTGATGCAGAAAATATGGACGAGAACTGGTTTAATTTATTCTCACAATGGCTTGGATATACAGGAGAAGAAGTTGAAAGTAAATCTAAGTTCTTCGAAGATAAAGCTGCAGTTGATGCGCATGTAAATGCAGGAAAAGTATATGATTACTACAAAAAGACATTTAATCGTAACTCTTTCGATGATAAAGGTGCGAAGCTTATTTCTACTGTTCACGTAGGGGAGAGCTGGAATAACGCAGCTTGGAATGGTGTGCAAATGATGTATGGTGATGGCGATGGAAAAACATTCATTCCATTATCTGCTGGACTTGATGTTATCGGTCACGAATTAACGCATGCTGTAACTGAACATACAGCAAACCTTGTTTACAAAAATGAGTCAGGGGCGTTAAATGAATCGTTATCTGACATTATGGGTGTTATGGTTGAGAAGAAGAGCTGGGATTTAGGTGCTGACATTTATACACCTGATAAACCAGGCGATGCACTTCGTTCACTAAAAGATCCAGCATCTATTCCAAACCCATTAAAACCAAGTGAAGGTTACCCAGATCACTATAGTAAACGTTATACTGGAACAGCTGATAATGGCGGCGTTCATATTAACAGTAGTATTAATAATAAAGCTGCTTATTTAGTATCTGAAGGCGGAGATCATTACGGCGTGAAAGTAACTGGAGTGGGCCGTGAAGCGACAGAAAAAATTTACTACCGTGCGCTTACGAAATATTTAACTGCAAACTCTGACTTCAAAATGATGCGTCAAGCTGCACTTCAGTCAGCTGAAGATTTATATGGTAAAAACTCTAAAGCTGTACAAGCTGTAACGAAAGCTTATGATGCAGTAGGCGTAAAATAATAAGAGAAAAAAACCTGACTAGAGTGTCAGGTTTTTTTTCTTTATCCCGCTAGTCGCGAATGCCTAATGCGATTTTCGCCATACGTGACATACGTTCTTTCGACCACGGTGGATTCCAAACGACATTTACTTCTATTTCATTAACTTCAGGTACGTTCGTTGATAATACTTTTTTAACGTCTGATACGATTTGCCCAGCCATTGGACAACCGATAGAAGTCATAGTCATCGTAATGACAGCATTATTATTTTCATCTGCTGTAACATCATACACTAATCCAAGATTAACGATATCAACACCTAGTTCAGGGTCAATAACAGCTTCTAAATTGGCAAATAATTTATTTTCAAATGCTTCTTGTGACATAAGCAGCCCCTCCTACAATTTAATGATATCGATTCTCATTATAACGGAAATGAGTATAATGTGCAGGAAATGAGCTCAAAAAAATATCCCTCTTTGAAAGGGGGATATTTTTTTGAAAATCTATTCTGTTTTAAAATGAGATACGAGTTGATCTAACTCTTCAACTGTTTGTTTCATTTTTCCAGCAGTTACTGCCATTTCATTCATAACGATAACCTTTTTTTCAGCAGATTGTGCCGTTGCGGCAGTTTCGCTGGATACTTCAGTCGAGATAGAAGCGATGTTATTAAGTGAAGCGTTCATTTCTTCAGCACTTGCAGCCATCTCTTCAGCAGTTGCTGATATATCTTGCATTTGAGTAGATACTTTATTTACTTGTTCTACAATTGTTGAGAAAGAAGTACCAGCTTCACGAATAACATTAATGCCTTCAAATGCTTCAGAACGGCCTTGAGACATCATAGAGCTAGCAGTTTCTGTATCATTTTGAATTTGATGTAGTAATTGATTAATGTCTGTTGCAGCTGTTTTAGATTGTTCAGCAAGTTTTCGAACTTCGTCAGCTACGACAGCAAATCCTTTTCCTTGCTCGCCAGCACGAGCTGCCTCAATAGAAGCATTTAAAGCAAGTAAGTTTGTTTGCTCAGCAATATTAGAAATAGATTGTACAGCAGTATCAATATATTTCGTATGAGTGATTAGACGTTCAACCACTTCTGACGTAGCATTTACAGCTTCGTGTATCGTTGTCATTTGTGAAACAGATTTTTGGATAACGGTACTTCCATCGCTAGCATGTTCAGATGTGGCAACAGCAAGTTCCGCTACAGATGAAGCAGATTCAGCAATACGCTGAACACTTACTGCCATATCGTCCATTGCAGTTGAACTTTCTTCCATACTAGAAGTTTGTGATTGAATACTTGCATTTAAGTTGGACATCGAGCTTTGGACTCTTACTGTCGCCTCACGTGAGGTATTCGTTTTTTCTAGCATATTTTCAGAAGCAGTTTGTACTTCCACTGATGTTTTTTGAACACGATTAATGATATGTTGTAGGTTTTCTAACATTTTATTAAATGATGTTGCGATAGCACCGATTTCATCGTTGCTATTTACTTGTAGACGTGCCGTTAAGTCACCTTCTTGAGAGGCTAATTCTTTTAGTTTTGTGTCAATTTGTTGAATTGGTTTCACAAGTTTACCAGAGAACCACCATGCAAGAATAATTGCAGCGACAATACAAATAACAAGTGATAAGAAAATAACATATTCGATTAAGAGTGCAGATTGGTCAATTTTTTCAATAGATTGTTCACGTAATTTAGCTTGTTCATTACTGTAATTTGTGAAGTCACCAATTACTTTATAGACAGTTCCGTTCTCTGAAGAAGCTACTTGTAAAGCTTCTTCCCATTTTTGTTCTTTTGCAAGAGTGAATACTTTTTCTTCAACGAACTTTCTCCAAGTAGACCCTAATTCCATTGTACTTTTTACGGACGAAGAAGCATTTGGATTAGAAAGAAGTTTATCTTTTGAATCCTCAAGACGTTTACTCATCTCATTAAACTTGTCTAATTCGACTTGATCATGTTGTAGTAAATAACCTCTTAAAGCAGAGAGCTGTACTTGATAAGCGTCTCCACGTTCTTTTAATTCTGTTGCCAGTGGAGAAATTTCTTTTTGTAATGTTTCAGCTTTACGAGATTGGTCAATAGCAAAAAATAAAATAAATGCTAAGGCGATACCGAATAAAGCGCAAATCGTTCCCATCATGAACATAAGTTTTTTTCTGATACTTACAAAATTCATATGATAAAAAGCCTCCTTTGTGAAATCTTAGTATTAGAATTAATAAATGTAAAAAATTGAAAGAAAGCTTTACTCCAGTTGGAATAAAGCTTTCTTATTTCCTTTAGGAATTATAGCAGACGGAATGAGAGATAGAAAGAGATATTTTAAAGTGAAAAAAGAGAGACTGTAAAACTTGCTTTCCTATACCTTTGAGTTCGTGTCATTTTCACTTTAAGCGTTTGTTTTGAAATGAGAAACGAGAACTTCAAGTTCTTGTACAATTGTTTTCATTTCAGATGATTTGTTAGCCACGATACTCATTTTGTTTACTTGATCACCAGCCGAATGTGCTGTTTGTGATGTTTCTGCAGCAACTTCGTTTGAAATAGAAGCGATATTATTTAAAGCTGCATTCATTTCTTCAGAGCTTGCAGCCATCTCTTCAGCAGTTGCAGACATTTCTTGCATTTGCGTAGAGACTTTGTTAATGTGGTTAACAATTTCTGAGAATGAAGATCCGGCGGTACGAATAACCGTAATTCCTTCAGAAGCCTCTGCTTGACCTTTTGTCATCATGTCATTTGCTATTTTAGTATCAGCTTGAATTTGATGCAGTAAATGGTTAATGTCAGTTGCGGCTAGTTGAGATTGTTCAGCAAGTTTTCTAACTTCATCGGCAACAACAGCGAATCCTTTACCGTGTTCACCAGCACGAGCTGCTTCAATAGAAGCATTTAAAGCAAGTAAATTTGTTTGCTCGGCGATATTCGAAATAGATTGAAGTGCAGTATCTATATGATTTGTATGTGTAATGAGTCGCTCAACTACTTGTGATGTAGCATTAACAGCTTCGTTAATTGTATGCATTTGTGTAATAGATTTCTCAATGACTTTATTCCCATCATCTGCTTTTTCTGAAGTTGTGACAGCTAAACTAGTAACAGAAGAGGCGGACTCAGCGATACGCTGAACACTCGTTGCCATGTCATCCATTGCGGTTGAACTTTCTTCAATGCTAGAAACTTGTGAACGAATATTGTGTTCAAGAGCATTCATAGTTTCTTGGGTCCTTGCGGTATTTTCCATAGAAGCGGTTGTTTCAATAAATACATTTTCGGAAGCTTCTTTTACACTTGTTGATGTTTGTTGAACTTGTTTTATTATATGCTGTAAGTTAGTGAGCATTTGATTAAAGGAATTTGCAATGTCACCAATTTCATCTTTACTCGTTACGTGTAATCTAGCCGTTAAATCTCCATCTTGAGAAGCTAATTCTTTTAACTTCTCATCAATTTGTCGAATTGGTTTAACGAGTTTACCAGAGAACCACCATGCTAATAAAATAGACGTTAATGTACATGTAATGAGTGAGAAGAAAATAATATATTGAATAAGTGATGAAGAAGACTCGACATCAGCAATTAATGCGTCACGTTTCTCATTTTCTTCATTTGTATATTTATTAAAACGACCTAAAAGATCATTTACATAATCTGTTTGTGCTAAAGCAATTCTAGATGCTTCGTCCCATTTTCCTTCACGCGCAAGAGGGAGTACCTCATTATCTATGACGCTACGCCATTTTCCTCCCATTAAAATGGCTTCTTTCATTCCTTCTGGGAGCTTTTTGTCACTTGTTACTTTCTCTCTAGTATCAGCTAATTTTTTCCCTTCTCGGTTGAACTTATCTAATCCTTTTTGATCATGTGATAGCAAATATTCTTGTAAACCAGCAACTTGTCCTTGGAACCAATCGCCACGTTCTTTTAAAATCGTCGCTCTTTTCGATACATCATTTTTTAACGTTTCGATTTCACTTGCTTGATTCATGGCGAATGAAAGAATAACAATAAGAGCAATGCTAAATAAAGAAGAAATGCTTAAGAGTGTGAACAGTAGTTTTTTTCGAATACTAACATATTTCATCGTTACCCCTACCCTCATTTAAACTGTTTATTATGATTTATAGATATTTAAAACGAAATTAATAAAAACATTATTATGAAGTTATTAATCTGTTCAATAAAAATTATAGCAGATAATGGAAGGAGTCAGATTGGTATTAGAAAAAGTTCTTAAAATGTATACATTTGCATATCATAAAATTCATAAATAAATATTAGAAATGCTATTGAAATTTGAAATGACATCATGTATACTTCTAATTAGTTGATAACGATTATCAGTATCAACTAAAAACATTACTCTTCGTTATGTTGGTCATACCCCTTTTTGACGACGTAAGTCAGAGACGAAATGTTGAAATATCTTGTGTCCTATTCTACAGAATTATGGTAATCTCCAACCTCAACTTATATGCGTGAGCATGCAAAAAGGATCCTATCCGTGAAGGGATCCTTTTTTGCATACTGTCGCAATTATTGTATATAGACCAGGGATACGTTCTTCGATTCCTTCTGGTGCAGTAGAAGGGAAGACCCATCTTTGATGAGATCCATGTTCTTCAACTAGTTTTTCAATTTTAAAACGTTCTTCCGCCAGTGTTGTAATGATTTCTCCTAGCGTCCAGCGACGGATGGTTGTTTTAGGTAGCGATTCTTTCTGTGCTTCTGTAAGAAGGATGCTATAAGCAACATCATCTTCAATTAATTCTTCATCGAAATAATTTCCACTTGCTCGAAATGATGGATGGTCTACTCCTAATAGCTTTGTGTATATTGGATGGTAATCGCGAAGGATAAGTATCCCACCTGGCTTTAGTAGTTGAGAAATTTTTTTGAAAAGTGGTTTTAAATCTAGAAAGTAATGAAGTACACCAAGCTCCAGTAATACGATATCAAATGATTTGGAGAGATTTACATCTAGTACATCAGAAACGATGTAATGAATAGAGACGTCTGCGGCGTCCGCAAGTTCATTTGCATATTTTGCATTACTTGCTGAAATATCAACAACTGTTACGTCAGAGCCTAAAAGGGCAAGTGCGACAGCTTTATTTCCTTTTGAGCCGAGTAAATTAATAATACGTCTTCCTTTTGGAGATTGTATGTAAGGTAAATAATGTGCTACTTCGCGTGTGGGATCTTCCATGATTTTTTTCGCATAATCCTCCGGTGCCCCATGGCGATTCGTCCAAGCTTCATAAGCAGCTGTATTCCAGCTTTTTTCATTTATAGTGCTTAGTTGTTTTGGGTTCAATGTTATCACTCCTTTTGTGAACGTATAGGTATTCGGCGGGAGGATGGGATTTCCTTTTCGTTCTGAATAAAAGTTTGATTTTTCTGTGATTAAGTCGTACAATACTTGTTATACGTAAAAGCGTTGAAAAGGAAAAGTAGGATGAACACATTCTTTCCAGAGAGCTTCGGTAGCTGAGAAGAAGCAAGAATATTCATTTGAACAATGGCCTTTGAGCTTCGTCCTGAACTTATCAAATGATAATAGTAGGCGGCGACGAGAGTTGGTACTCGTTATCAAAACCACAGTATAAGAGCATAGAGCTCCGTACTTGTTAAGGCTAATTATGTGAGTGATTGGCGAAATAAGGTGGTACCGCGACTGTTTATACAGCCCCGCCCTTATCTTTTTTAAGATAGGGGCGGGGCTTTTTATATTTTAAAGGAGGAATGTAAGATGAGTATTTTTATTGGGGGCGCTTGGCCATATGCGAATGGCTCATTACATCTTGGACATATTGCGAGTTTATTACCTGGAGACATTTTAGCGCGTTATTACAGGGCAAAAGGTGAGAATGTGCTGTATGTTTCAGGGAGTGACTGCAATGGAACACCGATTGCAATTAGAGCAAAACAAGAAGGTGTGACAGCAAAAGAAATTGCTAATAAGTATCATGAAGAATTTCAGCGATGTTTTCGTGATCTCGGTTTTACGTATGATTGCTATACACGTACCGATAGCGAGCATCATCATGAAACTGTTCAAAAAGTTTTTTTACGTTTATTAGAAGAAGGCTATATTTATAAAAAAACAGTGGAACAAGCGTATTGTGAAACGTGTACGCAGTTTTTACCGGATCGTTATGTAGAAGGAATATGTCCATATTGCCATGAAGCAGCAAGAGGAGATCAATGCGATGCTTGTTCTGCTATTTTAGATCCTCTTGATTTGTTAGAAAAGAAATGTAAGTTATGTGGTAGTACGCCATCTGTAGAGGAAACAGAGCATTTCTATTTTGCATTGCATACATTTCAGGAGCAAATTAAAAAAGTTGTAGAAATCGCAAAAGAAAAAGGAACATGGCGTGATAATGCAATTCAATTAACGGAAAGATATGTAAAGGAAGGGTTACAAGATAGGGCTGTATCAAGAGATTTACCAATCGGGGTATCAATTCCAGTGAAAGGGTATGAAGATAAAAAAATTTACGTATGGATTGAAGCAGTGGCAGGATATTATTCAGCGAGTAAACATTGGGCTGAAGAAACAGGAAAAGATGATCAAGAGTTTTGGAATAGCGATGCGCAAACATATTATGTACACGGCAAGGATAATATTCCATTTCACTCCGTCATTTGGCCAGCGGTATTACTTGGAATAGGGGAAGAAGCAATCCCACGTCATATCGTTTCGAATGAATATTTAACAGTTGAAAAAAGAAAATTATCTACAAGTAAAAACTGGGCAGTATGGGTGCCTGACATATTAGAACGCTATGATCCAGATTCTATCCGTTACTTCTTAACAGTAAATGCACCAGAAAATCGTGACACTGATTTTTCATGGCGTGAATTTATTTACAGTCATAATAGTGAATTGTTAGGAGCATATGGAAACTTCGTGAACCGCACATTAAAGTTTATTGAAAAATATTATGATGGCACTGTACCAAAGGGGACTATTGATATAGAGCTGAAAGATAAAGTAGAAGGATTATATAAAAATGTAGGAGAGGCGATTGAGCAAACTAAATTTAAGGTGGCGTTAGAGACAATATTTGATGCAATACGTTTTGCAAATAAATATTTTGATGAAAAGCAGCCTTGGAAACAAAGAGAAGATGATCCAGTTTCGTGTGAAGAAACGATTTATAACTGTGTGTATCTTATCGCTAATTTTGCAAATCTCCTTGAACCGTTTTTACCATTTTCAAGTGAAAGAGTTAGAAGCACATTGTCGATTATTAAACGAAATTGGGAACCGCAAAATACGTTGCCAAGTAGAATTGATAGCGTGCAGCCACTATTTGAGCGAATCGATGTAAAACAAATTGAGCATGAGGTAGGGAAGCTATATGGAGCGGTAAAGTGAAATATAGAAAAAGACCTTTCAAGTAAATGAAAGGTCTTTTGTTATGCAGTATGATTCTCTTTCTTATCTTTCAAAAAGAAAAGTACGGCAAGGATTACAAGAATAATAGCTGCAATATCATACGTTATTTTAAATGTAGTATTAAAGTTTAAGTACTCTACGAAAGGAGTTTTCACTGCTCCTGCATATATACAACCGGGAATGAGAAGTAAATCGTAAAATTTCTTTTCTTTCATATATCTTATTAGGAAGAAGATACACATAATAGCAAAAAATATGATACTTAAAATAGTCATTTATACCTCCAGATAAATTTACTTATTTTAATTGCAGTTATATCTTTTATATAAATTCTGTATTTTTTCAAGCGCTATGCACGCGATTGTGTTTCCTTTCTTTCCTAGCCGTAAGCAGCTGAGGAGTGAAAATCCCAACCAATATAAAAATAATACCAATCCACTGCATGAATGTTACGACTTCATGTACAAGTGTAATAGAAGCGATAATAGCAGTTGGTAATTCAGCTGCACCTAATATTGTACCGAGTCCTGTTCCAACCTTTGGTACACCGATTGAAAAACAAATGACAGGTACGACAACACCGAACAAGCCGAGGAAGAAAGCATATTTCCATAGGCCAGCTTGCAAAGCACCATCTGTTAAAAAGGTTGGCGGAAAGAATAGGCATACGATAAGAGTAGCACTTGTTGTCATAAGAAAGCTTTTCGTATAAGGCGGAACATCGGTAGCAACGCGTCCGCTTGCAAAAACATAGAATGAAAAAGAGACTGCAGCTAATAGTCCAAAGATAATCCCTTTCGTAGAAAAACTTTGTCCGAGGCCTTCAAATACACCACCTGCAAACAATGTACCAGCAAATAAAATAAGGATAGATATGATCTTATCGCGGCTTGGAAATGTTCGATTTGCAATTGCTTCGATAATGACACCAATCCAAGTGAACTGAAAGAGTAGGACGACAGCGATAGATGCGGGTAGTTCTTCTACAGAAATAGCGTAGAAAATTCCAGTCATACTCATTGTTGTTCCGACGGTTAGTAATGAAAAGAATTGTTTTTTTGTTACTTTATGACGTGAAAAGAAAAGAACGAGTAGAAATAGTCCAATCCATCCGAAGACATATTGTCCCCCTAATAGTTGATGTGCTGAAAATCCATTTATGAATCCGAGTTTGAAAATAGTTGAAAGTATGCCGTAGCTGCAAGCACCGAATAAAACGAGCAATGAATATTTAAACTTATCCATGAAAAATCCTCCTTTTAAGTAATAAAAAACGCCCGCTATCCAAATAAGGATAACGGGCGAACGAAACAGAGTAAGACACTCTACAAAATTCCGCCACTCACACATGAAGTATGAGTTTGGGGTATGTAATTATAGTGAATGTTACATTGCTTTTGGGAATACAATGGAGCATTTTACACCTTGAGCTGTGTTTTGTATCCCGTAAGGAAACTGATGTTTATCTAATATTTGTTTCACGATATATAATCCAAGACCACTACCTTGTACTAAACCGTGTTTATCAGGGTTTGCGCGATAGAAAGGCTCAAATAAATGAGCAAGTTTATCTTCATCAATTTGTGAACCTGTATTCAATACTTCTAATGCGTAACCGTTTGGTTTTTCATAAAGCTTTATATATACGTGCTGATGGTCAATTGTATAATGAATTGCATTTGAAATAATGTTAAAAATAGCAGTTTGAATAAATTTAGGATCAGCTAAAATTTGTACGTCGTGTTTAATATTAGATTGTACATTTAATTGTTTTACAGATACAAAGTAATCTACTTTCTTTATAACATCCTCAATAATATTAGATAAAGAAATGACTTCTAAATTCGGTTTAAATTGAGGGTTTTGTATTTTGGATAATTCCGACATTTTTTCCGTTAATATGTTAATGTCTTGCATCATCTCGTAGGAACGTTTCAAATACTTATCTCTATCTTTATAAGCTCCAATTCCGTGAATCATGCCATCTAGTTGTCCCATAACGGCTGCGATGGGTGTTTTTAATTCATGGGATACCATAGACATAAATTCTTTACGAGATTGTTCTAATTGTTGTTCCTTCTTGAGCTCATTTCTTAAATCTTGATTGCTTTCATGTAAATTCTTCACAATATTTGGTACTTGTGAAGCGGCTACTGACAAATTAAAATCTGTTTGATCTGTATTTTTGCTAAGTAGCTTTTTATCTGAGAAATCAAGATTCATAATATCTTTTAAAGCATCGCTCATATATTGAAAAGGTTTAGCAATTAGTTTTGCGTACATTAAAGATCCGAGTAGAGATAATGCAAGCATTGTCGCGCCAACCTGTGGAGCTAACTGCTGCAACGCATCTGCTAACTTTGGATTATCATTTGTATCATTTGTTTTACTTGCTGCATTTTGTGTATGTAAGGCATCATTATTAGCGGCTTTCTTTTCTGCTTCTGTAAGCTGATTAGAAGTGCTATTTTTCCCCGAAAGGTTTTGTGTATGTTCTTTTGCTTTTGCAGTTTGGCTAGGCTGCAAAAGGTGATTGATAGCTGCAGAAAGAGATTTATAATCTACAATAGAAGATTGGAAATTAGAAATGTTCCCTTCTGACACAGCTTTATTTTGATTCGTTTTACTTTGATCGTTTTGCTTATCTGAATCCGCCTGTTCTGTAGTCGGCGTTCCATTTTCTTTCGCAAAACGTTCTTTATCGTAGTTTGAAGCTAGAAAGTAAATAATTTGATAAAGACAAAGTGATAAAAGAATACAAAATAATAAGGTTTTGATGAAAATATTTTTGGTGATGTTGTCTTTACTACGATTCGATTTTGTAGCCAATACCTTTCACCGTTTTAATATAAGTAATTCCTAATTTTTTTCTTAAGTTTTTAATATGTGTATCTATAACTCTTACATCACCATAATGTTCATAGCCCCATACCTTATTCAACAAATCACTTCTTGATAATACTTTTCCTCGATTTTGCAGTAAAGTATAAATAATTTCAAATTCTTTTGTTGTCAATTCAATTTGATTACCATGAACATAAGCTGCATATGCTGTAGAGTTTAACATCAATTCATGGAATTGTAGTATAGTAGCAGCTTCTGCTTCCTTCGTTGCTGCCCTTCTTAATACAGCCTCTACACGCTTAATAAATACAGTGTAATGGAACGGTTTCGTAATATAGTCATCAATACCTAATTCAAATCCTTTAATTTCACTTTCTTCATTATGTAAGCCTGTTAACATAATGATTGGTACATCAGATTGTCCTCGCATAATTTTACAAATACTATAGCCATCTATATCTGGTAACATTACATCGAGGAGGACAAGATCATATGAATTTTTTTGGAAAAGAAGAATACCTTCTGTTCCAGCACCAACTACATCAACGGTAAAGTTTTGTGCCATTAGAAATTCACGAATAAGTTCTTGTATATCTGGGTTGTCTTCAATCACCAGTATATGCGTCATAGTAACACCTCCTAAATAACGCTTTTTACTGCAATATTCGAATTCATCATTTTTCGAGTGACTCAGATTGTTTATACATATAATAAGCCCCCGCTATAAAATAATCATGAAGGTAGCAAGGGGAATAGTTTAGTGTTACTGAATAGTTCAGAATTACAGTAGTTCTATTATAGTATGTATTATAAAATTTATAAAACATTATAACTGTATAATTTTAATATCTACGTTTATCAATGTTTAGATATTAGCTAATCAAATCTATTCCTATTATATATGTAAATACAGTTGTTTTGCTACTGTAAATGAATAAATAAAATAAGCCAAGACATAAAATTCTTGGCTACACATAAATCTTGTTTTTAGGCTATTTGACAGTGACAGTAGCTTGCTGCTGAACGCGCTCAAATAACCAGTGTATATCATTATTATACATACGAATACAACCAAGTGTTGTCCATTTGCCGATTGCTTGATTATTGTTAGTTCCGTGAATCGCATAAGTTGTTCCGTAAGTTCCTGCCATATTTAATCCAAGCCAACGGTCACCAAGTGGATTACGTGGATCCCCGCCTTTAATTTTGCCTGTATAATAAGGGCGGTTTTTAATTTTATTTACGATTTGAAAAGTGCCTTTAGGTGTAGGCGTTGCAGCTTTTCCAGTAGCGACAGTAAAACTTTTTATAAATTTTCCATCCTGATAATAATCCATTTTATTTAACTGAGTGTCTACAATTAATTGATCTTTCGTTGTAGCGGCCTCTGCGCTAGCGAATGGAAGAGTTAAAAATCCTAATGATAATAGTGCGCTTAATAATAATTTTTTCATTGTTATTCTCCTTTTACTATCGTAATAGTCTTACATACAATGAAGTTGTAATCCTCGTAATGCTTTATTTACATTTTCATCTAATGTTTCAAAGAATGTAGTGATTTTGCTGTTGTGTTTGTTGTTTTTATCAATAAGTAATCTTTCGTTTAATAAAAGCTCACCACGTAGTCCAAAACTTTGAACTTGAATATTTAGCTCATCTTCATTTTCAGAAATAATTGGTAAGAAATAGTGAAAAGCTTTCGTTGGAATGATGTAGCTTTTGCCAATCATGCTTTCTTGGTTTGAGTTAGTCCATTTTTTCGTGACAATTTTAATATTCTTTTTTGAAACGATAAAAGATAGTGTTGTAGATTTTGTTAAACTTACGTCAAATTCACTTGTTTCACATATGTGTAAATTAAAAACGGTTTCATTTTGATGAGATTCAACATTTGTATTAATAAAATCGTGCATTTTATATGCTTCCATTTCGTATTCACCCTTTTTTCAATTTCGAAAAACGACTTATATTTATTCAAATTAATGCTTAGTCATATATTAGTTAAATTTTTCAACAAATTCCGATATAATCTTACAATACGTATATGAAGCTAATATGAAGTTAGCATGAGTTTGTGGTGGTTTTTTATTGAGAACAAAATAAGAAAGGTTTTCCAGTGTTAAAAAATGGATAAAATTTGCATATTATTAATGCGTCTTTTTGTTATTTCGACTTAAAAAATGCTTTTAGCTACTTAATAAAGAACGGAAATCATTAGTGTGACCCTTACAAAAATGTAATAAAAATGTAAGCTATTGTGATAGTTATTTCGACAATTTTTTTATACAATAATAGTAAGAAGTTGTACGTGATTGAAAGGAGAGATGACATGGAATGGATTCATGAATTATTTCAGCAATACGGGTACTATGTTGTACTTGTAGGTTTGCTGTTAGAATATATTGCACTTCCGTTTCCGGGAGAGCCAACGTTAGCATATGCGGGATTTTTAGCACATAAGGGTGATTTAAGTTTACCGATTTTAATTATTCTATCCTTTATTGGGACAAGTGTAGGAATGACGATTCAATACTTTTTAGGAAATAAATTAGGTATGCCTTTCATTCAAAAGTATGGGAAATACGTATTTTTAACACAAAGAAAAATTGACTTAACGAGAATGTGGTTTGATAAGTATGGGTACTTCCTGATTTTTATTGGTTTCTTTATTCCTGGTGTACGTCATTTCACAGGATACTTTGCAGGAATTATTAATTTACCATTCCGTCGTTTTGCCATTACAATTTATTCAGGCGCTCTATTTTGGGTATCATTCTTCTTAATCGGTGGTTACTGGTTAGGTGGAAACTTACATGATATCTTTGGAGTGCTAGAAGGTCATATCGGTAAAATCATTTTTGGAGTTATTGTGATTGTAGCGGTTACGTTAGGTATTCGTTTCCGTAAGCAGTTAAAACGAGTATTACTACAAAACGCAAGCTAATATGAAATCCATTCTATGTCAGAATTTAGGAAGGCAGTGCAAAAGCACTGCCTTCTTTATTTTATCCCGCTATATGCCGGGCAGTAAGACCCCACCTCAAAATTCAGCGGAAGAAAAGAAGTTAGGTGGGGCCCTGCTGCCGGTAAAAGCCCGATTGGTGAGGGCTGATTAAAGTTTCATTTTATGTTCCAATCTATTTTAAATTTTCCTTTTAGCTGATTTCCGCTAACTATAATGTAATAAGTTCCTGTCTTAATTGCCGCGAAATGATATGTATTAGGGCCAGCTGGGGCTAAATAATTTTCTTTCTCTTGAAACTCACTAGCCATTTTTACGTCTCCCATGTAGCCATCCGGATTTTCAGCTCGTGATTCAATGCTGAATTCTAATATGTCACCTCGTCTTAGCTCAATTGGGACTTTATGTTCACCGCTAAAATGTTGAAAAGATGCTTCGAAAGAGTTTTCTGTTTTTGTTTCGACCCATTGTTCTTTTGATGTTCCAACCTTTTCTAAATCGATAAAGTTGATTGTGATAAATATAATAAGCATAATGCCTGGCACGACATATTGTATCCACTTAAATTTTGTTGCTATAACTGTACATAGGTAGAAAAAAAGAGAACACACTGCTCCAATTGATCCGAGAAACAAGAACTGTATTAGACTAGCTTCTTTAAATATTAGGAATGGAAGAGAAAATAAATAGCCGCAAAAAATATAAAGGCATAATGTCTTCAGTCTTGTATGTGTTTTTAATTTCAATTTATCGATGCAAATAGAACAAAAAATTGCATATGCCGCAAGAATAGGAACGAAGGGAACATATAGTAGTTCTCGTAATCCAGCTAAGAAACTATATAATGTTTGCTGATTAGTTGTTAAGAGAAGCGTGCTAATGAGTAATAATAACAAGAAAGTCGCTGTAAGCTTAGTAAGAATATAGGAAAAAGTAGATATTTTATTCATATGTCACTTCCTTTGTTTAATATTTCACATTCATTATATAGGTTATTTCCAACATAATACATCTTTATTTTTGTCAATTATTAACGTCAAAATGACAATTATAATTGACAAAGATAAGGATATTATTTACAATTTTAATTAAATAAATGAAAAAGAGGGAAGACATGAAGCTTCAAAATCGAGTGAGGGAATTGCGAGCAAAGCATCGTTTATCACAAGGGGATTTAGGGAAAGCGATTGGATCATCACGGCAAACGATTAGTTTAATTGAGCGCGGGGATTATGCACCATCTATCGTATTGTCGTTAAAAATCGCACAAATTTTCAATGTACCAGTGGAGGAAATATTTACGTTAGTAGAGGGGAAAGAGGACGATGAAGAGTAAGCGAAAAAAACAATTTGATTCTGTGGGGAAAATAGCAGTAAGTATGATGGGTGGCTTTTTAACGTCTTATATAGCTTTAAATTTACTCTCGGATGAACCGAGAAAATTATCATCTAATACATTTATAGGTATATGTGCTGTTTTTGGAATCTTAATGATGTACTATACTTGGAAGAATACGCGTATGTTAGCAGAGGCACGCGATGAAGAAGAGAGCGTACAAGGTAGGAAATTAGGCATTATAAGTATATATTTACGTGTAGGTGATATAGTTACGCAGGCATGGTTTGTATATGCAGTTATTACATGTAGACGTGCATTGTTGCAGGATACAAATGTTTCATTTGCGGTGTGGAATTTAGTAGTTTCTATTCTTTGTTTAACTACTGTAGTAATTATCGGACTCATAACAAAAAATCGTTATAACAAGCTATATCCTGAACAAGGTGTAACGTATATGGAATCTATGAAAATGTGGACGAAAAATGCAGATGAAGGATTAAAGCACATTGTGCATGAGGCTGGATATAAAGCGTATGAATTTACGAATACAATATTGACATATGTATGGTGGGCTGCCGTTATATATACAGCTGCTAGTGATATCGATTTTGTATTAATTGGCTTAATCTCATTTATTTGGATATTGCATCTCGGGAAGTTCATGTACGAAATGCAGAGAAAAATGATTTATTAAGGGGAGAAAAAGGTGGATATTTTAAGAAGGCCAGCTGGCTCAATGACAGTGGCGCTAATTCTGTCCATTTTATACGGAGTAATCCGAACTGGGAAATTAGAAGTAATTTTGAACCTATGGGCAATAGTTGGAATTTCATTGTTAGTGTTAGCCATTCATGAGCTAGGACATGTAGTATTTGGTGTAATAGGTGGTTTAACATTTAAATTTATGACAGTAGGACCCATTACTATTCAAAAAGAAAAGGGAAAATTACGCATTCGAGAAAATAAATTATGGGCGTACTTTGGAGGCGTTGCAACACTAGTACCACCTTCTATAGAGACACCGAATCTTTCGGAAAAATGGGCGTGGCTCACTTTAGGTGGACCGATTACGAGTTTACTATTTGGTATTACTTCCGGTTACATATACATGGTGAGTTATTATCAATATCTTTTATATTTTTCCTTTTTCCATTTTGCAATCTTTGTGGTTACAATTGTGCCGATAAAAGGAATGCTTATGAGTGATGGGATGCAATTTCTTATTTTAATTAAAGATGATGAAAGAGCTAGAAATCACTTATATGAGATTCAAATATCGAGTGAGTTATTTAGTTATAAAAGACCGAAAGATTGGGATGAAAGATTAGTAGAATTGAGTGAGGAGAAAATAAAAGAGAATAAAGGGATAAGAGAGATAATGAGTAGACTTATGCTCGTCTTTTTTGCTCGTGCAGATCAAGAGGGAATGGAAAGAGCGATACCGTATATAGAACGAATTGTTCAACTACCTGTAACGAAAGAAAATAAGTTTTTCGTTAGTAGTTTTCATAGTTGGTACCTTTTATATAAAGCTCTTTATCAGATGGATAGTCTTTCGTTGCAAGAAGCAAAGGAACATGCAAAGGCTATTACAAAAATGGACCTAAGTGGATATTACCGTACACAAGGAATTATTAAATATGTAGAGGGCAATATGGAAGCGTCCCGTACTTATATGAAGAAAGCTGATCAAGAATTAAAGAGCGCCGAGAAGAGTGAAATGGGATATTTACAATTAGAAAGAGAATGGTTTAAGCAGCTGAAAGAGAGGGTATCTTACGATGGGTGAGGTATCCTCTTTTTTATATGTCATCTTATGCCGTTCCATAAACAGCCTAGGGCGAGTAAAATGAGATAAGAAGAGCAAAGCTTGGAGGAAGTAAATATGGAAATTTTATCAATTATTTTAATAGTCTTGCTCATTTATGTTGTTTTTAAAGTAGCATATGTAGCATTAAAGATACTCGCGATCCTATTAATTATCTTTTTAATCGTAGAGTTCGGCAGTAAGTTGCTTGGGGGATAGGGTATGTTGTGCGTTTTGAGTGTCGAAGGTTGTCGGTAAATCGATATCTTGTGTCGAAGCGTCGATATAATGAAAAAATCGTTGATATAAGTGGAGAAACGATCGATATATTTGAAAAATCGTTGATATATTTTAGTGAATACGAAGTGGGGTATATGGAAAAGAAGTTGCCGTGAGGGTAACTTCTTTTTATCGTGATGCGGGGATATGCAAACCAACATAAAAAAGCTGGAAGAGTATCTTCCAGCTTAAGAGTTACTTTCGATTTGGCGACCGCTATCTTCTTCATTGTCTTGTAATAGGTTGAATACGTCTGCTAAGCAGAATGCAATGAACCAAGTCCATAGACCGTGGAAGAAAGCTGAGCTTAATTGAAGTGGTAATGTATAGTTTGTCATTGAGTAGGAAATACATCCACCAACGATTCCGATCATTGTTAATAACATTGTTTTTTGAGCATTTTCTTCTGGATTGAAGAGGAAGTAAATGTATCCGCCTAAAATTGAAGCGCTTACAAGTGTTTCGATTCCATTAAAAATGATATTCTCTCCAAGCTGTGTGTTTGTCCAGAAGCAGATTGTTCCGCCGATAATAGCAAACAGGACAGCTATTGTATATCGTATATATTGATTCATATGTTCATCTCCTTATGTAATAAGATGATTTGGAAGTCAAAAAGGTAGGTATAGTATATTGAAGTGAGTTTTAATTGTACGTATCTTTTTATAAAAAGATCATTGAAGAGTAACTAAGATGATCGGTTGTTTAAACCGTTACGTGTATGGTGTCTGAAATATACCCGACTGCTCGTTTCTTTTTGCTTGTAAAATAAGAGAAACTTCCAAGTCTATATACTCTTTTTTTGTGAGTCTGCTTTCATTATAACACATTTAGAGACATAATAATAGAATTATCTGATTTTGTAATAAGTGTAAAAAATAAAAAGCGCAAGGAAATACCATTAACGGTGCAGTTTAGTGGAAGAAGGATTTTAATTTATTATGATGAAATATGTAATCAAGGTGAGATCTAAGAAGGAGGCTTAAATACTATAAAAAATGTTTTATAGTATGAATGTAAGGGAGGAGAGCTAACTTGGAGTTCACAACAGAAAGATTAATAATTAGACCTTTTAAGAGTACTGATTTACAGGATGTATTTGTTATTTATAATAGTGATGATACATGTAAGTTCCTATTACATAATAAGTGGACTCATGAAGACATGCAGAAAAGATTTAATAAGAAGTTAGCAAATAATGTACTTACTAAAGAATCAATATTAAGTTTGGCAGTTATATACAAAACTAAAGTAGTTGGTGATTTATCCGTATGGTACACAAATATGAAAGACACTGTTGAGATTGGTTATAGTTTTTCAAATGAAGTAGCTGGGAGAGGTTTGGCGACAGAAGCAGTAAGTAGTTTGGTATTGAAATTATTTAATGAATTTAATGTACATCGTATACAGGCTAATCTTGATGCACGTAATACAGCTTCACAAAAATTGTGTGAACGAATAGGCATGAGAAAGGAAGCCCATTTCATACAAGATTTTTGGAATAAAGATGAATGGACAGATAGTATTGTATATGGGATGCTATCCTCCGATTTGTAGTAATAAACTTAGTGATTTTATTATGCTAAAAGGTACGTGAGTTGAATAACAAAGGGCATAACATATTATATATGACTAATATGTTATGCCCTTTAATTTATTAACCTTTTTTATATGCGTTTGAAACGGCCGACAATTTCAACTGTTTCAGTAATGTTCATAAATGCTTTGTTATCCACTTGACGGATAATACGTTTCATTTCGCCTAACTCATAGCGAGTCACGACAGTGTAAATCATTTTTTTCTTATGGTTTGTATAGCCGCCGACAGCGTCTACCATTGTCACCCCGCGTATGCCGTGATGTAGTAGTGCGCTTTTTATTTCCTCACCTTTTTCTGTAACTGTCATTATCGTTAATTTAATATGTTTCGTATGCACAGCATCGATAACTTTGCTGACTACAAACCGGCTAATTAACGTATAAAGTGTAATATCCCATCCGAAAATAAAACCTGCTGCAACAAGTAAGACTAAGTTGAATACAAAGATGATTGCTCCAATTGAAATATCTCGATGTTTCGCTACAATCAATCCAACAACATCAAAGCCACCTGTTGAAGAAGCAAATCGGAATATGATTCCGGAAGCTGCTCCGCAGATTACACCACCGAATACAGAAGATAGTAAAATATCGTCTGAAACCTGGTGTACAGGGATAATGTTCATCGCTAACGATGATACAGCTACAAAGTAAGCTGTTAAAAAGGTTGTCTTCTTGCCTAAGTAAAAGTGACTTAAAATAAGAAGAGGAATGTTTAGTAAAAAGATAAGTGCACCGATATTGTAGTGCATTAAATAACCGATAATCATCCCTACACCAGCGAATCCACCGCTAATCATGTTATGCGGGATAAAAAACATATTCATAGAAATTGCATACAAAATAGAAGCTATAAAAATAACAACCAACTGTATCATAAATTCTAAGTGAAATGTTTTAGCTGCTGGGAAGGATAAAAAGGCGGTGTCGGGAACGTAATCGGCGTCTCCTAGTTGACCCATAGTATGTTTCATCTCCATATTCATTTTTGATTACAAGAAGAGAATAAAGGTTTTTTCAAAAACTGGCAATAGTTTTATTATAATGCAAAAATTTTATAAATTTCTAATAAATCAAGCCTATTCATTGATGTGTGTGAATATACTAAAGAAAGCGAATACAACGTTTCTTAATTATTATTTTCTTGAGAAAATATGCAAAATACTTTTTTTGAAAATAAAAGGAAATAGAGAATGTTTGCCTAATGTGCTAAAATGACCTTATTAAGGATGTGAAGCGATGGAATTTTTATTGCAGGATGCAATTCTATATATATCGTTTGTAACGACGGCACTTTGTTTATTAGAAGTTTTCTTCCTTGCTAATGTTTCTCGCTTTGTGCGTCAACAAGCGTCAAGCGGTAGACAAAGAGCTTTTGCGCTAGTTGATACATGTGAAGATAGTGCGGGAAATGTACCGCTATTTTCTATTTTTTATAAATATGGAATGATTCGTTCTGTACGCAGACAAGAATCAAGTGAAGAGAATGACGAGGTCGGTCCGTATACACCAATGTTTCGCTAAATAATTACGAAACATTGGAGGAATGAACATGTTAAAATCATACCGAGCTGTGCTCGTTAGTTTATCATTATTATTTGTTTTTGTTTTATCTGGTTGCAGTAATGCAGCCCCAATTGATGCACATAGTACTGGGATTTGGGATCATTATTTTGTATATCCAATCTCGTTTATGATTCAATTTGTTGCTCATCATATACCTGGAGCTAGCTTTGGGATTGCTATCATTATTATGACGCTCGTTATTCGTTCAGCAATGATTCCATTAGCTGTTTCGCAATATCGCAGCCAAGCGAAAATGAAGAAAATGCAACCTGAACTGCAGAAGCTAAAGAAAAAGTACGGTGATGTAAGCAAAGACCTTGAAAAACAAAAGCAGTATCAAAAAGAAATGTCAGAACTAATGAAATCAGGCGGTTGGAATCCACTTGCTGGTTGCTGGCCATTATTAATACAAATGCCGATTTTCTCTGCTTTGTATTATGCGATTAGCAGAACGGAAGAGATTCGCACATCTTCGTTTTTATGGGTGAACCTAGGACATGCAGATCCATATCATATATTACCGATTATTGCAGCGTTAACGACATTTATTCAGATGAAAGTTTTCCAATCGAATATTACACCTGGAGAACAAGTACAGATGCTAAAGATGCAGCAAATTATGATGCCGGCAATGATTCTATTTATGGGGTTTGCGGCGCCATCAGGACTTGTGTTGTACTGGATAACAGGTAACTTATTTACAATGACACAAACAATTGTATTAAGAAAAATAATGGAACGTGAAGAGTTACAATTACAAAAAGCATAGAGAAACACCGCTCATTACGAGCGGTGTTTTTTTGTTAAGTCGTTAAGGAAATGTTAAGAAACCGACATTACTATAGGCATTGTATACGAAAGTGTACATGCATTAGAAATATGAAGGAGGAAATTTCCTATGAAGAAGAAAACAGTTGGGTATTTAGCGATTGCAGGTGCGTTATCATTCGGAATCATTGGAGGAGTCGGTATTCCGGCATTCGCGGCAACGAATACTCCAGCAGTGGATCAGCCTGCAAAAACGGCGAAAAAGGATTTGGATGACGCTACAAAACAAAAAGTAAAAACAATTATGGACGATACAAAGAAACAGTTAGAGGAACTAGGTGTAAAGCTTCCAGAGAAAGAGAAGCGTAAAGACATGTTTGCAGGATTAGATGAACAGGCGAAAGAAAAAGCGAAGTCCATTTTAGAGCAAGAGAAATCCGGAAAACTAACACGTGAACAAGCAAAAGAGGAATTAACAAAGCTAGGCGTGAAAATGCCGGAGAAAGGTAAGCATGGAGACATGTTTGCAGGATTAGATGAACAGGCGAAAGAAAAAGCGAAGTCCATTTTAGAGCAAGAGAAATCTGGAAAATTAACACGTGAACAAGCGCAAGAGGAATTATCAAAGTTAGGTGTGAAAATGCCAGAGAAAGGTAAGCGTAAAGATATGCTTGCTAATTTAGATGAACAGACGAAAGAAAAAGTGAAGTCAATTTTTGAGCAAGAAAAATCCGGAAAATTAACGCATGAGCAAGCAAAAGAAGAATTAACGAAGTTAGGCGTGAAACTCCCAGAGAAAAAGAAGCATGAAGACATCTTTGCAGGATTAGATGAAGCAACAAAAGAAAAAGCAAAAGCGATTTTAGACAATGAAAAGAAACAATTAGAGGCATTGAATGTTGATTTACCGCACCATAAGTTTTTTATGAAAAAAGAAGATAAATAATTGAATGAAGTCGTATCTTTCGTGTGGGCAACAGGAAGGTACGTGCAAGGGCCGATTTCTATAAGTAGAAATCGGTCCCTTTTAATGAGGCATTGAAATTCTTTTTATTGTTAGTATGTATCCGAAGACGCAGTAGAAGATTGCAAAACCGATAAACACTTCCGTATATTGATATTTACCCAATACGTAGAAGGAAACAGCTGGTATAATAGCTACCGCTAAAATGCTATAACCAGGATACTTGTTTCGATACATGATAGCGAATAGAACAGAGAGAAACGTAGCGATAATACAAAAGACAGCAATCATTATTAGTACACCTCCTAAAAGAATTATACCATTTTTAGGGAATTAGAGAAGTTTTGTATGTTCTGTTATAATATAAGAAGAGAAATATTTCCTATGTTATATAAAAAAATATATTGATTTTTTCTAACAATTCAATATAATGAACAATAACTACAAAATTCGACATCAAGAAGTGATGATGAGGACATGATCAATTTTTTACGATTCTCAGAGAGGGAAGCCTTTGGCTGTGAGCTTCCTAATACGGAAAAATGGATTACCACCTCTGAACTGCAGCAGTGAACGAGCATCTAGTAATTGCTTGCCGGCAAAAACCGTTATTTAGACTTGAGAAATTGGTGAAGTGTGTTACTTTGCGAATTGAAACAAGGGTGGAACCACGAATACAACACTCGTCCCTTTTTTAGGGAGGAGTGTTTTTTTATTTCATTTTTGCATCACACTAGGATTGGAAGGAGGATACGCAGCATGCATCATGATGAGAAGAACAAAATTGGTTTAACAGTAGCACTTTCTATCGTAGTAGGAACGATTATTGGATCTGGTGTGTTTATGAAACCAGGGAGCGTATTAGATTACTCGGGGAGTTCTAATATGGCCATTCTTGCTTGGGTAATTGGTGGTCTGTTGACGCTAGCAAGTGGTTTAACAGTAGCTGAAATTGGAGCGCAAATCCCGAAAAATGGTGGGTTGTATACGTATTTAGAGGAGATTTACGGAAGTTTTTGGGGATATTTATCAGGTTGGATGCAAACAATTGTTTATGGACCTGCTATTATCGGAACATTAGGTTTATACTTTAGTTCTTTAATGATTAATTTTTTCTATTTAGATAAAGTGTGGAATTTACCAATTGCAATTGGAACGGTTGTGTTCCTTGGCGTTATAAATAGTATGGGAACAAAATACGGAGGTATCGTCCAAACAATCACGACAATCGGGAAGATGATTCCGATCATATTAATTGTCGTGCTAGGTTTTTGGAAAGGGAATAGCGATATCTTTAACGTAGTAGTGCCGATATCAGAAAATCAAAGTATCGGTATGGCAATTTTAGCAACGTTATTTGCTTATGACGGATGGATTTTACTTGCTTCGATTGGCGGAGAAATGAAGAATCCAACAAAGTTATTACCGAAAGCAATGACAGTGGGGATTTTAATCGTAACTGCTGCTTACGTATTAATTAACTTGGCGTTATTAAATGTATTACCAGCAGCGAAAATTGTAGACCTTGGAGAAAATGCGACAGCGACAGCTGCGGGTATGTTACTTGGAGAATATGGCGGGAAAATTATTAGTATCGGTATTATCGTTTCTATTTTCGGCTGTTTAAATGGAAAGATTTTAACATTCCCACGTATTCCAATGTCTATGGCGGAACGTGGACAACTTCCATTTTCTAAGTTTATTGCAAAGGAAAGTCCGAGATTTAAAACACCAGCAAATGCGATTACTGTTGAAATCATTTTAGGAATTATTTTAATGATTATTAGTGATCCGAATAAGCTATCTGAGATTTCCGTATTCATTATTTATATTTTCTACGTAATGACGTTTATTGGTGTCTTCATCTTAAGAAAACGTAATAAGAATAAAGAGCGTGCATATAGTGTACCGTTATTCCCAATCGTACCAATCGTAGCGATTTTAGGTTCGTTCTTTGTAATCGGTAGTGCGATTATTAACGATCCGGTAAGTTGTTTCTTATCAATTGGAATTGTCTTTACTGGACTGCCGGTGTATTGGTACTTAAATAAGAAGAAAGAAACAGAATGATGGAAGGGTAGGCGTATAATACGCCTACCTTTTTTACTGTAAAAAAATTATACTTGCGTCCACTTTCTATTTTGGTTACTATAGTCGTAGTAACCAAAATAGAAAGCGTGGGGAAAGACTTGAATTTTCGTGTTTATATTTTAGCTATCGCGGCTTTCGTAGTCGGAACGGTTGAGTTAATTATAGGAGGAACGCTCGATTTAGTTGCCAATGATTTAGGAGTATCTATTAGCGCAGCTGGTCAGCTTATCACAATATTTTCGGTAGTATTTGCTTTGTCAGGTCCAGTTTTATTAGCTTTGACAGGGAAGTTTGAAAGAAAAACATTGTATGTTGGAGCATTATCGATTTTCTTAATCGGAAATATTATTTCCGCATTTAGTGTGAATTACGGAATGCTAATGTTCTCAAGGGTTATTTGTGCGGCGAGTGGTTCATTAATTATTGCACTATCTGTAACACTTGCGTCTAGTGTAGTAGAACCGCATTTTCGTGCGCGTGCAATTGGAATCATTTTTATGGGAATTAGTGGATCACTTGTACTTGGAGTACCGCTTGGTCTTGTACTCGGAAATGCATACGGATGGCGTGCACCATTTGTATTAATTTCTGTATTAACAGTTATGGCAATTGCTTGTATTTCATTGTTCTTAACGAAAGTACCACCGACATCGGTATTATCAATAAAAGAACAACTTGCTACTTTAAAAGATAAAAAAATTGTAAGTGCACAGTTAACATCATTTTTGTTTTTAACGGGTCATTTAACATTGTATGCATATTTAACACCGTTTTTAAAAGATGTTATGCATGTTGAAGCAAACTGGATTAGTGTGTTTTACTTTATTTTCGGAATCGCAGCAGTAATTGGCGGCGGGTTCGGTGGATGGCTTGCTGATAAATGGGGATCGAAGAAAAGTATTATCTCGATTATTATCGTATTTGCATGTGCAATCTTCATGTTGCCATTAATGACATTCTCATTCCCGCTCTTCATCATTATGATGGGACTTTGGAGTATGCTGAGCTGGGCGATTTCACCAGCACAGCAAAATTATTTAATTGAAATTGCACCGGAATCAGCTGGTATTCAGCAAGGTTTAAATAACTCTGCGCTTCATTTAGGAATTGCACTTGGTTCAACAGTAGGTGGAGTTGTTATTGAAAAATCATCTGTTATATATAATGCTTGGGTAGGCGGTGGCTTTATTATATTAGCACTGCTTTGCGCTATTTTCTCGATTACGAGAGGACGCTCTACTCAGTTCGTGAAAGAAGAATCTATCGTTTGATAGGTTCTTTTTTATTTGTAAAAAATTGCAGGTTTTAGTAGGTAAATGGAGAAAAGGGTATATAGCGAGGTGAGGTATATGTATTCGAATTTTTCAATTATTGGTCTTCTAATTTCAATGCTCCCTTTGTTTCTTATTATTCTTGCACTTAGATGGATTCGTTTCATCTATCAAAATTCAGAGAAACAGGTAGAGCAAAATGAGAAAATCATTGAGCTGTTGATGGAGATAAAGGAACAAAATAAAAAGGAGTCTAAGTGAAAAACTAGACTCCTTTTTATTATTTAATTAGTATCTTAATTTCATTAACAAACTCTTAATTTCCTCATCTTTCATAAAGAGATCGTGGTGCTTCTGGGTAATCTTTGCAAGTGCAACGTCGTGATAGAAAAATTCTGTAAAGAACTTTACGAAAGGTTGTGACATTGTTTTCATCGCTTGCCATGACTCTTGTTCTACGCCAGCAAATAAAATTTCACGATCGTCAACGATGAGTAGTAAGTAGCGCTCTAATGCATTAGGCTCTTCAGCTGGGATTAGAAAATGCATGTTTTCTAAGTCTGTTTCTACTTCTCCAACAATAAGAGATTCAATTTGAACACCTTGTTTTGCTTTTTGTTCTAGTAAAGGGAGATATTCTAAAAGAGTATCATTCCAAGCTGAAATACGGATTGATTCTTTTGCACTTTCAATGAGTTCTTTACTTTGAACTCGAATAGAAGATTGCATTTTTAAGCTCCACACACGGTCATCTGTAAATGATTTTTTTGATATGTTTGTTTCCAGCTCTTTAATATTTGATTGGAATTCTGTCGTTAATTTTTCAATTGCTAGTTTTAGTGGTAATGCTGTATACAATTTTTTCTTTTCTGAAACAGAATCCATTACCATTCCTTTATCGATTAGGCGTGCTAGTACTTCATATATTTTTGCTTTTGGAACACCTGAATGCTTCACAATTGTTGTAGCATCTAATGGTTCATTGCTTGATACGACAACTTCATAAGCTTGGCTTTCATATTGTGAGAAACCGAATTTTTGTAACATAGTTCCCTCCGAACGAATGAGATTATATTTTAAGGATAATGAACTATTTGTTTTTGCACAAGTGGTAGTCCGTTTTCTAATTGTATTAAGGTGAGAATTAATTTCAATTTTTTAATTTTATCTATTATACTTAATATAATGATTAATAAGATTTTAATTTAATACGAAGGGGATGCTTGGGGAAAGATGTTAAGAAGTTTACGTTTAAAAATTGCGGTAGTGTTTTCAGTACTTATTTCTATGATGTTCGTAATATTGGGTACAGCTGTGTATCAATTACAGAAAGAAAAGGAAGTGCGTTCCTTAGACGAGTATTCTCAAAATGCGATGGATCTTGTGACAGAGCAACTTACGACATTTGTTCAAAGAACGGATGAAGATATGGGGTATTACGCGAACAGTGAGATGATTCGTAATATGCTTCAAGGTGGGGTTACTCCGGAAGAGGAAGTGTTTTTAACGAAAGAGTTTGCGGAGTATAAAAAGAATCATCCTGGTATTTTAGATTTATATATTGGTACGAAAGATAAAAAAACATTAAGTGCCAATCTTGCTGAAGGTGGGCAAGTGCCAGAAGGATACGATCCAACGACAAGACCATGGTATAAAGATTCAGAGGCTGATGTAAAAAAGGTCCATTGGGGACAACCTTCTTATGAAATTGCAACAGGCAAGTTAAGTGTAGGTGTTTCTAAAGCAATTACAGCTCAAGATGGGTCTGTATTAGGCGTTGTTGCGATGGATGTATCGCTTGGGACGATTCAGAAGTTGCTTCACAATATTCAATACAATAATGACGGAGAAATGTTTATTATAAATGATAAAAATATGGCTCTTGTTTATCCAGAAAAGATAGGGAAAGATGTTTCTAAAGAGCCACTTATAAAGAGTTTAAATAAAGAGGTAACCAAATATGCGGTCACTACAATAAAAGGTGAAGATGTAGTTGTTTATAGTCAATCATTTGATACGATGAAATGGACGATAGGAATCTTTTATCCGAAAGAAACGATCGATGGGCTATTAAATAGTACGAGAAATACAGTTATTATAATGGCATGTATTAGTTTATTAGTTGGAATCGTAGCTTCCTACTTGTTCTCAAGAAGATTAGCAAGACCACTGCAACTATTAAAGAATCACGTGCAAAAAGTAGCAGAAGGCGATTTAACGCTGCGAATGAAAGTGACAAGTAAAGATGAAGTTGGAGAGTTGACGAAGCACTTTAATGATATGGTTGAACAAATGAATGAAATGGTAAGTAAAATTAAAAACAGCGTATCAACGGTGCAACAATCAACGAATAGTTTACATTATTTAACGAACGAAACAGTAGCGGCTAGTAGAGAAGTTTCAGGAGCGATGGATGATGTGAGCGGAGGAGCTTCTACTCTTGCGAATAGTGTGGATGAAGTTTCAGCTCAGCTCGAGAATATGGCGGAGTCAGTGGAACAAATGAATAGCTCCGTTGGTGAAATAAAAGGAGTGGCTGGCAAAGCGGAAGAGGCATCTAAGCAAGGATTAAATACAATGAGGAATTTAATCCGTACGAGGGGACAATCATCTTCGATTGTTGTTCATACAGAAGAAGCATCGGATAAGTTAGAACAAAGAGTTGGATCGATTCAAAATGTTGTTGAGCTTATAAAAGGCATTTCGGATCAAACAAATTTACTTGCTTTAAATGCTTCGATTGAAGCTGCCCGTGCAGGTGAGCAAGGTAAGGGATTTGCGGTTGTTGCTGAAGAGGTTCGGAAATTAGCGGAACAATCAAAAGAGGCTACCGGAGAAATCACAACGATGATTGGTGATGTGCAAGTAGAAGTAAAAAGAGTTGTAGAAGTTGTAAGTAAATTGAAAGACATTGCAGATGTGCAAAATAAAGTGACGACAGAGGCAGAAATGGAGTTCCGCACAATTATGTCAGTTGTAAATACGATTAGTACTTCAGTTGAAAAAATTGTAGAAGAGGTACATAACATAGGTTACGAGCAAGGAGAAATTACAGCGGTAATGCACACAATTGCTGGTACGAGTCAAGAAAGTGCAGCTGTTTCCGAAGAGGTACATGCTGCAACGGAATCACAGGTGAATCATTTAGAAAAGGTAGCTCACACGATGGAAAGTTTGACAGAACATATGAGAGATTTAGAAAGATTAGTCGAGCAGTTTAAAGTGGAAGAGTAACATATTAGTAAAATGATGAGGATTTCGGTAAAATAGACAATGGATATATAAGAAACGATTATAGGAGGAAGACTACTATGGCAATTGTTGATGTATCGATTATTCCAGTAGGAACAGGTAATCCAAGTGTTAGTGAATATGTAGCAGAAGTACAAAAGGTGCTAGAGAAAAATGCGGATCGCGTGAAGTATCAATTAACACCGATGAATACAATTATTGAAGGAGATCTTCCTGTCATTCTAGAAGTAATTCAACAAATGCATGAAGTGCCTTATACGAAAGGTGCACAGCGTGTTGCAACAACAATTCGTATTGATGATCGTCGTGATAAAGTAAGCACAATGGAGAAGAAATTAAACTCTGTTCGATCAAAATTATAAGAAAAAGCAGCGATTTTCGCTGCTTTTTTCATATAGGAGGTAAATGAAATGAGTGAAAAGTTTAACGAGCAGTTTGACGGGTTACTAGAGAAATACACTGAGCTGTTACTTGGAGAGAGTAGTGAAGAGCGAAAAGAACAGGTGCAGAAGTGGGCACTTTATTCTTACATAGCGAAGACGATGCCAGCTTTAGTGAAGCATTGGAATGAGACATATCCAGATGCGAAAGAAGAGATGGTGCAGTTAATTACGGATATTAAAAGGCTGAATGAAGAGAAGCGAAATGAGCAGTGAGAAAACTTGAGGTGAATGTTACCTCAAGTTTTCTTTATTAATATCCTTATATAATTTACATGGAATATTAAGGGTTTTATAGGCATGTCGAATATTTTCGGTATGCCTATTTTTGCCCTAGTAAACCCGTTTTTTCTAAATGTCGAAAAATATTCCCTTCATATTTACATGCGAGAATATAGGTTTTTAAATGTTTTTATAGTATTTTATAAATTATCTAAATAATTATTTGTATCCAATAATTTTAAACAATGATATAATTTTGAAGAGGGGTAAAAAACAGATAAATTACAGTCATAGGGGTGAATTACATGGAACAATTAATGCGAAATTCGTTTCTTTTCTTATCTAAAAATAAAGCGCTAACAAAACTGGCTAAAAAGTACGGTTTACGCTTTGGTGCAGGTCGCTTCGTCGCAGGGGAGACGATTGAATTAGCGACAGCTGCCATTCAGGCATTAAATAAGCAAGGACTTTGTGTAACAATCGATTATTTAGGTGAATTCGTTGATAATGAAGCGGAAGCAAATGAAATGGCTAACCAATCGATTGAAGCGATCCGTGCAATTGGAAGAGAAGGTCTTGATTCGCAGCTTTCTTTAAAGATGACTTCTATGGGATTAGATATCTCTGATGAAATCGTAATGAACAATATGCGCCGTATTTTAGAAGCGGCAAAAGAAAATGGTGTGTTCGTTACCATTGATATGGAAGACTATACACGCTGCGGGAAAACAATTGATATCTTTAAACAATTAAAATCTGAATACGATAATATTGGTACTGTTATTCAAGCTTACCTATATCGTACAGAAAAAGATATTGAAGACTTAAACGCTTATAATCCTAATTTACGTCTTGTAAAAGGGGCTTATAAAGAACCTGAAGAAGTGGCGTTCCCGGACAAGAAAGATGTAGATGACAATTATAAAAAAATTATTAAAATGCACTTATTAAATGGGAATTATACTGCAATTGCTTCACATGACGAAGCGATTATTGAATATACAAAAAAACTTGCTGAAGAACACAACATTCCAAGGGATCAATTTGAATTCCAAATGTTATATGGTATTCGTAATGAGCGTCAACTTGAGCTAGTAAAAGAAGGTTACAAAATGCGTGTTTACGTACCTTATGGAAACGACTGGTATGGCTACTTCATGCGTCGTCTAGCAGAGCGTCCAGCAAACGTTGCGTTCGTATTAAAAGGTATGGTTAAAAAATAACCAAGGAGAAAATACTCCTTGGTTATTTTAATTGCTGAAATGCGTAATGCGCCATTTTTTTCGTATCAGGATATAGTTGCGCGCGAGTAGAAGATAATACGACGTTAATGACGCGTTTACCGTCTTTTTCATCCACTGTTACGACTGTATATTTGCCGAGTGCTGATAGACCGCTTTTACTTCCAATCGCATATGGATCGTCATATAGTTCTTCTCGTCCATAGTTTGCGATGTTTGGAGAGCGTTCTGAAGTATGTAGAGTTGTACGTGTTGAATTCATATATTCTAAAACAACTGGATACTTTAATGCTTCTTTCGTAATAATAGCAATGTCATATGGTGATACTTTATTCCCAATTGCATCAGCACCACTTGCGTTCTTGAAAGTTGCATGCTTTGTACCAAGTTCCTTTGCTCTAGCATTCATCATTTTCACAAATTCATTTTTTGATCCTGCGATATGTTCTGCAATTGATTCAGCTATTGGATCTGCACTAATGATAAGCATAAGTTTTAATGCCTCATCACGCTTTAATTTTTCTCCAGCACGAAGTTTAATTTTCTTGCTTTGACTTTCTGTTTTAATTGCATTTTCTGTAACCGTAATTTCTTCATCTTCTTTTACATTCTCTAGTAAAAGAAGGGTTGTCATCATTTTGGCTATACTAGCCGGATAAGAACGTTCGTCTTCGCGTTTCCCATATAAAATTTCACCTGTGTTTGCATCGATTGTAACCCCATATTGCCCAGTAATGTTAGGTTGATCAGCTCTTACAGCTTGTTGCCTTTGTGCATAAGAGAAGAAAATCATCCCTGTAAATAGTGTAGCAATCATTACAATCATAACTATTGTTCGTTTCATCATCGTTCCCTCTTTTGTTTTCCATATGTACAAATAAATTGGGCAGAAAAAGTAGCCATTAATCATTATGCCACGTTCTCTGCCCAAAAATATAGCGTTATTTTTCGCCCATATTATGCTTCTTATATTGTTGGTTATTACCTTGGCGTCCTTTTTCAACACCGTGATTATGTGGACCTGCGTTTCCAGTTACACTAGCTGCACTAATTCCAGCCTTTGAAGGGTTCTTCTTAAGTTTTGCCATATATATTCCTCCAGTTTCGTCAGATTATAAAAAGGAAAAGTGCATTTAAACAAAGAAAATACACATGTATAGCATAGCCAAATGAAAGAAAAATATTTATTTCAGAAAATTTTATCAATAAATATATTGCGAAAATTTAAACAGTATCATATATTTATTAGTAGAGGCTCACTCATTGATTGCGACTTATGTCGAAAAATTGAATGAGCATTCATTCAAGAATAGGGGGAGAATTGGATGTTCCAAATTAAAAAGGCTGCTGTTCTAGGTTCAGGCGTAATGGGTTCGGGAATTGCGGCACACTTAGCTAATATTGGTATTCCGACATTATTGCTTGATATTGTACCACCTGCGCTTACGAAAGAAGAGGAAGCGAAGGGACTTACATTAGAACATAAAAGTGTGAGAAATCGTTTTAGTAATACGGCTGTACAGAAACTATTGAAGCAAAAACCAGCTCCTCTGACAGTGAAAGGAAATCTAGCACTGATTGAAGCAGGTAACTTAGAAGATGATCTTGAGCTTCTTGCTGATGTAGATTGGATTATTGAAGTAGTAGTTGAAAACTTAGATATTAAAAAGAAATTATTTGAAAAAGTAGACGCTGTTCGTAAACCAGGTTCTATTGTAAGCTCGAATACGTCAGGTATTTCAGTTGAAAAAATGGCAGAAGGTCGTTCAGACGACTTCCAGAAACACTTCTTAGGCACACACTTTTTTAACCCACCACGATATTTAAAACTTCTAGAGGTAATACCGACGAAAGAAACAGATCCACAAGTATTAAGCTTCATGAAACTATTTGGCGAAGACGTTCTTGGAAAAGGCGTTGTTATCGCAAAAGACACACCAAACTTTATTGGAAACCGCATCGGTACGTACGGTTTATTAGTAACTCTTCAAGAGATGATAAAACGCGGCTACAGCATTGGGGAAGTTGATTCTGTAACAGGTCCATTAATTGGTCGTCCGAAGAGTGCAACGTTCCGTACATTAGATGTTGTCGGTTTAGATACATTCGTACACGTTGCAAATAACGTATATGAAAACGTACAAGAAGAAGAGCGTGATGTATTTAAAGTACCAGCTTTCATGCATGACATGCTTGATAAAAAATGGCTTGGAAGCAAAACAGGTCAAGGCTTCTTCTTAAAACAAGGAAAAGAAATTTTAGAACTAAATCCTGAAACGATGGAATATGAAGCGCGTAAAAAATTAAAAGCTGCATCCGTAGAGTTAAGTAAACAAGAAAAAGGATTAGCGAATAAATTGAAAGCGCTTGTATACGCAAAAGACCGCGCAGGAGAGTTATTATGGAACATCATTACACCAACTCTTTTATACTCTGCAAAACTTCATAAAGAAATTGCTGACGATATCGTTGCAATTGACCAAGCGATGAAGTGGGGCTTCGGCTGGGAGCAAGGACCGTTTGAAGTTTGGGATGCAATCGGCGTTGAAAAATCTGTTCAAAAGATGGAAGAAAACGGCGTAGTCGTTCCTACTTGGGTGAAAGAAATGTTAGAGAAAGGTTTCACTACTTTCTATAAACATGATAACGGCGATAGCTACTATTACGATAATGGCGAATATAAGCTAATCGAGCGTAATAAAAAAGCAATTTCTCTTAAGCAATTAAAAGCGAAAAATGGTGTATTAAAGAAAAATAGCGGAGCGAGCTTAATTGATTTAGGCGACGGCATCCTTTGCTTAGAGTTCCATTCGAAGAGCAATGCAATCGGTATGGATATTACGCAAATGATTAACTACGCTGTTGATGAAGTAGAAAAGAATTATAAAGGTCTTGTTATCGGTAATCAATCGAAGAACTTCTGCGTTGGTGCGAACCTAGCAATGATCTTAATGGAAGCACAAGATGACAACTACTTTGAAATTGAGTTGGTTGTGAAAAACTTCCAAGATGCAATGACGAAAATTAAGTACTCTTCTAAGCCAGTTGTAGCAGCACCATACGGTATGACGCTTGGCGGAGGTACAGAAGTTTGCTTACCAGCAGCTAGCATTCAAGCTTCTAGTGAAACGTATATGGGCTTAGTAGAAGTTGGTGTTGGCTTAATCCCTGGCGGAGGCGGTAATAAAGAGTTATACATTAAACACTTAAATAAAATGCCAAACGGTGTAGAGTTTGATCTGCAAAAAGTTGCGAATAAAGTGTTCGAATCTGTAGCGATGGCGAAAGTTTCTACATCAGCACAAGAAGCTGTATCGAACAACTTCTTAGGCGATAAAGACGGTATTAGTGTGAATGGTGATCACTTACTATATGATGCAAAACAGAAAGCACTTGCTTTATATGAAGCTGGTTATAAAGCACCGATTCGTAAAAAGATACCAGTTGTTGGTGAAACAGGATATGCAACTCTTGTACTTGGTGCAGAAGCAATGCATTTATCAGGTTACATTTCTGAACATGATCTTCACATTGCGAAGAAACTTGCATATGTCATTGCGGGCGGAAAAGTGCCGTACGGAACAGAAGTTGATGAGCAGTATTTATTAGATGTAGAACGTGAAGCATTTATTAGCTTAGTAAGTGAGATGAAATCACAAGCAAGAATGCAGCACATGCTTGTAAAAGGAAAGCCATTACGTAACTAATAACGAGGGGAGATATCGTTCATGAGAGAAGCTGTCATTGTTGCGGGAGCAAGAACACCAATTGGAAAAGCAAAGAGGGGTTCATTAAAAACAGTTCGTCCTGACGATCTAGGGGCGTTAGTAGTAAAGGAAACGTTAAAGCGTGCAAATTATGAAGGACCAATCGATGATTTAATTTTCGGTTGTGCGATGCCAGAAGCAGAACAAGGTTTAAATATGGCTCGTAATATCGGCGGACTAGCAGGACTTTCTTACGATGTTCCAGCTATTACAATTAACCGTTACTGTTCTTCTGGTTTACAAAGTATCGCTTACGGAGCAGAGCGCATTATGCTTGGTCACTCTGAAGCTGTATTATCAGGCGGAGCGGAATCAATGAGTTTAGTTCCAATGATGGGACACGTTGTTCGTCCGAATAGTCGCCTTGTAGAAGCGGCTCCGGAATATTATATGGGTATGGGACATACAGCAGAGCAAGTTGCTGTGAAATATGGAATTTCTCGTGAAGAGCAAGATGCATTTGCAGTAAGAAGTCATCAACGTGCTGCCAAAGCATTAGCGGCAGGAAACTTTGCTGATGAAACAGTATCTGTAGATGTGACGTTACGCTCGGTTGGCTCAAACAATAAACTGCAAGAAGAAACAATCATTTTCGCACAAGATGAAGGTGTAAGAGCAGAGACGACGCTAGACATTTTAGGGAAATTACGTCCAGCATTTAACGTTCGCGGTTCTGTAACAGCTGGTAACTCTTCACAAATGAGTGACGGTGCAGCATCTGTACTATTAATGGATCGTGAAAAAGCAGTGAGCGATGGCATGAAGCCACTTGCGAAATTCCGTTCATTTGCAGTAGCTGGCGTACCACCAGAAGTAATGGGAATCGGCCCAATCGCTGCAATTCCAAAAGCGTTAAAACTAGCTGGCTTAGAGCTATCTGATATTGGCTTATTCGAACTAAACGAAGCATTTGCTTCTCAATCGATCCAAGTTATTCGTGAACTTGGTTTAGATGAAGAAAAAGTAAACGTAAACGGTGGTGCAATCGCACTTGGACATCCACTTGGCTGTACAGGAGCAAAACTAACACTATCTCTTATTCACGAAATGAAACGCCGCAACGAACAATTCGGTATCGTAACAATGTGTATTGGCGGCGGAATGGGAGCAGCGGGAGTATTTGAATTACTATAAAAAGTGGAAGCGGCTCGTTCAGAATGTGAGGGGGATGGAGCTTCAGACGTAGAGGCGTTCTTTGCCTCGCAGGAAGAAGCGAAGCCACCGAACATTCTAGCCGCTGGAACTGGATTAGATAAAAAGTGCAGGTGGCTCGCTCAGAACAGGAGGGCGTTGGAAGCCCTGACGAAGAGGCGCTTTTTGCCTCACAGGAAGGGGTGAAACGACCGACTGTTCTAGCCACTGGAACTGGATTATAAAAAAAGTGTAAGCGGCTTGCTCAGAACGAGACGACGCTAAAGCAAAGAATGGAAGCAACAAAGGTTTATAAAAAATAAACGGGAGAGCCAGCTTCTTTCAAAAAGAGAGAAGCTGCTCATGAAAATATGAAGGAGGAAATTTTCATGGAAAAAACAGTAGGAAATGCGGTTAAAGGCGGTAGCTTTTTAGTTGATGAGATTACGATTGATCAAGTGTTTACGCCAGAAGATTTTTCATCTGAGCATAAAATGATTGCAAAAACGACAGAGGACTTTATCGTAAATGAAGTTCTTCCAGAGCTTGAATATTTAGAGCAACATGAATTTGATCGTTCAGTTCGTCTTTTAAAAGAAGCTGGGGAGCTTGGTTTATTAGGCGCTGACGTACCAGAAGAGTACGGTGGGATTGGTCTTGATAAAGTAAGCTCAGCGTTAATCGCAGAGAAATTCTCTCGCGCTGGCGGCTTTGCAATCACTCACGGTGCTCACGTAGGTATCGGATCTTTACCAATCGTATTATTCGGTAACGAAGAGCAAAAGAAAAAGTATTTACCATTACTTGCAACTGGTGAAAAATTAGCTGCATACGCATTAACTGAGCCAGGTTCAGGATCTGACGCATTAGGCGCAAAAACAACTGCACGTTTAAATGCAGAAGGTACACACTATGTATTAAACGGTGAAAAACAGTGGATTACAAACTCTGCATTCGCTGACGTATTCGTTGTATATGCAAAAATTGATGGAGAGCATTTCTCAGCATTTATCGTAGAGAAAGAATACGCTGGTGTATCTACAAGCCCTGAAGAGAAGAAAATGGGTATTAAATGTTCTTCAACTCGTACGTTAATTTTAGAAGATGCGTTAGTACCGAAAGAAAACCTACTTGGTGAAATCGGTAAAGGTCATATTATCGCATTCAACATTTTAAATATCGGTCGTTATAAATTAGGTGTTGGTACAGTTGGATCTGCAAAACGTGCAGTAGAAATTTCAGCACAATATGCAAACCAACGTCAACAGTTCAAGCAACCAATCGCTCGCTTCCCATTAATTCAAGAGAAACTTGCGAATATGGCAGCAAAAACATATGCAGCTGAAAGTTCTGTATATCGTACAGTAGGTTTATTCGAAAGCCGCATGAGCACATTATCTGAAGAAGAAGTAAAAGACGGTAAAGCAGTAGCAGCTTCTATCGCTGAATATGCAATCGAGTGCTCTTTAAACAAAGTATTCGGTTCTGAAGTATTAGACTATACAGTAGATGAAGGTGTTCAAATTCACGGTGGTTACGGATTTATGGCAGAATACGAGATTGAAAGAATGTACCGCGATTCTCGTATTAACCGTATTTTCGAAGGAACGAACGAAATTAACCGCCTAATCGTACCAGGTACGTTCTTACGTAAAGCGATGAAAGGTGAATTACCACTTCTTCAAAAAGCACAAAAATTACAAGAAGAGTTAATGATGATGATGCCAGAAGAAGTAGGCGATGAGCCATTAGCACTTCAAAAGTATTTAGTAACTAATGCGAAGAAAATAGGCTTAATGGTAGCTGGATTAGCTGCTCAAAAATACGGTAAAGCATTAGATAAAGAGCAAGAAATTCTTGTGAATATCGCTGACATCGTAAGCAACCTATACGCAATGGAATCAGCTGTTCTTCGTACAGAAAAAGCAATCAAAACAACTGGTCTTGAAAAGAATAAACAAAAAGTGTTATACACTGAAGTATTCTGCCAAGAAGCATTTAACGAAATCGAAGCAGACGCGAAAGAAACACTTATCGCAGTTGAAAACGGCGACATGCTGCGCATGATGTTATCATCATTACGTAAATTAACTCGCCACACACCACTTAACGTAATTCCGAAGAAACGTGAAATCGCTGCGAAAATTTTAGAAGATGAGCGTTACACAGTTTAATATCTTTAAAGAACAGTAGTCGTTTATACGGCTACTGTTCTTTTTTTTGAAAAAAAGAAATTTTTAGTGACATAAAACTAATACCATTAGTATAATAAAACTAATGGTATTAGTTTTCGTGAAAAGGGAGATGGGACTATGAGGATGATACATGAAAAAACGTTATATCAATTGTCATTTTTGCCAAGAGCGTTTCCTGTAAATTGTTACTTTGTAGAGGAAGATGATGGTTTAACTTTAATTGACGCGGCTTTGCCATATAGCGCAAAAGGTATTTTACAGGCGGCTGAGAAAATAGGAAAACCAATTACTAAGATTGTATTAACACATGCGCATGATGATCACATCGGTGCATTAGATGCATTAAAGGAAGTACTTCCTCATGTTCCAGTCCATATTTCTAAGCGGGACGCAAAGCTGTTAGAAGGAGATACGACGTTACAAAAGGATGAACCGAATATACCGATAAAAGGCGGTGTACCTAAAAAAGTAAAAACGGTACCTGATGTTTTATTAGAAGATGGCGACCGAGTTGGATCGCTTCTTGCGATTATGACACCGGGACATACACCAGGATCCATGTCGTTTCTTGATATACGAAATAAAGCTCTTATTGTTGGGGATGCATTTCAAACAAGAGGAGGTATGGCTGTTTCGGGACAAATGAAATTTTGGTTTCCGTTTCCAGCGATGGCAACGTGGAGCAAAGAAATATCATTACAAAGTGCACAGAAGCTAAGTGAATATGAACCTTCCTTGCTTGCGGCAGGGCACGGAAAAATGATAAAAAATCCAGGGGCCGTCATAGAGCTTTCTATTAAGGAAGCGAAGCGGAATATAGAAAGTAAGAGAGAGGGGTAATTTATGTCACCGAGAATCGGACTTACATTACAGAAAATTGTAGAAACAGCTGCAGAAATTGCAGATACAAATGGAATACAAGAAGTAACGTTAGCTTCATTAGCGCAAAGGTTAGGGATACGTTCGCCCTCACTATATAATCATGTAAAAGGGTTACAAGATGTACGGAAACATCTTGGTATTTACGGAATACAACAGTTGCATAACAAACTGGAAGAAGCGGCCGAGGATAAACAGATGGATGAAGCAATTCATGCATTAGGAGAAGCATATGTAGCATTTGTCCGAAAACATCCTGGACTATATGAAGCAACTTTTTTACGAGATGAAGAAGTAAGAAAAGCAGGTGACGGAATTGTAAAGCTTTGTCTTCAGGTTTTACAACAGTATGGCTTAGAAGGAGAGAATGCACTTCATGCGACACGTGGATTTAGAAGTATTTGTCATGGGTTTGCGTCAATTGAACAGCAAGGTGGATTTGGTTTGCCGTTAGATTTAGATACAAGTTTACATGTATTATTGGAAACGTTTATTAAAGGATTACGTGAATAAGAAACGAGGCAAACAAAAACCTTAGAAGTGATTCTAAGGTTTTTTAGTGCATATGATTCGAAAAGAGCGGTAGGCTTTTTCTCATTACATGATATTATTTAGCAGGTTTGAAAAATGTGTATATAGCTACGGAAAGGCAAACGAAAATAAAAGCAATAGGATCTTGATATGGACTAGGCTCAGAGCCCTTCTGGATTCCTGTAAGGAAGTCATGTGTTTTCATGTTCATTGCTCCTTTAACTAATAAATTTTATATGATGCGAGAGTTATGGTGGATAGATAAGAAATTTTTGGGATTTCATCTAATAATTATTCTATAGTAATCTAATTCCAAAAACTATATAATACAAAGCTTTCATGATATGTAAAATTGCATATTATTCTTTTTGAAAAAATTGTTATATTATCTATATATTTGCATTAAAGGTTTTTTGTTAAGGTAATGAAAACAAATGGAGGAATAGTATGAGAAAAACAGTATTAGACGCGTATAATGCAGAAAGAGAAGTAGATAACATAACATATAAAAATCTAGTTGTAACGATTGCAAGCATTCTAGGGTTCTCACTCTTAGGGGGATTATTCCTTGCTTTAGCCCTTGGAATTTTTGGAGAAGAGGTATTACGTGCTAATTTAGAGGGATATTATTTACTTCTATTTGATGCAGCTGTTGTTACTATTGTTTTATTTGCGTATAAACCAGTGCTTCATTTTATTAAGAACATATGGGATGTATCTATTTTAAAAAATGGGAAAACCTACTTGTATTTATTAATAGGTTTTATCATCATTGCATTAACTCAGTATGTAATATTAGAGTTGTTTAGCTTTGAAAGTGCAGAGCAGCAACGAGATCAATTAGGGAGCTTAGGGCTTCAAAATAGTCTACAAAGTATTATATATGTGTTAAGTGTTGCTATAATTACACCAATTAAAGAAGAAATTTTATATAGAGGTATTTTGTATCGATTTTTTGAAAAGAAATATAGTTTTCTAGTTGGTATTATTATTTCTTCCTTTATCTTTGGGATTCTTCATGGTGGTTTTCCGGTTACGGCAATGATTATGGGGATTGTATTTGCTATGTTATACAAAAAGACGCAATCTATTATACCTAGTATTATTTTACACATTATATGGAACTTACTTGTGAGTATAAGTATGATTGTTTCTTTATAAAATTGAATGAATATTTAGCATAAAAGATGAATGGCCTAGCTATTCATCTTTTATTTTGTTTATATGTGGGAAAAGTTGATGAATACAATCCAAAAAGAACCAAATACTAATGATGAATGAACAAAGAAAGGCGGGTATGTTATATGCAAAACTTAACAGAGCTTGAAGTAGAAAACTTACGTCATTTAATTGGTGGACATGCAACGATTATTAACAAGTTGGAGCAGTATGCACAGACGTGTACAGATCCACAACTGAAACAAATGCTACAAAAAGATGCGCAAGATGCACGAAATACGAAACAGCAATTAATGACTTTCCTAGGATAGGAGGAAGAGAAAGATGAATGAAAAAGATATGGTAAATGATTATTTAGCAGGATTAAATGCAAGTTTAACAAGCTATGCAAATTATATTGCTCAGTCTGATAATGAACAGTTACATCAAACGTTAATTCAAATTCGTAATCAAGACGAGGCGCGCCAACGTAATATGTATGAGTACGCAAAGCAAAAGAGTTATTACAAACCGGCAGCACCTGCTAATCCGATGATTGTACAGCAATTAAAAAGTCAATTAAGTGCGGAACAATAGGGAAAAGAAAACGAGCGAATCTATTCGTTCGTTTTCTTTTTGTATATGTCAATAAATACATAATAAATATTTTTCCAGTTGTAACAAATATGACGAAAATGGAATATGACAATTCACAAAAAGGACAAAAACTTTGCTCAATATTTCACAAAGTATCCATGGTTTCTATCGTGAGAACCTCTATAATTAGGAGTGTAAAGAACAAAAGAAATAGATTATATGATCACTTAGGAGAGATTGCTATGAAAAGACATACAAGAAAAATTGCAATTATCGGTACTGGATTAGTTGGATCAAGTTGTGCGTATTCTATTGTGAATCAAGGTATTTGCGAAGAGCTATTATTAATTGATATAAATCATGAACGTGCAGTTGGGGAAGCAATGGATTTATCACATTGCATTAACTTTACAAATACAAGAACAAAAGTATATGCAGGAAGCTATGAAGACTGCAAAGATATGGACATTGTTATTATTACAGCAGGGCCAGCACCAAAACCTGGACAAAGTCGCTTAGATACTTTAGGAGCGAGTGCGAAGATTATGGAAAGTGTTGTTGGTGGTGTAATGGCAAGTGGATTTGATGGTATTTTCTTACTTGCATCGAACCCAGTTGATATTATTACATATCAAGTGTGGAAATTATCTGGATTACCTAGAAATCGCGTAATCGGTACTGGTACATCACTAGATTCTTCTCGCTTAAGAACAATTTTATCTGAAATGCTACATGTAGACCCTCGTAGTATTCATGGGTATTCATTAGGAGAACATGGTGATTCTCAAATGGTTGCTTGGTCTCATGTAACTGTTGGTGGAAAGCCAATTCTACAAATTTTAGAAGAACAAAAAGAACGATTTGGTGAAATAGATTTAGATGAAATCGTTGAGAAGACTGCAAAAGCCGGATGGGAAATTTATAAACGTAAAGGAACTACTTATTACGGAATCGGAAATTCTCTAGCATATATTGCAAGCTCAATCTTTAATGATGATCACCGTGTCATTGCTGTATCAGCCATTTTAGATGGTGAGTACGGTGAATATGATATTTGTACAGGAGTACCCGCTATTATTACTAGAGACGGTATAAGAGAAGTTGTAGAACTCAATTTAACAGAGGATGAAGAATCTCGATTCGCAAAATCAAACGATATTTTACGTGATTATATGAAAACAATTGGTTACTAACTTATAGGAGAAGGTGAAACAAATGAAGGAATATATAATGTCTCGTGTATTTAAAGCATCTGCTGGTATCGCACAAGGTATTTTCGTATCCCTCGGAATTGGTTTACTAATCGAAAATATAGGAAGAATTGTTGATATACCATTACTTATTACAATCGGAGTTGTTGCAAAATCACTAATGGCACCAGCGATTGGTGCCGGCATTGCTTTTATGCTCGGTGCAAACGGTCTTGTAATCTTCTCAGCGATGGTAGCCGGAGCGATTGGTGCCGGATCCATTTCAATTACTGAAGCTGGTCTAATTATTAAAACAGGTGAGCCAATCGGTGCATTATTAACAGCAACTTTAGCTGTATATATTGGTAAACGTTTAAGCGGAAAAACTGCTTTAGATATGATGCTCGTTCCATTTGCGGCCATATTAGGTTCTGGTTTAGTTGGTATTTGGTTATCTCATAATATTACTCCTGTTTTAAATGCAGTTGGAGCGTTCATTAAAGATAGCTCAGCTGGTAGCCCGTTTATCGCTTCTATCGTCATTGCAGTAGTTTGGGGACTATTACTTATCTCTCCAGCTTCATCAGCTGCGTTAGCGATCGCACTTAGCTTAGACGGTGTTGCAGGTGGTGCAGCTCTTGCCGGATGCGTTGCTCAGTTTATCGGATTCTCTGTCATCTCAGCAAAAGAAAACAATTTAGGTGGCATATTAGCTCAAGCTCTTTGTACTCCGAAAGTACAGTTGCCAAATATCACTAAAAATCCAATGATTCTCGTCCCAACTGTCGTCGCCAGTGCTATAGTCGGTCCGGTATCCGCATTAATTTTCCAACTGGAAGCAGGAAAAGAAATTGCAGGTCTTGGATTAAGTTCTCTTATCGCACCAATTAATTTAATTTCCAGCGAAGGATGGGAAGTTCTCCCGGCGATGGTAATTACTTATATCGTCATTCCAGTAGCTGTTTCTTATATACTTTACATTGCTCTTAAAAAAGCAGGTCGTATTCATTCTGGTGATATGACTGTACCGCAATCTTAAATTGAACATCTCCTTAATAATAGATAAAAGCAGACTGAGAAGCCACAGTCTGCTTTTTTTTTCATGTTACATTCTATGATTTTGTTTTACTGGAACTCTTATTGATTCTTTGGCCAATAAGAGTTGAACGCCGAAGTATAGTATGCTTGCGAGTGTCATTCCAGAAACGGCATCTACAAAGGCATGTTGCTTCGTAAATAGCGTTGATAAAATAATAAGTGTACCGAAGAAAGTAAGGATGTAATATTCAAAAGCATGTTGCTCTCTACGCTTAAAGGCAGCTAACATAATTACAAATGTAGTAAGAACGTGAATGCTAGGGAAACAGTTTACCGGTTGATCGATACTATAAATATAGCGAACTAGTTCAGAAAATACATCTGTTCCAACGACAGTCGGACGCGGTACAGTTGTTTGCCAAAAATAATAAATAGAAAAACAAGCAAGCTTTCCAAAAATAACACTACTTAAAGTGACATAATATTGCTTTCGGTCAGCGAAGCAGTAATAAATAAGTGCGCCGTATAAGTATGGAAACCAAAGTAAATAAGGAATAATAAATGCTTTTACAAATGGAATCCAATCATCTACTACAGTTGTAACGTCTACTGCGTGAACAGTCGATTTATTTAATACGTCGTAAAGGGGACTTACGAGTACGAGTAGAAGTATATAACTTAACGGAAGAAAAGATGAAAGTTTAAATTTCTTCATGTTGATCTCCTATGTTTAGTAATGTAAGTAAATTCAATTGATTATAATATAGAAACGTGAATTGGGCTATCGATTTTACTTACATTTTCTTGAATTAACCTTACGTTTTTGTCACTTGACTAAAAAGAAGGGTGAGGGTGCTAAATGAAGCGTTTATCATATTTTTTAGTTTTTATATTGTTATGCCTAGTAGGTGCTGGGTGTGCAAAGAATAACGAAGGAGAAAAATTAGAATATAACGGAAGAGCACTCGTAATTGGAGTTGTTGGAGAAAAGCCGAAAGATACGTTTAGGAATGTAAAGTTTGAAAGTATAAAGTTAGAAGAAATGCAGGAGAAATCAGCAAAAGTTGATGGTTTTTTCGTTATGAAAGAATATTTTAAAGAGGCATCAAAGGAGCAGTATACGGACTTATTTTTATCGTTAAAGAAGCCGGTGTTTTTTATTGGTTTGCAAGATAGACCGTATTTAATTTTTACTAACAAGGATTTAGATTATGATAATACCCCAAAGGATAAAACGATGACATATACGCAAGGGTTTGTAAATATGGGGAACCCTGAAGGTCAATATTGGGGTATGGGATTATATAATGATACTGTTTCCGATCGAAATATTCATAATATGTATATAGTAGTATTTCAAACCATTTCGGATTACTTAAGTCGATGATGAAGGAGCCTGTAAACGAGGCTTCTTATTTTTTTATGTAGAAGCTAGTTTAAGTATGGGGAATACAGAAGTTGCTGATAAAATAGATAAAAATGGTTTTGAACTTGGGGAGGAGGCCTCTTTAGCAAAATATGAAGTGGGTATAGATATACCTATACCATTTACAAATCATGATTTACATATCGGGGTTCACCCTCACTTGGACAAACGGGTGGTTCTTTTAAGGTAAGTTCAAGTGGATTTAAAGTAAATTTCCCTTGGGGGCCTGGAGCTAGTCCTGTGGGTACAGGTGTTGAAGTAAAGATAAAATAAAAAGGATTATTTTTTATGACTTTAGAAAGTTTGAAAAAAATTTTAATAATTCTTTTTGTTATTTGTTTTTTTGGTACTATTATTTTTACAATGTTTGATGTTACATATAATTTAAAAGAAAAATAATCTTTTCATTGATATATTTAATTACAGTTCCTATTAGTTTTTTAATTTTATATAAAATAGGTAAATTTTTCATTAAATAAAGAGGTGAATTAAAATGGAGAAAGTAGAGAAAGATACATTACTTCCGATTGGTTCAGCTGTGAAATTTAAAACATGGGAACAATCATTGATGATATATGATAGAAAACAAGAAGATTCAAAAACTAAGAAAACTTGGGATTATGTAGCTTGTTATTATCCTATCGGAAATATTTCAACCTCTGATATATGTTTTTTAATCATGAACATATATCAGAGGTGATTTTTACTGGATATGTAAATGGAGTTGCGTGAAGAGTTAAAATAATATTATAGATGCTATAGTTTTTTTGAATGTAAATAGGGGGTATTTATTGTGAGAATAAGGGGGAATGATGTTGAAAACTATTAAAAATACATTATTATTTGTTCTATGTTTGGTGGTTCTTAGTGGTTGTTTTACAAGAGAGGGAACGATTGTTGGTGGTAAGGTTCATGGAGGTTCAAATAGTATAGATGGAAAGTATAAAAGTTTCACAGGTTTTGCAACTCAAGATATGGATGTAAAAAAAGGTGAAAGCTGGATATTTACTTTTGATGATAAAACTAAGCAAGGAACCATAAAGGCTTATGTTTTAGATTCAGATGATAATACAATACTGGAAGTTAATAGTGGAAAAGGCGAAAATAATATTAAAGTGTCTAAAGATGATACATATAAAGTTAAAATTATAACAGAAGAACATGGTGGGGAATTTGAAATATCATGGAAAAAAGAAAAGTAGCTAGTTAATAAGTAGAGGGATTATTATTATGTTCTTAGGAGTTGAATGGCTTCCAAAGAGATGGGGAAAAAGGAAAATTTCAGAACAGTTTCTGTAAGTGAAATTTGCTGATGAAGGAAAAGTAATTTTGATTATTACTTATGCTATAGATTTATATGTGAATTATATTCCTTTAAAAGTAAAGAAATATAATTCACTTTAATTTCTATTGAATATAGAAGTGAGTATGCTATGAAAGTCATGTGTATGCATGGCTTTTTCTTTGTAGTAATTTCTTAATCATCATGGAATTCTCTCACTATTACGGCCAAAATCGTTAGTTCCTTTTATCTGTGCGCCTTTGTCATGTGAATTGTTTCCAAGTTTTGTGACTATAGGAAGAAACCGATGCAGCCCAGGGGTTAGTAAAGAAAAATAGGGAGTTAATCAAACGTTTGTTTAAGCTGTATGTTCGGTAGGAAGAAATCGATGCAGCTCAAAGGTTAACAAAGAAAAATGGAGAATTAATCAAACGTTTGTTTAAGCTGTATGTTCGGTAGAAAGAAACTCATGTAGTTCAAAGGTTAACAAAGAAAAATAAGAAATTAATCAAACGCTTGTTTAAGATATATGTTTGGTGCAGAATCTAAAAAAATTTATATATTTATTTTTTTCTTAACAAATGGCGGAAAAATAAGAAAAATTCGCAGGATTATTAAAAATTATCACGAAATAAGTAAAAGTTTAGCGAATAATGGTTTGAAATAATAAAACGTTTTCTATATGATAAAGGTAAAGGTTAGTAAAAAAGTAGGTGAATTTATGACAGTAACATTTTATTCATATCCAAAGTGTGGCACATGTCAAAAGGCAAAGAAATGGTTTGAGGCAAACGATGTAGCATATGAGATGATTCATATTGTTGAAAATCCACCATCAAAAGAAGATTTACGTAATTTACATGAAAAAAGTGAATTACCATTAAAAAAATTCTTTAATACAAGTGGAATGCGTTACCGTGAACTTGGTCTGAAAGATAAGTTGAAAGATGCAAGCGAAGACGAAATGTATGAGCTTTTAGCATCTGATGGCATGTTGATCAAACGTCCAATTGTAACAGATGGAACGAATGTAACACTTGGTTTTAACGAAGAGCAGTTTGAAAGTGTGTGGAAAAAGTACCAATAAGGTATTTTTACATAATTAATACATTCACTGGAGGTACAGTCATGAGCATTCCAAATAATTTACGTTACTCTGAAGAACACGAATGGGTAAAAACTGAAGGTAATGAAGTTGTTATCGGTATCACTCACTTTGCACAAGGTGAGCTAGGTGATATCGTATTCGTTGAACTTCCTGAAGTAGGTGCAACAATCGAAGCTGACGAGCCATTCGGAAGCGTAGAATCTGTTAAAACAGTTTCTGAGTTATACGCACCTGTAAGCGGTAAAGTTGTAGCAGTAAACGAAGAATTAAGTGACCAACCAGAACTTGTTAACGAATCTCCATACGAGGGTGCATGGATGGTTAAAGTTGAACTTTCTGATGCAAGCCAAGTTGAGAAGTTATTAACTGCAGAAAAATATGCAGAAATGACAAACCAAGACTAATTATAGTCGACTAAAGGACAGCCTTTGTGCTGTCCTTTTTTATTTTGTGTAAAATAATGAATGTAGAATCATATACTAATTATCGTGTAGGAGAACGTTTTTTGAAAAAACTTTTTCGTTTAATCTTTATGCAGGTCTAGCCGTTTTTGTTTTTCGTTGTCTAGCTCCAGCGACTAGATTGTTCGGTGGCTTCGCTTCTTCCTACAAGGCAAAAAGCGCCTCTACGTCAGAAGCTCCATCCCCCTCAAAATCTAAATGAGCCGCTTGCGCTTTTCATTGTCTAGCTCCAACTCCTAGCCCTTCATGTCTAAGAACCTTCCGCACGAGAAGACAAAAAGCGTCTTCTGTACGGAAGAACCTTAGCCAACAGGGCTAAACAGTCGGTTTCGCTTTTCTTTTGCAAAAATAAACAGGAAACAACATGAAAATAACGAATATACTATATACTAAGTTCAAGGTTGTATAGTATATGGTGATCGGGTGATGACATATGATTTATGTGGAAAAAGTCATTATTGTAGAAGGTACATCAGATAGAAGAAAGATTGAATCTATTATTCGTGAACCAGTGGAAATTGTTTGTACAAATGGTACAATTGGTTTGTCGAAAATGGATGAGCTTGTTGATCAGTTTTTTGATAAGGAAGTGTATGTGCTAGTGGATGCTGATGATGCTGGAGAAAAGTTAAGGAAACAATTTCGAAAAGAATTTCCGCAAGCCGAGCATATCTATATTGATCGCTCGTACCGAGAAGTGGCAACTGCGCCATCTACACACTTAGCAAATGTATTATGGGGAGCCGACATTGACGTTTATACAGAATATTTACGGTAAGGAATGATAGAAGTGATCGATTGGACAGGAGCCGAAGCTACAGCCCTAATAGAGAATGAAGAAAAAACAGTGTTATATGTATATACTCCAATGTGTGGAACATGCCAATTAGCAAAAAAGATGTTAACAGTCGTTGAGATGACAATTGAAGGCCTCAAAATTGGGATGTTAGATTTAAATTATGCTCCGCATTTAGCGAAAGAGTATGGGATTGAAAGTGTACCTTGTTTACTTGTTTTTGAAAATGGGACACTGATGAAGAAGATATATGCATTTCATTCGGTTGAATATTTATATACGGAATTAAAGTAGGCGGCAAAATTTTTGCCGCCTCGACATATTTCTTGGGAAATATGTCGAGATGCAGGATGGATACAGTATTTGTCGAGCGAAAATAACAGGATTGCTCTTTAGTGAGAGGGAATGGTATGTAATAGAAAGTGATATGAAGGATGTGATTTAGGGTGAGATTATATTCTTTGCTTCAATCATTTGTAAATTACGCTAATGGTCAATATCATTTAGAGCCACTTTTAAGACAAGAAGAAAAAACTGTTAATTTCCGCTTTAGAGATGAAAGTTGTTCGTTACAAATTTCAAGAGATTATATAGAGCTGGTACATGAGGAAAGAGGAACGGAACAAATCATTTGCTTAGACGAAAAGGATATAGAACAATTGGTGAATGGAAATGTACGATTGCAAATGTTAATGAATGATGGACGTGTACAATATTCAGGAACGTACCGAACGATGTTATTAGTGGAATCGATGTTTCATATATGTAAACCGATGTCAGTAGGTGCTTAAAATTCTGAAGTTTCATTTTTTACGAAAATTTCTGTTGACATGGTGAGTGTATATTGATACAATTCAAGTCATAAAATATAGACAATTTCATAAATTTCAAATCAGACGAAAATTGAATCTGATTTCTCTTATCAAGAGAGGTGGAGGGACTGTGCCCTGTGAAGCCCGGCAACCGTCAACTTATGTTGAAATGGTGCCAATTCCTGCAAAGCGAATGCTTTGAGAGATGAGAGAGAGGGATAATGTTGTTATATACGCATATAAACCTTTCTGCTTCTCTAAAGCAGAAAGGTTTTTTTATTGTTTGAATGTGGAGGACATTCAAATAATAAAAGTAATGATAACAGTGGACTACACGCATTAAAAATAAAAAATTGCGGAGTCGACCTAAACAAAAAAGGGGTGAACATCATGATTCTATTAGAGAATGTAAGGAAAATATATAAGGCGAAAAGCGGTGATGTCACTGCTGTAGATAACGCCAATTTAAAAATAGAAAAAGGCGAAATATTTGGTGTTATCGGATATAGCGGCGCTGGGAAAAGTTCTTTAATCAGATTGTTTAATCAGTTAGAGAAACCGACTTCTGGCCAAATTACAATTGCGAATCGTGTTATATCAGCAATTACAGGAAGTGAACTTCGTAAGGCAAGGCAAGAAATCGGAATGATTTTTCAGCACTTCAACTTACTTTGGTCACGAACTGTAAGTGAAAATATAGAGTTTCCACTTGAAATTGCAGGTGTTGATAAAACGAAGAGAAGAAAACGTGTTGATGAATTAATTCATCTTGTTGGATTAGAAGGAAGAGGAGACGCGTACCCATCTCAGCTGAGCGGGGGACAAAAACAACGCGTTGGGATTGCAAGAGCATTAGCTAACAACCCACAAGTACTTTTATGTGATGAGGCAACGTCAGCTCTTGATCCAGAAACGACAGATCAAATTTTGGATTTACTATTAGACATTAATAAGCGCCTTGGTTTAACAATTGTACTCATTACACATGAGATGCACGTAATTCGAAAGATTTGTAATCGAGTGGCGGTAATGGAGAGAGGAAAGATTGTAGAAACGGGTCCAGTACTTGATGTATTCCGTAATCCGAAGCAAGATATTACGAAACGATTTGTACAGCAGTTAACAGATTCTGAAGATACAAATGAAACGATTGAAAGTTTAATTGAAAAATATCCAGATGGAAAAGTGATTCGTTTGCAGTTTATCGGTGAGGCTGTAGAAAGACCAGTGCTTCAACGATTGATGCAACGCAGTGATATAGAAGTTAGCATTTTGCAAGGAAATATCGCACAAACGAATAACGGTTCTTACGGTAGTTTAGTTGTTCATTTAAATGGTGAGGAAACAGCGATCCAGCAAGCAATAGAAGGAATTCATCAAGATCAAGTAGAGCTGGAGGTGATTGCACATGGATAAGTTACTCGCAAATGTTGATTGGAATCAAATGTTAGAAGCAACTGGTGAAACGTTATATATGACGGCAATCGCAGCTCTTGCGACATTTGTTTTAGGACTAATTTTAGGATTGTTACTCTTCATGACAGCGAAAGATAATTTATGGGAAAACAAATCAATTAATACGGTGATTGGAGCATTCGTAAACATATTCCGTTCTATACCGTTCATCATTTTAATTATTTTATTAATCCCATTCACAAAGATTCTTCTTGGAACAATTCTTGGAGCAAGTGCAGCGCTGCCAGCTTTAATTATTGGAGCGGCACCATTCTACGCGAGAATGGTTGAAATCGCACTTCGCGAAATTGATAAAGGTGTAATTGAAGCTTCAAAAGCAATGGGAGCAAAAACAAGCACAATTATTTTAAAAGTATTGATTCCAGAATCGTTACCAGCATTAGTATCTGGTATTACAGTTACGACAATTGCTTTAGTAGGCTATACAGCAATGGCGGGAGTTGTTGGTGCTGGTGGTCTTGGAACACTTGCTTACTTAGAAGGATTCCAGAGAGGGAATAACGATGTAACAATCGTTGCGACAATTTGTGTATTACTAGTTGTATTTTTAATTCAGTGGATTGGTGATAGTTTAACGACTCGAATAGATAAACGATAATAAAAAACGGGAGGATGTTTCAAATGAAAAAATTATTACTTACGGCACTTATTTCAACTTCAATTTTTGGTTTAGCTGCTTGTGGCGGGAAAGATAAAGATGAAAAGAAACTTGTTGTTGGTGCTTCTAACGTACCGCACGCTGAAATTTTAGAAAAGGCAAAACCGTTACTTGAGAAAAAAGGAATTGAGTTAGAAATTAAAAAATTCCAAGACTACGTATTACCAAATAAATCGTTAGCGGATAAGGATTTAGATGCAAACTACTTCCAGCACATTCCGTATTTAGAAAAAGAAATTAAAGATAAAAAATATGACTTTGAAGTAGCAGGAAAAATTCATTTAGAGCCAATTGGTGTATATTCTCAAAAATATAAGAGCTTAAAAGAGCTTCCGGACGGTGCAACAATCATTATGAGTAATTCAGTTGCTGATCATGGACGTGGTTTAGCGATTTTACAAAAAGAAGGCATTTTAAAGATTAAAGACGGAATAGATCCAGTTAAAGCAACTCCAAAAGATATTGCAGATAATCCGAAAAATCTAAAATTCAAAACGGATATCGAGCCTGGTTTATTGCCACAAGTGTATAACAATAAAGAAGGCGATGCTGTTTTAATTAACTCTAACTATGCAATTGATGCAAAGTTAAATCCGGAAAAAGATGCCATTGCAATTGAAGGAAATGATTCACCGTACGCAAACATAGTAGCTGTTCGTAAAGGCGATAAAGATAAGAAAGAGATTAAAGCTCTTGTAGAAGTATTACATTCTAAAGAAATTGAAGACTTCATTAATAAAGAATATAAAGGGGCAGTTGTTCCTGTAAAAGAATAATTGCTGAAAAGGGCTGGTCTGATGCCAGCTCTTTTTCATAACTACATAACTATTGGGGAGAAGGGGACATCATATGAAAAAGATTCTATTGTCAGTTGTTACAGCGCTGTCTGTATTTACATTAGCTGCTTGCGGAGGGAAAGATGAGAATAAGCTTGTTGTTGGAGCTTCTAACGTGCCACACGCTGTTATTTTAGAAAAGGCACAGCCGATATTAGAGAAAAAGGGTATTAAATTAGAAATTAAAAAATTCCAAGATTATGTGTTGCCGAATAAAGCGTTAGCGGATAAGGAAATTGATGCGAACTACTTCCAACACATTCCTTACTTAGATAAAGAAATCCAAGAAAAAGGATATAAAATTGTAAACGCAGGAAAAATCCATTTAGAGCCAATGGGCATTTATTCTAAGAAATATAAAAGCTTAAAAGACTTACCAGATGGCGGGACAGTGATTATGAGTAATAACGTAGCGGAGCGTGGCCGTATGTTAGCATTGTTACAAAAAGGCGGCGTGATTAAGCTTAAAGATGGTGTAGATGTGGTTAAGGCGACAGTAAAAGATGTAGTCGAAAATCCGAAAAACTTAAAATTTAAAACAGATGTTGAACCTGGACTTTCACCGAAGTTGTATGAAAATAATGAGGGAGATGCTTTATTCATTAATTCGAACTATGCAATTGATGCAAAATTAAATCCAACGAAGGATGCAATTGCGATTGAAGGAGCAGACTCTCCGTATGCAAACATCATTGCAGTTCGTAAAGGTGATGAGAAGAAAAAAGAAATTAAAGAGCTAGTAGAAGTGTTACATTCAAAAGAAATTCAAGATTTTATTAATAAAGAATATAAAGGTGCTGTACTTCCGGTAAGTGAATAAATATAAGGAAAGGACTGGGAAATTACCAGTCCTTTTTTCTTTATATAAATAAGAAGAAAGGTGTATCATAGAAAGATGTAAAGGAAATACTTATATACATTTGTGAAAAAACGGTTACTTTTTTTCGTCGTTTGCGATATCATTTTATTTGATATAAAATTAGAATGAGAATAAAATGAGAATATGAACGTTTTAGGAATTTTTAAAATGTATATATAGGATTAATGGAGGTATTGAGATGGCTGGTTCTACATTAACGGTTAAAGACTTACACGTATCAATTGACGGCAAAGAAATTTTAAAGGGTGTAAACCTTGAAGTAAAAGGTGGAGAAATCCACGCAATTATGGGACCTAACGGAACAGGTAAATCAACTTTATCTTCTGCAATTATGGGTCACCCAAAGTATGAAGTAACAGAAGGTAGCATCATCATTGACGGTGAAGATGTATTAGAAATGGAAGTAGACGAGCGCGCACAAGCGGGTCTATTCCTAGCAATGCAATATCCAAGTGAAATTAGCGGAGTAACAAACGCTGACTTCTTACGTTCTGCAATTAACGCACGTCGTGAAGAAGGCGATGAAATTTCTCTTATGAAATTTATCCGTACATTAGATAAAAACATGGAATTCCTAGAAATGGATCCAGAAATGGCACAACGTTACTTAAACGAAGGTTTCTCTGGTGGAGAGAAAAAGCGTAACGAAATTCTTCAATTAATGATGATTGAGCCAAAAATCGCAATCTTAGATGAAATCGACTCAGGTCTTGATATCGATGCATTAAAAGTTGTATCTAAAGGTATTAACCAAATGCGCGGCGAAGAGTTCGGTTGCCTAATGATTACGCATTACCAACGCTTATTAAACTACATCACTCCAGACTTCGTTCACGTTATGATGAACGGTCGTATCGTTAAATCTGGTGGCCCTGAGCTTGCACAACGTCTAGAAGCTGAAGGTTACGACTGGATTAAAAAAGAATTAGGTATTGAAGACGAAACAACAGAGCAAGAAGCGTAAGAGAGGAGCATAAACATGACAATCGGTACATTACCTTTCGATCAAGAAACAATCCGTCAACGCGCAAGCGAAGTAAACGAAGCTGCTTGGTTGACTGAGTTCCGCTTACAAGCTCTTGCACAAGCAACAGAACTTCCAATGCCAACGCCTGATAAAACGAAAATTGAAAAATGGGACTTTATCGGAAAAGGCGACGCTGCTAAGCAAGAGCCTGTAAGTTCTTTAACAGAGCTTCCAGAAGCAGTGAAAAACTTAATCGATGAAAATAACAGCGTATTAGTGCAACGTACTGGTACAACTGCGTTCGTTTCTTTAGCAGACGAAGCAAAAGACAAAGGTGTTATTTTCACAGATATCGTAACAGCTGCAACAGAGCATGCTGAACTACTACAAAAGTATTTAATGAAAGACGGCGTGAAAGTAGACGAGCATCGTCTAACTGCACTTCATGCTGCATTAATCAACGGCGGTGCATTCGTATATGTTCCGAAAAACGTTGTTCTTGAAACTCCACTTCAAGCTGTATTCTTAGTAGACGGCGAAGAAGCTAACGTATATAACCACGTATTATTCGTAGCTGATGCGAACAGTACTGCAACTTATGTAGAAAACTATGTTGCAAATGAAAATGCTAAAGGTATTGCAAATATCGTAGCAGAAGTAATCGTGGAACAAGGCGCACAAGTGAAATTCGGTGCGGTTGATCTATTAGCAAAAGACGTAACAACTTACGTTAACCGCCGCGGTGTTGTTGGACGCGACGGCCGCATTGATTGGGCTCTAGGCCTTATGAATGATGGAAACACAATTTCAGAGAACGTTACGAACTTAATGGGCGACGGTTCATATGCTGATACGAAAACAGTAACAATTGGCCGTGGTAACCAAACACAAAACTTTACAACTAAAGTTGTTCACTTCGGTAAACACTCTGAAGGTTGGATTTTAAAACACGGTGTACAAAAAGATAGTGCAACATCTATCTTTAATGGAATTGGTAAGATTGAACACGGTGCATCTAAATCAAATGCACAACAATCTTCTCGCGTTCTTATGCTAGACGAAAAAGCTCGCGGTGATGCGAACCCAATTCTTTTAATTGATGAAGATGATGTTATGGCAGGTCACGCAGCTTCAGTAGGCCGCGTAGATCCGTACCAATTATACTACTTGATGAGCCGTGGTATTCCAAAACGCGAAGCAGAACGTTTAGTCATCCATGGATTCTTAGCACCTGTAGTTAATGAGCTTCCAATTGAAGGAGTAAAAGCACAGCTTGTTGAGGTAATTGAAAGGAAAGTTCGCTAATGAATATTCATGAAATACGCAAACAGTTTCCAATTCTTGATCAAAAAGTGAACGGCAAACAACTTGTTTATTTCGATAGTGCAGCAACTTCTCAAAAACCAATTCAAGTCATTGAAACGTTAGAACGTTACTATAAAGAATATAATTCTAACGTGCATCGCGGTGTTCATACGCTCGGTACGAAAGCTACCGACGCGTATGAAGGTGCACGTGAGAAAGTTCGCAAGTTTATTAACGCGAAATCAATGGAAGAGATTATTTTCACGCGCGGAACGACAACTGCATTAAATACAGTAGCAGCTAGCTATGGCCTTGAAAATGTAAAAGAGGGCGATGAAATCGTTATTTCTTACATGGAGCACCATAGTAACATCATTCCGTGGCAACAAGTTGCGAAGAAAACTGGTGCAACTTTGAAATACCTTCCGCTTCAACCAGACGGTACAATTTCTTTAGAAGATGTTCGTCAAACTGTTACACCGAATACAAAAATCGTTTCTATTATGCAAGTATCAAACGTACTTGGAACGATTAACCCTGTAAAAGAAATCGGAGCAATCGCACACGAAAACGGAGCAATTATGGTCGTTGATGGTGCACAAAGTACACCTCACATGAAAGTGGATGTACAAGATTTAAACTGTGATTTCTACGCATTATCTGCTCATAAGATGTGCGGACCTACAGGTATCGGCGTATTATATGGTAAGAAAGAATTGCTAAACAATATGGAGCCAATTGAATTTGGTGGTGAAATGATTGATTTCGTAGATTTACAAGAATCTACTTGGAAAGAGCTTCCGTGGAAGTTTGAAGCAGGTACACCGATTATCGGTAATGCAATCGGACTTGGTGCGGCAATTGATTTCCTAGAAGAAATCGGTCTTGATAATATTGAAAAGCATGAGCATGAATTAGCGCAATACGCTTTAGAAAGACTATCAGAAGTAGATGGCGTTACAATTTATGGTCCAAAGCATCGCGCTGGTCTTGTTACATTTAATATTGAAGACGTACATCCTCACGATGTAGCGACTGTATTAGATGTAGAAGGCATTGCAGTTCGCGCAGGACATCACTGTGCACAACCGCTTATGAAGTGGCTAAAAGCTTCTTCAACAGCACGTGCGAGCTTCTATTTATATAATACAAAAGAAGAAATTGATACATTTGTTGAATCGCTAATCAAGACAAAGGAGTATTTCACAAATGTCATTTAATAATTTAGATACGTTATATCGTCAAGTTATTATGGATCATTACAAAAATCCTCGTAACCATGGCGTGTTAGAAGATAGTGTTACCGTTAACTTGAACAATCCAACTTGCGGCGATCGTATTCAACTTACGATGAAAGTAGAAGAAGGTATTGTGCAAGAGGCGAAGTTTGAAGGCGAAGGATGTTCAATCTCAATGTCTTCAGCTTCAATGATGACACAAGCAGTAAAAGGTAAGAAAATTGAAGAAGCACTTCAGCTTTCGAAAATTTTCTCTGACATGATGCTAGGAAAAGAGTACGATGACAGCATCGATTTAGGAGATATTGAAGCATTACAAGGCGTATGCAAGTTCCCTGCACGTATTAAATGTGCAACATTAGCGTGGAAAGCGTTAGAAAAGGGCTTAAACGAAGATAAGTAATGTTAAAGGTTCCTAAAAATGAGGTTATCTAAGGAGGGACACACCAACATGGCGAAGCAACTGCCAGATATCGGCGATTACAAATATGGTTTCAAAGACAAAGACGTTTCGATTTTCCGTGCTGGACGCGGTTTAACAAAAGAGATCGTTGAAGAGATTTCACGTATGAAAGAAGAACCACAGTGGATGTTAGACTTCCGTTTAAAATCACTGGATAAGTTCTATGAAATGCCAATGCCACAATGGGGCGGCGACTTAAACGACTTAGATTTCGATGAAATTACGTACTACGTAAAACCATCTGAGAAATCTGAGAAGTCTTGGGATGAAGTACCTGATGAAATTAAAGCAACATTTGATAAATTAGGTATTCCAGAAGCTGAGCAAAAATATTTAGCTGGTGTATCTGCACAGTACGAATCTGAAGTTGTATACCACAACATGAAAGAAGACCTAGAAGCTCTAGGAATCGTCTTCAAAGATACAGATAGCGCATTAAAAGAGAACGAAGATATTTTCCGTGAGCATTTCGGAAAAGTAATTCCACCAACAGACAACAAATTCTCTGCATTAAACTCTGCAGTTTGGTCTGGTGGATCATTCATCTACGTTCCAAAAGGTATTAAAGTTGATACACCACTTCAAGCGTATTTCCGTATTAACTCTGAAAATATGGGACAATTCGAGCGTACGCTTATCATCGTAGACGAAGGCGCACACGTACACTACGTAGAAGGTTGTACAGCACCTGTTTACACTACTAACTCACTTCACAGTGCGGTAGTAGAAATCATCATTAAAAAAGATGCGTATTGCCGTTATACAACAATCCAAAACTGGGCGAACAACGTATACAACCTAGTTACAAAACGTGCGGTTTGTGAAGAAAACGCAACGATGGAATGGATTGATGGTAACATCGGTTCTAAATTAACGATGAAATACCCAGCAGTTATCTTAAAAGGCGAAGGCGCTCGTGGTTTAACATTATCAATCGCGATTGCTGGTAAAGGCCAACACCAAGATGCTGGTGCGAAAATGATTCACTTAGCACCAAACACGTCTTCAACAATCGTTTCTAAATCGATTGCGAAGCATGGTGGTAAAGTAACTTACCGTGGTATCGTACACTTCGGACCAAAAGCGAAAAACTCTCGCTCTAACATCGAGTGTGACACGTTAATCATGGATAACCAATCTACATCTGATACAATTCCTTACAACGAAATCAAAAACGATTACGTTTCACTTGAGCACGAAGCGAAAGTATCGAAAGTATCAGAAGAACAATTATTCTACCTAATGAGCCGCGGTATTTCTGAGCAAGAAGCTACAGAAATGATCGTAATGGGCTTCATCGAGCCATTCACTCGCGAACTTCCAATGGAATACGCAGTTGAAATGAACCGTCTAATCAAGTTTGAGATGGAAGGTTCTATTGGTTAATAGATAAAGTAGAAGCGCCCTGCTGTGCAGGGCGCTTTTTTGTTTTGCGGATTTGTCGTGGCTTGGGAGAGGATACCCGGGTGGGTGTTCAGCTAAATATATCAACGATTTTTCAAATATATCGATCATAAACGGGAATATATCAACGATTATTTCAATATATCAACGTTTCGACAAGGAATATCGATTTGTCGACAAGATAAGACAAAAGAAAATCCTCACATAACCCAAACATTTTATAAGAACAGAGAACGACTAGGTTTAAGACAAAGATACTGACAAATCCACTTGAACAACCACCCACTGAATTCTCTATTAAACTTTTTGACAAATCCACCCCTCCCTCCACTATCTGGAATTCTTTCCTGCATTAGCAAAAGTTTCTCATATGAAAAGGACAATCTTTTGCTTTTTCCCTCAATGCGAGTACAATGTAAAATAGCAAGAAAAGACGAAAAGTATTTACAGGATTATTGCGTACGCGTAGCGTAAATGGCAGTAAGGAACTGAGAGGAGGTTTTTTCTCTGAATATAAATAAAGAAACAATCATCCACCTTTATCATACAAACGATATACATAGTCATTTTGAAAATTGGCCGCAAATTTCTCGGTTTGTTCTAGGGGAGAAAAAGCGAAGACAGGAAGCGGGAGAGACTGTTTTGACGGTTGATATCGGTGATCATGTGGATCGTTTTCATAGTATTTCGGAAGCGACAAATGGCCTTGGGAATACGAAGCTTTTAAATGAGGCGTTATATGATTATGTAACGATCGGAAATAATGAAGGCATTACGTTAGCGAAGGAGCATTTGAATCGTCTATATGATGATGCTGGATTTGAGGTGCTCGTTGCGAATTTATTTGAAAAAGAAGGGGTACGTCCAGCGTGGGCGAAGCCTTATAAATTGCACACAACGACGGATGGGATTACCATTGCTTTTATCGGATTAACGGTAGCTTATCCAGAGTTTTATCATATGCTCGATTGGCATATTGAAGATCCGCTTATCCATTTAGAGTCTATTTTAGAAGAAGTGAAAGATGAGGCGCATATTACCGTTGTCCTATCTCACCTTGGAAAAAGTATGGATGAGTATATGGCAGAGCATTATGATATAGATGTTATTTTAGGTGCACATACGCATCATTTATTTGAGCGTGGTGTTCTACTGAACAATACTTTACTTTGCTGTTGTGAAAAGTGGGGACGTTACGTTGGCCACGTTCAGCTTACTGTGGATAAAGAGACGAAGAAGTTGTTGGAAAAGGACGGTAGAGCGATTAAGACGGAACGGTTAGGTGCTTATAGCGATCCGTTATCCACAATTGAAATACTGCAGGAAGAAAGTAAGCATATAATGGCAGAGCCTGTCGTTCATTTAAAAGAGTCATTACCGGTTGATTGGTTTCAGGAGACGCCGTTTTCTCATATGTTAGCAAGCGCGCTGAAAACATGGTGCGATGCAGAGATTGGCATGGTGAACGCCGGTGTACTTCTTGAAGGGCTAGAAGAGGGTGTTGTAACGCGCGGAGATATTCACAGAATTTGTCCACATCCAATTAATCCGTGTGCTTTGAAAGTTCCAGGAAAGATATTAAGAGAAGTTATTTTGAAAGCACGTAAGCCGAATATGGAGAATCTTGAGGTGAAAGGATTCGGATTTCGGGGAAAAGTGATGGGGAAAATGATTTATGCTGGTGTAGAAGTCATTCCAGATACGATTCCTGGCAATAAAATTTTATTAGAAGATGTATTGATTAACGGCGAATCGCTGGAGTTAGATCGTATATATACGGTAGGAACAATCGATATGTTTACGTTTGGATACTTATACCCAGAGCTATCCACACTTTCTGGCAAACAATATTATATGCCAGAACTACTTAGAGATGTGTTAACGGATATGTTAATAACTCATACAACTTCCGTTAAACTATAGGCTAGTTAACTTGTAACACTCATTTTTCTCTTGTCATACAGATAAGAAAGAGAGGAGTGTGAACTATGGTTAATGTGGAGCCAATTATAATTGATAATTATACGTTTATTGCGGTTAGCGTGAAACTTCCAAAGACGAATTTGCTAGCTGTAATGAGCGATAAAGGATATATTATGTGCGGTGCATTAGATATAGGTCTTTTAAATGAGAAGTTAGGTGATCGAGGTATTATTGCTGGCCGCGCGGTTGGTGTAAGAACGATTGAACAACTTCTTGAAGCGCCGCTAGAATCAGTAACGATTGAAGCCGAAGCTTTAGGTATTACGGCTGGTACAATCGGAAAAGAAGCGTTATTAAAAATGAGATAAGCATATATCGTCCCTCCTTCTTGCATAGAAATGCTATAAGAAGGAGGGTTTTTTATGAGTATATTTCGTTCGAAAAATTCGCGGTTTCGAAGGGGACCTATTTCCTTTCGGCACATACTGCTTATGTCGTTTATTCTTTTTGTCATATTACTCGTGCAAGGATTATGGATTGTGAACAGCAGCATTCAGCCGACCTTAATTAAATATGGGGAAGTAGAGACACATAAAATGGCGACAGCAATTATGACGAAGGCGGTAAAGGATAGAATTAATGAAGGATTCGATGTCGATTCATTAATGAAAGTACAGAATGATAAAAACGGAAAAGTATCCACAATTAATTTAAATACGAAGCAAGTAAATGAAATCGTAACGTCAACGACCACGTACATAGAAAAATATTTGCAACAAGTAGAACAAGGGAAGTTGAAGGAGCTAGGTATTTCTGAAAAAAACGGGGCGACTATGGCAGTTCCTTTTGGACGTGTAACTGATAATGCACTTCTTGGTAATATAGGACCAGATATTCCGATTCATTTCACGCCAATTGGGCATGTGAATACAGATATTAAACAAAAAATTGAGCCGCATGGAATTAATACTACAGCGATTCAAATTGTTATGGAAATGGAAGTAACATTGCAAGTAATTATTCCATTTCATACGAAAGAGATAACTGTGAAACAAAATGTTCCGATTGCGACGCGTATCGTTCAAGGGGAAGTGCCTACGTATTATGGAAGCGGAAGTGTTGCTGTACCTGATAAAAAGAAAACAGATAGTTAGTTGCATATAAAGTGAAACTCGGCTGAGCCGGGCTGTTACTGGATAAAAAATAACCGTAGCAATGTGCTACGGTTATCGTTTTGTATTGGCGCGTTCTTTTCGCTCCCAAAGGCTTAAATGCATGTATGGATCGAAGGCCCATTCTGTATAGCCATTGTCTTTATATATGCCAAAATGTAAGTGGGGTGGGAATTTTCCGGCTGTACCAGGAGGTCCATAACCAGTGCTACCAACAAATCCAATTACTTTTCCTGGCTCAACAATTTGTCCAAGCTGTATTTCTTTTGAGAACCCGCCTAAATGAGCGTAATAATGGTAATTGTTATGAAGGTCACGAATACCAATGCGCCATCCACCAAGGCGGTTCCAGCCTTTTGTTTCAATAATGCCATAGCAAGTCGATCTTACTGGCACGCCATATCCGGCGAAAATATCGGTTCCTTCATGAATTCGTCTTCCGCCAAAACTTCTTCCAGCGCCGAAAGTACTACGGTAGCTATGGTCACTACGAATCGGAAGAGGAAAAGCATTTCCTTCTAAATTAATACGTCCATAATGTTTATAAATTTGGGCGTACTGGCTAATTAAATCAACTGTTTTTGCACGTCTATAATATTCCCAAAGCATAATTTTAATACGGTCTTCTGACGTTCCTTGTTTCCTTAAAATAGTCGCTGCGGTATGCAGAAGATCACGGTCGCTATTTGCATTTGCAAATCCATCTTTGTCACCATCTAAACCTATTCCGCCAAATAGAGAAATTGTATGGGGGAGAGTATCGTTACTATTAACAGGTCCAGCCCATATTTCTGGTTTGAAATAAAGGGAAATGATGGCATCTGGTTTTTTTGGAATATCTTTTCTTACGCTCCGTATATTTCTTTCATATTGATCCATTGCAGCTAAGTAATACCATGGAATGCCTGAAGACTGCTCGGTTTCTTTATATAGTGCCATGCGCTTTTCGTATATGCTTTGCTGATTATCTTCACCGTAAGCGATGTTTTGGTGGAGAAGAAAACAAATAGAAAGCAAAAGAGAAATTTTTCGAAGCATGAAATAGACTCCTTTCACAACATCACTCTTTTTAGTGTGGGATATACGGAGTATTTCATTATAGGGAACGATTGGAAAAAATCTTAGAATCTTCATTTGAGCAAATCGCTTTCATACGTTAGAATAGATATGTTACATTGAAAGAAGCGAACACGGTAAACTATTTCATATTGTGCGGAGTTGATAACCATGACAAAACAAACAGAATATAAGCGCAAGCCCGAATGGTTGAAAATTAAGTTAAACACGAATGAAAACTATACAGGCTTAAAGAAAATGATGCGTTCTAAGAATCTTCATACCGTTTGTGAAGAGGCAAAATGTCCGAATATTCATGAATGCTGGGCTGTAAGAAAAACAGCAACATTTATGATTTTAGGTGCGGTTTGTACACGTGCTTGTCGTTTTTGTGCGGTTAAAACAGGCTTACCAACTGAGCTTGATTTACAAGAACCAGAACGCGTAGCAGATTCAGTAGTACAAATGGGCTTAAAGCACGTTGTTATAACAGCGGTTGCACGTGATGATTTAAAGGACGGCGGAGCAGCTGTTTTTGCTGAAACAGTACGAGCAGTACGTCGTAAAAACCCATTCACGTCTATCGAAGTATTACCATCTGATATGGCTGGGGTAGAAGAAAACTTAAAAATGTTAATGGATGCAAAACCAGATATTTTAAACCATAACATTGAAACAGTACGTCGATTATCTAACCGAGTTCGCGCTAGAGCAAAGTATGACCGTTCATTAGAGTTTTTACGTCGAGCAAAAGAAATGCAGCCTGATATTCCAACTAAATCGAGCATTATGGTCGGCTTAGGTGAAACAAGAGAAGATTTAATTGAAGCAATGGATGACTTACGTGCAAACAATGTGGATATTTTAACTCTTGGACAATATCTACAACCATCTAAGAAGCATTTACCAGTTATTAAATATTATCCACCAGCAGAATTTGCAGAGCTTAAAGAAATTGCACTTAGCAAAGGATTTAGCCACTGTGAAGCTGGCCCACTTGTGCGTTCTTCTTACCATGCGGACGAGCAAGTACGTTCTGCAAAAGAAAAAACAGCAGAAGCTAAATAATGAAAAAAGAGAGCTAACGATCAGCTCTCTTTTTGTTTGTACTCTAAAACGGTATTTGTACATGTTAATAAAATCTTTTTTAATTCTTCTGTGGATAATTCAATTGTAAATTCAGGTACACCAGGTGTAATTAAAATTTTATCGTACGTATAAACGGAACTGTCCACAATAATTGTTACTTCTTGTGAATAACCAAAAGGAGCTACACATCCTGGAGTACAGCCAGTTTCCATTCTTAGTTCATCAGGAGAACAGAGCGATAAGCGTTCTCCCGTTATTTCTTTCATCTCTCCGCGATTAAGCCGATTTCCTTCTAACGTAAAAAACACATAAAAATTTCCAGATGTTGATTTTAAAAATAAGCTTTTACTTGGAGTACCTTGTAAGCCAAGTCTTTCACGTACAATCCGATCTGTCTCATAATCGAGTACCGGTTCGTGTTCGAACTTTTCATAAGAAACATTTGTTTTATGTAGTAGAGCAAGTACGTCTTCGTACATATGAAATAATACCCCTTTCTATTGTTAGAACAGTCTCTTCTCGTGGCGTCAACTGAATGTTTTGGAAAGGGATATTACTTGGACGATGCTTCCCATAAGCGTGTTATGATACATTGTTCGTCGATTGTAATTTCGTAAATATCAGGATTCGTTAAATTTCTCCATTCATTAAAACCAATCGTATGATCAAAATGCTTTAAAATGAGTGTAAGTAAATTGCCATGTGTAACAAGTAGTGTTGTCGTATGGTTTAATTGTAAAACGTCTTGAATAAGCGATATGGCACGGTCTGTTGCTTGTTTTGTGGACTCTCCGCCTAAGAAGGCAATATCTATGTTCGTAAAAGTGGATTCTAGTTTTTGCATCCAATCATCCATTGGAACGTTGCTCAATATGCGTTCAGTTAATCGTTCATCTTCTTGGATAGATAAGTTAGCTTGGAGCGCATAGGGCCGAATGGAATCGATAGCTCGGACAAATGGGCTTGAAATAATATGATCGATTTGTAGAGTATTTTCTAAGAGGAATGTAGCAAGGGTATTTGCTTGGTCTTTTCCATCGGTCGTTAATTCAGCATCACATTCTTGCCCAGTTGCTGAACAATGTCGTATTAAAATAATTTTCTTCATAATTCATCCCCATCTTTCAAGTTGACGCTATATACTTCGACAAATGTGGAAATAATTCCTTTTTATTGGAAACAGCATATGGATTTAAATATGTGGAAAAGTAATGTGGATAATAAAAAATTGAGGTGCAATGATGAAAAAAATGATATGTATCGTATTCATTATTTGTTTTCTTGCGCAATTGTCCACAACATATGCAGAATCCAACCGAAAACTAAATTATCCAAGCAATCAAAATAAGTCATTTGTGAGTGAGGATGCTTTTTATAAACAGTTAGATAAGAAGATCTATAAAGAATACAAAAATGCAGCATATAGTGTTCGGAAAAAAATCTTATTTAAAGAAGTGCCTGATGAAGAATTTTCTTTCCTACAAAAAACAGCTGTCGGTTGTCGAAGTAGAGTGGTGCTTCAAGATTTTTTTGTTCACCCTGATCGCCAAGTTTATTTTTTCGCTTCTTTTACTCAAAATGAAGTAGAAGCGTTTCATAAGTACATCGTTATAGATGCAGAAACAAAGAGGGAGCTGCAAGAGGGCAAAAGTTATCATCCATATAAAAAATAAACCACCAATTTTGGTGGTTTATTTTTTACTCCGGTACACTCATTAATTTCTCTTTCATTTTGCGAATAAGAACGACAGCGCCAATTGTACACAGAAGTGTAATTCCTTCGGCAACGAAGATGTTGATTGTTTTTGTTTGGTAAAGTGCCGCGAAAAAGTCTACAAATGCGTGGAATAGTATAGCGTATACTAGGAAGATGTATTTCTTCTGTTTTACTGCGTATAAAACAAGCATTGTAAAGGCGATTTGAAGCACGAGTGCCATAATTCTTTCTAAGCTACCAAGGAAGTATAAGTAGGCAGGTTGCTGAATTAGCATGTCCTGTAAAATGCTGAGCTCGGGTTTTTGTTCAATCAGTCGAGCGAAGCTACCATCGTTAATAGAATTAGCAAAAATTAATGCTTGTAATGCAGAAAAACCGCCAATTAAAATAGATTCAATTCCGCCGTGACCAATTCCATAAGCGAAGCCATCTTTATATTCTAGATATTTTTTTAGTAAGAAGAAGAAGGCAACGAAGCGTCCTAATTCTTCAAAAATACCAGCAGTCAATCCGCCATAAATTGCGAAGACAAACGGATTTTCTAAAAATGGAGCGATTGTTGGATTACCGCGCATAAATAGGTGGAATGGTGTTTCAAGAATTTGGGTGAATCCGATAAAGATAAGAACACCAACGCCGACCACTTTCCAATTAATATTATATTTTTTACGGAAATAAACGAGTACGATAATTGGGACCAGAATCGAGACAATGAGTTGAAAAATGATGCTGGCAATTACAGTATTTGAAACCATACTTTCACCGCTTTCTAATATATGTACATATCTATTATGCATGAAATAGGGGAGAGATGAAACTTTTAGAAAGAAAATGAATTTACTTATTGACTCTAACGTTGCGTCATACTTTATCGTATGTACTAAGGGGGAGATACAAATGACAATGAGAGTAAAAGAAGTAGCTGATTTAGTTGGAATTAGTGTGCGCACACTGCATCATTACGATGAAATTGGGTTGTTAACCCCAGATGAGACGACAGAGTCTGGATATCGTCTGTATTCCAATGAAAATTTAGAGACATTGCAGCAAATTTTGTTTTTTAAAGAGCTTGGCTTCCCTTTGAAGAAAATTAAAGAGATTATCATGAGTCCATCATTTGATCGCGAAGAGGCACTACAGCTTCATAAGAAGATGCTTCTTGAAAAGCGTGCCAGATTAGATAAGGTGATTGCGACGATTGATAAAACAATTCAGCATACAAAAGGAGAGATTGAAATGACGAATAAAGAGAAATTTGAAGGATTCGATTTCAGCCATAACCCATATGAAGAAGAAGCACGTGAAAAATGGGGAAATGCAGCTGTAGATAAAGCGAACGAATATGCAAAAGGTATGTCAAAAGAGAACCAAGAGGAGTTTAATGCTATTTATAGAAATTTAGCAACGCTTAGACACGATGCACCAGATTCTAAAGAGGCGCAGGCAGCTATTAAAGTATGGTACGATTACTTGCAAAACTTCGGTGAATATTCGTTAGATGCTTTTAAAGGACTCGGTCAAATGTACGTCGCTGATGAGCGCTTCACGAAAAATATCGATAAGTTTGGTGAGGGGTTAGCGCAGTTTATGTGTGATGCGATGGAGGTTTATGCGGATCGTAATAAAAAATAAAAAGTAAAACAGGTGGAGATTTTCTCCACCTGTTTTACTTTTTAATCATATCATTCAAAGTCTGATCTCCCGTATTGTTCAAATGAGGATTTTTACTCATTTCTCGTTTTAACATATCGAGGCTTTGTGTATATTCTGTATCATTTAATGCGCCAGATTGAAGCCCTTGAATTTGAGAAATCAACTTTTGGTCTGTTGATACATATGCTTTATAATAGCGAGGGACGATGGACAAAGCGGTTTTATATACTTGATCTGCTACGAGTTTTGGATCCGTTGTGTTTGCACGGTATACAACAAATACTTCATCATCAGTAACGAGTGTAGCAGCGTTTGTAACGTCAGGAAGTTTGACTGTCATGCTTGTAATCATTTCAGCGACCTTCTCGCGATTAATGGCCCCTACTTGTTTGTTAGATACTTCATGTTTTTGTTTAGATGAATAACCGACTCTTGTGAGCCTTGTATTTGTATTTTCTGTATGATACATGTCGTTTTTATTGGAAACAAGAACACGGCTTCCTTCTTCGCGCTCCATTTCGGCTTTATTATTTGTTTGGCAGCCTGCAAATAAGGAAAGAGTGAGAAGGGAAAGTAAAATTTGTTTTTTCACGATGTATCACCTCCTTCTCCATAGCATGTACTAATTTGCAATTTTTTGTATTTGAAATTGTTGGTTGTTATGCTTTGTGATACGATAAAAAGAAGAATGCTTAGAGAGGAAGTTAATGATGGAGCAAAAGCAAGAGCAAGAGATTCATGCTACGGTGAGCATTAATAATGTTCAGTACGAAGTAATTAAAAACTTTCGTGACGGTTTTAGTGAAGAAGCATTTAAAGAGCGCTATGCAGAAATTTTAAATAAATATGATTATATCGTTGGAGACTGGGGATATGAGCAACTTAGACTGCGAGGATTCTTTGATGATAGTAACCAACGTGCGACATATGATACGAAAATTAGTACGTTAACGGAGTATTTATACGAGTACTGTAACTTCGGTTGTGCACACTTCGTATTACGAAAAGTGAAGAAATAAAAAAATCCTCTTACAATTGTAAGAGGATTTTTTACATATTCTCGCTTATAAACAAATCGAGATATGATCGCCTTCAGAAAGTATTGCATTTGGCTTCATATGTTGCCGGGAAACATGATCATACTACAGATGCATTACGTTCCTTTTTGAGACTCCCAGGATTAAAGTCGCAAGCCTGAATCTTTGCGGAATGAAGGATGGGATTCTTGAATGACTAAACGTTCGCAGTCCATTTCTGTTTTGAACAGTCTTCAAGATGAGGGTATCTCATTGCCCCTCCTAAACCAGACCATATAGGTGCTTAGGCTGATTGACTGTTACCATCAATCACAGTTGCGTAGCGAATGTTCATCGCCCCAACGATATCACGATGTGTCTTAAATCCACATCGACACTTGTATTTTCTATCTCGCGCCTTGTTCTTTTCGGCACATTGCGGACAACTTTGACTTGTATAAGATGGATTCACATATTCAACTTGAATACCAGCTAGCATTGCTTTATACGCAATAAATCGTGATAAACGATAGAATGACCAAGTGTGTAGGTTTTTTTCGTTTTTACGGCTTGTTCTTGCCGTCTGTCTTATATTCGTTAGTTTTTCTAATCGAATGACAGAAATATGATTATCAACCGCAAAATTAATAATTTTACGACTTATTTTATGATCTTTGTCCTGCATCCATCTTTGCTCTTTATTATCTAATTGCTGAATGGCATTCAATTTTTTGTCTTTTCCTAACTTCTTACGAACACTACGAAACTGACGCTTCTTATATTTGTTTTGTCTACCATTCCCAAAGAAACGAATCTTACCATCATCTGTGATTGCTACCGCAGGGACCTTGAGGCCTAGGTCTATCCCTAAAATTTTCGTTCCTACTCCTTCATTCGTAGGAAGTGTGACAGATATTTGGGCCATCCACTTATTCGATTTCTTTGTGATACGAAGTGTGCCTAACCTATGTTTTAACAAATTTAAATTGCGATTGTTTTTATCGACTAATAAAGCGCGTACCTTTAAACGAGTTGACTTTCCATTTATCATTAACGGGATAGAAATATGATTGTAATCGAAGGAATAATTTTGATTGTTCCATACGCAAATAGGCTTCTTTAGAATCGGAATAGTTTTATAATTGCTCTTCTTTACTTTTGTAGCAAACAAACTTTTCGCATCTTTAATCGCTTGATTCTTCACCGCGCTTGGGATATTCGCTTTAATATCTTTTGTGCTTTTCTTTGTACTTTTCTTTGCTTCAACCATTTCTGATACAAGTGTATTTATAACTTTGATATATTCATGGCTACTTTGTTCCAATAAACGAATTTGTACTTTTGTTGGAATCAATTTCACTTTCACTGTCAGGGTCTGTGACATATGTTTCATCCCCTTATTTTTGGATTTCCGGCATCGGTTATTCGATAAGTTTTTAGCAACATGTTGAAATGTTCTTCTATCAATTACTTATTTCCGGAAAACTACAACAGGAAAAAGACAGAAGAAACTACTTATACTTTGGCGTTCCTTCTATTTATTTTTAATTATAATACATAAAATTGAATATTAAAAATATTTATAATAGAAAAACACCAGCTGAAAACTGGTGTTTGAGATAAATTATATAAGTTCAAATAAAAATGAGCGTAATTCTTCTGCAATTTCTTCAGTCATAGAAAATGCGTGCTCTAAGTAGCCTGGTTCGTTTAAATCGTCAGCACCGATAATTGCAAATTTATTACTTTGCATATCAAGTACAATTGTTTTACCGTAATGACGATCGGAGTATAAAAGCGCTAAATCGTGACGCTCATTTTCTCCCATAAAGCTAACGAAACGAGTTTTTGTAGCGACAGTGTCGTCGTACAGAAAGAAACGTTCTTCCATACACATGGCTCCTTTATTAAATATCTAAGTTTAAGTGTGGTTTATGATCTAAATGGTGATGCGTTTTAATGAATCGTACTGTTCTTGTTTTGTAACGCATTACGATAGAGTATGTTTCAGCTAAATCTCCGCCAAGGAATTTAACACCGTCTAATAACTCACCAGCAGATACACCAGTTGCTGAGAAGATTGCATCATCCCCAGATACTAAGTCATCTAACATAAGAAGTTGACGAGGGTCTTCTAATCCCATTTCACGACAACGAGCTTCTTCTTCTTCGTTCATTGGAACTAAGCGAGCTTGCATTTCACCTTCAAGGCACTTTAATGCTGCTGCAGAAATAACACCTTCTGGAGCTCCGCCAATACCTACGAATAAGTCGATACCCGTTCCAGGTAGTGCTGTTGCGATTGACGCACCAACATCACCGTCACCAAATAATTTTACGCGTGCACCTTTTGCACGAACACGGTCAATAATATCTTGATGACGTTCACGTTCTTGAACGATAACCGTTAGATCACGAATCTTTTTATTGTTAGCTTCTGCTACAATTTCAATTGTTTTTTCAATTGGATCATCTAAGCTAATTTTACCAGCTGCTTTTGGACCAACCGCGATTTTTTCCATGTACATATCAGGAGCATGAAGAAGGTTCCCTTTGTCTGCGATTGCAATAACTGCCATTGCATTTGCAAGACCTTTTGCAACGATGTTTGTACCTTCTAATGGATCAACGGCGATGTCTACTTCCGGACCGTTACCTGTTCCTAGTTCTTCACCAATATACAACATCGGTGCTTCATCAAGTTCTCCCTCACCAATTACAACTGTACCTGCCATGTTTACTGAATCGAACATATCACGCATTGCTGTAGTTGCTGCATCATCTGCTTCATTTTTCTTTCCGCGGCCCATCCACTGTGCGGATGCTAAGGCTGCTGCTTCTGTTACACGGACAATTTCTAGTGCGAGTTCACGTTCCAAGATTCCATTCCTCCAATTTCAAAAATCATACAAATATAACTATAACAAATAACGGAGAAAAGGTGAATTCGAAAAATTGTCGATTTTTTCAGAAGAAAGCGTTACAATTAAAATGTAAATGCTTTAATTTCCAGGTAGGTGACATTCATGTATTTTGTAGACAGAAAGAAAATAGAACAAATGCTAGTATGTTTAGAACGAGCAACAAGTACATTTCAAGAGAAAAAGATATATGAAACCGAGTTTGAATTTTACGCATTAGAGCGCATAGCCCATCTGATTATTGATACTGTATTAGATGTAGGAAATGCGATGATTGATGGATTTATTATGCGCGATCCAGGAAGCTATGAAGATATTATTGATATTTTAATGGACGAGCGAGTGATAAGTGAAGAAGATGGACAAGGGATGAAAGAAATTATCCTTCTTCGAAAGATGCTTACGCAAGATTATATTCAAATGAATCATGACGAATTATATAAGACGATTCAAAAACATATTGCAGTGGTAGAAAAATACCCAGCAAATATTCGCAGTTATTTAGAAAAGGAATTAGGACCTGTATCTGCATTTGTACCAGAATAATTATGCTTATAAGATCCCCAGAGAATGCCTTTTGGGGATCTTATATTGTATGTGAGAAAGAAAAGGGAGAAGGGTGAAGTATGGGGGAAGCACGTACTACGAAAGACGAGATTGTACAATTGTTGAAAGTAAAGGGAGAGCACACAGTAGCTGAACTAGCTGATGTTTTAGAGATTACAGAAATGGCAATCAGAAGACATTTAAGTAATCTTGAGAAAGACGGACTCATTTATTCTAAGATGGTAAGGCAACATGTCGGAAGACCAACTTATTTGTATGGATTAAGTGAAAAGGGAGAAGATACATTCCCGAAAGAATATAAGCAATTTGCGATTGATATGTTAGAAGATTTAGCTCGAATGGGCGATGAAAAAATACTTCGTTACGTTTTAAAAGAGAGAACGAAGCGAATGGAAGAACAGTTGCAAAAGAGAGTAAGTAATCAAAAGAATTTAGCATATAAAGTGCAAGAGATAGCAGCTATGCAAGAGAAAAATGGTTATATGGTTCAAATAAAGAGAGATGGAGAGAACTCTTTCGTAATTGAAAAACAAAACTGTCCATTAAAAGAAATTGCAGAGAGATTCCCGCAAGTATGTGAAGATGAAAAAGAGATGTATAATCGTTTATTTACGAACGCAGAAGTGAAAACGCTAGCAAACATGTGCGAGGGCGATTGTAGTTGTTCTTACCAAATAAAAGAGAAAAAATGAACGTTATGGGGCGCTTTAAGGTAAAGCGTTTTTTTCTTTGGAAAAAGCGGGTAATATAAGAGTGGTATGATAGGTGAGAACGTTAGCATAGAAGGAGAGACATAATGATGTATAAAGGTTACTTAATTGACTTAGACGGTACGATGTATCGCGGAGAAGAACAAATTGAAGAAGCGAGCGACTTCGTAAAAGCTTTAGGAGAGCGCGGCATTCCTTATTTATTCGTTACGAATAACTCAACGCGTAAACCAGAACAAGTGGCAGAAAAACTTGTTCGTTTCGATATTCCAGCGAAAGCAGAGCAAGTATTCACAACGAGTATGGCGACTGCGAACTTCATTTATGAACGTAAACAAGATGCAACTGTATATATGATTGGTGAAGAAGGCTTACACGATGCACTTGTGGAAAAAGGATTTGAACTTGTGGATGAAAATCCTGATTTCGTTGTTGTTGGTTTAGATCGTGACATCACATATGAAAAGTTAGCAAAAGCGTGTCTTGCTGTGCGTAACGGCGCAACGTTTATTTCCACAAATGGGGACATTGCCATCCCAACTGAGCGCGGGTTATTACCAGGTAACGGTTCATTAACATCGGTTGTAGCAGTATCGACAGGTGTGGATCCAATCTTTATCGGAAAACCAGAATCAATCATTATGGAACAAGCTTTAAAAGTTCTTGGTATAGGAAAAGATGAAGCATTAATGGTTGGGGATAACTATGATACAGACATTTTAGCAGGAGTAAATGCTGGTATGCATACGCTTCTTGTCCACACTGGAGTCACAACTGTGGAGAAGTTAACAGAATACGAAGTTCAACCGACGCAAGTTGTGCATAACTTGACGGAGTGGATTGAGAAGATGTAATGAAAAAAGCTGTTCCAAACTTTGGAACAGCTTTTTTTATTTCGTTGTGACTAGTGTCGATTTTTGTCGGTAAGTCGATATATTTGAAAAATCGCCGATATAATCTGAGTTACGCCGATATATTTAGAAAATCGCTGATATAATCTGAGTTGCGCTGATATATTAAAAAAATCGCTGATATAATTTTATTAGAATGCACGATTCACAACGTCTTTTACTTCTTCAAGATATTGTTTACGCACATCATTATCCACAGAAGGGACACTTGTATAGAATGTATGCTCAAGTGTTTCAATACCTGTGAATTCAAAAATACCAACATCCGCTGTTTTCTTCATTGCATCAAACATGCCGCCTGCTGTGTATGCCTCTTTCGTATTGCCCATTGTAGATAATAACAATCCTTTTTTACCGCTTAATAACTTTTCAATGCCGTTTTCACCGTAAGCATAAGCAAATCCATGGCTAAACACACGGTCAACGTATCCTTTTAAAATAGCAGGAAGTCCCGCCCACCACACTGGATAAATGAATGTAATGCTATCAGCCCAAGAGATATGCTCTTGTTCTTCTTTAATATCTTCGGGTGTGTTTCCTTGAGAAAATGAGATGAAATCGGAAGCGCCTAATACTGGATTGAAGTTTAATTCGTATAGATCGCGAACGCGTACTTCATGACCTTTTTCTTCTAATTCACGTTTTACCGTTTCTAAAATCGCATGGTTGAAGCTTTCTGTATTTGGGTGTGCATAAACGATTACATGTTTCATTGTTCTTCCTCCTATTTGTGGATATGTGAATAGCTATTTGTATATCTGTAACTATTATGGTTACTGATTTTATAGAAGTCAAGTAATACATATGTATGTATAAAAAGACGCTCGAAAATCGCCTTTTTATACCCCGCTCATACAAAGTACAAAGAAGACGAATAAAATGATAACAATACCAATGCCAAAGTTAAATACGAGAGTACTATCCATATATGTAGCCTCCTTGTTTGAAAGTAAAAAGCACTCTAGTTAAGAGTGCTTTTTTTATTTTGAATCTACTTTATAACTTTTAGAAAGTGATTCATACGTGTAATGATTTACATTATTTTATGTATTTATACTTTGAAATGAGTAAGTCCTTGTTGGATATAGAAAAAAAGACACTCGTTCGAGTGTCTTTTAAGATGACAAAATGTGCCAATTGCTTGAGGTTGATAAGACGCTAATTTCCGTGTTAACGCCTTTTCTTTAATCAAGAAGTGTAGCAACAGCGATTCAAATAAATTGTACCATCTGTTTAATCGCGGTGCGTATGCAATTGTGCATATTATGATCATGAGGTAGGTAATGAACTGTGAATAATTTGAAGTGATTTATTTACGATTTCTTCTGCGGCATATATGCCGATTGCGTCTGTTTTTAAAATATGGGGTTGTAAGTTATCATGCATTGCCCCTAACTCACCATGAAGTGGTGCGAAGGCATGGTTCGCCTTTTCAAGCATGCATAAATCAAGTAAAGAATCCCCAGCTGTAATAATCGTATCTATTTGCAAAATTTCTTTTATATATTGTACGGCGTCCCATTTATTAATTGGTTTTGGTACAAAGTATAGCTTTCTACCTTGAAGTGAATGATTCCAGCCTTGTTTGTCTAACCAGGAAGTGAAGGATGATAATTCATCATAAGGAATGTTCTCCCGTTTAATAATGCAATAATGGAATAGATCATCAGCTGTTTTTTGTGATATAACCCAATCTTTATGAGCTATTTGTCCAAATTCCTTTAGTATGTCGTTTCTCTCTATACATTCAACCGATAGTCTTTCTTTTACTGTCCTGTTCCAAGTACCATCTTGTTTCCCGTTATGAAGGATATTGCCGCCGTTACTTGTAATGGCGTATTCGGGAATGATTTCGTTTTGGAATAAAGCAATACGCTGAAACTGCTCAATAGTTCTTGTTGTAACTGGGATGAAATGTGAGTGCAGTTGTAATTTTTTTAGTAGTGAAATGGTTTTATGTGATATGAAAGAAATTTCTTTTCCATCTAAAGTTTCAATGAGTTGAATTGATTCATCTTCTATAGGGGCACGAAACGATTTCCGGGAATAAATAAGCGTTTGATCAAGATCACTGGCGAAAATCATATTGTTTCCCTCCTAAGAGGCTTAATGAGCCCACAACATGAATAAGCCATATTCTCATAGATTTCAATAGGGACATTCTTTTCTTTAGCGAGAAGTAAAATATGCTTTAAATCGGGATTGTTTTGCTGGCGTATTAAAATTTTCCACGGTATTCTCCGGAGTAATACGCGAGTTGTTTCACCGACTCCTGGCTTAATTAAGTTAATATCGTCAATTTTAAAGTGATTTTGGATAGACTGTATATCTTTTAATCCTTGCCAAGAGGGATCAGTGTAAGTTGAAGTAATATAACGTAATTGATTATCTATATGAGAATGAACAGAAGGGAATAAATCTGTTACCTCATCAACGAAGAAATTTGATAAATCTTCTTGTTCTAGCTCTTTATAATATTTAACACCATGAAAATCATTTGGACCGATATAGGTGTCATTTAGTACAGTGCGGCTAATTAGTCCAGAGACTGTTGCATTTAAGCAAGCGCTAGGAATAAGAAAATCTTCACGTGTACCGTAAATTGAAGTACAGTAACCGGGATCAGCAAGCACAGCCATACAATGAGAAATGTGTGTATTATTTCGTTCGTTAAATGTGTGTACTGCATATTCTAATTCTTTTTTTATTGCACCTTTCCCAGTCCACCCATCAATGAATTGAATTGTTTCTTTAGGGTGATGTTCCAAAATATAATGGAGTGCATTTTCATCAATACCGCGTCCGCGAACAATAGAAATACAATAGTGAGGTACATCAAGGTTGTATTGATAGCGTATGTAGCGTTTGATAAGAATGCCAATAGGTGTACCAGCACGAGCTAATGAAACGAGGACAAGGTTAGTTCCTTTAGTTTGTATAATCTGTTCGGCGACAACTCCAACAGCGATGGCTAGTTTGTGTTTGTATTGTTGCAGGGAAGAAAAGAATAAATCCATATACGCTTTAGATGGTTTATATTCCATTGGTAACATTTCGGAATAATGTGTGCCAGCTTGAATTGCTTGTTCTCTAGTTTCCGTGGAACTTTCTTTCATTAAATCACTAATATCTTTTAATAGAAAAATAGCATCATTTGGATTGTAACTACTAATATGAGAATTTACTTTTACCATAATTATCAACCTTCCTTTTCTATACTATTTGAAAATGAGACGATATGAATAAAGGGAATAACTGTTTGTAACTGCTGTAGAAGAGGAAACAGGGCTTTTTCTCCTAAATCACGCTCAATAAAAACAAATACTTCATCGTAATCATGAGGTGAAATATTATAAAAGTAATTTGTAATAGTAGAATCTTCAGGACTTGGATATGAGAAATGATTATGAATGGCATAGTTCACATCATTTGAAACAGGATGGATAGGGCTTCTTGTTGTAGATTGATATAAAATATTTTCACCCATTTCAGCAGCAATTTTCATTGGGATATACATAAATTCACCCGTTCCGAGACAGAGTGTTCGTTTTCCAACTCTTTCTCTTTTTAAAGCTTTTCCTGCTTCTTGAGCGAAAGAATGAATGTGCTTTTGTTCATATGCTGAAATGCCAAATCGCCCAGTATATTTTATATAATTTGATGTATAGGGTGATTTTGGGCAGGTAAGGGTATGCTTTTTGAAATCAGGTTTTATTTCTTTAATTTGAATATCTGTTTTTGCAATATTTAATGGTTGGCCAGTTGTATGAATACTGCCTTCTAATAAAGAAATAACATGAATCTTAATTTGAAGTTCTTCTTCTAATTGTTTAAATTGTTTTCTATTAGTATGAGAACGCCAGTCTAATAAAGAAGCAATTATATATTCTCCTCTTGGGAATTTATTTTGAATAGATCTAATAATATTTAATGCTGTTTTTCCTGTTGTCATCTCATCATCTACGAGAACAATTGGATTGTTGTTTTGAAAAAAACTTTCATCTACATAACAACGGTGCGATGTTGCATGAGAATGTTCTTCCTCAAATGTAATGACAGATTCTAGGTGGGGTATCGATTCCCTAGTTGTATGCACATACTTTGCATTTTGAAAGCATTGAAACATAGAATGACCAAGTGCTGTCGCTGTTTCAGCGAATCCGATGAACAAAACTTCTTCTTGCAGAGGATATTGATAACGAAATACTTCCTCTGGGATTTCATCAATTTCTAATGAAATGAGATTTAAAATTTCTTTTTGAAATGGATGAGAAGTATTATGTAGTATTTCCATATATCTTGCAGCGAGAGCAACTCCACTTGATAGGGAGACTGCAGGTTTAATAGGAAGATGCTTTCCAAGGATTGTACTCACAAATAAAAAACTACGTTTCTTATTTATTCTCGCAGCCATTTGAAAAAGCTTGTCTAGCGCTAAATTATATGGATTATCACGTACTTCTACATGGACTTGTATATTATTTAAAACGTTATACGTGTTGCTTTGCGTTTGTAATAAGGAGATCGGTAAATTGTTTGTTTTCATGTAGCACCCCGTAAATATTAGATTTTAAAATGGTTTTGTGAGCCCAGCCATAATGTGGCTTTACTTCATTCATTTTGTTAGAAAAACTACTTTTTAGCACTCCATTATACGTATCTGCATTTTGTAAAATGGATCTCGCATCTAAATAATCTTCCATTGTGACAATATGCATTGCCTGTACAACTTTAATATGAGATGGGTGAATAACTGTCTTACCGATTAATCCATTTGCATGGTCGAGTGATACCTCTTGGATGAGCCCTTCTTCATAATCATTAGAAAAATATTCCCATACACATCCTGAAATAATATATTCATTTGTTGCCCTTGAGAAAACGTTAATAATGTCCGAAATACAATCACGAACAACAGTAATATGATAGATAGGTGTGTATTTATTACGCCGAATACTAAATATACTTGAAAAGTCAGTAGCACCAATACGTACATTTAAGATGTGATCACGATAGGAATCTAGTAAATCCTTTATTTGTAATAATGATTCTATCCGTGTTTCTTTATACATAATTTCTGGTGATTCTAAAATCGGCATTCCATAAAGTGATAATGAGTATAACTCGTTTATATATGCAAGCTGATTGATATAAGCCTTTCCATTAATCGGTGTGAATTTTGGAAAGACAAAACCACATAAACAATGAACAGCACTACCTAATTCAGTAACAATTGTCTTCATTTGACTTGGCTGTCGAACTCTAATAAAAAGAAGTGGGATGTCTGCTTGATTTAGTATGTTGGCACTGACTAAGTTGGCGATTTGCTGTATTTGAACGACGATGTTTTGCTCTGCAAGTTTTACTTCTTCATCGCTGATAGCGTCCTCTAGACAAAGAATAATTGAGGTAGCATCCACATGTTTCTTTCTAATTATATCTTCCGCAATCGTTTCTTTCGTGCCAGGAGTATATAGTGTGGCGCCTAGTGCGTAAGCTAGTTGTTCTTTCCCTATATTTTTTGAAAAACTAAGAGGTTCTTTATAGAAAAAATTTTGCCGTTCTTCTAAGGAGAGGTAAGAAAAGTAATTCAAATTGTCACCACCTTATTTGTAATGATTCTGTTTAATCGTAACATAATAAGAAAAATCTTCCATAAAAATGAAGCGAGAAATTAAAAAAATATATTGAGAAAGATGAATTATAAGATGAATATCGAATATTGTTAATAGAAATATAATAGGGGGAAAGAGAAAGTGGATATACATAAGTTAACAGAGGAAGAAGCAAATGAGATAAATACGTGGACGTACGAGGAACCATATAGTTTATATAGTTTTTCAGGCGAGAAAGAAGTAATAGAAGAGCTATTAGATGGAACGTATTATGGCTGTTGTGTCGATCAAGGAGAGTTCATCGGCTATTTTTGTTTTGGAGAAAATGCACAAGTACCAGGTGGAAGAGATGCTAATTTATATGGTGGAGAAGATGTGATTGATATCGGACTTGGTATGAAGCCGGCGTTAACTGGGAAAGGAATGGGGAAAGAATTTTTCCAAGCTGGAATAGCGTTTGCCACGAAAGAGTTTAACGCAAACATGTTTCGATTAAGCGTAGCAACATTTAATACAAGAGCGATTACGCTATATAAAAATATCGGATTTAAGCAAGGGCCTATTTTTTTGAGTCGCGGAAGAGAATTTATGCTTATGGAATACGAAAGACCGTCAGCATGAAACTGACGGTCTAGAAAACATTATTATTCCGAGTGATCAGCTCGGTGCGCTAAACGGCTTGAGGCAGCGGCAGCAATTCCGCCAACGATATCGTCAAGGAACGTGTGCACTTTTCCAGTTGATTTATCATTTAAGTATTCTAAAATACCAGGTTTTAATTTATCGATATATCCAAAGTTCGTGAAACCGATAGATCCGTATACATTCACGATAGAAAGTGCTATAACTTCATCAATTCCGTATAAGCCTTCATCACGTTTTACAATATCTTGTAACGGCTCACTTAGCATTCCCTTTTCAGCAAGGACATCAAGCTCGATACCAGTAATCAGTGCGTTTTGTACTTCACGTTTTGATAGTACACGTTCTACATTGTAACGGCATTCTGACATCTCTAAATTTGGATGATATTTTTTTTGAAGAAAATGAACAAGTTCAGCAATATCGTCAATTGTTACACCGCGTTCTTGTAATAGTTGTAATGCTCTTTCTTGTAGTTGATTTGATTCTTTCATGTTTATCACCTTTTTTTCTTTTTAGTATTTGTATACGTTTCGTTGCTTTATCATGTGCATAGGAATGAAAGGCGAGCACAAGCTCATATATATAAAGAAAAACCATAGGTGGCGACTGCGATGATTCAGCATATTTATGAGCATTATCACATGCATGTTAAAGAATTAATCCCCCTTGGCCCCTATAAAAGCTTTTGGATTCGCAACAAAATTTATGTACTTGTTCCAATTGGAGAAATGGAGGAAGAAGTACTTGTAGAGATGAAAAAGCTCAGTGATTATATGAACCAGCAAGGGGATATAACTGTAGCGACTTTCGTTCCGACTATACACGGCTACTATGTAAGTGAGATAGAAGAACAAAATTACTGCTTATTAAAAGGTATGCGCACGTTAGAACGACATGCTATGTCATTAGGAAGTGAACTTTCTATATTCCATAAACGAGGTGCATTCTTTCCAGAAGAAATCGAGCAATTAAGCCGCATTGGTGAATGGAAAGCGTTATGGGAAAAGAGACTCGATCAGTTAGAAAAGTTTTGGCAATCGCAAGTGATGAACCACCCTACAGACGTATTCGATCAATTGTTTATTGAATCCTTCCCGTATTACTTAGGAGTTGCAGAAAATGCAATTCAATATGTTGTCGATACAGAAATGGATGATACGCCGCAACTAACGGATGCAGCAACAATTTGCCAAGAACGATTCACACCTTTATTATGGCATCAAACGAAGCGGCTCAAACTTCCTTTTGATTGGGTGTATGATCACCCGAGTCGAGATATTGCAGAATGGATCCGCCATATGACGATAGAAAAAAAGAAAGACTGGGAGCAAACAATCGTTCAATTTGTTACAGATTATGAACGTAATTATTCGCTATCCTCATTTGGTTGGCGCTTATTATTTGCAAGGCTCCTGTTCCCGCTTCACTATTTTGAAACGGTCGAACGATATTACCAAACTGGAAACGAAGAACAAAAAAGCATATATAGAGATCGCTTAGAAGCCATTTTACACGATGTGAACCGCTCAGAGCAATTTATGAAGCATTTTTATGGCTCACTTCGTTTACCAGTAGATAAGCTTGGGATTAGAAAATTAGATTGGTTATCTTAAAAATATAAAAAAGAGACCGAGTGAGGTCTCTTTTTTATATACCACAATTTTATGTAATACATTATGCCCCTACCTGCTGATCTGTACATATATTTAAAACGAATTGATGCCTTTCGAGCTTTTCATTTACTTTACCCAATAATTCTTGCTGGATTTCTTTAAATAAAAATTGATAGCTTGTATTCCATGTTGGTATAACGGATGAAAGGCCTAATAAATACTCTTTCTTCTTTTCTAGTTCTTGAATTGTTACAAAAGTGTTCCCCATTTTTGGCATCTGTCGTCCCCCTATATTTTTTTACTGTATATGTGTGAACGATTCACTATATAGTATTAATTATCGCATTTTTTGAGAAGGATTTCCAATTTTGTTTTATGATGTTAACGGATAAATGTGATTTGAATAAAAAAAGGAGACCAAATTTGGTCTCCTTTTAGCAAGTGACTTTGAACGAGCCGCTTCCGCTTTTAGATTAATATCTAGCTCCAGCGGCTAGAACAGTCGGCCATTTCGCGCCTTCCTGTGAGGCAAAAAGTGCCTCTTCGTCAGGAGCTCCAATGACCTCCTGTTCTGAACGAGCCGCTTCCGCTTTTAATTAAAATACTTGTTCTACTTCGATAACGCCTGGTACTTCTTCAAGTAACGCGCGCTCGATACCAGCTTTTAGTGTGATTGTAGAACTTGGGCAGCTTCCGCATGCACCCATAAGGCGTAGTTTTACGATACCTTCTTCAATGTCTACTAATTCAACGTCTCCGCCATCGCGAAGTAAGAATGGACGTAATTTATCTAATACTTCTAATACTTGTTCTTGCATATGTGGGTTTTCCATTTTTATCGACTCCTTTCATCAGTTTTATTATAATCAAGATAGAGGGGAAAATCTATTTTTTCTCTTCTTGTTTTATTGTCGAAATATTGTATCGTGTTTTTTCAGTATAGGGGTATGGAATAAGTTTGTAAAATGATGTGCTTATGTAATAAGACATCTGAATATACTGTTGGGACAAGAAGTGGGGGAGAAGAAATGGTTAATGTTCAAGTGTATGGGACGAAAGTAATTTGTGCGAGCTGCGTCGGAATGCCATCTTCAACAGAAACGTTTGAATGGTTACAAGCGGCAATTGGTCGTAAATATGAAGGACAAGAAAATAAATTTAATTTCGAGTATATTGATTTCCAAGAAGAACAAGAAGATGCAGATAAAAAAGCATTCGCAGAGCGCGTAGTGGAAGAAGATTTATTTTATCCGGTCGTTCTTGTAAATGGAGAAATTGTTGGAGAAGGAAATCCTCGTTTGAAGGATGTTTATGAAGAAATCGAGAAATATTTATAAAACAAGAAGTCTTTGCGAATTTGCAAAGGCTTTTTTTATTGGAGGGATAGATATGAAAAATGGAGTGAAGCATGCGTTACCAACGGAAGTACAACAGTTAATGGAGCGGTACACAGTAGAATTAAAAGAAATTTTTTTAGATGAAAAAATAGTAGGGGTATATATTTACGGCTCCATCGCACTTGGTGCATTTTATGCAGAAACGAGCGATGTTGATTTTGTTACAGTGATAAGTGATTCCGTGAATGAAGCTGAAAAACAGCAGCTTGTGGAACTACATAAGAAACTTAGTGATAATACGCTAGGTAAAAGAATGGACGGTATGTATATTCCGCTTGCTGACTTAGGGAAATACAATGATGAAATGAACGAGTACGTGTATTGTGCAGATGGTAAAGCTAATGTTGGTCATTGGGACATTAATGCGGTCACATGGTGGACGTTGAAAAATCAAGGCATTACAGTTACAGGAAAAGAAGCAGAAGATCTTCCGCTGCAAATACAATGGAATGATGTAGTAAATACGATGAAATACAACGTAGAACAGTACTGGAGTGAAAAGGTGAAGAAGCCATATTTATTTTTTATAGAAGAGTGGGTAGAATCAGCTGTCGTTACGATGGGACGCATTTTATATACACTAGATTATAGAACAATCGTTTCAAAAGATAGAGGATTGCAATACTTGTCAGAACGTTCAGCGGAAGAATGGGAGCTCTTATTAAAAGAAGTAGCGAGAATACGGCACAATCCAAAAGAAAAGCGAATGCTCTCAAGGTGGAGAAGAGCAGATATGACGAAGAGGTACTTACTGCATTTAATTGAGACGTGTAGAGAGAAATGGTAGGGAAGAAAATGGACAATACAGTGGGGGGGATTGTCTTTTTTTATATTAGATTTGGTATATAATGGTTTAAAAGGTTTAATTATACTGGAGGGGATAGGATGAATATAGAATTAGCTACATATGAAGAAAAGAATGAACAAATGAGTATGCGCCAAGTAATTAGCATTCTATTAATTATTTTTGGGGCCATGCATGGAATTGGTTTTTTGAACCTTTTATATGATTCTTCCTTATATCCATGGTATGTAGATCATCTTATTCCACCTTTCACGTTTTGTATGATTATCGTAATGTATGCACCGGCAAGAAATTGCTGCTTACATTTAATAAAATCATTACAATTCAATAATTTTAAACACTATGTAACGATAGTAATGACAGCGATTGTAATGCTTATATATCTTGCAATATTAAATTTAGTTTTACCACATGGGATTGGTGTGGACGAGTCTAGTATAGTAATAAAGCCTACTAAAAATGAAATCATTTTATATGTAGTTGTGCTCACCATTTTTGCACCGATTTGGGAAGAGCTTTTATTTCGAGGGATACTTTTTAAGAAATTATCTCAGCGTTTTTCTACACTTACTAGTATCGTTATAAGTGCTTTCATATTTACTTTTGGCCATCCCCTTACAGTAGGTAGTATTTTATATATTTTTGGTATGGGTATATGTTTAGCATACACATATAAGAAAACGAAGAATTTACTCGTTCCAATTGGGATTCATTTATTAAATAATTCGTTTTATTTATTAGTAAATTTTCAACTATAAAAAGACGCCTTTTAAAAAGGAAGTCTTTTTTATTTTGTAGTAGATAGAAAAGTATTTACAAGTATTGTGTAGAGGAAAGATAATAGAAAAAAATATGCGCATGGGGGAAGATGATGAGTAAATATAAATTACATATAGATAAAGAACAACTATGGAAAGGCTGCGTTTTAAATTCGATTGCCCATGCAATTAATGTAGCGCATTGTCCAGATTTCTCACATGAAAGTTCATGGGATGGATTTAACTATAGTATGCAAGATAGCCAAGGCGGACAAGGGACAATTACGTTTCATCCGAATTACACGATTGTATGTCTTCAAGATGTGAATAGCGAGAGAATTGATGAGTGGATTGATGCGAAAAATTATTTTGAAGGGGCACCTTCGGAAGTAATAGATATTGCGAAAGAAGAAGCACTTCAATACGTATTAGAAGAAGTAGAAGGCGAAACAGTTCCTTTTATTACAACTGCATTTTGGATTGAGGATAGTGGTGCGTATTCAATTGATTCATTTGAAGAGATGGAAGAGCACGGCGGATTCTTATTAGAAATTCCATTACTTGATACAGAATCAGCAATAGAAAGACTGGAAGAAGAGTATGAACTGACAGAGGAACAAATAGAGCTTTTACAACTCGTGTATAAGAAAAAAATCCAAAGTCCAAATGAGGAAATTAAGTTGTCTAAAGAAGAAATAGCAATGATTGGAACGGAAGATAGCGAAGGATTGGAAGTTAGTAAGGACTCATTTGAAGAAATGAATATTACTTGGGAGTTGTAGGGGGAGGATAAAATATTTCTGATTTAAAAAGTCACAAAAGGAATATAAAGCACTAGTAGAAAGTACAATGTGAAATTACATTGTACTTTCTACTAGTTTTTTCATATACATATCAACTTCGTGAAAGAATATGGGCTCTTTTTCCTCGGTATTCAGATGCACGGTGCAATGTAAATATTGCTGTAAGTAGCGATTAGCTTGTTCGTACTGTTTTAATTTGTAGAAAGAAAAACAGGTAAGAAGTAGAAACGCTTTTTCTTCTAATATTGGAACGACAGCTAGTACCGGAGTAATGGAATGTATATTTATTTCCACTAAATTTTCATAAGATGCCCACGTTTGAAACCAGTCGAAAATAGTAGAAAGGTAATTCGGAATGTTGATAGTTTCATGTGAAACATTGTGCAATAGCTGGTTCTGTTTGATATGTATAGGCTCTATTCTCGTTTGTAGAATGCAAGCGAATATTGAAATGTTTTCTTTTATTTGTAATTGGTTCGTAATAAGCTGCGGGAGACCGATAGGGTGAACTCCTATATTTATATAAAAATCATCTCCAAACTGGCTTTTTTGTATGTTAATGAGCTTATAAAATCCGTTTTCAGCTTTGAAAAATGTATGTCTTTTTTTCTTAAAGCCGAGTGGTTTTAAAGTGGCGTGTAAATTTGTAATAAAATCTTGCTCCTTTTTAGAGCCAGGCTTATTCTTCGTCATATTCATAAGTAGTTAAGTTTTGTAAGAAACTTTCAAAGTTAGGTGCTAATTCAATAATTTCCTCAAACTCATTATCGATAAATATAACTGGAGGATTTTCAGCTACATTTCGATAGTCTAATGCAATCCATGTATGTCCATCACCAGATAAAAGTACGATATTCTCAGGCATTTCCCATTCTCGAATTAAATAGCGGCTCTCTAAAATACTAGATTCATTTTCATTAAAAGAAATACCATATAAACCAGATACATTAACGTGATCGTCTGCCCAAGAATTTGGCTTTGAAGTAGGGTGAACATCGAGACGAAGAGTTCCCCCATTTTGTTCTTTTAGAAGGGTTATATATGATTCTGGAAGCTTTACGTTCAGTACTTCTTCTGCTTTTTTGATTAGTTCATCGTTAATGGGTGCTAGTTTTAAATAGTCATCGTCTGCCCAAATTGTACTCTTCATATTCGGTCACCTCAAATAATAGTTTTAAGAATCTTATGTCATATATTATAGTTAGTTTAGATAACACGCAATAGAGGGAGGGACGGAGTATGGATGTGTATGAATACCTCGATCACGTAAATTCTAAAGAAGATTTATTAAAATTTCTTGTATACCTCCAAAAGGATTTTAAAGTGAATAAAGATGAATGGGAGAATGTAGAGGTAGAGACTTATTTAGAGGCATTAAATAGTTGGTTAGGTTCTTGTGAATCGGTTTATATAAATCAAGGAGAGAAGTTTCCAGAAAATATTTCATGGAAGTTTATTGCTCAAATGTTACTTGCGGCAGCTCATTATGAATAAAATTAGATTTTTAAAAGATAGAATGGAGAAGATATCATGATTAACCATAATAAAATTAAACAACTTTTAGCACATGTAGATCGTGCTGAGGATAATGAAATTGAGCTAGAGTATGAATCTGAACCTATGACGATAGAATTGTTTAATAGTGAAGAAATAGAAGAAGGGCAACTTGGTTATAGTTTTGATGAAGAAGGACAAAGCTTAGTCGGGAATGAAGAAGGAGATTGGAAAGAAGGATGGATTGTAATAGGGATAGATTCATATCTTGGAGACCCGATTTTTGTAGATAGTAATGATGAGAACTGTCCAGTTTATACAGCTATGCACGGTGAGGGAGAATGGGAGCCGGAATGTATAGCGGAGCGTATAGAAGATATTATTGAGAAAGTGAAGGGGAATGTGGGGGAAAGAAACATAGTATTCCAACGTGATTAAGAGGGAGGAAATAATGAAAAAGTTTCAAATCGAACTAAATAAACTGCCGACAGAAAATGCTGGAGAAATAGTACTTAGTATAGATGAGAGAATTGTGTTTGAAGAAAAAACAGACATAATAGGACCGATTTGTCAGTTGTTTGATGCTTGTATCGAGGTTTTTAAATATGATGACGCTACAATTTTCTTAAATGAATATGAAAAAAAGATGGAATTTAAGAAGAAAGATGGGGAGTTTCTCATTATTAATCAGAGAGGCAAGAAGTTAGCTAGTGTTGATAGCGAGCAATTTTTACGAGTACTCTTTTCGTTTCTTAAAAAGGAGATAGGGCAGATTTACATGAGTGGAGTTGATTCTTTTCGAATCAAAGATGCTTACCATAGAATGTTAGAAATTGATCCATTTGTTCCTAAACTTGTAAATGGAAATGACGAAATTATGTATCGAACTTATCATTCTACAAGTGACAAGTATGAATTAAAATGGAAGTATTTAAAAGGGAGAGAGGTTGAACCGATATTTACTCCGGTACTATCTCATGATAAGAAGAGTATCTTTTATGTAGAGGAAAATAACCACAGAATTCGTAAACTCGATAGTGAAACGAAAGAAGAGATTTGGCAGTGCCGTATTCCAATAGTAGAAGATTGTAATTGCGTTACTGTGAATGGTGTCGTAATTATTTGGCATGCAAATAGATTTGGAGAAAGTATTGCGAAATTGTATGCTATTTCATCAAGTTGTGGACAGCTTCTATGGGATTTAGAAATAGAAGGGCATATTATACAAGATGTAAAAACTACGGGAGAAGAGTTACCACGTTTACTAGTTATTACACAAGAAGGCTACAATGTTTTATTAGAGCTTGAAAGTGGAGTAAAAGTATGGGAAAAGAATGTTCGAGTCGGAGGAGAAAAATTGCAGTGCCATCTTGGCCCAGATTACTATGTATTAGCAGGGAATCCTTTTGATGAAGATGGGGAAGTTGATGCATATAGTAATGTTGCAATTTCCATTCAATTATTAGATGCTTCTACACGATGGAAACAAATGATGGAAGATTGTAATCCAAATGAACCAGTTACTTTAACTAATGAACATTTTATATGTGTAGCAATAGATTCATTACAAAAGTGGGAATATGGAAAAGAAGGCTGTAACTTAATTTTTGAAAAAGCTTTTGATGAGGTATGGTACTCTTGCATTGAATCAAAGGAAGCGAAAATACTATTAACAAGAACTGAGTATGGATATGAAGGGGTAAGTAGACAAATACAATGTTATGACCATAAGAGCGGTCAAAAGTTATATGAAGTAAATATGTCTTTTGAAATTGAATTGCCTCCATTTCTTATCGGAGAGATGATGGTATTGTCCTTAGGAGAAGGCAGAATTTGTGGTATTAATATTCAAACAGGTAAAGTGCTTTGGAATATTAATACTCTACATGATATTACAGAGGTTCTGTTATATAAAGATGGAGAAATTTACATTGCAACTTCAAATTTAGAATTGACAATACTTGATGCTGAATGTGGCGAAGTAAAAAATATAATTAAACTTCCTAAAAATGTTGTTGTAATAGATTTTATTGTATCAATTGAGGAAGTTAATAATGGACTATTCATTAGTTGTGTAAGTGGAAATATGTTTGAAATAGTAGAAGGCTAATTTGTGAGTTTTCTTAAGTCGAGATGTTTGTTTTAAAGTAGTAGTATATATTCACTAAAAAAGATGTATAAAAATGATTTTGATGCATCCTTTTTAGTGAATATATAAAATAATTAACTTAGTGTATTAAATATATGATACATGATTATTTTAATATATTTAAAAGTAAAATGAAATAAGAAACGGATAATTGTCGGAATATATTCGATTTCCGTTCAATTTTATGAAATATGTGTACTTTTTGTTAGATTCCTTCATTTTGTCCATATACAATAAATGTATATAGAAATAAGAAAAGGATGATGTACGTGAAGGACACTGTTTTACAAGAAACAATTTCTCAGCAAGAATTACATAAAGTTGTTCAAAAAAATACAGCTTATTATGATTTTAAGTGGGGTAAAGTAGAAAATCCTGCGCAAGGAAATACATGGAATTGGGTAGCCTTTTTCTTCCCAACTTTTTGGTTAGCTTATCGTAAAATGTATAAGTTATTTATTATATTTGCGTTATTGGCTATACCTAGTATAGTTATACCCCCTTTTATAGATATTCCAGATGGGATTTATGTAACATTTAGTTTAGCTCTTCAATTAGGAATGATGATATTTACTGGATGGCAAGGAAACCGTTTATATTATAAGCATGCTGTTCGTGTTTTTCGTAAGGGAGAAGATGCGTCTGATCATGAGAAGGCGTATTTCTTACAATCAAAGGGCGGCGTGAGTATTGCTGGTATGATTGGTTTACAGATTATAGTCGGGATTGTGTTTGGGTTAGCTGCGTTCGGGCTGTCCTTTTTACCAACTGAGCCGAATATTAAAGACGTTGTTCGTTCAAGTGGTGAAGGGGTTACTTTAGAGATTATGACTGATAATCCAACTTGGAAGTTTGTGAAGAAAGAAAAAGAGTATGACGTAGTAGAGTTTACTGGTTATGATTATACAGAGAAGAAAAACGTGAAAATTAAATTTGCTGTTTATTTCGATGAAGATTATTTCGAGTGGCAAGAGGTATATGAAAATAATAAGAAGTTAAGTGAAGAAGAAGTAGAAGAATATCAAATTTACATTGAAGAAAATAATTGGGGTTTCTAGAGGGAACTCGTTCATTTTGAAAAGAAGAATCTTGTGAAGATTCTTCTTTTGTTTATTAGGGGGGAGAGAAATGATTTCAGCATTAATAGAAGCTCTAATAAGATCTATTGGTTTAAGTACGGGTTTACACACGAAAAAGATTGATGCTAACATACTTTACTTGCAGCAGTATGAATGGTTTCGAATGATGTATGAAGACGAGAAATATCGAAAATTATTTATTACGAACTACAAAGTTCGTTCATATTTACAAAGTAAGTTAAGAGTTCGCTTGCTCGTAAAAAATAAAAATGCACAACGAAGATTTTTAAAATTAGTAGAAGAACAAATAGAAAAAAGGCATACGAATTGAAATTTTGTAAAATACAATAAAAAATGAGAATTTACGGTAGGGTTGTCAATAACGTGAGACTATGGCACTATAAAGAAATGCTATACAAATTTTATTTATCGAGATGTAAACATCAATTTTGATTTTTACGTATAAATAATGAACGGAGGAAATGAATTTATGGCTACTTTACCAAATTGTCCAAAATGTAATTCAGAATATACGTATGAGGATGGCGTTCTTTTCGTATGTCCAGAATGTGCTCATGAGTGGGGCCAAGACGCAGAAGCTGAAAATAATGATGGTGCAAAAGTTGTAAAAGATGCGAACGGAAACGTTCTTCAAGATGGCGATGCAGTTACTGTTATTAAAGACTTAAAAGTAAAAGGAACTTCTTCAGTTGTGAAGATCGGTACGAAAGTAAAAAGTATCCGTCTAGTTGATGGCGATCACGATATCGATTGCAAAATCGACGGTTTCGGAGCTATGAAGTTAAAATCACAGTTCGTTAAGAAGGCGTAGTACAAATAAAAAGAGGAGGCGAATAGCCTCCTCTTTTTATTATGTCACTTTTTGTCGGTAAATCGATATTTCGTACAAAATCGTTGATATATTCTGAGTTATGATAGATATATTTGAAAAATCGTTGATATATTGCAAGTTATGATAGATATATTGAAAAAATCGTTAATATAATTTCATTCATCGTGAACTACGCACGATTCACCGTGCATCATAGTCAATTTCTTTCAACTGACATCGCTTATTAAAGAACGTTTTATATCCAAGCTGTAAAAAGATAATGACAGCAAAGGCAGTACTTCCTGAAATACCGAGTATAATGGCGATTTGATATTGAATGGCTGTGAACGGTGATACACCGGATAATATTTGACCAGTCATCATGCCTGGTAAGCTTATAATCCCCATTCCGACCATAGAATTAATTGTTGGTAAAATAGCAGAATCAAAAGCGTCTCGAATGAGCGGAGCAGCAGCTTCTTTCGGTGTTGCTCCGAGCATAAGTGCACCTTCAATTTGACCTCTTTGCGACTTCATATTGTTTAAGAACGTATTTGCACCGAGAGAAACACCAGTCATGGCATTCCCAACTAACATTCCTGTAATAGGGACGATATATTGCGGAGCATACCAAGGGTCATGACCGATAATAACGAAGATAAATAGTAGAAGTGGCCCAATTGATCCGGCGACCATGGAAAGGGCGGCTACTCGTTTTAATTCTTTAGACATCGGGATGTTAACTCGTTTATAAATATTAAAAATTGCAAAGGTAGTAATAGAAGTAATGAGAGCAATTGTATAAAATGGATTACTGTTTTCAAATACGTATGTAAGGACATATGCAACAAGTACGAGCTGAATGGTCATACGGAATGTTGCGAGTGCGATTTGTTTTTCGCGAGGTATTCCTTTTAATTTTACGAGTCCAATTAAAATAAGAATGAAAATATAGGCAGCGGCAAGTTGCCAAATTTGGAGTTCAATAACGCCCTTCAACTGAGAGCACTTCCTTTCTAGTTGCACCCTTTGTTTTGCTAATTTCAATAATATCGTCTGCAATTTCTTCTGGAAGTTGTTGCGAGTGCGTGATGAAAATAACTGTTTTCTTCTTTTTTCGTGCTAGTTCAGTAAATTGTTTCATAACGCGGCGTTCTGTATCACTGTCTAGTGCTGAAGTTGGTTCATCTAATAAATAGACAGGCGGATCCATAAGTACGATACGTGCAAAGGCAAGTCTTTGTTTTTCACCGCCGGATAATGAGGAGGCGCTATCTTCTAATTGCTTGTCTAAGCTAACGGTTTGTAGTGCGCTCCGCAGGGCATCATCATTTGGAAATGGTTTTTCAGAAAGACGAAGTCCCATTAATAGATTTTCTTTAACGGTTCCATCAAAAAGAGGTGGAGTTTGCCCAAGCATAACTACGTCACGACGTAATTGAATAGGCGGATAATCAGAAATTAACTTTCCGTTATATTCAATTGTGCCGGATGTTGGAGATTGTAAATCGTTTAACATGCGAAGCAATGTGCTTTTTCCGCTTCCGCTTTCACCGATAATGCAAGTGATCTTTTCTTTTTGAATCTGTAAATAAGGAATGTGTAGTATATCTTTATATATAACCTCTTTTAATATAAACATAAATCGCTCCTTTCTGATTCTAGTTATATCGTATCAAAAAAGAGGGGGAAATGGTTATAACGAACAACGTTTTTTCTTCGTCTTAAGTTTTATTAATAAGTTAAGTAAACGATCTAATTCTTGGCTGAAAGAAATCACTTTATCATGAGTGAATCCGTATCGTTCAACGAGATAGATTAACTCTTTCTTTTTCGCTTCTATTCGATTGTTTAGTTTCGATAAGTTCATAAGTGGAATGTAATGCCTCCTACAAAAGTATTTATAACATAAAAAATAAGACCGAATGAATTCGGTCTTCAAGGAAATAATAAAACAACTTACAAATAGCATACACTGTTTATCAATAGTTTTTAATATAAAAATGAAAAATAAATCATTATACATATTGAGAAAGATGTGTCTGATAATTTTTAAAAACTGATGCAAAGAAGCTGCCTACATAGTAGACAGCCTGTAAAGTATTAACCTTTATGATATTTGTACATCCAAAGAAGGCCGGATTTTAATAATCTTGGTACACGTCCCATTAACGGTTGATTTGCGAGTAAACCGAATCCATGTTTTTTACCAAGAGATCCTAGAACACCTTTTAATTTAATAACAGGTAGTTCATCAGGGAGTGGTTCATTATTCCAACGTTTTAATAATATTTGGACAATTTGTTCTCCTTGACCTTCAGCAAGTTGGGCAGATGGTGCATGTGGAAGTGCTGCGCAATCTCCTACAACGTAAACGTGCTCGTTGTTTGGAATATTGTGATATTTCGTTAAGACAACCCGTCCGCTACCATCTTGTTCAACTGGAAGGTTTCGAACAACTTCATTTGCTTGAATACCAGCTGTCCAGACGATTGCATCACATTCAAGTGGTTCATCGTGGTTATACACAATATTTGGTTCCACTTTTGTAATGTTAGAGTTTCTTATAATATTAACTTTATGTTTTACGAACCATTCTTCTACGTATCTACTTAATTTCTCTGGATACGGGAATAAAATTCTATCTTTTCGATCAAATAAATAGATTTTTAAATCAGAACGGCTTTCGCGAAGTTCACTTGCAACTTCCACACCACTTAAGCCAGCACCAACGACAGCTACTGTTGCATTTGGTTCTAGACTATTTAATTGTTCATATGTTTTACGTGTTTGTTCAATTGATTGTAGACTATGTGTATATTCCTTCGCCCCAGGAACGTTATGATATTTATCTTCACAGCCAAGTCCGATAATTAAATCATCATATTGGATTGCTTCGCCGCCATCGAGATGAACCGCTTTTTCTTCGAGGTCAATATTTGTTATTGTGCCGTATTGAATATTGAGGCGTGGGTGCTCAGGAAACGGTATACGAATATGCGTTTCTGAAATAGTACCCGCAACTAATGCATAATATTCAGTTTTGAAGCAATGATATGGTACTTTGTCGATTAATGTCACTTGTACATCATCTGGAAGTTGGTTGCTTGGAAGTAGCCTTTGTAGAATTCTCATTCCACCGTAGCCGCCACCTAGTATTACGAGGTGTTTCATGATGGATTACCCCTTTTCTGTTGAAATATCCCCTAATCATAAAATTTTATATTAATAAAATATTTTGACTTTACTCAATCAAATTATATCGAATTTGTGAACAAATAACAATGCATGAATGAATACTCTGTTGTACAATAAGAAGAAAAGTAAAGTAAACTGTTTTGCCTTTTTAGTTACTATTTCATTGCAAGTAGCATGTTATATAAAATAAAATCATCTACTTTGAAGTGAAATAGTGAAGTAACTAAATAGTTTAGGATGTATAACGAAAACAACAAGAGACAGCTTAGTTTTCTTCTTATAGATGAGGTCAGAAGGTAATTTGTTTTGTAGTACAGGGGGGAGAATTTTGATTAAACCATTAATTGAATTTTGTGTAGGTAACCTTGCAAGTGGTTCACAAGCAGCTCTAGAAAAATTAGAAAAAGATCCGAATTTAGATGTAATGGAGTATGGTTGTCTAGGGTATTGTGGTATTTGTTTTGAAGGACCGTTTGCACTTGTAAATGGTGAAGTTGTACAAGGTGCAACAGTAGAAGAGCTTGTTAATAATGTATATGAGTATTTGGATGAAAATCCAATGTTTTAAGGTGTTGCGAATGAGCAACGCCTTTTTCATTTTATTTTAGATAAAACGTTATTTTGGAGGGTAGTTTAATACTATAGATAAATAAAAAAAGGCCCTTTTTAGAAGGGCTTTTTTCTTACACAATGTGTGTAAGAGTGGCTCATCGCCAAACGTTGTCAAATATGAGAAACGGGGGACATTCATATTGTGTTCTAAAAGCATGCATTCTATACTTAAAATAACAAATTATTTTTGGAGTGAATACAAATGAGCCAATTTTCTTTTACAAAAATGCATGGTCTTGGCAATAGTTATATATATGTAAATATGTTTGAAGAGCAAATTCCTGAAGAAGATTTAGCTCTTGTGGCGGAAAAGGTTTCAAATATTAATACTGGTATTGGAGCAGATGGGATGATTTTAATTTGTCCGTCTGATATAGCTCCGGTGAAGATGCGTATGTTTAATAATGATGGATCAGAAGGAAAGAGCTGTGGTAATGGTTTGCGCTGCGTAGCGAAATATGCGTATGAGCATAAACTAGTAGAGGAAACAGTTTTCACAATTGAAACGTTAGCTGGCATTGTAACGGCAGAAGTAACGGTAGAAGAAGGAAAAGTTATATTAGCGAAAATTGATATGGGTGCACCACGTTTAACACGCAAAGAAATACCGATGCTCGGTGAAGGTGAAACACCATTTATTCGTGAAAACTTCTTATATAATAATCATCGTTATGCATTTACGGCTGTTTCAATGGGGAACCCGCACGCGGTTATTTTTGTTGAGGATGTAGAGAAGGCACCTCTTACAACACTTGGTCCAGTTCTTGAGACACATGAAATGTTCCCAGAGCGAGTGAATGTTGAATTTATCGAGATTTTAAACGATGAAGAAATGAATTTCCGCGTTTGGGAACGTGGTTCAGGTGTAACGCAAGCTTGCGGAACAGGGGCATGCGCTGCCGTTGTAGCTGCTATTTTGAATGGCAAGATGGAACGTGGTAAAGAAATTACAGTCCATTTAGCTGGCGGCGATTTAATGATTGCGTGGACAGAAGAAGGAAACGTGTTAATGAAAGGACCTGCGGAAGTAATTTGCCGCGGAGTGTATGAGTACAAGATAGAAGCGTAAAGATGTATAATAGAATGAGAACAGAAAGGATGGTGTATTTCATGATTGAAGTAACAGAACAAGCAGCTTTTCAAATTAAAGATATGTTAAAAGATGCTGAAGATGGAGAGAAGTACGTGCGCCTTGCTGTACATGGCGGCGGATGTACTGGCCTTTCTTACGGCTTAGGATTTGAAGTAGAACCAAAAGAAGACGACACAGTTCTTGAGTTTTTCGATGTTGAATTTGTTATCGATACAGAAAGTGCTCCAATTGTTAAAGGAGTAAAAATTGATTATAAACAATCTATGCTTGGTGGCGGATTCACAATCGACAATCCAAACGCAATCGCATCATGCGGATGTGGATCATCTTTCCGTACAGCGACGAATGCTGGTAAGCCAGAAGAGTGCTAAGGTTTTAGCTGAAATAGAAAAAGACCTTTTTAGCGATGGAATAAAATCGTTAAGGAGGTCTTTTCTTTTGCCGTAAAAGCCCGATTACCAAGGCTAATCAATATTTCACTTTATTTTTGCATAGATGCAAGTATCAGTTAGTTGTTTGCCGTCAGCTGAAAAATCTTCATTACGTAATATCCCTTCAAGTTCAAAGCCTAGTTTTTCAGGGAGTGCACGACTTTTCGTGTTATTACATTCACATCGTATTTCAATCCTTCTAAATTTGAATAACTGAAATCCAAGGTTTGTTAACGCACTTACTGTTTCTGTCATATATCCACTGCCACTAAATTGCGTGTTAATCCAGTATCCAATTTCACATTTAGAAACCTTCCAATCAATTCGATGAAGGCTAGCTGTTCCAACAAAATCATTCGTCTCTTTATGATAGATAAGATAGCGAAAGCTTTCTCTTTTCAAAAAATCTATATGTGCATTTCTCAGAAGAATTTCCGTTTCTTCAACAGTAGGAATGGACTGAAATAAAGACAACCATTGCTTTAATTCATTAATGGAATCTTTAATAGCTTCGTGTACTACATTCCCTTCACCTGCTTGAAGTGGTGCTCGAAGAATGAGTCTGTTTGTTTCTATTTGTAACGGAACATCTAATAAAATAGAGTTCATATCATTTCTCCTCTCGAAACCTTTAAATTAGGACAGAATGAAACTTATATCATAAAAAAACTTTCACCCAAAAGAAATAATTCTGGAGGACGAGAGTTGCAATTTATAATAAATGAATTGAAAAATACTTTATCTCACTAATAGAAAATCACGTCACAGCATCACTATTAGTTATTATAGAACTGTGCGAAGTACAGGAATATAGTAAGGCTTATCTCTCATAAAGGAACCTCTCAAAAACGCGTAAACAATAAATATATATTCAATTCATTATTTAGAAATCCCTTTTCACATATTGAAAACTAAACTATCATTTGGTACAGCAGCATTAGGCTGTTAAACTAATGCATATGTTAATTGAATAAGGAATTATTATTTTTTAACCTGCTTTAAATTGAACGCATAATTCACGATTGATTATCTAAACGCAATCGCATCATGCAGATTTGGATCATTTTTCCGTACAGCGACGAATGCTGGTAAGCCAGAAGAGTACTAAGTTTTTAGCCAAAATAGAAAAGACCTTTTTAGCGATAGAATAAAATCGTTAGAAAGGTCTTTTCTTTTGGCGTTAAAACAGAAAATGCATGCAAAGTGACTTTTAAATTAAATTTTAATGTTATTATATATGGAATATTTGATGAAAATTGTTCATTCGAGTTTCATATTGTTCGTTTCGGAAAATATTATGCAACAGAAATGTAAATGAATAGAAGAAATATACTATTTATTAGTTATATTTAATGTTAATATTTGTAACGAAGATGATTGGTGAGGGCTGATTAAAGTTTCACTTTATATAAAAAAGGTGCATGAGAGAGAAGGCTATAGCAAATTGTATAGAACTGAATAGTTCCGTATTAATTAAAATACGTTGATTACTAGATATTAAAAAATACCGGGGGGATTAGAGTGAAGTCATTTAAGAGAGTACTTATAGTAGGGATGGCGTTGACTACAGTATCGATTTTGGGAGCTTGTTCTAGCGATACAGACGTATTAACAAAAGTAGGAGCAAAGCAACCAGCGAAGGCGGAAGGTGACGTACTAAAAGATCAGAAGAAAACACCTATGACTACGAGTAAACGTGAAAGTATTAAAAATGAGGACGCTTCATCATCACAGAAGCGTTATATTTCTCATGATGAATCTCAAAAAATTGAGGAAGGTATGACGTATACGGATATTCTTAATACGATTGACTACGGTGGTGAGAACATAAAATATTATAATAACAATGAAAAACGCGTATTTTATACTGAAAAAGATACGGATGGTACATATGAAATTATGGTTGAATTAAATACATATGGTTACGTTGTGAATATTGAACGTACTGCTATAAAGGATACAGATAAAGATAAAGGTAAGGAGAATCGGGTATCTACGAAACGTATTGAAGAGCCTGTAAAGGAATATAAAGAAAAAAACGATCGTGTACCGTGGTATAAAGATGTAAATAACAATTCGGCAGCAGTAAGTTACAATCAATATTTGAAAATAAAAAAAGGTATGCCCGCGAATCAGGTAAAAGCTGCAATTGGACAGCCACATGTGATTGAGAAATATAAATCTTATTCAGTATATGACTATACTGGTTATGGTGGAGAAGGATCATTACGTGTAATCTTTGAACCGAATGGAACTGTTACGGATGTAGTGGAAGACGGTTTACCACGATAATAAATTAGTTACGGGAAGAGTTGTAGTAAAGTTGTCTTTGATTTTATAAAGTTTTTGGGAGCATCTCCGAATATAGGTGAAAAAATAATTCTCTTAGCCATGTTAACTATAGTATTAGTATTTACCGAAGTTTCTTCCAAATTCAATAGCGTTATTGTGGATGTTGTTGTCGTATTATTTTTGTTGATATATACCGCAGTAGGGCAGCAATTGTAATTGGACGTAAAAGGACGCGGAGGAGTAGCAGCTTCCTTTTGAAAGAAGGAGGAAAATATGATGGAGGATATTTTTGAATTCATAGGGAGATACGTAATTAAACCTATTATTAATTTAGTAAGATATCTTGTAATAGAGATTATAATTGAGGGCATAATAGAAGGCGTAATAAACGGTATAAGGAAATTACGTGATAAGTGGCGAAATTGGCGTGAAAGACGTTATTGGCGGTAGTGTAGCTGATGAGCGTGCGAAACAAAAACGTTATACAGAAGTTATGAAGAAGTTTAATGAAATGATAGCAAACGACCCGCATTTACAATCTGTACTGGTTCCAATTGGTGATAGAATGACGATTTCTAAAGTGAAGAAATAATTATTATCTTACAAAAGTGTAATGTTCACGTCATGTTTTTGAATTTCTTCTTTAAGCTCTTGGCTTTAAGATAAGAATATAAGAAAAAACATATGAGGTGAAGGAAATGAAAAGATACATTGCACTGTTTAGTATTTTAGTTGTATTTGCAAGCTTGTTAGTTGGTTGTGATTTAAACCGTATGGGTAAAGATGAGTACTACGTTCAAATTACAGTAGATGGAAAAGAGTATAATGGTAAGTCTAGTAATGGTGAACCATATAAAGATTATCAATATAAACTAACTGGATTTGATAAAGAAGGTAAAGAAAAAGAATTAGAATTTACAGCTGTGAAAAATCTTCGTAAAGAAGCATTCCTACGCGTATATCACTCAGATAAAAAAGGTGTATCAGCTTGGGAAGAAGTAAAGAAAGACGAGCTTCCTGCGAAAGTGAAAGAAAAATTAAATGTGAAATAAGACAGATAAAAAGGAATTGACGAACAGGGTCAATTCCTTTTTTTGTTTTCAAATTCTTCTTCTGAAATGACTTTAAATCCGTGTCTTTTAAATAAAGCAGTAGTTACCCCGTAACCAGTTTGCTTATTGCCGTTAAATTCTCCAGTGTAAATCGTAGAACTGCCACAAGATGGACTACGTTCCTTTAAAATAATATATTCTGGGTGTAAATTTTTAATTTGTTCTAATGCTTTATAAGCACCATTTACGAAAGCTTTTGTGACATCTTCACCATCTTTTGTCATCACTTTCGCTTTTCCGTCCAAAACGTCGTCGCCATTCCCGCCAATAATTTCAGCAGAAGGACGAGGTGTTGGCAGTCCTCCTAATACTTCAGGACAAATGAGGACTGTATCTTCTTTTTGTAGTAGCTCCTCTATTTTTGAAACGAGATTGTCATTTCCGTCATATCGACAAGCTATACCACCTAAACAAGCGCTAATTACGATCATATTTTCATCTCCATTAAAAAAATATTAAATTCCACGCCAAATTCTCTTCCTGCCTCTTACTTATAAATGAGGTGATATAAATGGGAAGCTTATATAATTTAATGAAACCATACAGTGAATTTCGAAGTAAAGAAGAGTTTAATACATATCAAAAACAAGTTTTGAAGTGCTATCGATTTCAATTGAATAAAACGGATGCTACCATTATTCATTTTTTAGGAAAGTATGCGGTGAATGAGAAACAAAAAACAGTAGGAGTCGCCTGTCCGTTAATGGAGACGATTGCGAAGAATGTTGGAAAGAGTATTCGTACAGTACGCCGTTCAATTGCAAAGTTAGAGGAACTAGGAATTATAAAGCGTGTTGCAACAAAAGAAAGACATAAGCGCGGTGGGTATAGTGCGAACTTATATATTTTTCTTATATCTGCAATTGACCGCATGGATGACCGTATGAAAATGTCCGCATGTGAAAGTGAGGATCGTGCAGCTGGCTGTAGCGGAAAGGAGCAAAAAAGCGAAAGGGAAACAACTCTTTCTAAAAACATTCCACAAATAAAAGAGAAAAGAAAAATAACGTACGAGCTTGATGAGACGTATTGCCGTCATGATATACCGAAGCCTTTTATATACGCACTGGTACCGATGACGAGTAATCCGAAGAAAATTAATATATTTTGGAGTAAGGTCGAGCTTGCGTATAAAAAGAGCGGGTTACTAGAGCAAGGTGTTTTACTAGAGCAGATATTAGCTGATGAAGAAGTGTATGGAAATTTCATTTGGCGAGTGAAGAGTGTTGTGAGAGCTTATAAATATGGGGAAATCCGTAAAAATGTGAAGGCACTTTTATATAGTACAGTGCGAGATTTATTTTTAGAGGTTGGATTAGAATGGGGAGCAGCTGTGAGAAGAAGTAAGGGGATAGCGTTATTTGATCCATTTAAAAAGGAGCCATGCGTATAATACATGACTCCAAGTAGCTAGTCGAACTTTCTTACAACTGGAACACGAATCGCTACAAATAGTACGAAGACGATAACAGCAATTGCACCGCTTTTCATAACGGTTACGATTGGAATTCCCATTGCAAGTGCGATTGATGTGAATGCATAAGAGAGCGGGATAAAGCCCATTGATGATAGCATAAGTAAGCTCATTACGCGTCCCATCATTTCCTCTTTTACTGTCGATTGAATCATCGCCATAAGCGGAACGATAGCCATTGCAATTGTAATACCATAAAACATGCCGGCTAATAATGCTTGCCAAAGTACGGTGCTAAAGTTGATGGATAAGAAGAATACACCAGACAGTAGCATCATGATAATGCAAAATAGTCCGCGTCTACGATTAATATTTTTTAAACCGACAATGACAGCGCCTATTGCCATTCCGCCGCCTACAGATGCTTCTAAGTAACTGAAATGGAGCGAGTCACCGTGCAGAACATTTTTAACGAAAAGCGGGAAACCGACTTGCATCGGACCAATTAAAAATAAATTTAAAAAGGCGCTACAAAGAAGGAAAGTTGAAAGGAATGGCGATTCCTTTACATATAAGATTCCTTCTTTAATGGAAGTGAACATACCTTTATCTGTATCTTTTAGTTCTGGCATCGTAAATTGTATTTTTTGAACGAGTATGGCTGCGACAATCAGTAATAAAATTGTAATAGAAAATATTGTCTCGTAGTTTGTAAATTTGATCAGAATTCCGCCAAGTACAGGGCCTAAGATGACCGATGCTTGGTTCGTCATTTGTGTAAGTGAATTCGCTTGTGTTAACCGGCTTTTTTCTACCAATTCCGGTAAGATAGATCCATCTGCTGACCAGAAGAAAGCATCAGCAAGTCCAAAGAATAAAGCGAATAAAGCAAATGTATATAGTGTTACATCACCAACGATAAACCATGTGAGAATGGTTGCGACAAGAATCGCTCGAATAATATTGGAGTAAAACATAATGTTTTTTTTCGGGAATTTATCAGCTACAGCGCCGCCGATAATCATAAAAATAAGCCTTGGAACACTAAGAGCTACGAAAACAACACCGAGTGAAGCTTCAAGGTTTAATGTTTTTGCTATGTACCACGTTTGTGAAAAAGTAAAAAAGGCTAAAGCAAAGCTTGAAAAAAGAGTAGCTGCCCAAAGAAAAAGGAAATTCGTATTTTTTAATAACGGTTTTCCGCTTCCTTCTAAAGCAGTTTTATTTTGTTGTAGTTCCTCCATATTGCTTCCTTTCTATGTGACAAATTTAAACTAAAAAACCAGTAAACGCCCGATTGGTGAGGGCTAATACTTAATGGGAGATGCCCCCACTGATTATAGTTTCACTTTATACAGTTTCTAATATTTCTATACTGCACTTTCTCATTGTAGACAATAATAATGAATTTGCCCAGTAGCTATTTAACGACAAAAAAGATGCCGAATGGGCATCTTTTTTTAGGCTAACGCAATATAAATATCCAATTGTACATGATTTGGGTCTAATGCTCTTGCGTCGTAAAGCTCGAAGTCTGTTGTGAAGGCACGTTTATTTTCTTTCGACCATTGCCAAATATATTCCCAAGCTTCACAAACGACTTCAGCAACTGGTCCCTTTCTCGTTGTAAATACCGCATACGTAGCGGCAGGTATTGTTAAAGTTGTCATATTTTCAGGAACATCTTCTAATGAAGAAACGGGCATACCGATTGTAAATGTATATGTACCAGTTTCATCTGACTCGTAGTTTGAGTAGAAAGCGAATGTTTCTTTCGTTTTTTGATTTAGGATGTGATGCATCATTTGTTCTTGAAAGTATTTGTTCCAGAGCTCGGGAATTTTTCCTTCAGTAGATGCCTCTATTTCGTTAGTCGTCGTAATCGAAACGCCGATTGCTTGGAAAGCTTCTTTTTTTACGATAATGGGTTCGTTTATCATTACAAATTCCTCCTTCAAAATAAGAACATATGTTCTTTAGTAATATAACATATTTTTACATGTAACGGTTATTGTTTTTTGAAAATTTCAATCATAAACAACAAACTGAAATAACTAAAAAATGGTAAAAATTCTATTGTATGTATGAATAGGTTAGGGAGTATGTTAAGATTTTTATGTATCCTTTAACTGTTATATAAACCTATACAGTAGAGCGTTTTTACTATATTAAAAAATGGTAAAGGTTTGTATAAGTGTCCGATATATATGCTATTTTTGATAAATTAAAATAGTGATATTCTATGAGATTTATATTGTTGAAATTGGGATTTCAACGATACATTTTCGTAGGGCGGATTGTTGCGAGTGGATATATATTGCTATGCCTCCGGCTACTAAATGAAAGGGTTACTGAAATTAAGTAGACGGATAGCAAGTATATAGAAAGGAGAAAGGTAGAAAATATGAAGCAAGTATTGAAGTGTTTTAATGTCGTAACGATGATCACACTTCTCCTATCCATCATATTGCCTTCACCCAGTGCTTTTGCTACAGAGATAAATAAAAAAAGCTGGGATGAGTTACAAGGAAATGATGTGAAAATTAAGGCAGAGCAAGTAAATGCTGAAATATATAAGGGAGAAGTAGCGGAGAGGGAGCACGTATTTCAATATACGATTGAAAATACGGGAGCTACACCAATTCAAGAATTGGTGCTTAAACAAAATAATGAAAATGAAATTACGTTCCCTTCGCAATCTGTGAAAGTAAACGGAGAGAAGTTACCTGAAAATAAGGTAGCGGATTTCTATGTAGAGGAAAAAGATAAGGGAGGAAAGGTTCTTTCTTCTAATCTTAAAATTAAAGATTTAAAATCACATGAAAAAATGACTGTGTTAATAAAAGCTCGTCGTGCACAACATTTTAATAAAGAGTATAAGCAAAAAATTAGTGTGCAAAAGGATCAACTACAAATAGGAAACATGTCTGTAGATGTTGAAGGGATTCCTTCTGAAGACAAGGTTGAAGCTAATACCGATGATGAGGCTGACAGTAGTAAGAAAGAAATCGGATCACCAGCTGATGCTAAATCAAAAGAAGTGGATGGAAAATTAAAAGTATCTGCAGGAGATAAAAATAAACCTACAGCGAACACGGAACTAGTGAAGCAGCCAGTAGATAAAGATGAGAAGAAACTAGAAAAAGAAGCGGAAAATCAGAGCGATGCAAAAGTACAAGCTGCATCAGAGAATGCTTCGAAGGTTCAAATGCAAACAGGGGATAAGCAAGGATTTGGAGATCCACTGTATTCTACAATTACTGCTGGTAATTTAGTACAGACTGGCAATGTAACACTTGGTTTGACGACTGATCATTATGGCAGACAAAGTATGGGTTATAAAACGAATAAAATGACTGTGGACGTTGATAACGATGATAGTACTTTTAATTCGTCAACAGGTGCATTTCCTAATATTCCTGCCGGAAGTAAAGTGAAAAAGGCTTACTTATTCTGGACAGCAGCAATGGGGTTACCAGGAAATATTGCTGATAGAAAGGTTACCGAGGATCAAGTAAGACAACCAGTCAAAATGAAAATGGGAAATAAAGAATATGCAGATGTAACTGCTGATAGCATACGAAAAGCGGATTACCTACCTTATATTTCTAATTACTCAGGTAGTGGCGCAGGATATGTTGCGTATGCAGATGTAACAAATGTAATTGCACAGCAAGGGATTTCACAAACGTTGACAGTTGCAAATGTGCCACAAATTAAAGATGTAACAGGTGGCGGCTATTACTGGGGTAACTGGAATCTTATATTAGTTTATGAAAACTATAAAGAAACAGTAAAAGACATGAAGATTTGGGAAGGGCTAGTCTCTCAAAAAAGTACAGCCTGGACAGATATTAGTGTTAATAAAATAAACACACCAAAAGAAGGTGCTTTTAAGGCGAAATTTAGTTATTTTTCATCGCAAGGTGACCCAGCTGAGAAAGATGGATATGCATATGATTATGGAGAATATGATTTTGGTGCTGGATATATAAAGATAAAAAATATTAACGGTAAAGACAATGATGCGAATGATTCGTCTATGACAGAAGTACAAGTAGACGGTACTAACGAGTTTGTTACAAAAAAATATCCAGGATATAACCCGGATTGGACAAATTCATTCAGTACTGACATTCATACGTATCATCTTGAAGGACCGACTCAAGTAAAAAATGATTTAAAAGAAGCAAAAATGCGTTTTAGAGCAAATGGTGGCGGTGGTGATATTTACGTATTAAATAACGCTACATTCGTTACAGAACATAATGCTCCAAACTTACAAGTTGATAAAAAGGCATTAGATAGTGCCGGTAAAGAAGTTAAGGAAATTAAATCTGGTGAAGAGTTTACGTATCAAATTGAAGTGAAAAATGATACGAAAAATAACCAAGCACCTGTATCTAATGTAAAAGGTTTTGATAAATTAGATGATCGTTTAGAGTATGTTCCGGGGTCTATACAATATATTTCTGGAAGTAATAAAGGAAATAAAACAGATAATGCAAGCGATGATGAAGCAGAGTTTGTAAATAATCAAATTGATTTCCGTATTGGTGAAGGGGCAGATGCTAAAGACGGCGGTGTTTTAAAACCTGGTGAAAGTGCCATTATTACATTTAAAGTAAAAGTGAAAGCTTCTGTACAATCAGATACAACAATAAAAAATATCGTTGCTGTAAAGGGAAAAGATAGTACCGAGGTAAATTATGAAACTACAGATGATGCAAATGTTACGGTTACGCTTCCGAAAGAAGTTCCGGGAGAAATAGAGGCAAGAAAAATAGCTTCTAATAAAACACCGAAGCTAGGTGACGAGGTAGAGTATCGTATTACATTTAAAAATAAGACAAAAGATGGACGTCTAGATGTATTGACAATTGAAGACGAATTACCAAGTAGTCTTGAATACGTGAAAGATAGCTTGAAAGCAGAAGGTGCAAAACCAGAGCCAGTAGAGCTGAAGTTTGAAAATGGTAAAGTAATTGCAAAGTATCCAGAAATTATGGATATGGAAGAAAGAAGTATCGTCTTTAAAACAAAAGTAAAAGAAACTGCAAAAATTGGTGAAGAAATTGTTAATAAAGCAACCGTTAGTGATAAAACAAATCCACCACAGGATTTAGAAGAGAAGATTACACCACACCATAAGGCCGGTAAAATTGCTGCAAAGAAAAAAGCAACAAATAAAAAGCCGAAGCTAGGAGAAGAAGTTGAATATCAAATTAGCTTCAAAAATACGGTGGAAAAGGGAAAACTAGATGCAGTTACAATAGAAGATGAAATTCCATCTAACTTAGAATTTGTTCAAGGTAGTGAGAGAGCTGAAGGTGCTGAACCAAATCCAGTAGAGTTAAAAGTAGAAAATGGTAAGGTAATCGCAAAATATCCAGAGATTACGGATACAAAAGAGCGAAGCATTTCCTTTAAAGTGAAAGTAAAAGAAGAGGCAAAAGCCGGAGAAACGATTGTTAATAAAGCGGTTGTGAGTGAGCCAAATGGACAAACTGAGCATCCAGAAGAAAAGATTACGCCGGATTATAAATACGGTAAAGTGGATGTTGAAAAAAGCGTAACGAATCAAACACCAAAACTAGGAGAAGAAGTGGAATACCGAATTACATTTTATAATACGGTAGAAAACGGAAAACTAGAAAAGGTGCTAGTAGAAGATACACTACCTAAAGGTGTTGAATACGTGAAAGATAGTTTGAAAGCTGAAGGTATAAAACCAGAGCCAGTAGAACTAAAAGTGGAAGACGGCAAAGTAATGGCAAAGTATCCAGAAATTACGGATACAGAAAAAAGAAGTATTGTCTTTAAAGTGAAAGTAAAAGATTCGGCAAAAGTAGGGGAGGCAATTGTAAATAAAGCAATTGCAAAAGATCCGAAAAATGAGCCTGCTGAATCGAAGGTTGTTATTACACCACAAAGTAAAAAAGGTGAAATTGCTGCTACAAAGGTAGTTAATAATAAGAAACCGAAGCTAGGCGAGGAAATCGAGTACCGCATTAGTTTTCATAATACGGTTGAGAACGGAAAACTTGAAGAGGTGCGAGTGGAAGATACAATTCCAAAAGGTCTTGAATATGTAGAAAATAGTATCAAGGCCGAAGGAGAAGCACCTGGACCAGTAGAATTAGCTGTTGAAAATGGAATAGTCAAAGCTAAGTATATCGATATTATGGATATGAAAGAAAGAAGTATCGTCTTTAAAGTAAAGGTGAAGGAAGAAGCAAAAGTAGATAAAGAGATTGTCAATAAAGCAATTGTTGATGATACGAAAAATCCACCGATTGAGCCGGAAGAAAGAATTACTCCGCAATATAAGGATGGAATAATTGATTCGAAGAAGACAGTAGATAATCCATCACCAAAACTAGGAGAAGAAGTAGAATACCGAATTAGCTTTAAAAATACGGTAGAAAACGGAAAACTAGAAAAGGTAACGATAGAGGATACAATTCCTAACGGTTTAGAGTATGTAAAAGGCAGTGAAAAGGCTGAAGGTGATAAACCAGCTCCATTAAAGTTAAGTGTGAAAGATGGAAAAGTCATTGCTGAATACGACAATATTACAGATATGAAAGAAAGAAGTATTGTCTTTAAGGTAAAGGTGAAGGAAGAAGCGGAAGTAGGTAAGGAAATCATCAATAAAGCAATTGTTGATGATATGAAGCATCCGAAAGAACCAGAAGCAAAAATCACACCATTACACAAAGATGGAAAAATTAAAGCGAAGAAAATCGTAAATAATGAAACACCGAAGTTAGGAGAAGAAGTAGAATACCGAATTAGTATGAAAAATACGGTTAAGTACGGAAAGCTAACAGACGTGATAATAGAGGATACTCTACCAGAAGGTTTAGAGTATGTAGAAAATAGTTTGAAAGCAGAAGGTGCCGGAACAGATTCAGTAGAGCTGAAATTTGAAAACGGTAAGGTAATGGCAAAATATCCAGAAATTATGGATACAGAAGAAAGAAGTATCGTTTTTAAAGTGAAAGTAAAAGAAGAAGTAACAGTTGGTAAAAAAATCATTAATAAAGCAACTATTGATGATTCACAAAACAAGCCAGTTAATCCGACAGCGGAAATTATTCCTCAGTATAAAGATGGAAAACTTGAAGCGAAAAAGATGGTAAATAATGAAACGCCGAAGTTAGGAGAAGAAGTGGAATACCGAATCAGCTTTAAAAATACGGTAGAACATGGAAAGCTAACAGAGGTAAAAATAGAAGATGATTTACCTAATGGATTAGAGTATGTGAAAGACAGTGTAAAAGCAGAAGGTTCTAAGCCAGATCCAGTGGAATTGAAATTTGAAAACGGTAAGGTAATGGCAAAGTATCCTGAGATTACAGATACAAAAGAGAGAAGTATTACCTTTAAAGTGAAAGTAAAAGGTAAAGTGAGCGATTCAATTGTTAATGAAGCGATTGTGAGCGATACGAAACATCCGCCAGAAACACCGACAGCAGAAATTATTCCGCAACATAAAGACGGAAAAGTGAAAGCGAAGAAGACGGTAAATAATGAAACGCCGAAGTTAGGAGAAGAAGTAGAATACCGAATTAGTTTTAAAAACACGGTAGAAGATGGAAAACTAGCAGAGGTGAAAATAGAAGATACTTTACCCGAAGGTTTAGAGTACGTAGAAAACAGTGTGAAAGCAGAAGGTTCTAAGCCGGATCCAGTAGAATTGAAAGTGGAAAATGGTAAGGTAATGGCGAAGTATCCAGAGATTACGGATACAGAAGAAAGAAGTATCACTTTTAAAGTGAAAGTAAAAGATGAAGTGAAAGTCGGTAAAAAAATCGTCAATAAAGCAATTATTGATGATACGAAAAATGAGCCAGAAACACCGACGGCAGAAATTACTCCACAGCATAAAGACGGAAAAGTGGAAGCGAAGAAGACGGTAAATAATGAAACGCCGAAGTTAGGAGAAGAAGTGGAATACCGAATTAGCTTTAAAAATACGGTAGAAAACGGAAAGCTAGCAGAGTTAAAAATAGAAGACGATTTACCAAATGGATTAGAGTATGTGAAAGATAGTTTACGAGCAGAAGGTTCTAAGCCAGATCCGGTAGAACTGAAAGTGAAAGATGGAAAAGTAATCGCAAAATATCCAGAAATTACGGATACAGAAGAAAGAAGTATCGTCTTTAAAGCGAAAGTAAAAGAAGAATTTAAGGTTGGTGAAGGCATTGTCAATAAAGTAGTTGTTGATGATACAAAAGATCCAACAACTTCAGAAGTAACAATTACGCCAGAATATAAAGACGGTAAGCTTAAAGCAGAGAAATTTGTAAACAATAAAAAACCGAAATTAGGAGAAGAAGTAGAATACCGAATTAGTTTTAAAAACACGGTAGAAAACGGAAAACTAGTAGAGGTTAAAGTAGAAGATGAAATTCCAGCTGGATTAGAGTACGTGGAGAACAGTTTACAAGCAGAAGGATCTAAGCCTAGTCCAGTAGAATTGAAATTTGAAAACGGTAAGGTAATGGCAAAGTATCTAGAAATTACCGATACAAAAGAAAGAAGTATTATCTTTAAAGTGAAAGTAAAAGAAGAGGTAGAAATAGGTAAGGAGATTGTTAATAAAGCAATCGTAGTAGATACAAAAAATAAGCCAGAAGAGCCTCATGTGGAAATTACTCCGCAATATAAAGATGGTAAAATTGCTGCGCAGAAAGTGGCAAATAATCATAAACCGAAACTAGGAGAAGAAGTAGAATATCGAATTAGTTTTAAAAATACGATAGAAAACGGGAAACTAGCAGAGGTAAATATAAAGGATGCCTTACCAAATGGTTTAGAGTATGTAGAAGGCAGCATCACAGCAGAAGGTTCTAAACCGAAACCAGTAGAGCTACAGGTGAAAAATAATAAAGTAATGGCAAAGTATCCAGAAATTACAGATACAGAGGAAAGAAGTATTGTCTTTAAAGCGAAGGTAAAAGAAAGCGCAAAAGTGGGAGAAGAAATCGTAAATGAGGCAATTGTAGATGATACAAAGAATCTACCAGAAGAGCCTTATGTACCGATTACACCACAATATAAAGATGGAAAAATTGAGGCAAGAAAAGAAGTAAGTAATCGTGAACCGAAGTTAGGTGAGGAAATCGAATATCGAATTATTTTTAATAATACGGTGAAAGATGGAAAACTAGTAGAGGTAAAGATAGAAGATAAAATTCCAGCTGGATTAGAGTTTGTAGAAGGAAGCGAAAAGGCTGAAGGTGAAGAGCCAAAACCAGTGGAGTTGAAAGTAGAAAATGGTAAGGTAATGGCAAAGTATTCAGAGATTATGGATACGAAAGAAAGAAGTATCGTCTTTAAAGTGAAGGTGAAAGATTCGGTTACAATAGGTAAGGACATTACAAATAAAGCGATTATCCACGTCGATGATCCGAACCACCCTATAACTGAACCGACAGCGAAAATTACACCGCAATATAAAGACGGTAAAATTGCTGCTCATAAAAAGGTGAATAATCATAAACCGAAGCTAGGTGAGGAAATCGAATACCGAATTTCATTTAATAATACGGTGAAAGATGGACAGCTGGCAGAAGTGAAAATTGAGGATGAAATTCCGTCTGGTTTAGAGTATGTGAAAAATAGTCTAAAAGCAGAAGGTGATAAGCCAGCCCCAGTAGAGTTGAAAGAAGAAGCTGGTAAGGTTAGTGCGAAGTATGAAAATATCACTGACATGAAAGAAAGAAGTATTATCTTTAAAGTGAAGGTGAAAGATTCTGTTGAAGTGGACAAAGCAATTGTAAATAAAGCAATTGTTGATGATACAAAAAATCCACCAGAGCGACCGGAAGTAGATATTACACCGCAGCATAAAGCTGGTAAATTTAAAGCTGATAAAAAGGTAAGCAAAAAAGATCCAAAGCTAGGAGAAGAAGTAGAGTACCGAATTAGTTTTAAAAATACGGTAGAAAACGGAAAACTAGCAGAAGTGAAAATTGAGGATCAATTACCAACTGGCTTAGAGTATGTGAAGGATAGTTTAAAATCAGAAGGTAATGAGCCAGCGCCAGTAGAGTTAAAAGAAGAAGCTGGTAAGGTTAGTGCGAAGTATGAAAATATTACTGATACAGCTGAGCGTAGTATTCGCTTTAAGGTAAAAGTAACGGAAGCAGTAAAAGTCGGTAAGAAAATCGTGAATACGGCAATTGTGGATGATGATAATCCGAAGAATCCGCCGCAAAAACCAGAAGCGATTATTACGCCGGAGTATAAGGACGGAAAACTAAAAGCTGAGAAAACAGTAAATAATCCATCTCCAAAATTAGGAGAAGAAGTAGAGTATCGAATTACTTTCCGTAACGTAGTAGAGCATGGAAAAGTAGCGAAGGTGAAGATTAAGGATGAATTACCAACTGGCTTAGAGTTTGTAGAAGGTAGTGAAAGAGCCGAGGGAGAGAATCCGAAACCGTTGTATGTGAAAGTGAAAAACGGCACAGTACTCGCAGAATATCCAGAAATTACGGACATGAAAGAAAGAAGCATCGTCTTTAAAGTAAAAGTGAAAGATAAAGCTAAAATTGGCGAAGCGATTGTGAATACGGCGGTTGTGGAAGATACAATAAACCCACCAGAGAAACCGAATGTCGCTATACAGCCTCAACATAAAGATGGTGCATTACAAGCAGAAAAAACAGTAAGTAATCATGAACCGAAGTTAGGAGAAGAAGTAGAATATCGAATTAGCTTTGAAAATACGGTAGAGAACGGAAAACTAACTGAGGTAAAGGTAGAAGATGAAATTCCAGCCGGTTTAGAGTACGTGCAAGATAGTATTCGATTTGAAGGGGCTGAACCAAATCCAGTAGAGTTAAAAATGGAGTTTGGAAAAGTAATAGCGAAGTATCTAGAAATTACAGATACGAAAGAACGTAGTATTATTTTTAAAGCGAAGGTAAAAGCAGCACCAAGTAAAGGGATAACAAATAGAGCGATAGTGGACGATAGAATAAATACACCACTTGAGCCTACAGTTACAATTTTACCGAAAACAAAAGAAGATTTTAAGATACCGGAAGATCCGAAAGAACCAGAAGTGAAACCGGAAGATCCGAAAGAACCGAAGGAGCCAGAAGTGAAACCGGAGGATCCGAAAGAACCAGAAGT